>CAYTOD010000023.1:47451-55331 GCA_964439315.1 uncultured Mycobacterium sp. | reverse complement strand
GCGAACAACTCCCGCAGTTCGTCGGCGGAGAGCAGGTAGAACAGCATCAGCACGTCGGCCTGTTTGGAGGCCTTGTATCGGTTGACGCTGTCGTTCTCCGCCTCCAGGATGCGGTCCAGGCGCTGGATGTTGCCGTACCGCTCGCGCAGTCCGTGCCAGTCGAGTTCGGCCAGTTCGCCGTATCCCTCGAACTGGCTGATGACGCCACAACCGGGCGAACGCTCGGTGGGCGGGGCGAGGTGGAACGGGACGTACATCCGGCGACTGACGTCGTCCCAGTCGTCGAGCTCGCGGCCGTGGATTCCCAAGCGCTCCAGGAGGTCCAGGCGGTCGGGCAGCGGCAGGGCGTCCAGGGCGTCCAGTGCGCGGACGATCACCCACACCGCCATCACGTTGGTGTAGGCGTTGTTGTCCACGCCGTCGTAGGGGCGGTCGGGATAGCCGGAGTGGAACTCGTCGGGTCCGATCACGCCCCGGATCACGAAGCGGCCCTTGGTCTCGTCGAACTCCGCGCGGCTGACCCAGAACCGGGCGATCTCGGCGAGCATCTCGGCGCCGTTCTCGATGAGGTACTCCAGATCTCCCGTCACCTGGTAGTACTGCCACACGTTGTAGGCCACCGCGATCCCGATGTGATGTGCCCGAGCGCTGGCGTCGGGGTTCCACCGGCCGGAGTTGGGGTTCAAATGCAGCTTCTGGCTCTCCTCCCGGCCGCTGCTGCCGGACTGCCAGGGGAACATCGCGCCCGCGTAGCCGGATTCGCGTGCCGCGCGCCGCGCCTCGGGCAGCCGGCGGTACCGGTAGCGCAGCAGGGCCCGGGTGGTGGCCGGCGAGCGCAGGTTGAGCACCGGGAAGACGAACAGTTCATCCCAGAAGATGTGGCCGCGGTAGGCCTCGCCGTGCAGTCCGCGGGCCGGCAGGCCGGCGTCGAGGTCCTCGGCGCGGTGCGGCACGCTCTGCAGCAACTGCAGCAGGTGAAGCCGCACCACGCGCAGCGCGTCGGCGGCGTCGTCGGAGCCGCCGTCCCCGAAGGCGATGTCGAAGCGTTCCCACAGATGCGCCCACTCGCGGATGTGGCCGTCGCGCAGTTCGGCGTAACGGCCGAGCTGCTCGAGCAGCTTGGCCGCCGCGTCGCCGGGTTCGGAGACGGCGTGGTCGCGTCCGGTGAAGATCGCGGCCATCTTCTCCACCGTCACCGACTCGCCCGGCTCGAGGCTGACGACGACGTCGTGTCCGGTCCGGCGGGGCTCGTCGACGAACCGGTAGTCCGCAGCCAGGGCGCTCTCGCCGCGCCACAGTGTGGTGCGGGCGGCCACCGCGATCGGGATGCGGGACTGGACGGTCTCGCACACCAGCAACGCCGAGTCGGGGGAGAGTTCCCGGGTGGTGGTGGCCACCAGGTGGTCGTCGGAGAGATCGCGGTAGCGCTCCACGCCGCGGTTGCGGATGTCGCCGTCGATGATGGAGGCGAATTCCACTGTCCCGGACCAGTCCTCGGCCCACACGGTGGTCTCCAGCGCGCAGGCGTGCGGGAGGTGAATGGCGGCGATCCGGCGCTGCAGCACCCGGGTGGTCCGGCCGGTGCTGTCGCGGAAGCGGAACTCACGGGTCAATTCCGCATGCCGGAGGTTCATGCTCTGCCGGTAGGACAGCAACTCGCACGCGTCGACGTCGAACCAGTCGCCGCCGTCGATGCGGAACTTGCACGATAGCCAGTTCGGCAGGTTCACCAGGCTCTCGTTCTCGATCACCACGCCGCCGATCTCGTCGGACAGCCGGTTGTACAACCCGGCGGCGTAGGTCCCGGGGTAGTGGAACTCGCCCGCGTCGGCTTCCGGCGCGCAGCCCCTGGTGGCCCGGTAGCCGTTGCCCACCGCGCAGAGCGCCTCGCGAAGCCGCTCCTGTTCCGGGATGTAGCCGCCGTAGGTGAAAGACCAAGGGCTGGCTAGGATCTGGCGGTCGATATCGCACTGTGTGACGAGCTGCTCGATGAACTCCCGGACCTTCTCGGGGCTGTCCAGGCTGAAGCGGGCTGCGGTGGCGCGGTCGCCGTCCTCGGTGTGGCGCACGACGATCCCGATGCCGTCGTGCAGCACGGCGTCGAAGCCGTCCTCGTCGGTCAGGTCGTCGCCGATGAAGATCGGCAGCAGTGGTTCGTGTCCGGACACCTGGTCGGTGATCCATTCCAGCGTTCGGCCCTTGTCCCAGTCCACATCCGGTCGCAATTCGACGACCATGCGTCCGGTGGTGACTTTCAGCCCGGCGGGACGGCCGACGTCGTGAACGGCGGCGGTGACGGCGGCAGCCGCGCCCGGTTCGGCGTTGCGATAGTGCACCGCGACGGCGTAGCGCTTGTGTTCCACCATCACGCCGGGGAGAGCGGCGAGCCGCTCCCTCAACTCGTCGGCGGCCTTCGCCAGCAACGGAACCGCCTGGGCGGCAGTCTCATTGCTGTGGTAGGTCCCGTCCGGGGCCACGATCTCGAAGCCGTGGCTGCCGGCGTACCACAGCCCTGGGATCCCGATGCGTGGCTGGATGTCGTCGAGGCCACGGCCGGAGAGCACCGCGACCGGGTACAGCTCGGCCAGCGCCGTGAGTGCCTTGTCGGCTCCGGGCACCAGCGCGGCGGCGTCGGGTTGGTCGACGATCTCCGAGAGTGTGCCGTCGTAGTCGAAGAAGATCAGCGGACGGCGGGCGGCCGCGACCCCGGCGATCTGCCCGAAGCATCGCAGCGCGTCGGGCAGGCTCGACATCCGCCGGTCGATACCGCGGACCGTCACCTCGGAGAGGTCGCCCACCACGGCGTCGGCGCCGCATTCCGAGAGTTGCGCGCGGTCGTCACCGGAGCGGTCCACGCCGATCACCAGACCGAAGCCCCCCGATCGGGCGGCTTTGACGCCGGCCTCGGAGTCCTCCACCACCACCGTCCGCCCCGGGCGTACACCGAGTCGCCGGGCGGCCTCCAGTAGCATCGCGGGGTCCGGCTTGCCGGGCAGGCCGAGTTCCTCGGCCACCACGCCGTCGACCCGGACGGCGAACAGCGACGAGATCCCGGCCGATTCCAGGACGGCTTCGCAGTTGCGACTGGCCGAGAACACCGCGACCGGCATCCCGATGTCGATGAGGCGGCGCACCAGGGCGATGGTGGAGGCGAAGACCGGCACTCCGGCGGCGATCTGGGCGGCGAAGAATGCCTGCTTGCGGTTGCCCAGTCCGCAGATCGTCTCCGGGCCGGCGTCGGTGCCCGGGTCGGCAGCTGTTCCCGAGGGCAGGGTGATGCCGCGGGAGGCCAGAAAGTCGCGTACCCCGTCGTAGCGGGGTTTGCCGTCGATGAAATGGCGGTAGTCCGAGGGGGTGAACGGGTCGTGGTTCTCGCCGGCGGCAGCCGCGCGGCCGCCCATGAAGGCGTCGAACATCTGCGCCCAGGCCGCCGCGTGCAGCTTGGCGGTGTCGGTGATGATCCCGTCGAGGTCGAACAGGACGCCGTCGTGATAGCGGGGGTCGATCGTCACGGGGGCGCCGACGTCGGCGCACTCCGCGCCCAGCGGCTTCCGGGTGAACGGGTTGTCGGTGCCGTGTGTCCTGACGCCCATAGCCCCGACCCTAGGCCACGGGCAGAGCGACGGGGGCGCAGCCGCCACGCCGGGTGTGACGCCGTCGAGGCCGGGCAACCAGCGGAGTAAGGTCTGAATCGACCAGGTACGCCCGTGATCGGGCGCAACGAGAGGGAACGAAATGTCCACTGCGCCAAGCACTCGGCCGATCGTCGTCGGCGTGGACGGCTCACCGGCCTCGCGGGTGGCCGTCGACTGGGCCGCCCGCGACGCTGCTATGCGCGAGGTGCCGCTGAAACTGGTCTACGTTCTCAACCCGCCGGTGGTCATGGCGTTCCCCGATGTGCCGATGCCGCCGGGCTACGTGGACTGGCAGGAGAAGGAAGGCCGCAAGGTGCTCGAGGCCGCCGCCGCGACGGCCGAGGAAGCCGCCGGCGGGCGGATCGAGATCAGCAGCGAGATGGTCGCCGGGCCGTCGGTGCCCAGCCTGGTCGACTTGTCCACCGAGGCGCTGATGGTGGTGGTGGGCAGCCGCGGCCGCGGTGCGCTGGCCCGCGGTCTGCTGGGATCGGTCAGCACTGGACTGGTGCACCACGCGCACTGCCCGGTGGCGGTCGTTCGCGACGAGGACCCGCTGATCCCGCACCCGGCGAAGGCGCCGGTGGTGGTGGGCGTGGACGGGTCTCCTGCCTCGGAGCGGGCGCTGCAGATCGCCTTCGAGGAGGCGTCGTTCCGCGGTGTCGACATCGTGGCCGTCCATGCCTGGAGCGACACCGGTGTGTTCGAGTTCCCGGGCGCGGACTGGTCCGCTCAGCAGGAGATGGGGGAGGAGACGCTCAGCGAGCGGCTGGCCGGGTTCCAGGAGCGCTATCCCGACGTGCTGGTGCGCCGCGAGGTGGTCGCCGACAAGCCTGCCGTCCAGCTCATCGAGCAGGCCGAGCACGCCCAGTTGCTGGTGGTCGGCAGCCACGGCCGCGGCGGCTTCGCGGGGATGCTGCTGGGTTCGGTGAGCACGAACGTGGTGCACGCTGCGCGTCTGCCGGTGATCGTCTGCCGGTAGCGCTCGGTGCGCCCGCCGAAACTGAAACCACGCACACAAAGTGCGAGTGCGGGTGTGCGTGAGTGCAGTCTCGGGGGAGCGCCGCTACCGCGCCGACGGCTGCTGCTGGGTGATGCAGTGAATCCCGCCGCCGCGCTCGAACAGTGGTCGGGCGTCGACGGACACGACCTTCCGGCCCGGGTACTGCTCGGCCAGGATGGCGACGGCATCGGCGTCGCGGGGGTCGCCGAACCCGCAGGCGATCACCCCGCCGTTGACCACCAGATGGTTGATGTAGCTGTAGTCGACGTAACCCTCGGCATCGGTGAGCGTCTCGGGTGCGGGCAGGTCGGTGATCTCCCAGGCCCGGCCGGCGGCGTCCCGGCTGGCTTCGGCGGCCGCGCGAAGCTCTTGGGACACAACGTAATCGGGGTGCGACGGGTCGGTCTGGCTGTGCAGCAGCAGTCGGCCCGGTGAGGTGATCACGGCGACGATGTCGACGTGCCCGCGGGTGCCGTACCGCTCGCTGTCGCGGGTCAGCCCGCGAGGCAGCCACACCGTGTGGGTGGCCCCGATGGTGCGGGCCAGCTCGGCCTCGACGTCGGCGCGGCTCAGCCCCGGGTTGCGCCCGGGATCGAGTTGCACGGTGTCGGTCACCAGTACGGTGCCCTCGCCGTCGACGTGGATGCCGCCGCCCTCGTTGACCAGATCCGAGTCGACGACGGGAACGCCCGCCGCCTCGGCTACCAGCCGGGCGATCTTCGCGTCGCGGTCCCACTGCGCCCAGTCCTGTGCGCCCCAGCCGTTGAACACCCAGTCCACCGCGGCCACCGAACCGTCGGCGGCGTGGACGAACGTCGGCCCGATGTCGCGCATCCACGCGTCGTTGAGCGGCGCCTCGATGATTTCGATCGCCGAGGACAGGTAGCGGTCGGCCACCGCGCGCTCGCCGGGATCGACCACCATCGTGACGGGTTCGAACTCGGCCACCGCGTGCGCGACCGCCGCCCAGGTCGAGCGGGCCTCGTGCCGGGCCTCCTCGGTGTCGCCGAGCGAGTAGCCCGCACTGGGGAACGCCATCCAGATCCGGTCCTGGGGTGCGTATTCGGCCGGCATCCGGTAGTTCATACCGGCGATCATAGAGGCGGTGTGCGGGGCGGCGGGGTCCGTCGGTGGCCGGTGGCTTCGAACGCCGCGCCGTAGGCCAGTAGTGCGGTGTCGTCGTAGGCGCGCCCGGCGAAGGTCAATCCCACCGGCATGCCGATGTCGGCCATGGTGCCCATCGGCACGGTGACGGTCGGGATCCCGAGGTGCCGGGGAACCAGGTTGCCGTTGGCCACCCACACGCCGTTGCGCCAGCCGAGGTCGGCCGAGGCGGGGTTGACGTCCATGTCCGCCGGACCGACGTCGGCCACCGTCGGGAAGATCACCGCGTCGAGCCCGAGCTGAGTCATCCACTGCTCCAGGTCGATTCGGCGGGTCTCCTCCAACCCGCGCAGTCCGTCGGCGAGGGTCGGGATGTCGGAGAACGAGCCGATCGGGTGCTCCCGGATGAATGCCGGATAGCCGGTGATGTCGTCGCCGAAGCCCTCGGCCCGGTCCGGTAGCGCTCCGGGCGGGTGCACCCAGATCAGGCTGCCGTCCACCCCGGCCAGATCCGGATAGGCCGGATCTGCGTTGGCGCGCAGGAAGTCGTCCCACGCCCAGGCGGACAGGTCGAGGATCTCGCGGGCCAGGAACTCCGGGCTGACCAGACCGCGGGTGCGGATCGACGGCGCCCCGGGGCGGTCGCATTCGTAATTGGAGACGACGGGAAAGTCCACCGGGACCACCTCGGCGCCGGCGGCGATCAGGTCGGCCTCGGCGGCGGCGAACAGATCCATGACCGACGCGCGCGTCTCGATGCGCTGTCCCGTCGCCCCGCCGATGCCGAGGTGCTCGCCGACGCCGGCGTCGGGGTCGGCGTTGATGTACATCCGGGGAACCCCGAATCGCTTGCCCGCCAGAGACCGTCGCGCGGACTGCGAATCGGCGGGCAACAGCGACAGGTAGGACCGCGGCCGCACCGCCGAGGCCGCGGGAATCGGGACCCACGGCTGCGAGCGCCACAGATCGCCGCGCGCGTCGGGGTCGTCGGCGACGAGGACGTCGAGCACCTCCAGCATGTCGGCCATGGTCCGGGTATGCGGCACAACGACATCCATGGTGGGAACCAGGGGCCAGTTCCCGCGGACGGAGATCACACCGCGCGACGGCGTGTAGGCGCACAGGGCGTTGTTGGTGGCCGGCGCCCGGCCGCTGGACCAGGTCTCCTCGCCCAGCCCGAACGACGCGAAGCTCGCGGCGGTGGCCGTCCCTGAGCCGTTGGACGACCCCGACCCGAAGGCGGAGGTCAAATAGGAAGCGTTGTAGGGGCTTTCGGCCCGCCCGTACAGGCCGCGCTGCATACCGCCGTTGGCCATCGCCGGCATGTTCGTCAGCCCGACCAGAACCGCGCCGCCGCGGCGCAGGCGTTCGATCGCGAAGGCGTCGCGCCGGGCAATCAGGTGTTCGAACGCGTACGAACCCGCCGCCGCGGTCAGTCCGGTGGCCAGGTAGCTGTCCTTGGCGGTGTACGGGATGCCGTCCAAAGGTCCCAGGAGCTCCCCGCGGGCGCGCCGCGCATCGGAGGCGGAGGCCTCGGCAAGGGCGTTCCCGTTCAGCACGACAACCGAATTCAGGGCGGGGCCGTTGCGGTCGTAGGCGTCGATGCGGCGCAGATAAGCCTCCAGCAGGGCCACGCTCGTCACCCGGCGCTCCTCGAGTGCGCGCCGCAACTGGGCGATCCCCGTCTCCACGACGTCGAAGGACTCGCGCACGTCGAATGACTCCGTCATCTCAGCTCCTGACCAGTTCCCGGTACAGCCGGGCGTACGCCGCGGCACTGCGATCCCACGAAACGTCCTGTGCCATGGCGTTCTCCTGCAGGCGCCGCCACACCGCGGGGTCGGCGAAGCAGTCGCGGGCGGTGCCCAGGGCGCTCTCCAGGCCGGACTGATCGACGGGGGAGAACAGGAAACCCGTCGCCACGCCGTGGCCGAGAGCGGCCTCGTTGGCGTCGATCACCGTGTCGCTGAGCCCGCCGGTTCGGGCGGCGATCGGCACACAGCCGTAGCGCATTCCGTAGAGCTGGGTGAGGCCGCACGGTTCGAATCGTGATGGCGACAGAATGGTGTCGCAGCCGCCGTGGATCAGGTGTGACACCTTCTCGTCGTAGCCGATGATCACGCCGACGCGCCCGGGATGGC
>CAYTOD010000023.1:16025-47441 GCA_964439315.1 uncultured Mycobacterium sp. | reverse complement strand
CGCCGCGCTGAAAGTCCGCGGAGTTGAGTTTGATCGAAAGGACGCTGTCGGGGCCGATAGCCGCTCGAACGGCGCGAGTCACTTCAAGCAGGAACCGGGGGGCGCCCGCGGGGGGCGCCCCCCCCCCCCCCGCCGCCGGGGGGGGGGGGGGGGGGGGGGCCGACGACGGCGTGCTCGAGTTCGGTTGCGCCGGAGCCGATCAGCGCGAGTCGTCCTCCGTCGGCGACCACCCGGTCGATGGTCGCGGCGAGGATGTCGATCCCCTTCTGCCAGGTGAGGCGGCTGGCGACACCGTGCAGAATGCCCTCGTCCGACTCGAGGCCGAAGACCTCCTCGACCGCGCGCTTGTTGAGCGTTCGCTTGTCCAGGTTGTCGACCGTGAATTGATGCGGCAGAACAGGATCGACCGCGGGGTTCCAGGACGTGGTGTCGATTCCGTTGACGATGCCCTGCAGCACATCCCGGCGTGCCCGCAGCAAGCCGTCGAGGCCCATGCCGTTCCCGGGTGTGCAGATCTCCCGGGCATACGTCGGGCTGACGGTGGTGATCCGGTCGGCGTGGGCAAGGCCGCCCTTGAGATAGCCGACACCGCCGTAGTATTCGACGCCGCCTATCCCGAACGCCTCGTCCGGCAGGCCCAGCATGCCGAAATCCCAGCGCGGGAACTGGCCCTGGAAGGCGATGTTGTGCACTGTCATCACCGTCTTCGGCCCGCCCTGGTAGCGGGCGTAGACCGGTCCGAGGCCGGTCTGCCAGTCGTGGCAGTGCAGCACATCGGCGCCGTAGACCCCGGCCATGTCGACGGCCGCGCGCGACAGCGCGGCGAAGCGCCGCGCATTGTCCGGCCAGTCCTTGCCGTCCGGGCCGAGATAGGGGTTGCCGGGCCGGTCGAACAGGTGCGGCGCATCGACGGCAACGATGTCGAGACCCGTTGCGCGGCCGCGCAACAGCTGGGCCGGACCGCCGAAGAAGTCGCCGTAGGTATGCGCCACGAAGGGTGCCTCGAGTGCGTGCAGAACCGCGGGGTATCCGGGGACCAGGCTGAGCACCTCGACGCCCTGGGTTGCCAGGGCCGCCGGAAGAGCGCCGGTGACGTCGGCGAGGCCACCGGTCTTGATCAGGGGGAAGATTTCAGACGCCGCCGACAGCACCTTCACGGCAGTGGCGCCGTCCATCGCAGCGCGGTGCCGCCGTCCGGCGACGGCTCGACGCTGAACCGCCCGCCGACCTGCCGCGCCCGGATGCGCAGGTTGGTCAGCCCGCTGGCCGTCACATCGGGCGGTATCCCGCGGCCGTCGTCGACGACCTCGATGCTGAGTTCATCCTCGACGCGCACGTGGACGGTCAGCGTGGTCGCGTGGGCGTGCCGCACCGCATTGCTCACCGCCTCGCGGACGACGGCCTCCGCGTGGTCGGCCAGGGCGGCATCCACCACCGACAGCGGGCCGACGAACTGCGCGGTGGTCCGCAGCCCCGACCCGGCGAACGCGCCGATCGCCTCATCGAGTCGCTGGCGCAGGCGGGTCGTCTCCGACCCGGCGCCGTGCAGGTCGAAGATGGTGGTGCGGATCTCCTGGATCACCGCCTGCAACTCGTCGACGGTGTCGGACAGTCGCTTGCGCACGTCCTCGGACTCGGTCCGGGAGATGGTGCCCTGCAGGGAAAGTCCGGTGGCGAACAACCGCTGGATCACGTGGTCGTGCAGATCGCGGGCGATGCGGTCGCGGTCGGCGACCACGTCGAGGTCGCGCATCCTGCGTTGGCTCTCGGCCAGTTGCCAGGCCAGGGCGGCCTGGTCGGCGAACGACGCCATCATGGTCAGCTGTTCGGCGCTGAACTCCCGCGACCCGGCCGAACGCAGTGCTACCACCACCCCCGCGACGGAATCGGTGGTCCGCAGCGGCACCACCATCGCGGGGCCGGCTGCCAACTCGCCGGTCAGCGCCGTCACGCCGAGGGCGGATAGCCGGCGCGGCGTCCGATCGAGAAAGGTTCCACCGATCACGCTGTCACTCAAAGGTATTGGAGCCATGGTGTCGGCTGCCGGAGCCTGGCCGACGGTCTCCACCACCACCAGTTCCTCGACCGGGTCGGCGGCGTCGGCGGGCACCGCGACCAGGATGGCGTCGGCGCGGGCCAGGTCGAGTGCGTCACCGGCGATCAGGCCGAACACCCGTGCCGGTTCGCCCCCGGCGAGCATTTTCGTGGCGATGTCGCGGGTCGACTCGATCCAGGACTGCCGCATGCGGGCCTGTTCGTACAGCCGCGCATTGGCGATCGCGATGCCCGCGGCGGCAGCCAGCGCCTCGACCAGAACCTCGTCGTCCTCGCTGAAGGGTTGACCGTCCGCCTTCTCGGTCAGGTAGAGGTTGCCGTAGATCTCGTCTCGGATCCGGACCGGCACACCCAGAAAGGTGCGCATCGGCGGGTGGTCGGCGGGAAAGCCGACCGAGGCGGGGTGCTGGCGGATGTCTTCGAGGCGAATGGGCTTGGGGTCGTCGATGAGCAGGCCGAGGACTCCCCGGCCCTGCGGCGGCGCTCCGATCCCGGCCGCGGTCTCGTCGTCGATGCCGGCCGTGATGAATTCGGCGACCACGTGGTCGTCGTCCAGAACGCCGAGCGCGCCGTAGCGGGCGTCCACCAGGCCGGTGGCGGTGTGAACGATGGTCTGCAGGGTGGCGTCGAGTTCGAGACCGGAGGTGACCACCAGCATGGCCTCGACCAGACCGTCGAGGCGGTCGCGGCCCTCGACGATCTGCTCGACCCGGTCCTGGACTTCGCCGAGGAGCTCACGCAGGCGGAGCTGCGAGAGCGTGTCCCGCAGTCCGGGCGCGGGCTTGCGATTCCCGTGCGGGCCGACTTGGGGGCCGAAATAGCCGGTCACGCCGTCATCGTGCCAGACCGGCAGCGGTTCAGCCGCCCGGTTGCCGGTGCTGGGCGAGTTTGGAGACGAACACCGCCGCCTGGGTGCGACGCTCCATGCCCAGCTTGGCCAGCAGCCGCGAGACGTAGTTCTTCACCGTCTTCTCGGCCAGGAACATCCGGGCGGCGATCTGCTTGTTGGTCAGACCCTCGCCGAGCAGTTCCAGCAGCACCCGTTCCTGGTCGGTCAGGCCGGACAGCGGATCGGAGCGCTCGGCCGCTCCGCGCAGTTTGGCCATCAGCGCCGCGGCCGCCCGGTTGTCCAGCAGGGAGCGGCCGGCGCCGACGTCCTTGATGGCCTTGGCCAGTTCCATGCCCTTGATGTCCTTGACGACATATCCGCTGGCGCCGGCCAGGATCGCGTCGAGCATCGCCTCATCGGAGGTGAACGACGTCAGCATCAGGCAACGCAGGTCGGGCATCTTCGAGAGAAGGTCGCGGCACAGCTCGATGCCGTTGCCGTCGGGCAGGCGCACGTCGAGGACCGCGACGTCGGGTTCCAGCGCCGGGATCTGGGTGAGTGCCTGGGCCACCGATCCGGCTTCGCCGATGACGTTGAGTTCGGGGTCGGCGCTGAGCAGGTCGATGAGTCCCCGGCGGACCACCTCGTGGTCGTCGACGAGAAAGACCTTGATCATCCGTTCACGATGTCACATCGCTGCGTCATGCCGCGACGTCACACCGCGGCGTCATTCCGCGGCGTCATACCGCGGCACGGCGCAGGAACGCATTCCCGGTCGGGTCAGAGCAGCCGTTGCGGGTCGACCACCAGAACCGAGCATTCGGTCTCGTGCAGCGCCGCCTGGCCCGACGGTCCGAGCAGTCGGCTCACGCTGGCGGCGTTGCGCGCGCCGACCACGATCAGGCCGACGGCGGCGGCGTGCTCGTCCAGGTAGTCCAGCACCGTGCCGTGCACGGCTTCCGGAACGACGTCGAGGTCGGGGTAGCGGTTCTGCCACTCCGACAGCCGCCGGTCCAGTTGATGGCGTACCTGTCGGTTGTTCTCGGCGACGAACTCGGGATCCCGGGGCTCGGCGGACTCCCAGGACTCCACCACCCGCAACGGGGCGTGCCGGAGCCGGGCCTCGTCGACACCGAACTGCAGCACCGCCGCACTGTCGGGGGTTCCGTCGAGTTCCACCACGACCCAGCCCGGTCCGTCGGCGGCAGGGCGTCCCTCACCGCGGACCACCGCCACCGGGCAGTGCGCGGAGGTGACCAGGGCGGTGGCGGTGGAGCCCACCCGGCTGTGCGCGAAATGATTGATCCCCACCGCGCCGACACAGATCATCATCGCGGTGGCGGAGGCCTCGATTAGGGCGGAAGTGGCTGTGCCGGAGACAATCTCGGACTCCACCCGGACGCCCCGGCCGGTGGCCGCCACCGCCTCGGCGGCCTCGTGCAGGGCGTGTCGGGCGGCCTCGACACCGGACTCGCCAGCCGTGTCACCAACGGCCAGCAGTCGCAGTGGCAGATCGCGGCTCACCGCCTCGTCGACGGCCCAGACCGCGGCGCGCACCGCCGTCCGGGATCCGTCGACGCCGACCACGATGGACGGCGGAGTGAACGATTCAGGCATCGGGGCTCCCGGGATCGGCGGTCGGCATCGGTTCAGTGCCCCGAGTATCCCATCGTCGCGGCCGCTCAGGCGCGCATCGGCACAGGCTCGGGCGCCTGGCCGAATAACCGCTCGGTGTCTTCCCGGGTGCAGGGTGCGGTGCCGGGGGTCAGCAGCATGGCCGCTCCCGCCGCGATACCGAACCGCACCGCCCTGCTCAACGTCCAGCCGCGGGTGAGGCCGACGGTGACGCCGGCCACCATCGCGTCCCCGGCCCCGACGCCGCTGCCCGGGGGCACCTCGACCGGGGCGAACCGGTGTCCGCCCTCGGGAGTGGCCAGCATCGCGCCCTGGGCGCCGAGTGAGACCAGGACGTGACGGCTCACCCCGGCGCCGATCAGTTCGTGTGCGGCGGCCAGCTGTTCGGCGTCGGTGGCCAGTTCGCGTCCGACGCACTCCCGCAACTCCCGCAGACTCGGCTTGAGCAGGAACACCCCGGACTTGACGTGGGCCAGGCCGAGGCCGGAGCTGTCCAGCACGAAGGTGGCTCCGAGTTCGGCGCAGACGTTGGACACCTGCTGGTAGAAGTCCTCCGGCACGCCGGGGGGCAGGCTGCCGCTGGCGACCACGATCGCAGGTCCATCCCGCTCCGATGGCGCCGCAGCGCGGCGCAGATGCAGCAGGCACTCGGTCTGCTCGGCGACCGTCAGCTGCGGCCCCGGCAGGACGAACCGGTACTGCCGGGAGGTGGATTCCTCGTTGACGGTGAAACTCTCCCGGGTGGACCCGCCGATCGAAATCCGATGCACAGCAAGGCCTTCGGCCACCAGAAGGTTGTTCACCAACTCGCCGGCCGGGCCGCCCGCGGGGAATACCGCGGTGGCCGAGGCGCCCAGCACCTCGGACACCAGGGCGACGTTGATGCCCCCGCCGCCGGGGTCGTACCGGGCGGCCGCGCAGCGCAGTTTGTCGGTGGGCCGCACCTCGGGGGTGCTGGTGGTGATGTCCAGCGCGGGGTTCATACACAGGGTCACGATCCGAGATCCGGTCACGGTCCGGTGTCCGGTGACGTCCGGTTCGGGCAGGCCCACGCTCGACACCTTCCTACAAGCCGGTCGGGTATGTCTCGGGATTCTGCCCGGCGATCCACACGCTGGTGGGTTCCAGCGGTTCCAGTGCGCGGGTTTCGTCGATGTGGATCATCGCGTCGAACTGGTCGGAGGGACGTACGTGGAAGTAGTGGCTCTGCCGTTCGGTCTCCGGCCGGTAGATCACCCCGATGGCGCGGCCCAGGCGCACCACCTCCAGTGCTTCGGCGGCGGGGGAGCCGTCGTGCATGGGAACGAGGAAGGCCGCCTTGCCGGTGTCGTGAAGGAGTTCCTCGAGGCTGCCGGGCAGTCCGGGCCGCACCGCCTTGTGCTCGGCGATCCCGCCCCAGTCGCTGGCGGCGGTGACGGTGCCGCGGTAGGTGGACAGTCCGATCAGCCGGCAGTAGTCGCCGTACTGCTCGCGGGCGAGTTGCCCGATGGTCAGCTGGCCGTCGGCCGACACCTCGGTTGCGCGGGCGTCCCCGACGTGGGAGTTGTGTGCCCACACCACCACTCGGGCCGGCTCAGGGCCGCCGTGGCGGTCCAGATGGGTCAGCAGGGCGTGCAGGGTCTGGGCCATGTGCTTGTCGCGCATGTTCCACGACGTCACGCGGCCGCTGAACATGCCGCGGTAATACGCCTCGGCGTTGCGCACCGTCATGGCGTTCTGCTGGGCGTAGAACAGTTCGTCCTCGGCGAGTTGCCCGTCCCGGCTCAGGAATTCCATTGTGCTGCGCTGCATCTCGACCAGCTGCTCGATGGCCTGCCGTTCGCAGCTGGGCCCGGCCCCATACGCCGCGGCGTAGCCGTAGGCCTGCCCGTCGTCGCCGGTGGAATGGTCGAAACAGGCGTAGCGGGCGCGCGCCCGGGCGGCGGCCTTGGCGTCGACCGTCTCCAGGTACGCGACCACCTCGTCCATCGAGCGGTGCAGGCTGTAGAGGTCGAGGCCGTAGAAGCCGGTCTGTCGGCGGCCGTCGGTCGCGCAGCGCCCGTTGTGCCACCTCAGCCACCCGACGAAGTCGCGCACCACGGTGTTGCGCCACATCCAGCCCGGGAACCGCTCGAAACCGCGCAGCGCCTCCTCGGGGGAGTCGTCGGCGCCGAGCCCCTGCACGTACCGGTTCACCCGGTAGGCGTCGGGCCAATCTGCCTCGGCGGCAACGGCGTTGAAGCCCTTCTCCTCGATGAGCCACTTGGTGATCTCGGCGCGGGCGTCATAGAACTCGTGGGTTCCGTGGGAGCTCTCCCCGATCAGGACCACCCGGGCTTCGCCGATCAGTTCGTCGAGGACCTCCCGCGGTGGCATTCCGCCAGGGGCGTCGATGGCCGCGGCGGCGACCAGTTCCGACGGCCGTTGCCGGACCGATGGCTGCGGAACCCCGACGGTGGGCCGGGCCAGCAGGTCGCGGACCTCGGTGTCGTTGACCTGGGTGAAATCCCAGAACGATTCCCCCACCGCGAGGAACGGGGTGGGCATCGAGGCGCACACCACGTCGTCGACGATCCCGGCGAACTCCCGGCAGGTCGACTCCGGGGCGGCCGGCACCGCGATGACGATCTCGGCCGGCTCGGACTCGCGCAACGCCTGAACCGCGGCCATCATGGACGATCCGGTGGCCAGCCCGTCGTCGACCAGGATCACGGTCTTGCCGGTGACGTCCAGCGGGGGACGGTCACCGCGGTAGGCGGCTTCCCGGCGCACCAGTTCGTGGGCCTCCCGTTCGGCGATCTCGCGCAGCTGGTGCGGAGTGATCTTCAGGCCGCGGACCACGTCGTCGTTGATCACCACTCGCCCGCCGCTGGCCAGCGCGCCGACGGCGAACTCCTCGTGCCCGGGCGCGCCCAGCTTGCGCACGATGAACGCGTCCAGCGGCGCGCCGAGCGCGTGCGCGACCTCGTAGGCGACGGGCAGGCCACCGCGGGCCAGGCCCAGCACCACCACATCGGGCTTGCCCCGATAGCTTTCCAGCAGGGCCGCGAGCACCTGGCCGGCCTCGCGGCGGTCTTTGAAGATCCGCCGCGGCTGTTGGCGGCGAATGCCGGCGCTTCGGGTCATCCTGGGTCCCCCTCTCAACGGCTGACCCCCGTCGAGGGATCAGTGCAATCCGAACACCCCGCCCACTATCGACAGTAGGGGCTGAAGTCCCGTCGTGGGAGATCGCTTCAGGCCCGGATCGCTTCAGGCAACGATCTCCAGGACCTCGGCCAGCGGACGCCGGGATGTCCGTGGACGTTGCTCGTCGACGTCGGGCGTCATGTCGATGGTGTCGGGCACCCTGCCGATGCGGATCAGCACCTGCGGGTCGGATTGCCCGCCGATGAGCCCCCGGATCGCGTCGCGGCTGGCCGGCAACTCGGTGAGGTGGGTCAGAGTGCAGGTGGCCAGACCCGCCATGGTGGCCTCGAGCAGCACCACCGAGAGCATCTCTCCGCAGCCGAGTGCCTCGCGGCGGGTGTCGCCGTAGGTGGACAGCGCGACGATCACCGACTGGTCGCGGTCAACTCCCGGGCGCCGCTCGGCGCCTCCGTGGGCCGGGAACTCGCGGGCGACATCGACCCGGCCGCGCTCGTCCAGCGAGGGCAGCGCATCGGACGGAATTCCCTCGTCCAGAGCGGAATCGGCTGTCCACCAGACCAACTCAGCCTGGTAGTGGGAGTCGTAGCGGCGCAGCGCCTCGGACAACCGGGACGCCTCGGCCAGTTGAGGTCGAACCGCCTCGGGCAACACCGTCAGGACCGCCTTGTCGGGATCGACGACGGTGCGCAGCACGGCCTCGAACGGTGGCCAGGCCGGCGGGGCGGTGAACGGCAGCCGGTCGGTGTAGCGGTGAACGATCGCCTCAGCCCGGGACTTCTCGGCGTCGGTGACGAACTGAACCCGGGTGAAGCTGAGGGTGGCCAGGTGGTCGAGGTTGTTGGGGTTGGGAAACGGGGCGGTGGTGGCGCGCCACCCGACGGCCGCGGCGGCGGCGCGGACATGGTCGAGCATCGCACCGCAGCTGATGACACCCTCCCGTCCGCTCAGATCGGTGGCGCGTGGCACCCGCCCGGAGTCGTAGAAGAGCCGCAGTTCGCCGTCCTGCGCCACCCAGCGCCATGGCTGGCTGTTGTGCACCGACGGGGCGCGGGTGGCCAGCGCCACCACGTCGGCCAGCGTCGTCGAGTCGATCACAGCATGTGGCATTCCGCCGCCCCCTTGCCTCTCCCTTCAACCATAGAACCGCGCCGCGATGGGCGGAGTCGGGAAGCCTCCGCGTCGAAATGGTGGCTTTGTACCCTTCGGATAAGTCCCAGGCGCCGGGCAGGATCGAGCGTGGAAGGCTGACGAGGGGAACAGATGGACGACGCCGCCGGCGCACCTGGGGCCGTTTCCTCGCGTCCCACGGTCGCCGAGACGCACACTGGAATGGTGTTTCTCGTCGGAGACCTGGCCTTCAAAGTCAAAAAGCCCGTCGTCACCGACTTCCTGGACTTCTCCACCCACCAGGCCCGGGAGACGGCCTGCGCCCACGAGGTGATGCTCAACCGCCGCCTGGCGCCGCAGAGCTACCTCGGGGTCGGGCATTTCAGCCTGACCGGCGACACCCCGGAGCCGGTGATCGTGATGCGCCGCCACCCCGACGAGCGCCGGCTTGCCACGCTGGTCCGGCACGGCGCCCCGGTCGGCGAGCAGTTGGCGCGGATCGCGACGGTGCTGGCCCGGTTCCACGCCGACGCCGACCGCGGCCCGCACATCGACGAGCAGGCGCGGGTCGAGGCGGTGTCCGGGCGCTGGCAGGCAAACCTCACCGAACTCCGGCGCTACGCCGACGGGATCGTCCCCGGCCTGGACCCGCAGGTGGTGGCTGAAGTCGACCGGTTGGCAACCGGTTTCATCGCCGGCCGGTCGGTGTTGTTCGCCCGGCGGATCGCCGAGCATCGGATCGTCGACGGGCACGCCGATCTGCTGGCCGACGACATCTTCTGCATGCCCGAGGGTCCCGCCCTGCTGGACTGCCTGGAGTTCGACGACAGGCTGCGCTTCGTCGACGTCGCCGACGACGCGGCGTTCCTGGCCATGGACCTGGAGTTCCTCGGCCGTCCCGACCTGGCCGCGGAGTTCCTGCGCCGTTATGCCGAAGCGAGCGGAGATGACGCGCCGGCCTCGTTGCGGCACTTCTACATCGCCTACCGCGCCGGGGTGCGGGCCAAGACCGACTGCGTGCGCTTCACCCAGGGTCATCCCGAGGCGGTCGCCGATGCACGCCGCCACCTCGACATCGCTCTGACTCACCTGCGCGCCGGGGCCGTCCGGCTGGTCCTCATCGGCGGCGGCCCCGGGACCGGCAAGACCACAGTGGCCCGCGCACTGGCAGGACACCTTGGTGCCCAGGTGGTTTCGACAGATGATGTGCGGTCAGATCTGGTCCGCCGCGGCGAGATCACCGGCGAACCGGGTGTACTGGGACAGGGACTGTACAGCGCGGAGAACATCGACGCCGTCTACGCCGCCGTTCTGCGTCAGGCCCACCTGGGACTGTGCGACGGGCACACGGTGATCCTCGACGGCACCTGGCGCGACGAGGCCGACCGAGACCGCGCCCGCCGGATCGCCGGCGAGGCGTCGGCCACGATGGTCGAATTGGCCTGTGTCGCAGCGCTGGACACCACAGTGACCCGGATTCGAACCCGAACCGGCACCACGTCGCAGGTGACCCCGGAGATCGCCCGCGAGTTGGCGGGCACGGCAAGCCTGGCATGGCCGGACGCCCACCCGATCGATACCACCCGGCCACTGGCCGAGTCCGTCGCCGAAGCGGCGGAGATCTGTCGCACCGCCGCTGTGACCAGCTGAACCCGTGACAAGCTGAACCGAAAGCCGAACCGAACCAAGGAGACCCGATGCGCTACGTCGAGAACATTGCGAACCTGAGCATGGCCGACGCCGAGGAGGCCGGCGGCAAGGGTGCCAACATGGGGGAGATGGTGCGGGCCGAATTGCCGGTGCCGCCGGGCTTCGTGGTGCTGCGCGACTCGTATCTGGCGTCGATGGCGGCGGCGGGCATCGCCGATGACCTGAACACCGCGCACCGGGAGGCGATGCTGCGTGCCGGCAACCCGGGGACGTTCGAGGAGATGTGCGAGGCGATGAAGGCCAAGGTACTGGCCGCCGGGATGGCCGACGACGTGCGCGCGAAAATCCTGGAGTCCTACCGGGGAATGGGGTCGAATGTCGTTGTGGCGGTGCGCTCCTCGGCGACGGGCGAGGACGGTGCCGACGCCTCCTTCGCCGGGATGAACGAGACCTTCACCAACGTCTCGGGCGAGGACGACCTGATCGAGAACGTGGAGAAGTGCTGGGCATCGCTCTTCGGTCCCCGGGTGGTGGCCTATCGGGCCAGTCGCGGATTCCACGCCGACCCTGCGATGGCGGTGGTGGTCCAGCAGATGATCGCCTCCGAGCGCTCCGGGGTGGCGTTCACCGCTGACCCCACCACCGACGCCACCGATGTGGTGGTCGTCGAGGGGGCTTTCGGTCAGGGCGAGGTCGTGGTCGGCGGACAGGTCGAACCCGACCACTATGTGGTGTCCAAGGACACCGGCAAGATCGTCTCCGAACGAATCGGGCTCAAGTCCTTCAAGATAGTCCGCGGCCCCGACGGCAAGGACCTGACGGTCCAGCTCGACGATGCCCAGGCCGAAGCGCGGGTGCTCTCCGACGACGAGGTCCGGGAGATCGCCGCCATCGCCGTCCGCAGTGAAAAGCACGCCGGCTCACCGCAGGACACCGAGTGGGCCATCGCCGACGGCAAGACCTACATCGTGCAGACCCGTCCGATCACCACGCTGCGACGGGCCGCCGAACCGGCCGCCGAACAGCACGACGTTCTGGTTCAGGGCCTGCCCGCCGTGCCCGGCGCAGCCTCCGGTGTGGTGCGGGTGCTCGGCGACGTCAAAGAGGGCGCGCGTCTGAAGGACGGCGAGGTCCTGGTGGCCAAGATGACCAACCCGGACTGGTTGCCCACGATGCGCCGCGCGGCCGCCCTGGTCACCGACACCGGCGGAATGACCTGCCACGCCGCGATCGTCGCCCGCGAGCTGGGAGTGCCGTGCATCGTCGGCGCCCGCACCGCCACCAAGGACCTCAAGGACGGCTCGGTCGTCACGGTCGACGGCACCCACGGCCGGGTGCTCAGCGGCCGGGTTCAGGACGAGGCGAAGACCACGAAGACGGGCGGCGCCTCGACCGCTGCCGTGGGAACCCCCGTCGTGGCGTCGGAGGTGACGGCGACCAAGATCTACGTCAACGTCGCCATGACGGACAAGGCCGAGGAGGCCGCACAACTCGACGTCGACGGCGTCGGTCTGCTGCGCGCGGAACTGATCCTGGAGGACGCTCTGCACAACCGGCATCCCCGCGATCTGATCGAACACGGCGAGCAGGACACCCTGGTCGAGTCGCTGGCCGGGGCGGTGGGCCGGATCGCCGCGGCCTTCTCGCCGCGGCCGGTGATCTACCGGGCCTCGGACTTCCGCACCAACGAGTTCCGCAACCTCAAGGGCGGCGAGAAGTACGAGCCCGAAGAGCACAACCCGATGATCGGCTATCGCGGCTGCTACCGGTACGTCAGCAACCCGGATCTCTTCGATCTGGAACTCAAGGCACTGGCCCGGGTCCGCGAGCGGTATCCCAACCTGCACTTGATGATTCCCTTCGTCCGCACCAAGTGGGAGCTGGAGCGCTGCCTGGAACTGGTCGACGCCAGCCCGCTCGGTCGCCAGCGCGGGCTGCACCGCTGGGTGATGGCCGAGGTGCCCTCGGTGGTCTACTGGCTGCCCGAATATGTCGGTATGGGCATCGACGGGGTGTCGATCGGCAGCAACGACCTGACCCAGTTGGTGCTCGGGGTGGACCGCGACTCCGACCAGTGCGCCGAACTCTATGACGAAGCCGACGGCGCCGTGCTCGACGCCATCGGCCGGATCATCACCACCGCCCGAAGGCTCGGAATCACCGCGTCGCTGTGCGGACAGGCGCCGTCCACCCGGCCGGAATTCGCCGAACACCTTGTGCGGATGGGGATCACCTCGATCTCGGTCACCCCCGACGCGGCGGCCAAGGCCCGACGCATCGTCGCGGCGGCCGAGCGCCGCCTGCTCCTGGAGTCTGCCCGGGCCCATGACGGCCTCCGGGAATGACGCGGCGCTGACCGCCGCTGCCGTCGCCGCAGCGCCAGTCGACGACGTGCTGGCCCGGTTGGGGACCTCCGAGAAGGGGTTGTCGTCGGCCGAGGCGGCCGCCCGCCTGGCCCGGCTCGGCCCGAATTCGGTACGCAGCCATCGGGTCAGCGCCTGGGCGGTGCTGCGCCGCCAACTCAACAACGCGGTGCTCGTGTTGCTGGCCGTCACCGCCGTGGTGTCGTTCTTCCTCGGCGACAGCACGCAGGCACTCATCATCGGCGTGATCCTGGTGATTAGCATCGGGCTGGGATTCGTCAACGAGTTCCGGGCGGAACGGGCCACGGCCGCTTTGCATTCCCGGGTGCGGCATACCGCGGTGGTCCGCCGCGACGGCACCACGGCCGCGCTCGACGTCAACACGCTGGTCCCCGGCGACGTCATCGAGTTGACGCTGGGCGAACTGATTCCGGCCGACGTGCGGTTGATCGCCGTGAACGGCCTGGAATGCAACGAGAGCATCCTGACCGGTGAGTCGGCGGCCGCGGAGAAGTCCGTCGAGCCGGTGCCGGCGGACACACCGTTGGCCGACACCGCGGACCTGGCGTTCATGGGCACCGTGGTCAGTGCCGGTAGCGCGACCGCGGTGGTCTACGCCACCGGCCGCGATGCGCAGTTCGGCCGGATCGCCGCCGGACTGGGGGAGCGCCAGCCGGAGACCGATTTCCAGCTGGGACTTCGGCGGTTCTCGTATCTGCTACTGCGGGTCGCTCTCACACTGACCGTGCTGATCCTGGCGACCAACCTGCTGTTGCGCCGCCCGCCCATCGAGGCGGTGCTGTTCGCGCTGGCCATCGCGGTCGGCATCACCCCGCAACTGCTGCCCGCCGTGGTCTCCACCAGCCTGGCGACCGGTTCCCGTCGGCTGGCCAAACGCAAGGTCCTGGTCAAACGACTGGTCTGCATCGAGGATCTCGGCGATATCGACATCCTCATCACCGACAAGACCGGCACCCTGACCGAGGGCCGGATCACCCTCATCGAGGCCGTCGACCCGGCCGGTGCCCCGGCCGGGGCGGTGCTGCGGGCCGGACTGCTCGCCACCGATGTCGACCCGGCGACGGGCGGCACCAGCGCCAACCCGATGGACGCCGCGCTGTGGGAATCGGCTGCAGCGCAACATGTCACGGTCGAAGGTGCCCGTCGCGTCGCGGAGTTGCCGTTCGACCACACCCGGCGGGCCACCTCTGCGCTCATCGACGACGGCGGTCAGCGCCGGCTGGTCACCAAGGGCGCTCCCGAGCAGGTGCTACAACGGTGCGCCGACGTGTCCGCCGGCGCTCAAGCCGTGCTGGACGGACTCTTCGCAGAAGGCCGCCGAGTGGTCGCGGTGGCGACCCGGCCGGCACCGGACCTGACGGCTGTCACCGCGGCCGACGAGACCGGGCTCGCTCTCGAGGGCTTCCTGGTGTTCGCCGACCAGCCCAAGGTCGCGGCCCGCGATTCGCTGGCCCAGCTGGCCGAACTCGGCATCGAGGTCAAGGTGGCCACCGGCGACAACCCGCAGGTGGCCGAAAAAGTCTGCGCGGAACTGGGTTTGGCTTCGAAGGGAACGGTCACGGGTTCACAGCTCGATTCCCTCGCCGACCCCGAATTCGAGGCCGCCGCGCAGAGCGCCACGGTGTTCGCTCGCATCTCCCCGGAGCAGAAGGCCCGGCTGATCAGTGTGCTGCGCCGCACCGGCAGGTCGGTGGGCTTCCTCGGCGACGGCGTCAACGACGCACTGGCACTTCATTCCGCCGATGTCGGCATCTCCGTCGACACCGCCACCGACGTCGCGAAGGATGCCGCCGACGTCGTCCTGCTGGAAAAGGACCTCGGGGTGCTGGCCGCCGGGGTCGCCGAGGGCCGGCGGATCTTCGCCAACACGATCAAGTACGTGCTGATGGGAACCTCGAGCAACTTCGGCAACATGTTCTCCGCCGCGGCGGCCTCGGCGGTCTTGCCGTTTCTGCCGATGCTGCCCAGCCAGATCCTGCTCAACAACCTGCTCTACGACTCCTCGCAGCTGGCCATCCCGACCGACCGCGTCGACCCCGAACAGTTGCACGCGCCGTCGCACTGGAACATCGCGTTCATCCGCCGCTTCATGCTGACCTTCGGTCCGATCAGTTCGCTGTTCGACTTCCTGACCTTCGGGCTGATGCTCGGCGTGCTGCATGCCGGTCCGGTGGAGTTCCGCACCGGTTGGTTCGTGGAGTCGCTGGCCACCCAGACCCTGATCATCTTCGCCATCCGCACCCGGCGAATTCCGTTCCTGCGCAGCCGACCCAGCGCAGCGCTGGTGATCGCGACGCTGGGCGTCATCGTTGTGGGGATCGCCCTGACGGTGTCGCCGCTGGCCCGCCAGCTCGGCTTCACCCCGTTGCCGTGGCAGTTCTTCGCCGCGCTGGGGTTGTTCACCGTCGTCTATCTGGGACTCGTCGAGATCACCAAGATGGTGTTCTACGCGGAGCCGATCAGGCTGGCCGGCGCGCCGCAGCGCACCCGCGGCCGCGAACACCGGATCGGCCGGCGCGCGGCGCGGTTCAGTCACGCCGGCCCGTTGCCGCAGCAGGCGCCGCGCCGCCGCTGAGCGGGGCTTCCGCACGGCTCGCCTAGGCTGGCTCGCATGTCCGTTTCGCGTCGTGACCTGCTCAAGTACGCCGCAGCCGCTCCTGCCGCGATCGGATTGGGTGCCCTGGCGACCACGGCGCCGGTGGCCTCGGCCGACTCGCTCGGCGTGCTGCTGGACTACGCGGCGGGCGTCCTCAGCGCCTCCGACCTCAAGGCCGCGGGTGCGTTGGGCGCGATCCGCTACGTCTCCGACCGCCGGCCGGGCGCCGGCTGGATGCTGGGTAAGCCCATGCAGGCCGGCGAGGCGCGCGACCTCAACCAGGCCGGGCTGAAGATCGTCTCCAACTACCAGTTCGGCAAGCAGGACACCGCCGACTGGCTGGGCGGGCAGGCGGCTGGCATCAAGCACGCCACCCGCGGAGCCGAATTACACACGGCCGCAGGAGGCCCCGCCACCGCGCCCATTTACGCCTCCATCGACGACAACCCCACCTACGACCAGTACAAGCAGCAGGTCTCTCCGTACCTGCGGTCCTGGGAAGAGGTGATCGGCAAGCCCCGGCTGGGTGTCTACGGCAACTCCAAGGTCATCGAATGGGCACTGCAGGACGGCGTGGGCTCGTGGTTCTGGCAGCACAACTGGGGCACTCCGCAGGGGTTCGTGCACCCGGCGGCCCACCTGCACCAGTTCGAAATCGACGCCCGCAAGGTGGCCGGCGTCGGGGTGGACCTGAACAACATCCTGAAGCCGCAATTCGGCCAGTGGGCGTGACACAGAAGTCTTGACAATAGTCAATTGTCGCTCAACTTACTGATTAGTAAGTATTTGCCAGCAAACCCGTCCGCGCAATTTCGGTGAACAATTGTGGACCGAAATCGCATCGGTTCGCCGAGGGCTCCCGTCGTCGCGCACCTCGCGGGCCGTCCCGAGGAGGGTAACAATTCGATAACGGTCATGCGTTGAACTGCGGTGTTGCACTTACTCCACCGTAACCGCCTGCACGCAGGGGGTTTGCCCTGCGGGGGTTTAGCCGGTGTTATCCGGCGCATTGGTTACTCAAGAGTAGAACTTGTCAGTAACGATCTTTGTGGAGAAATAGCGCTTAGTTTCGTGCGATTCTTGATGGTGTTCGGCAGCGTCGGAAACGGCCCCGGACGCGTACCGCGGAATCCTTGAGGAGTCAGATACCTGTGACGGTCCACGAGCATGACAGCCTGCCCACCGGGGGCACGGAATCCTGGACCGAGCCGGCCGGTGCACATGCTCTGGTCGACCGCCTCAACGCGGGCGAACCGTACGCGCTGGTCTTCGGAGGGCAGGGCGACAGTTCCTGGCTGGCAGGCCTGGAAGAACTCGTCACCTCGGCCGGCATCGAGTCCGAACTGTCCCGCATCGTCGACGAGGCCGAACTGCTGCTCGCGCCGGTGGCCGACGAACTGGTGGCGGCCCGGCCGATCGGCTTCGAACCCCTGCGCTGGATGCGGGCCCTGGCCGCCGACGAACCGGTGCCCACCGCCGGTCAGCTGACATCGTCCGCGGTATCGGCGCCCGGGGTTTTGCTGACCCAGATCGCGGCGATGCGCGCACTGGCCCGGCAGGGCCTGGATTTCGCCGACGCCCCGCCGGTGGCGCTGGCCGGTCACTCTCAGGGCGTCATGGCGGTCGAGGCGTTCCGTGCCGGCGGCGCCAAGGACGCGTCGTACCTGGCCCTGATGCAGCTGATCGGCGCGGCCGGAACCCTGGTGGCGCGCCGGCGCGGCATCACCGCGCTGGGCGACCGCCGGCCGATGGTGGCGGTGACCAACGTCGACCCCGAGCGGATCGCCGCTTTGCTCGACGATTTCGCCCGTGACGTCCGCACCGTGCTGCCGCCGGTGCTGTCCATCCGCAACGGACGCCGGGCCGTCGTCATCACCGGAACCCCTGAACAGTTGTCCCGCTTCGAGCTGTACTGCACGCAGATCGCCGAACGGGAGGCCGCCGAGCGCAAGAATAAGGTGCGCGGTGGCGCTGCCTTCGCGCCGGTCTTCGACCCGGTCGCCGTCGAGGTCGGGTTCCATTCGCCGCGGCTGTCCGACGGCGTCGACATCGTCGGCCGCTGGGCCGAGACGATCGGTATCGATGTCGCGGTAGCCCGCGACATGACCGAGGCGCTCCTGATCCGCCCCGTCGACTGGGTGGCCGCCGTGACCGACATCTCCAACGCCGGGGCCCGCTGGATCCTGGACCTGGGGCCGTCGGACATCCTGACCCGTCTGACCGCACCCGTGGTCCGTGGCCTCGGAGTCGGCATCATCCCGGCCGCCACCCGCGGCGGGCAGCGCAACCTGTTCACCGTCGGCGGCGCTCCGGAGGTGGGCCGGCCGTGGTCGAGCTACGCCCCCGAACTCGTCAGCCTCCCCAACGGTTCGGTGAAGCTGTCGACGAAATTCACCCGGCTCACCGGCCGTTCGCCGATCCTGCTGGCGGGGATGACGCCCACCACGGTCGACGCGCGCATCGTCGCGGCGGCTGCCAACGCCGGGCACTGGGCCGAACTGGCCGGCGGCGGCCAGGTCACCGAGGTGATCTTCGAGCGGCGCATCGCCGATCTGGGTGCCTTACTCGAGCCCGGCCGCGCGATCCAGTTCAACGCACTGTTCCTCGATCCCTATCTGTGGAAGCTGCAACTGGGCGGAAAACGCCTGGTGCAGAAGGCCCGTCAGTCCGGAGCCCCGATCGACGGGGTGGTGGTCAGCGCCGGCATCCCCGATCTCGAGGAAGCCGTCGACCTGATCGTGGAGTTGAACGACGTCGGCATCGCGCACGTGGTGTTCAAGCCCGGCACCGTCGAGCAGATCCGGTCGGTCATCCGGATAGCTGCCGAGGTGCCCACGCGGCCCGTCATCGTCCACATCGAGGGCGGCCGCGCCGGCGGTCACCACTCCTGGGAGGACCTCGACGACCTGCTGCTGGCCACCTACTCCGAACTGCGATCACAGCCGAACCTCACCATCTGCGTGGGCGGTGGCATCGGGACGCCGCAGCGCGCCGCGGAGTATCTGACCGGCAACTGGTCGCGGGTTTACGGCTACCCGCTGATGCCCGTCGACGGCATCCTGGTCGGCACCGCGGCGATGGCCTGTCTGGAGGCCACCACCTCGCCGGCGGTCAAGCAGTTGCTGGTCGACACCGCCGGGACCGACGAGTGGGTCGGCGCCGGAAAGGCATTGAGCGGCATGGCCTCCGGCCGAAGCCAGCTGGGCGCCGACATCCACGAGATCGACAATTCGGCCTCTCGCTGCGGCCGACTGCTCGACGAGGTGGCCGGCGACGCCGATGCGGTGCAGGCCCGCCGCGACGAGATCATCGAAGCGATGGCCGCCACGGCCAAGCCCTATTTCGGCGATGCGGTCGAGATGACCTACCTGCAGTGGCTGCAGCGTTACGTCGAGCTGGCCATCGGCGACGGGGACAGCACCGCGGATACCAAGACCCCGGACTCGCCCTGGCTGGACATCAGCTGGCGGGACCGCTTCGCGGCGATGCTGCAACGTGCCGAGGCTCGGCTCGATACCGTCGAATCCGGTTCCATCGCCACGCTGTTCGATACCGAGAGCGCCGAGGGCGAACGACTTCTGGAAGACCCGGAGGCCGCGATCTCCGCGCTGCTGGCGCGCTATCCCGATGCCGCGACGGTGCTGCTGCACCCGGCCGACGGACCGTTCTTCGTCGAACTGTGCAAGACGCTGGGCAAGCCGGTGAACTTCGTGCCCGTGATCGACGCCGACGTCCGCCGGTGGTGGCGCAGCGACTCGCTGTGGCAGGCCCACGACGCCCGCTACACGGCCGATCAGGTGTGCGTCATCCCGGGCACCGAGGCAGTGGCCGGCATCACCCGGGTCGACGAGCCGGTGGGCGAATTGCTGGACCGCTTCGAGAAGGCCGCCGTCGACGAGTTGCTGGCCGCCGGCGCGCAGCCCCAGCAGGTCGCCTCGCGCCTGCAGGGCCGCACCGGCGTCGGCGGACCGCTGGGCATCGTGCTGGATTCACCCGACGTGCTGTGGGCCGGCCGGACCGCCATCAACCCGGTGCACCGGCTGGCTCCGCCGCAGGACTGGTCTGTGCACGGGAGTAAGTCCGCGACAAACCATTCCACCGGTGCGCGCCTCGAGGTGGTGGGTTCCGACCGGGTGGTGCTCAGTGTCCCGCTGTCAGGCACCTGGATCGACATCGCGTTCACCCTCCCGCCGACGGTCGTCGACGGCGGTGCGCCGATGGTCATCACCTCCGACGCCGCGGCGGCCATGCGTTCCGTGCTGGCGATCGCCGCGGGCGTCGACGGGCCTGATGATCTGCCCGAGCTCACTGGCGGATCTGCCACTGCGCGGGTGCAGTGGGATCCGGAGAAGGTCGCCGACCACACCGGCGTTGTCGCGATCTTCGGCGCCCCGCTGGCGCCCACCCTGACCACCGTGCCCGACGCCCTGGTCGGCCGCTGCTGGCCCGCGGTGTTCGCCGCCATCGGAGCCGCCGCCACCGAGACCGGCTTCCCGGTGGTCGAGGGACTGCTCAGCCTGGTGCACCTCGACCACGCCGCCCGGTTGCTCAAGCCGTTGCCGAGTACCACCACCGAACTGGTGGTGACCGCGACGTCCTCACCGGCCCTCGACACCGAGGTCGGTCGCGTCGTGCCGGTGACCGTCAACATCAGCGATGCCGCCGGAGCGGTCCTGGCCGTTCTGGAGGAGCGGTTCGCCATCCTCGGCCGCACCGGCACGGCGGCGCTCAACGACCCGGTGCGCGCCGGGGGAGCGGTCTCGAAGAACGCCACCGAGACGCCACGGCGCCGTCGGCGCGACGTCACCGTCACCGCGCCGGTGAACATGCGGCCGTTCGCCGTCGTATCCGGGGACCACAACCCGATTCATACCGACCGCACCGCGGCGCTGCTGGCCGGCCTGGAATCTCCCATCGTGCATGGCATGTGGCTCTCCGCCGCCGCGCAGCATGTGGTGACCGCCACCGACGGTAAGCCCGCCCCGCCGGCCAAGCTGATCGGCTGGACTGCCCGCTTCCTGGGCATGGTCAAACCCGGCGACGAGGTGGAGTTCCGGGTCGACCGGGTCGGAATCGACTTGGGCGCAGAGGTTTTGGAGGTCACGGCACGCGTCGGCGGCGAGATGGTCATGTCGGCGACGGCCAGGCTCGCGGCGCCCAAGACCGTCTACGCGTTCCCCGGCCAGGGCATCCAGCACACAGGCATGGGCATGGAGGTGCGCGCCCGGTCCAAGGCCGCCCGCGTGGTGTGGGAGCGTGCAGACGCCTTCACCCGCGAACATCTGGGCTTCTCGGTGCTGCACGTGGTGCGGGACAACCCCACCAGCCTGATCGCCCGCGGTGTGCACTACCAGCACCCCGACGGCGTGCTGTTCCTGACCCAGTTCACTCAGGTGGCTATGGCCACCGTCGCGGCCGCCCAGGTGGCCGAGATGCGCGAGCAGGGGGCCTTCGTCGACACCGCCATCGCCTGCGGCCACTCGGTCGGCGAGTACACGGCACTGGCCTGCGTCACCGGGGTCTACGAACTGGAGGCCCTGCTGGAGGTGGTGTTCCACCGCGGCAGCAAGATGCACGACATCGTCCCGCGCGACGCGTCGGGCCGGTCGAACTACCGGCTGGCCGCGATCCGGCCGTCTCAGATCGACCTCGACGACGCCGACGTCAAGGACTTCGTCGCCGATATCGCCAGTCGGACAGGCGAATTCCTGCAGATCGTCAACTTCAACCTGCGTGGCTCCCAGTACGCCATCGCCGGCACCGTGCGCGGTCTGGACGCGCTGGAGGAGGAGATCGAACGCCGCCGCGAGATCACCGGGGGCAAGCGGGCGTACATCCAGGTGCCCGGCATCGACGTGCCGTTCCACTCCGATGTGCTGCGGGTCGGCGTCGACGAGTTCCGCCGCTCACTGGAGCGCATCATGCCCGCCGACGCCGACGCCCGCATCCTGGTCGGCCGCTACATCCCGAACCTGGTGCCGCGACTGTTCACCCTCGATCGCGATTTCATCCAGGAGATCCGCGACCTGGTCCCAGCCGAGCCGCTCGACGAGATCCTCGCCGACTACGACACCTGGATAACCCAGCGGCCCAAGGAAGTCGGCCGCCGAGTGGTGGTCGAACTGCTGGCCTGGCAGTTCGCCAGCCCGGTGCGCTGGATCGAGACCCAGGACCTGCTGTTCACCGAGGAGGCCGCCGGCGGACTCGGTGTGGAGCGCTTCGTCGAGATCGGCGTCAAGTCCGCTCCGACGGTCGCCGGCCTGGCGACCAACACCCTGAAGCTGCCCGAATACGCCTACAGCACAATCGAAGTCCTCAACGTCGAGCGCGACGCGGCAGTGCTGTTCGCCACCGACGAGGATCCGGTCGAGGAACCCGAGGAAACCGAAGTACCCGAGGCGGCACCGGCCGAGGTCCAGGCTGTCGCGGCAGCCCCCGTCGCGGCACCCGCACCCGCCGGAGCGCCGCGGCCCGAGGACATCACGTTCGACGCCGCCGACGCCACGCTGGCACTGATCGCCCTGTCGGCCAAGATGCGCATCGACCAGATCGAGCCGCTGGACTCCATCGAGTCCATCACCGACGGCGCCTCGTCGCGGCGCAACCAACTGCTGATGGACCTCGGTTCGGAGCTCAACCTGGGCGCCATCGACGGCGCGGCCGAGGCTGATCTGAACGCGCTGCGCGCTCAGGTCACCAAGCTGGCCCGCACCTACAAGCCGTTCGGACCGGTGCTGTCGGACGCCGTCAACGACCAGTTGCGGGCGGCGCTCGGGCCGTCGGGCAAGCGGCCGGCCGTGATCGCCGACCGCGTCGCCAAGACCTGGGAACTCGGGCCGGGCTGGGCCAAGCACGTCACGGTTGAACTCGCGCTGGGTACTCGTGAGGGCAGCAGCGTTCGCGGCGGCGCCCTCGGCGGCCTGCACGACGGCGCGCTCGCCGACGGCGCCGCGGTGGACAAGGCCATCGACAGCGCCGTCGCGGCCGTCGCCGCGCGCCGGGGGATCGCCGTGTCGCTGCCGTCGGCAGGCGGGGCCGCCGGCGGGGCAGCGGTGGACTCCGCGGCACTCGACGCGTTCGCTGACACCGTCACCGGTGCCGACGGCGTCCTGGCCTCGGCGGCCCGGATGGTGCTGGGCCGGCTGGGCCTGGACCTCCCGGTCAGTGCCGGGCCGTCGGGCACCGACACCGAACTGATCGATCTGGTGATCGTCGAATTGGGTTCGGACTGGCCGCGATTGGTGGCTCCGGTGTTCGACGCCCGCAAGGCGGTCGTGCTCGACGACCGGTGGGCCAGCGCGCGTGAGGACCTGGTGAGGCTGTGGCTGGCCGACGAGGCCGACATGGAGGCCGACTGGGCCCGGCTGTCGGAGCGGTTCGAGGGCGCCGGGCACGTGGTGGCAACGCAGGCCGACTATTGGCGGGGCCGGGCACTGGCCCAGGGCCGCACCGTCCACGCCTCGCTGTTCGCCCGGATCGCCGAAGGCGCCGAGAACCCGGGCACCGGCCGCTACGGCGGCGAGGTCGCCGTGGTGACGGGCGCTTCGAAGGGCTCCATCGCCGCGGCGGTGGTGGCCCAGTTGCTCGACGGCGGTGCGACCGTCGTCGCCACCACCTCGCGTCTGGACGACGAGCGGCTGGAGTTCTACAAGGCGCTCTACCGCGACAACGCTCGGTTCAGCGCCGCGCTGTGGATCGTTCCGGCGAACATGGCCTCCTACGGCGATATCGACGCCCTGGTCTCGTGGGTGGGCAACGAGCAGAGCGAGAATCTCGGCCCGAAAGCCCTGCACGTCAAGGACGCCCAGACCCCGACGCTGCTGTTCCCGTTCGCCGCACCCCGGGTGGCCGGCGACCTCTCCGAGGCCGGCTCGCGCTCCGAGATGGAGATGAAGGTCCTGCTGTGGGCCGTCGAGCGGCTGATCGGCGGGTGTGCGGCCATCGGCGCCGACCGCGACATCGACTCCCGGCTGCACGTGGTGCTGCCCGGTTCGCCGAACCGCGGCATGTTCGGCGGCGACGGCGCCTACGGCGAGTCGAAGGCCGCCCTGGACGCGGTAGTGGCCCGGTGGGCCGCGGAAACCTCGTGGGCACAACGGGTTACCCTCGCCCATGCCCTGATCGGCTGGACCAAGGGCACCGGCCTGATGGGCCACAACGACGTCGTCGTCGACGCCGTCGAGGAAGCCGGCGTCAGCACCTACACCACCGCCGAGATGGCCGCGATGCTGCTCGACCTGTGCACCCCCGAGGCCAGGACTGCCGCCGCGGATTCGCCGCTGCGGGTCGACCTGACGGGTGGTCTGGGCGACGTCGAGCTCGACATGGCCGAGCTGGCCGCGAAGGCCCGCGCCGAGATGGTCGGTGAGGCAACCGATTCCGACGAGCCGAGCGGCGGCATTGCGGCACTGCCGTCCCCGCCGCGGGGCTACCGGGAGTGCCCGCCGCCGGCGTGGAGCGATCTCGACGTGGATCCCGCCGACCTCGTCGTCATCGTCGGAGCGGCCGAGCTCGGTCCGTACGGCTCGTCGCGCACCCGCTTCGAGATGGAGGTCTCCGGCCAGCTGTCGGCCGCGGGCGTCCTCGAGCTGGCTTGGACCACCGGTCTGGTCACCTGGGAGAAGGACCCCAAGCCGGGGTGGTACGACACCGCCACCGGCGATCAGGTCGACGAGGCCGACCTGGTTGAGCGTTACCACGATGCCGTTATCGAACGTTGCGGCATCAGGCAATTCGTCGACGACGGCAGGCTCAACCCCGAGGGTGACGTCCCGTTGCTGGTGAGTGTCTTCCTGGACCGCGACTTCAGCTTCGTGGTGACCTCGGAGGCCGAAGCCCGCGCCTTCGCGGCCGCGGACCCCGAGCACACCGTTGTTCGTCCGTCGGGCGATCCCGGCGAATGGGAGGTGATCCGCAAGGCGGGCACCGAGATTCGGGTACCGCGGAAGCTGCATCTGTCGCGAACCGTCGGCGCGCAGATCCCCACCGGGTTCGACCCGACGGTGTGGGGCATCAGCGCCGACATGGCGACCGCGGTCGACCGGGTGTCGTTGTGGAACATCGTCGCCACCGTCGATGCGTTCCTGTCCTCGGGCTTCACCCCGGCAGAGCTCATGCGATGGGTCCACCCGACCATGGTCGCCAGCACCCAGGGCACCGGTATGGGCGGCATGACGTCGATGCAGACCATGTTCCACGGCAACCTGCTGGGCACCTCCAAGCCCAACGACATCCTGCAAGAGGTGTTGCCGAATGTCGTTGCCGCCCATGTGATGCAGTCCTATGTCGGCGGCTACGGCGCGATGATCCACCCGGTGGGCGCCTGCGCCACGGCCGCGGTGTCCATCGAGGAGGGCGTCGACAAGATCCGCCTCGGCAAGGCCGAACTGGTGGTGACCGGCGGCTTCGACGACCTGACCACGGATGCCGTCATCGGCTTCGGCGACATGGCTGCGACCGCGGACACCGAGATGATGCGGGCCAAGGGCATCAGTGACGGAAAGTTCTCCCGCGCCAACGACCGGCGGCGGCTGGGCTTCCTGGAGGCACAGGGCGGCGGCACCGTGCTGCTGGCCCGCGGCGATCTCGCGCTCGCGATGGGACTGCCCGTCCTCGGTGTGGTGGCCTACGCCCAGAGCTTCGCCGACGGCGTGCACACCTCCATCCCAGCGCCGGGTCTGGGGGCGCTCGGCGCCGGCCGCGGCGGCCGCGAGTCGATGCTCGCGCGATCGCTGGCGCGGCTGGGGGTGAGCGCCGACGACATCGCGGTGATCTCCAAGCACGACACCTCGACGCTGGCCAACGATCCCAACGAGACCGAACTGCACGAGCGACTGGCCGACGCCATCGGCCGCTCGCCCGGCGCCCCGCTCTTCGTGGTGTCCCAGAAGAGCCTGACCGGTCACGCCAAGGGCGGCGCCGCGGTGTTCCAGGCCATCGGGTTGTGCCAGATCCTGCGCGACGGCGTGATCCCGCCCAACCGCAGCCTGGACTGCGTCGACGACGAGATGGCCGACGCGCGCCATCTGGTCTGGCCGCGGGAGACCCTGCACGTCGGCGACAAGGTGCCGCTGAAGGCGGGCCTGCTCACCAGCCTGGGCTTCGGGCACGTCTCCGGGCTGCTCGCGCTGGTGCACCCGCAGGCGTTCCTCGCGGCGCTGAGCCCCGAGGCGCGGCAGGACTACCGGGAGCGGGCCGAGGCGCGGGTGCTGGCGGGCCAGCGCCGGCTCGCCTCGGCGATGGCCGGCGGCCCGGCGCTGTACGAGCGGCCGACGGGGCGGCGCTTCGACGGTGCGCCGGACGGCACGGAGGCCGACTCCGCGGCGTCGGAGAAGAGCCAGGAAGCGGCCATGCTCCTCGATCCGGCCTCGCGCCTCGGCGAGGACGGGACGTACACCAGCTAGATCATCGCGGAGCGATAGGCGCTAGGTTCTTCACGTGGCAATCGTTGGGGTGGGGATCGACCTCGTGTTCATCCCGGACTTCGCAGAGCAGGTCGACAAGCCGGGAACGGTGTTCGCCGAGACGTTCACCCCCGGCGAGCGCCGGGACGCCGCCGACCGCAGCTCGCTGGCCGCCCGGCATCTCGCGGCCCGCTGGGCGGCCAAGGAGGCCGTCATCAAGGCCTGGTCCGGATCCCGGTTCGCCCAGCGCCCGGTGCTGGCCGAGGACATCCACCGCGACATCGAGGTCGTCACCGACATGTGGGGCCGGCCCAAGGTCCGCCTGTCCGGGGCGGTCGCCGAGCACCTGGCCGAGGTCGTCATCCACGTGTCGCTGACCCACGAGGGAGACACCGCGGCCGCCGTCGCCATCCTCGAGACGCCGTGAGCGATCTGGTTCAGCGGGTCCGGGAGGTACTGCCCGCGGTACGACGCGACCTCGAAGATCTGGTCCGCATCGAGTCGGTCTGGTCGGACTCGCTGCGCCACAACGACGTTCAACGCAGCGCTGAGAAGGTGGCGGACCTGCTGCGCGATGCCGGATTCGCCGACGTCGAGATCGTCAGCGAGGGCGGTGCCCCCGCCGTGATCGCCCACCATCCCGCCCCGCCCGGAGCGCCGACCGTCCTGCTCTACGCCCACCACGATGTTCAGCCCGAAGGCGATGCGGCGCAGTGGGATTCACCGCCCTTCGAGCCGACCGAGCGCGACGGCCGGCTCTACGGCCGCGGTGCGGCCGATGACAAGGCCGGCATCGCCACGCACCTGGCGGCCTTCCGCGCCCACGGCGGAAATCCTCCGGTCGGGGTCACGGTGTTCGTCGAGGGCGAGGAGGAGTCCGGTTCGCCGTCGCTGAGCCGTCTGCTGGCCGTACATCAGCACAAGCTCGCCGCCGACGTGATCGTCATCGCCGATTCCGACAACTGGACCACCGACATTCCCGCGTTGACCGTCTCCCTGCGCGGGCTGGCCGACTGCGTGGTGGAGGTGGCCACCCTCGACCACGGCCTGCACTCCGGGCTGTGGGGCGGGGTGGTTCCCGACGCGCTGACCGTTCTCGTTCGCCTGCTGGCGACCCTGCACGACGACGACGGCAACGTCGCGGTCGAAGGACTTCACGAGTCGAAGGCCGCACCGGTGGACCGCGGCGCCGACTGGGTGCGCGCCGAGTCCGGGCTACTCGACGGGGTCCGCGAAATCGGCTCCGGCACTGTGGCGCAACGCATGTGGGCCAAACCCGCCATCACCGTCATCGGCATCGACACCACGCCCGTCGCGAAGGCCTCCAACACCCTGATCCCGCGGGCCAGCGCCAAGATCAGTCTGCGGGTGGCCCCGGGTGGCGACGCGCACGCCCACCTCGACGCTCTGCGCCGTCACCTCGAACAGCGGGCGCCGTGGGGGGCTCACGTCACCGTCACGCCCGGCGAGGTGGGTCAGCCCTACGCCATCGACGCCAGCGGCCCGGTCTACGACGCCGCGCGCGAGGCGTTCCGGCAGGCCTGGGGCGTCGAGGCGATCGACATGGGCATGGGCGGCTCGATCCCGTTCATCGCGCAATTCGCCGCGGCGTTCCCCGATGCCACCATCCTGGTCACCGGCGTCGAGGATCCGGGCACCCAGGCCCACAGCGTCAACGAGAGCCTGCATCTGGGTGTGCTCGAACGTGCCGCCACCAGCGAGGCCCTGCTGCTGGCCAAACTCGGCGGCTACTTGTCCCAGTAGACCTCGTCGCCCTTCGGGAAGCCGCCGCCGTAGCTGGAGATGTGCACGTGGGTGTAGTGGTTGGCGTCGGCGTTGCCGAGGTCGGGCATCAGGTGGGGTTTACCGCTGGCCGGGCGGTACATCCGCTGCCAGATCACGTACTCCAGGCCGAACCGGTCGGCGTTGTCGAAAACGTAGTCCACGATGCGGTCGCCGAGCGCCCGCCCCTCCGGAGTGCCGTAGTTCGGGATCATGACGTCGATGGCCAGGCCGTTGGGGTGCCACTTCATGCTGTCCGGCCGGACTCCGCCGATCTCCTTGATCTCGGGGAAGTGCGCACTGATCGCCCGCTCGGCCAGCAGGGTCTGGACCTGCAGGCCCTGCTCCTTGCCCACCCCGGCCGGCAGCGCGCGCCCGACCGCCCGCATCAATCGGGCGGGTTCGGGCGTTCCGGTGGGCCCTGTCGCCAGCGCGGGTGCAGCGACGACGCCCCGTGCCGGCACGATCTGGGGCGCCCAGCCCGCGGCTTCCGGCGGGTGGACGGGGGAGAAGGCCACGGTGGCGGGCACCGCCAGGATCGCGGCGATCCACACCAAGACGCGTGACAGACGAGTCATCGGCCCTCCGGTCATCAACCAGCGCGGCGTGTCCCGCGTGTGTTATCCGACCGTGATGTCGCACCCGCTGAGGCTGGTGTTACATCTGGTGCCGATGTGGTCGTTTAGACCGACAGTTCCCCGCGCAGCTTGGCGACGTGCCCGGTGGCCTTGACGTTGTACTGGGCGACGGCGATCTTGCCCTTCTCGTCGACCAGGAACGTCGAACGGATCACGCCCTGCACTTTCTTGCCGTACATGTTCTTCTCGCCGAAGGCGCCCCAGGCCGTGAGCACCTTCTTCTCCGGGTCGGACAGCAGCGGGAAGGTCAGGCCCTCGGCGTCGCGGAACTTGGCCAGCTTCTCGGGCTTGTCCGGGGAGATGCCCACCACGTCGATGCCCGCGCCGTTGAGTTGGGCCAGGCTGTCGCGGAAGTCGCAGGCCTCTTTGGTGCATCCGGGGGTGGAGGCCGCCGGGTAGAAGTAGACGATCACCTTGCGGCCCTTGAAGTCACTGAGCTTGACGGTTGTGCCGTCTGCGTCGGGCAGGCTGAAGGCGGGCGCCTTGTCGCCGACGGCAAGTCGCGTTGCTTCGGTCATTCTCTGAATCCTTTCGGCGGATGCGCGAGCGGTTACGTTCACCGAGGACCGGCGTTGCTCTAGGGTAAAACGGCAGCGAGCATCACGTGGAGGCGAGGACGAAGTGGCGGAGCGGGATCCCGAGGTCATCAAGCAGGAGATCGCCCAGGCGCGCGATCGACTGGCAGTGACGGTCGATTCGCTCGCCGAGCGTGCCAACCCGCAGCGGGTGGCCGACGACGTCAAGCACGCCGTCCTCGATTTCATCAAGCAACCCGCCGTCATGGCAGCACTGGCAGGGCTGGGGACGATCACCGTGGTGATCGTGGTGCGCGCGATCCGGCGCTAGTTCAGGGGTGTTCTGCCGCGAGTGATCAGCGGCGCCGCAGCCAGTCGCCCAGCGGCGTATGGGCTGCCGGGGGATTGGCCTGACGGCCCAAACGACTGCACCCGTAGACGCGAATCGGCGTTTGGCCGTCGGAGCGACGCCCGGCCGGCTGGGCCGCGGATCCCGAGGTCTCGGTCGCCATGGTTCAACGCCTTCTTCTTGACAAGATTGATGGGGGCTAGTGGTAGCTGACTTCGTCGTCATCTCGCGCTACCAGCAAACACGACAGTAGCAGAGGTTGGATGATTTATGCACGTCGGAACGATCAATATTCGGTGTGGCTCGGGTCACGGCTATGTGATGGCGCAGAGCCGGTTGGCCCCTTCCGGGGTTGCGCGACGTTGCTCAACCGGCGATCGGCCGCCATCCGCCAAGGACCGCGCTGCGGTACCAGCCCTGTCGTTGCCGGATCTGGACGCCGGAGAGGTTCTGCGCGGTGAGACGGCTGTCGATGACGTGGTCGTCGTCGACGTAGATCACCACGTGGGAGGCCTCGTCGGACGCTGACGTGGGATGCAGATAGAGCAGGTCGCCGAGTTCGAAGGGCCCGTCGGCGGAAAGCCGCTGCCCCATCGGGCCCGCGGTGCCGGCGTACTGCTTGTGGACGTCGCCGCCGAACTTCAGCCCGAGGCCGAAGTTGTACACCCACGCCGTGAAGTTGGAGCAGTCCAGGCCTCGGCCGGCGGACCAGGTTTCGGGGTTGCGCCCGTCGGCATCGTGGGCATCGGCCGAACCGGCCGGATGGGTGGAGACGGTCGGATCCCAATCGGGGATGTGATGGTGGCGGTAGAGCAGGGCCTGCGGATTGCCGGGCTCGTTGATGTAGTGCAGCGCCGCGGCGAGGACTCTTTCCCGCCTCCAGGTCGAGGGATCGCAACCGCTGTCGGCCGGGACCCCGACCTCCGGCAAGGCGACCGAGATCGGTCCCCATCCCCAGTTCAGGTCTCTCCCGCCGTCGACATACCAGGCCGACGGCGGAGTGTCTGTGTGCGGCAATGCATCCCGCGCGGCGAAGTCAGCGCTGAGGGAGGAGTTGTTGCACGAGAAGGGGTACTGGTAGCCGAGGCTGTCGGCTGCGGCGCGGCCGGTGCCCGGAACCACGGCGACCATCACCGCCGTCGTGAATGCGAGAAGCCGGCTCCAAGACCGACCGGCGACGGTTGTCAGTGCCGACCGTGCCAGTTCGGCACCATGTCCTGGACGTCGGGGATGTGTCCGTAGTTCGGGACGAGGTCGCCGTGCCAGTCGCCCTCGTCCCAGCCGCCGCCCTGCCAGTTCCCGCCACCCCAATTGCCTTGCCCGTTGCCGCCGCCCCAGTTGCCCTGCCCGTTGTCGGCGTGGGTGCCGGCAGCAAAGGCGAGTGCGACCGCCACCACCGCGGCCGCGGCCACGAAGGACGCTGTTCCGACCCGCGCCATTTCACCTCCGCCAGGGTTGGGCTCCAGTATTGGTCGCTCCGGTCGGGGTCACGTAGGTTCTTAGGGAATCAACTCCGCATTCAACGAAAGTCATCATGTCCGAGAACACCGACGTTCCCCCGAATCAGCTCTCCGTCGATCCGAGCAGCCCGTTCTACGACGAAGAAGTGCTCCTGCGCGATGTGGGCATCCGCTTCAACGGCGTCGAGAAAACCAATGTTCACGAATACAACGTGGCTGAAGGTTGGGTGCGTGTCGAGGTTCCCACCGCACGAGATCGCCGGGGAAACCCCATGGTCGTCAAGGTCAGCGGCACGGTCGAGCCCTATTTTCGCGAGGCAAAGTAGGGGATCGACGGACCTCGAGGAAGGTGAACCGACGAGGGGATTGGACCGCCCATCCCCTCCGCCCCGCCTATAAGGGGTTTCCCTGGTTCGATCACGCTGACACTTCTCAGTCCGTCGACGGCAACCCCAAGACTCTTGCCAGTGCAGGTTGCTGTCATGCCTGAGAGACAATGGCGCCAGCAAATTCGTCGCTGCTTCCGGTACCTGCTTTGGAACGTTTTGATACCGAAAGTGATTTAAGTCATAGTCTCGTCGGGCCTCTCAGTTTCCTAGTGACAGGCTGATAGGAACCTGAGTCATCGCGTCGTCGGGTAGCGGACCCGTTGGCCGACCAATTCAGAGGGGCTCTTGATGGCTGCTGTGATCGCTGGTTTCGCGGGTTCGGGTTCGGGGGTTGAGGCGTCGGTCTCGGCGGGTCGGTTTGTTGGCCGGTTGGGGGCGTTGGCGGTTGCTCTGGGGGTGGGTTCGGCGATTGCGGCGGTGCCGGGGGTGGCATTGGCTGATTCGGGTTCTTCGGGGTCGTCGGCGGGTGATGTGACTTCGGCTCCGGTGGTTTCCTCT
>CAYTOD010000023.1:0-15992 GCA_964439315.1 uncultured Mycobacterium sp. | reverse complement strand
GGGGGGGGGGGGGGGGGGGGTCGGGGGGGGCTCGGGGGGGGGGGGGGGCGGGGCCGGGGTTCGGGTTCGGGTTCTCAGGTGCGTTCGGCGGCGTCGGGTCCGGTTTCGACGCGTAGTTCGGTGGGGCCGGCTCGGAGTGTGCTGGCCGGTGGTCGTGCGGTAGACCCGGTGGGGGTGACTGCGGCGGGGGCGGTGGAGGTGTCGGTGCCGTCGGTCGTCGCGCCCGCGGGTCGTGACGTGGTGGGCGCCGGCCAGCCGGTGGCGGCGCGGGCTGCGGGCGGCGGGGTGGCTCCGGTGGTGGCGTCGGCGCCAGTGGTGGTGTCGGCGGCGGTGGCGGCGGCGGTGTCGGGCGGGCATGTGTCGTTGTTGTCGTGGTTGGGCACGGGCAGTAATCCGGATAGTCCTGCGGCGGCTCCGTTGGCGTGGGGTGTGTCGGCGTTGACCCGGCGTGATCTGTCGGGTGGGCGTAGCGCTCGGGCCGCGGCGACCACCACGACCTCAGCCGGGGGAGCGGGTGCGGATCGGGTGGGTGCGGGTCCGATCGCGTCGTTCATCCGGATTTTCATCGGCAACGGCACCGCTGATGACCCCAATGCGGGGATTCTGCTGGGTAACGGGTTCAGCTACACGGCCTCGACGTGCCCGACGGGGTCGTGCGACGGCGGCAACGCCGGGCTGTTGGGCAACGGCGGCAACGGCTATAACGGCGGTAATGGGGGCAGTGCGTGGTGGTTCGGCCGTGGCGGTGGCGGTGGCGACGGTGTCAGTGGGGGCCTGGCCGGCGGTAACGGCGGTGCGGGTGGGTTGTTCTTCGGTAATGGCGGTAACGGGGGTAACGGCGGGCCGAGTGCGGGCAACGGTGCTCCGGGCGGTAACGGCGGCAACGGTGGTTCGGCGGGCGCGCTGGATGTTTTCGGCAGTGGTGGTGATGGCGGTGCGGGTGGTCCCGGTGCTGTCGGCGGTTCGGGCGGTTCGGGCGGTTCGGGTGGGTCCGGGGGTGGTGGTGGTATCGGTCCGACCGGCGCGACCGGGCCGGCAGGTCCCACGGGTGCGGCCGGTCCCACGGGTGCGACCGGTCCTACCGGGGCGACGGGGTCGACGGGTGCGACCGGTCCTGCGGGGCCGACGGGTGCGACGGGGGCCACGGGTGCGCCCGGGCCTGCGGGGCCGACGGGTGCGACGGGGGCCACGGGTGCGCCCGGGCCGACCGGCACTCAAGGAGCTACCGGGGCGACCGGCGGCGCTGGTCCGACGGGTGCCACGGGGGCGACCGGGCCGGCCGGAACTCAAGGTCCCACCGGGGCGACGGGTCCGGCAGGTCCCGCCGGTCCCACGGGTGCGACCGGTTCTCAGGGCGCGACGGGTTCTCAGGGGGCGACCGGTCCGCAAGGCGCTACCGGTCCGCAGGGTCCGCAGGGGGGTGACGGTTCTCCGGGGGCGACCGGTCCCACGGGTGCCACCGGCGCGACCGGTTCTGCCGGTGCCACGGGTGCGACCGGGCCTACGGGTCCCGCCGGTGCTCTGGGGCCGACTGGTCCTACGGGTCCCGCCGGTGCTCTGGGGCCGACTGGTCCTACCGGTAGTGCGGGTGCGGCTGGTCCCACCGGTCCTACGGGTTCGGCGGGTGCGGCTGGTCCCACCGGTCCTACGGGTTCGGCGGGTGCGGCCGGTCCCACCGGTCCTACGGGTTCGGCCGGTGCCACCGGTCCCACCGGACCGACGGGCGCCACGGGCGCCACGGGCGCCACCGGTGCCACGGGCGCGGCCTCCCCCGGCGCCATCCCCCTTGCTTTCGACGTTACGGCAGTGACGGGGCAGGTCAACTCGGTGTACGGCAACGGCCGCACGGTCTTCGCGGGCACGCAGGGCGCCGGCGCGAAGCTCTCGACGGACTTCGGCGACACCTTCCCGGTCACCTACAACGTCGCCGGGCTTCAGCTGGCCAGCAACAACGTCAGTGGGGTGTTCACCTACGGGCCCGCGCTCTACGTGGCTACCGACGCGGGCGTGAGCATCTCCCGCGACGGCGGCTCAAACTGGAACAGCTACACCGCCGCCGACAACCTCGGCAGCAACACTGTCAAGGGCATCTGGAGCGGTGGACGTGACGTCTACGCGGCCACCACAGGAGGCTTGAGCTACTCGCCCAACGGCGGCGTAATCTGGGTGAACTACGGCATCTTCGACGGTCTGGGTTCCACGGTCGTGAATGGGGTATTTGCCACCTCGACTACGGTCTACGCGGCCACCAACGGCGGCGTCAGCTATGGCGCCCTCGGCGGTGGCAGCTTCAACAACGTCCAGACCGGGCTCGGCAACAACCAGGTGAATGGGGTATTCGCCGTCGGGTCCACCGTCTACGCGGCTACCGCGGGTGGCTTGAGCATCTCCACCAACGGCGGCCTGAGCTACACCAACTACACCGCCGCGACCAACGGCTTGGGCAGCGACGACGTGAAGGGGGTATGGGCCAGCGGGTCCACGATTTACGCAGCCACCGCCGGTGGAATGAGTATCTCCACCAACGGCGGCTCGTACTTCATCAACTACGACCTCAACAACGGAATCTTGGGCACCAACACGGCCGCGGTGTGGGGCGACCCCACCAACGTCTACGTGGCCGGGAACAACGCCGGCGGTGGCGTTTTCTACGGCATCTAGGCCCGTGACGGCACAGGTGGCGCGACCATCCGCGTTCACCAGTGCCGGCGCAGGACCGACTAGCCTGCTCGGGAAAGCCTGAGTTCATGAGTCACGGGGGACGGTCCTCCTTCGGGGACTTAGAGGGGTCTATAGGTACGGGATGCCGCCAGTAACTGCCTGTCGAGGGCGTCTGTGCCTGAACATGATCGTCAAGGACGAGGCCGGCGTCATCGAACGCTCCCTGACCGCCGCGGCCCCCTACCTGGATTGCTACGTCATCTGCGACACCGGTTCGACCGACGACACCGTCGAGCGCATCCGGGCGTTCTTCGCCAAGCGCAACATCCCCGGTGTGATCGTCCGGACGGTGTTCGAGAACTTCGAGCAGGCCCGCAACACTGCCCTGGAGGCGGCGCGCGCCAGTGACCTGGAATTCGACTACCTGCTGCTATGCGACGCCGACATGGAACTCGTCGTCGAGCGGCCGGAGTTCCGCAGCGAACTGACCGGGGCGCCGTACATGGTGGCCCAGCGCAATTCCACGTTGGAGTATCCGAATCTGCGGTTGCTGCCGCGTCACCTGCCGGCGCGTTACCGCGGAGTCACCCACGAACACCTCGACACCGGAGCGGCGGAAAAGGCGTTTTGCGACGGCATCTGGTTCCGTGATCACACCGACGGCGCCAACCGCCCGGACAAGTGCGAACGGGACATCGCGCTGCTCACCGCTGGACTGCGTTCCGAGCCCGACAACGCCCGCTACGTCTTCTACCTGGCGAACACCCACTTCGACAACGCCGATCCCGTCCAGGCCATGCGGTGGTACGAGAAGCGCATACAGATGGGCGGCTGGCCGGGTGAGGTGTTCTATTCGTCCTACCGCATCGGGCTGTGTCTGCAGCAGCTCGGCCGGCAGTCGGAGATGATCGCCCGCCATCTGCAGACCTACCAGGACTTTCCCGACCGCGCTGAACCGATGCACGCGCTGGCGCGGCACTACCAGGAGAACACCGACTACCACCTGTCCTACCTCATCGCCGGCGCCGCCTCAAAGATCCCGCTGCCCGAGAACGCGTTGTTCGTGGAGCCGGACGTCTACCGCTGGCGGTTGGTCGACATCCTGGCCGTATCGGCCTACTGGACCGGTCGCGTGGCGGAAAGCACTGCTCTGAACCGATGGCTGCTGGAGGTCGTCCCCGAATCCCAGCGGGAGCGGATCACCGCCAACCTCGGTTTCTGCCTGAACGCCCAACGCCGCCCGAAGTGAGCCCTGAAACCAGCAAGCCCCTGCGAGTCCACATGCTCGCGAGGCACAGCGGATCGACGGCGGCGTAACAGTCCCCGCCGAGCGGGGTCAGCACGCCGGTCGCCCGAAGCCCTCGACAAGTCGAGGGCCGACCTGGCGCGGCGCATGCATGCCCCGAGCGGGGTCAAGACGGCCAGGATCGCTTCAGGACATCAGCCGGGTGGGGGTACATCGGTCGGGGGTACGAGTTTGTCGGGACAGAAAAACAGCAATCCTGCGCTGATGAGCGTGCCGGCCTGGTGGTGGGAGAGTCCCTGTGCCATCAAGAAGATCGCATCGCGGGTCTATTGGGAGGTGCCGAAGTGATCGCACGCGGTGTGGCCCTCGGCGATCAATTGGGCGGGGTCGCCGGTAATCCCTTGCGCCGCCAGGGATGCGAGGAACTGGTCGTCCTGAGCGTCGGCGGCGGCCATAGGTGCCAGGGCGAATGCGGTGGTGATTGTCGCGGCCAGAACGAGCGCGTAACGCATGAAGCTGACGCTAGCAATCCAAATGCGATCCGGGTCAACGCGGCATCGTGCCGCGCTCGCTGTGGGAGGGCATCGACACCTCCAACGGCCGGGTCATGTGTCAGTACCAGGTGCTGGCCAGTCAGTGCTGAAACCAAAAAGCCCCTGCCGAAGCAGGGGATTGTGGTGCGCCGTCAGGGTTTCGAACCCCGGACCCGCTGATTAAGAGTCAGCTGCTCTACCAACTGAGCTAACGGCGCGCGAACTGCGTCAGTGACAATAACAGGCTATCGCCGGTCAAGCTAAAAGGGGCAGCCGAAGGGCCTCTGACCTGCGCGATCCTGAGTCCCGGTTGGGGTGCCCTTACGATTGAAGACCGTGCGGGATCGCACGGACGATTGCGAGGTTGAGTTCCATGGGGCAGCTCGGTACCCGGCCTCGTCGGCGCCTGCGCCGGGCGCTGGCGGCGGTTGCGGTCCTGCCCGTCGTCCTCGTCGGTGTCAGCGCATGCGGCCAGTCCAACAACTCCGGCGTCCTCGCCGGCAAGGGCACCCCCTACAGCGACCTCCTCGTCCCGAAGCTGACTTCGACGGTTCAGGACGGCGCCGTCGGCGTTCCCGTCGACCAGCCCGTCACCGTCACCGCCCGCGGTGGTGTGTTCGGCAATGTCACGTTGGTCGACGACGCGGGCAAGCCGGTGCCCGGAAAAATCAGTCCGGACGGCGTCACCTGGTCGGCCACCGAACCGCTGGGCTACAACAAGCGCTACACCGTCACCGCTCAGTTGCTCGGCCTCGGCGCGGTCAGCACCGAGACGCTGAGCTTCAAATCGCACTCGCCGGCCAACCTGACCATGCCCTACCTCACTCCGGGCGACGGGTCGGTGGTGGGCGTCGGTCAACCGATCGCGGTGCGATTCGACGAGACGATTCCCGACCGCGCCGCGGCCGAGAAGGCCATCACGGTCACCACCGACCCCCCGGTCGAGGGGGCGTTCTACTGGCTGAGCAACCGCGAGGTCCGGTGGCGGCCGGAGAACTTCTGGACGCCGGGCACCTCCGTCACGGTCACCGTCAAGACCTTCGGGGTCGATCTCGGCGAGGGCCTCTACGGCCAGGAGGACCTCAGCTCGCACTTCAGCATCGGTGATCGAGTGGTCGCGACCGCCGACGACTCCACGAAAATGCTCACCATCCGGCGCAACGGCGAGGTCATCAAGACCATGCCGATCTCGATGGGCAAGAACGACACCCCCACCAACAACGGCGTCTACATCGTCGGCGACCGCTATCAGCACCTGATCATGGATTCGTCGACCTACGGCGTCCCGTCGAACTCGCCCAAGGGTTATCGGCTCGAGGTCGACTGGGCCACCCAGATGTCCTACAGCGGCATCTACGTCCACTCGGCGCCGTGGTCGGTCGGAGCGCAGGGCAGTAGCAACACCAGCCACGGCTGCCTCAACGTCAGCCCCGAGAACGCGGAGTGGTTCTACAACAACACCAAACGCGGCGACATCGTCGAGGTCGAGGGAACCGTCGGGCCGGTACTGTCCGGCACCGAGGGACTCGGTGACTGGAACATCCCGTGGTCGCAGTGGAAGGCCGGCAATGCCGGACCCAGGTAGCCGCAGACTGCGGTAGCGGTTATCGCGCGCGGAAGGTCGCCGCCACGAAATCGAGACGCCACAGGGCTTCGATCAACCGTCGCGCGTGATCCTCGGCTCCCGACTCTCTCGTCAGCGCGGCGATGTCGCGGATACTGCGCGATCCGTCGACGAGGCGCACCAACGCCGCATCGTCGGGGGTGATCGTGTAACGCCAACTCGGGCGGTACATCTCATTGCCGTCCAAGCCGCAGCGCTGGCGGAACACCGGCACGTAGTCCAGTGACTCGGGCGTGGAGAAGTCGATGGCGTAGCTCCGTGCGGGCCGCTCCGTGCGGGTTGCCACGAAGAAGTGGCAGCCGTTGACGGCCCGCAATCGATCCATGACCGACCACTGCATGGCCTTGGGCAAGGCCTCGACCGCGAGGTTGAACTCGTTGGGGGCGAAGTAGGTGTGCGGGTGGTAGGGCGCATTCAACAGCCAGGTCTGGAAGACAAGCCCCGCCTTCTCCACGAGGTCGACGCACTCCTGAGCCGAATAGGTGAGTTCGCGGCTGATCAGGAAGGTGTCGACCAGCCCGGCGTCGTAGTCGAGGTCGTCGGCGATGTTGAGGTAGCTGCGGATCGGATGGTCCTGCGTCAGCATCGTCAGCGCCGTGCGTACCAGGTGGATGGATTCCTCGTCCTGGCCGAGGCCCATGTCCCGAAACACCGACTGCAGCAACGTGACTGCGAAACGGCCGTACTTCGCGTACACCATGATGGCGATGGCCCCGTCCGGGCGAACACACTTGGCGAGTGCGTTCATACCCTCCTGCGGGTCGGCCATGACCATCAGCACGCCGGTGGACACCACCAGATCGAACTCGCGCCCCAGCGTCGGCAGGTCCTCGATGGGGATTCGGTGCAGTTCGAGGTTGTCCAGCTGATACTTGTCCTTCAGGAACGCCTCATGGTCGAGCGACGCCTGGCTGATGTCGACGGCGAAGACTTTGGCCTGGGGGTTGGTATAGGCAATGGTCGCAGCCTGATTGGTGCCGCAGCCGGCGACGAGGATGTCCATGCCGGGCCAGTAATCCCGATCGGGAAAGAAGATCGGCTGCCCATGGGACGGGTCGCACCACTGCCACCTGGTGGTGAGCCAGGCCGGCAGGTCCGTGATGGGTTCGGGATAGATCCAGCGTTCGTACTGGCGATTGATGGCATCGCTCTTGGGGTCGTTCCCCGGGGCGCTCTTGGGTTCGCTCTTGGGGGCTTTGGCCATCCTGACGCTCCCTAGCTTTGTCCTCGTTGGTCAGACTGCGGCTCAGAGATTAATGCAAACCTCGAGGCGGTGGTCGGAAGCGCAGCGAGTCGGTCAGTCCTCGTCGTCGTCGCCCTCGTCTCCCTCGACGAAGTCGATCATCTCGTTCGGTTCGCCCCACTTGCCGGGTTCGCCGTAGTCGTAGTCGTCGCTGGGTTTGCGTCCCATCGAAGTCTCCCTCCGCATGTCGGTCGAATCACGACATCCTCCCAGGGGCCACCGACAACGGCGCGTGCGCGGCCGATCGAGGAATCGTTCGGCGGTCGGCACCTCCAGGCATTACGGTTGCCTCGTCGGGGATGTCCACCGAGAAGGGGTGCGATATGACACCGGAAGACTTGATGGTTGAAGCGTGCCGGCTCGCGACGGAGTCGGTCGTCAACGGATGGGGCGGCCCCTTCGGCGCGGTGATCGTCAAAGACGGCGAAATCGTGGCGCGGGGCCAGAACCGGGTCCTGCTGACGGGCGACATCACGGCTCATGCGGAGATCGAAACCATCCGGAAAGCCTGCGCGGTGCTGATTCCCGAGGCGCCGTCGATTGCCGTCGACCGCGTCAATGAATCCTTGCTGGAGCTGGTTCCGCGGCCGGAAGGTTCACCAGACCTCGTTCCGGAACGCGCCAGGATGCTGATGGGTCACGAGATCTACATCAGCGGCGCCCCCTGTCCCATGTGTATGAGCGCCATCTACTGGGCGCGGATCGACAAGGTCTATTTCGGCAATGACCTCCCCGCGACCAGCGCCATCGGATTCGACGACGAGTTTCAGTACCAGGACTTCGCAAGGCCCTACAGCGAGCGGAAGATTCATATCGAGCAGTTCCGGCCCGACTTGGCCAAGGGTGCTTACGACGCCTGGATGAACCGGCCGAATCGGCATTACTACTGATCGTTGCTGTAATGACATGAGCGGTACGGCAACGATCATCGTCGGCCAGGCGATTCGGCCCGGCTTCGAAGGCGAGTTTGTGCAGTGGCAGCAGAAGGTCACCACGGAGGCGTCACGCTATCCGGGGTATCTCAGTTCAGATCTGGTTCCCCCCAACGCGAACCAGTCCGATTGGACGGCGGTCTACCGCTTCGACTCGGTCGGCAACGCCCAACGGTGGCTGGACAGTTCAACCCGCCAGGATCTGCTCGACCGCGCGGAACCGATACTGCTTGGGCCCGGAACGCGCCAGATCATCTCGGACGGAAACGAGGCCAATGACGCCCTGTTGACCGTGTTGTTCACGCATCGGGTCCCAGAGGGCCAAGCCCAGGAGTTCCTGGCCTGGTGCTCCACGATCGCCGAGCGGGAGCGAGAGTTCCCGGGATTCCGGGGGATGGAGATTTTCCGTCCCATCGACGGTGTCCAGACCGAATGGAACACCTGCCTGAAATTCGACACAGCAGAGCACCTGGACGCATGGCTGACTTCCGACGAACGGAAGGAGACCCTGAAGACCGGCGCGTTCGGCGACTTCAAAATGCGCCGGATCGACCACTCGTTCGGTAACTGGTTCTCCCTCACCGATCAAGCAGCTTCGCCGCCGTCGAACTTCAAAACGGCGATCGCGGTGTGGATGGGCCTCTATCCGACGGTGACCATCCTGTCGCTGTTGACGGTGCCACTCGGCATGCAGATGTGGGAATCCATGCTTCTCGGCAATCTCCTGTCCAGTTTCATCATGAGCTACCTGACCATGCCCTTCTACGGCAATCCGATCCTGAAGTGGTGGTTGCAGCCGAAACCCCAAGCCCCGCAACCACGTACCAACATCAGCGGTATGGCTCTCGTGCTGGCGATCAACGCGGTGTGGGCGGTGATTTTCTACGTGATCACCGTCGGGGTCTGGCACCTGCGTTGATCAATCCTCGATGCGGTTGAGACTCGGCAGAATCCACGGCGACTCGCCGTCGACGACCCCGGCGATCATCTCCGCCGTGGCCGGTGCGGCGGGGAGGTCCCGGCCCGTCGCCGCGCGCAACGCCGACAGCACTGCCGGAGGCGCCTGCACGTGCGGTAATTCACCCATTCCCTTGATGCCGTAGGAGATTCCCGGCTCCGGTTCCTCGATGAATCTGGTGTTGATCACCGGCACGTCCACCGCGGTGGGGATCAGATACGTCGACCAGTCGGTGTTGAGGAGGTGACCGTCCTCGGTCTGGAGATTCTCCATCAGGGCCAGGCCCATCCCCATCACGGATCCTCCGGCGACCTGTCCATGCGCCGCAATGGGATTCACGACGCAGCCGACGTCCTGGGCGACGTCCATCTGAACGACCTTCACCAGGCCGAGTTCCAGATCGACGTCGACGATGCAGCGGTTCGCCGAGAAATCCACGGCGACGTGCATCGGGTCCGGGCTGTCGAGGTCGTCGAGACGCCGGGTCGCGCGCTGGTCGAACCGCGCGGTCGCCTGAAACACCCGCCCGTTGCCGGCATCGGCGACGGAGGCCAGGCGGTGGCCGGTCCGATCGACGACGTGATCGTGGTCGATGCCCAGAGTGGCCGGGTCGACCGAGTGCTTGCCGGCGTAGAAGCGGAGCAACTCTGCCTTGACGGCGTCCGCCGCCCGATCGATGGCGGGCCCGGATGTCATGGTCTGCTGCTGGCCGTCTGTGGTGGCCGCGGGCGCCATGTCCGACGACACCCCACCGACGCGGACCTTCGATACGCCGAGGGTGGACTGTGCGATCTGGACGGCGGCGTTGACGAAACCCTGGCCGACTTCGGCTGCGGCACATTCGATGACGGCTTCGCCGTCCTGCAGGATGACCGTCGCCGTGGAGTTGACGCGCGCGCCCTCGGACAGACAGATGTTCTTGGCGGCCGCAGCCAAACCCACCGCACGGCGGACGTATTCGGGGCGGGCGGGGCTGGAGACGCCGCCGGGGCGGTCGACCGGGTGGCGCTCACCAGTGTCGACGGGCATGGGCATCCGCGCCGCTGTCGTCATCACCGCGTGCGCAGGGGTCGGGCGATCCTGCAGCTGGTTGAAAATCCAACGCTCGCCTTCGTGTATCGCGTTGATGCGGCGCAACTCGGCGCCGTCCATTCCCAGCTTGCGGGCAAGGTTGTCCATGTTCGACTCACAGGCGAACATGGGCTCCACCACACCGAAGCCCCGCATCGACCCGCACATGCCGTTGTTGGTGGCGACGGACCAGCCTTCGACGTCCGCGTTCGGGATCGAATACGGACCCTGGATCAATGAGCAACTGTTACCGATTCCCGCACCGGACGCATGGGCGTACGGGCCGTCCTCCAGCAGGATTCTTGCTTCCAGCTTGACCAGCCGCCCCTCGCGAGTCGCATGGTGCCGCAGCCAGATTCGCGACGGATGCCGGTGGTATCGGGCCAGCATCGTCTCCTCGCGGGAATAGAGGAATTTGACCGGACGGCCGGTGCGGAGCGCCAACAGCGCTCCGTGCAACTGCCAGATGATCGAGACGCGGCCGCCGAAGGCGCCTCCGACACCGGCATTACGGACCAGGACCCTGTCTTCGGGCAAGCCGAGGGCGGCGGCGATCTGGGGGCGTTCAGCGTGCACCCACTGCGCGGCGCCGATGATCTCGACCCCCCCGCGGCCGTCCGGAAGGGCGATTCCCGAGTCGGGCGCCAGGAAAGCGTGGTCCTGCCGGGCGGTGACGTACTCGCCTTCCGCCTGGACCTCGCCCTGTACCTCAGGGTCGCCGTGGGTGTACTTCACGTGGCGGTACACCGCGCCGGCGTTCAGGGCCGTCACCGGGTCGAGCACCGGGGGAAGGAGTTCGTAATCGACCTCGATGGCAGCGGCTGCCCGCCGGGCCAGGACGGGATCCTCGGCCGCCACGATCGCGATCGGCTCCCCGACGTAACGCACCCGATCGTCGGCGAGGACGGGGGTGTCGGCGACGATCATCCCGAACGCGTTGTGGGGGACGTCGCCGGCGACGAGGACCGCCACCACCCCGGGCATCCGCCGGGCAGGCTCCAGATTGACGCGGCGAATGAGGGCGTGGGGATGCACGGAACGTAAGGTGGCGCCCCACAGCATGTCCGGTGCGGCAACGTCGGGGGCGTACTCGAACTCACCGCGGACCTTGGCGTGGGCATCCTGGCGCCGCCGGGGAGACCCGATGCCGACGGCATCCGGATCGGTGATCAACCCCGACTTCACGGTGTCCGCCTCTCAGCCGCGGCCTGCCGGACGGCCTCGACGAAACCGCCGTAAGCGGTACAGCGGCAAAGGTTTCCGCTCAAGCCCTCCCGGACGTCCTGCGCAGTCGCGTCCGGAAGCTCCTCGATGAGCGCGGCCGCCGACATGACCATGCCGGGAACGCAGTACCCGCACTGGACTTCCGCGCAGGTCACGATCGCCTCCTGCAGGGGCGTGAGGCTCCCGTCCGGCGGCGAGTACCCCTCGATGGTCGTGATCTCGTAACCGGCGGTCAGTGCCGCGAGTTCAAGGCACGCGTTGACCGGCCGGCCGTCGACGTGAACGGTGCATGCACCGCACTGCCCCGTTCCGCAGGCGAATTTGGTCCCCGTCAGCCCGAGACGGTTTCGCAGCACGTCCAGCAGTGTCTCGAAGTACCAGGCCTGGTCGACCCGACGCTGCTCGCCGTTCACCGCGAGGATGTAGGACAGCCTTTCGCTTTCGCCACCACTCATGCCGGATTCTCCTCGAAAATGTGCCTCAGCGCCCGGCGCGCCATCACCGCGACGGCATGCCGTCGGTATTCGGCGCTGGCAACGAAGTCCGAGATCGGGTCGGCAGCGCGTGCTGCCGCCGCTCCGAACTCTGCGGCGACATCGTCGCAGACCGTTCGTCCTTCCCAACCGATTCCTTCGGCCCCGACCGCCTCCGCGGTCATGGCGCGCACGGCAGTGGGGGCGACACCGCCCAGTGCCACGCGAACTGACCGGGTCGATTCGTCAAGGACGACGGTCACGGACGCGGTCGCGTAGCAGACGGCGTTGCGGGGTCCGACCCGATAGAAACGCTGCGGGCCCGTCGTCGGCGCAAAGCTGACACCTGTCAGCACCTCGTTGCCGGCTAACTGCGTCCCGACGGGTGCGAGCACCTGTGACAGCGGAGTGCGCCGTTGGCCTTCTTCACCGGCCACGTCCACCGTGGCGTCGTACGCCAGAAGGACCGGGATCAGGGTGCGCAGCGGGCCCCCACCGCAGATATTGCCGCCCACCGTCGCACTGTTGCGGACTTGCCGGGAGCCCAACGACCGCGTTGCCTGACCGAGTGCCGTTACGGGGGAGCACAGTTCGGTGCTCGACCGGATGTCGGCGACCGTCGTCATCGCTCCGATCCGCCACTGATCGTCATGCACGTGCACGCCGCGCAGACCCGTGATCGCGCGCAGACTGATCAAACCCGTCGGCGGGACACCGCGATTCAGGTCGGCGACCACGTCGGTTCCCCCCGCGATGACGCGTGCCCGCGGATGGGCGGATAGCGCCTCGACGGCTTCTGCGACGGTGCGCGGAATGAGCAGGGAACCGGTCATCTAGTGGCCCATCGTCTCGTTGTCACTGCACCCTATCCACGGGTGCCCTATAACGAATAGCGTGCGCGAACTTTTCCGGGCCGTCGCGGCGTGGTCGGCGTCGGATCTGCGGATGGCTTGCGCCACGTTGGTGAGGTTCGACGGATCCACGCCCCATCAGTTGGGCTTGGCGCTCGTGACCAGTGAAGCGGGGGATACGGTCGGAGCTCTGTCGGGGGGATGCGTGGACGCGGACATCGTTCTGGCCTGCGACCGGGTTTTGACCGGCGGCCCCCGGAGGTTCTGACGTTCGGCGCCGACTTCGCCGAGTTCGACGCGGGACTGGTATGCGGGGGGACCATCACGGTCTGGGTGCACGAACTGGACCGTGAAGCCGCAGCAGCGATGGCCGGCCCGGAGGATGCGGCGGTTCTCACGCGCCTCGTCGGACACCGTGTCCAGCAGTGCGCGGTGACGCTCTCGCAGGCAAGGGATTACGCGTGCGGGAACACGACGGCGGACTCATCCCGGGCGGTCGCGGCGCGATGGCTCACCGGCGAGCGGTCGCGCACGCAGCTCCTGGCCACCCCGGACGGCGGACAGGCTTTCCTGGAAGCCTTCGGCCATCGGCGGCTTTTCGTGGCGGTGGGTTCCAGCGGCTACACCGAGGCGTTGTGTGCCCAGGCGGCCCTGCTGGGGTACGAGACGGTGGTGGTCGAGCCGCGGCCCCGCTTCGCGGCGGGGATCACCTATGCCGACGAGGTGATGGGAAGCTGGCCCGACGCGGCGCTGAACAAGCTCGCCGAGCACGGCCGCCTCGACGGCACGTCGGCGATCGTGGTCTGCACCCACGACCCCAAGTTCGACGAACCTGCCCTGGCCGCCGCCGTGGAGACGACCGCGGAATTCATCGGTGCCCTCGGTTCCCGGGCCACCAGCGCCGAGCGATTCGCGCGTCTGCGCGCCCGCGGGATTCCAGAGGCCGCACTCCGCCGCATCCACGCCCCGGTCGGCCTCGATCTCGGCGGCGCCAGTCCCGCCGAGACGGCCGTGTCGGTGGCTGCCCAGATCATCGCGACGGCCCGGGGGAGAAGCGCGGCGCCGCTGCGGGATACGACGGGTCCCGTGCATGCCCGATGAGCGTGTCGCGGGGATTCTTCTGGCCGCCGGCGGATCAACCCGATTCGGTGCAGACAAGCTGGCCACGCGCTGGGGACACCGCACCTTGCTGCAGCGGTCGGCGGCCGCGATGCTCGACGCGGGGCTCGATCCGGTGCTGGCGGTCGTGCAACCGGGTACGCGCCGGCAGGTGCCTGATCGCGTGACGTCGGTCGTCAACGATCGCTGGCGCACCGGTATCGCCTCGAGCGTCCAGACCGGACTGGCGGCATTGGACGGCGAGACATCGGTCTGCGCGGCGATCGTGGCGCCCGCCGACCAGCCGTGGTGCGGCGCCCCGGTGTACCGGAAACTGCTTGAAGCTTTTCGGGATTCGGGTCAGTCGGATTCTGGTGAGGGAATCGTCATCGCAGCGTTCGGCGGAGCGATGCGCAATCCGGTGCTCCTGGCCCGGCGGAGGTGGTCGCTGGCCGGGCAGATCAACGGTGATACCGGCCTGTCGGCGGTCGTAAGGAGTCTCTCGCCACTGACGGTGGAATGCTCCGCGATCGGTTCGGTCGTCGATATCGACTTCCCGGCCGACCGGAACCTCGGCCCGGATACTGTTGCGCCATGAGCGCCACCGATTCGACTGCCGCGCGCCGGGTGTCGTGGGAGGAACTCGATGACCTGGTGATCCGCCTGGCCGACTCGGTCGGGCGCGAGTTCGATCTTCTGCTGGCGATCTCTCGTGGTGGGCTGGTTCCGGCCGGCATCCTGGCCTACCGCTTGGACCTGCGGGAGATCCTGGTCGCCGGAGCGGTCTTCTACCGTGCCGACGGCACCACCCGCGATACCCCGTTACTCGGCCTGTTCCCCGACGATGCGCTCCTCGCGGGCCGCCGCATCCTCGTCGTCGACGAAGTGTGGGAGACGGGGGAGACCATGACGGCGGTGCTCGACCGGGTCCGTCAGGCCGGGGGAGACCCGAAGTCGGCGGTGTTGCACTACAAGCCACAGAGCTCCCGAGTCGCCGGCGCGCCGGACTACTTCGCGGCCATCGAACGCGGGTGGCTGACGTATCCGTACAAGGCGGAATGACCTCGCCATTCAGCGGCCAATTTGTCTGCACCGAACCGGGACCCTGCGCCGGCGGCACGCAGGATGCCCGCGACGCGATGATCGGCCATCTCAGAATCCGAAGGTCCGGAACACCCAGTCGAAGAACACCACCTCGATCAGATAGATGATCAGCAGGAGCGCAACGCCGCGAACTGTCTGTGCCCCAGTAGCTGCTGGGCTCAACCACCAGCTCAGCAGCCGGGTCACTACAGGCATCACCACCCAGGTCAGCAAGATCGTGCCGACGGCGTTGCCGATGAACACGACGACTGGCAACGACAGTCCAAGGCCGGGAACGACCTTGCTGCCCTCCACGCTGAGGCCTTCGCCGATGAAGTTGCCCAACGTGATGTTGAGAACAGACACCATGGCGTAGATCACGGCGAGGGCCGTCATCGCCTGCTTCCACACTGGGGCTGGAACCGTGGCGGACGCGTTCCCGGAGGACCACCGCCCGAAGCCGTTGGGGAGCACCCAGTCTTGATCGTCGGCGACCTGGCGGATCTGACCCAGGAGTTTGGCGCGCTCCGGCGATGCCCGCCACTCTTGAAGAGCGGCGTTCGATTCGAAGGTCAGCACCGCGCTCCAGATTCTCTCGCCCGGCGTTGGGGGGAAGACATCGACGCTGACGAAGCCGGGGACTTTGGCGGCGTGGGTGTCCAATGCCGCACGCAGACTCATGTAGGTCTGCTCTTCACCCGGGGCGACGGTCGCCATCACCAATTCGGATGTCCGCGACGTACCAGCCTCGGCCCGAAAGTTGGCCATCAGAACTCCTTGACGTCGCACCCCGCTGTCGATGCTAGGACTTCGCCGATTCGACTGACTTACACAATAGTGATTCGCGGTGAGCTGGAAGTTTGCTACACCTCGCCGCGCGTTGCGCCGGCGAAGATCACCTACAGAAAACAGAAAACCGCCCCGGGCCGTGGGCGGGGGGGGTTTGCCGGTCGGGGTGGGGGGCGGGGCGCGGGCCCGCGGCCGCCAGGGTCACC
>CAYTOD010000022.1:44681-56372 GCA_964439315.1 uncultured Mycobacterium sp. | reverse complement strand
CCGGCGGCCCCGCCAGCTCCGGCTCCGGCCCCGGCGGCTCCGGCTCCAGCGGCCGCATCGGCCGACGGCGGCTCCCCCTACGTCACCCCGCTGGTGCGGAAACTAGCCGCCGAGAACGGCGTCGACCTGGCCGCCGTCAAGGGCACCGGGGTCGGTGGCCGCATCCGCAAGCAGGACGTGCTGGCCGCGGCCGCACCGAAATCAGCGCCGGCGGCCGCCCCCGCGGCAGCTCCGGCCACACCTGCCCCGGCCGCGTCGCCGCTCGCGCACCTTCGCGGAACGACGCAGAAGGCCAACCGGATCCGGCAGATCACCGCTAAGAAGACCCGCGAGTCACTGCAGGCGAGCGCGCAGCTCACCCAGACCCACGAGGTCGACATGACCAAGATCGTGGCGCTGCGGGCCCGGGCCAAGAAGGACTTCGCCGAACGCGAGGGCGTCAACCTGACCTACCTGCCGTTCATCGCGCGCGCGGTGATCGATGCCCTCAAAACGCATCCGAACATCAATGCCAGCTACAACGAGGGCACCGGCGAGATCACCTACTACGACGCCGAGCATCTCGGGTTCGCCGTCGACACCGATCAGGGCCTGCTCTCGCCGGTGGTTCACAACGCCGGCGACCTGTCACTGGCGGGCCTGGCCCGTGCCATCAACGATATCGCCGCCCGGGCCCGGTCGGGCAACCTCAAGCCCGACGAGCTGTCCGGCGGCACCTTCACCATCACCAATATCGGCAGCCAGGGTGCGCTGTTCGACACCCCGATCCTGGTACCGCCGCAGGCGGCGATGCTAGGCACCGGCGCGATCGTCAAGCGCCCCCGGGTGATCGTCGACGAGTCCGGCAACGAATCGATCGGTGTCCGGTCCATCTGCTACCTGCCGATGACCTACGACCACCGGCTGATCGACGGCGCCGACGCCGGCAGGTTCCTGACCACCGTCCGGAAGCGTCTGGAAGAAGCGGCATTCGAGGGCGAACTTGGGCTCTGAGTCGAAGGACGAACGTGGGCTCTAAGTCGAGGGACGAACGTGGGCTCTAAGTCGAAGGACGAACGTGGGCTCTAAGTCGAAGGACGAACGTGGGCTCTGAGTCGAAGAACTTGCTGATCGCGATCGCCGGCTCGTCCGGTGTGATCGGATCGGCCTTGGTGGCCGCGCTGCGAACCGCCGACCACCGGGTGCTGCGCATCGTGCGCCGTGCCCCGGCCGGCGCCGACGAGCTGCAGTGGAACCCCGACAGCGGCGACTTCGACCCGGACGTCCTCGAGGACGTCGACGCGGTGGTCAACCTGTGCGGCGCGGGGGTCGGCGACAAGCGGTGGTCGGGATCGTTCAAGCAGACCCTGCGCGACAGCCGCATCGATCCCACCGAGGTCATCAGCGACGCCGTCGTGGCGGCCGGTGTTCCGGTTCTGATCAACGCCAGCGCGGTTGGCTACTACGGCGACTCCGGGAGCCGGATCATCGACGAATCCGCCCCGCCCGGAACGGGTTTCCTCGCCCAACTCTGCGTGGACTGGGAAGCGGCGACCCAGCCCGCCCGGGACGCCGGGGTGCGGGTGGTCCTGGCGCGCACCGGACTGGTGCTCTCCCCCGTCGGCGGCGTGCTGAGCCGGCTTCGGCCGCTGTTCGGCCTCGGACTCGGGGGGCGGCTCGCCGACGGCCGTCAGTACATGCCGTGGATCAGCCTGGAAGACGAGATCCGCGCCCTGCTGTTCGCGCTCAACACCCCCGAGCTGTCGGGGCCGGTGAACTTCACCGGGCCGGCACCTGTGACCAACTCCGAATTCACCACCGCACTCGGACGGGCGCTGACCCGGCCCGCCCCCGGGGTGGTGCCCGGTTGCGCACTCACGGCGTTGCTCGGGTAATGCGCCGAGGAGGGCCTCCTCGGCGGCCAGCGCGCCATCCCGGCCGCGCTGGAGCGGGCGGGATTCGTGTTCCACCACAACACCATCGGTGAGGCGCTGGCCTACGCCACGGCCGCGACGCAGCGGTAGCGTCTTTTCCGTGCGGCAATCCATCCGCTCGAGCGGTGGCCCGGTCGAGGTCCGGCACCTCGGCACGGTCGACTACCAGACGGCCTGGCAACTCCAGCGGGAGATCGCCGAGGCGCGGATCGCGGGCGGCCCGGACACCCTGCTGCTGCTGGAACATCCCCCGGTGTACACAGCGGGCAAGCGCACCGACGACGGCGAGCGCCCGGTGGACGGGACTCCCGTCGTCGACGTCGACCGCGGCGGCAAGATCACCTGGCACGGCCCCGGGCAGCTGGTCGGCTATCCGATCATCGGCTTGGCCGAGCCCCTCGATGTGGTGAATTACGTTCGGCGCCTTGAACAAGCAGTCATAGAGGTGTGCGCCGAGTGGGGCTTGGAGGCCGGCCGCGTCGAGGGCAGATCCGGGGTCTGGGTGCCGGCCGGCGACGGACGGCCGGAGCGCAAGGTCGCGGCAGTCGGCATCCGGGTGGCTCGAGGCACCACCCTGCACGGTTTCGCGCTGAACTGCGACTGCGATCTGACGGCGTTCAAGACGATCGTTCCCTGCGGGATCGTCGACGCCGGAGTGACATCGCTGACCGACGAACTGGGCCTACGAGTCGGTGTGGACGACGTCCGCGCCCGAGTGGCCGAGTTGGTGTGCGATGCACTGGACGGGCGCCTGCCCGTATCCAGTGCGGCCACACCAGCCGGACCGCTTGGTCGCTGATCAGCGGCGACCGACTCCGATCGGACCGGCCGGACCGAGGACCGGATCAACCCCGACCGGACCCACCACGCCACCGACGCCCACCGGACCAACCGGACCGACAACCGGATCCACCCCGACCGGACCCACCACGCCACCGACGCCCACCGGACCAACCGGACCGACAACCGGATCCACCCCGACCGGACCCACCACGCCACCGACGCCCACCGGACCAACCGGACCTACAACCGGATTGACGATCGGGGCACAGACCATCGTGACCGTGTCCCAGTACCAACCGGGGGCGCAATCGGCGTTGTTCGCCGTGGTGCCCGGGAAAGAGGCCAGCGCGGCCAGCGGAATGGCGCCTGAGAGCAGCGCGAATCCGGCGACGCCAGCGGCACGCCGCAACAAGGAGGATTCGTTCGCCATTGTTGTTCTCCCGGGTTCGGTTGGATTAGGCGCCGAACGTACCACGGGGACGGACCCTGCGAGGGGGTTGCGCAACCGGTGACCACCTACAACGGGACGGCCGCTGACGTAGCATCGCAGCCATGACCGCCGAGCCCGAATCTGCTGTTGCGGGCCCTGCGGCTCCGGGAGACCGCAAGCTCCTGCGCCTGGAGGTCCGCAACGCCCAGACCCCCATCGAACGCAAGCCGCCGTGGATCAAGACCCGCGCCCGAATGGGCCCGGAGTACACCGCGCTGAAGAGCCTGGTTCGCCGCGAGGGCCTGCACACCGTGTGCGAAGAAGCGGGCTGCCCCAACATCTTCCAATGCTGGGAGGACCGCGAGGCCACCTTCCTGATCGGCGGCGAGCAGTGCACCCGCCGCTGCGACTTCTGCCAGATCGACACGGGCAAGCCCGCCGAACTCGACCGCGACGAGCCACGCCGGGTCGCCGAGAGCGTCGCCGCGATGGGGCTGAAATACGCGACGGTCACCGGGGTGGCCCGCGACGATCTGCCCGACGGCGGAGCCTGGCTCTACGCCGAGACGGTCCGGGCCATCAAGGCCCTCAACCCGTCGACCGGGGTGGAGCTGCTCGCTCCGGACTTCAACGGACAGCCGGAGTTGCTGCGCGAGGTCTTCGATTCCCGCCCGGAAGTGTTGGCGCACAATCTCGAAACCGTGCCGCGCATCTTCAAGCGCATCCGCCCGGCGTTCCGCTATCAACGCAGCCTCGACGTGCTCACCGCCGCCCGGGACTTCGGGCTGGTCACCAAGAGCAACCTCATCCTCGGTCTCGGCGAGACCATCGACGAGGTTCGCACCGGGCTGGCCGACCTGCACAGCGCCGGCTGCGACATCGTCACCATCACCCAGTACCTGCGGCCCTCGGCACGCCATCACCCCGTCGAACGATGGGTGCATCCGGAGGAGTTCGTGGAACTGGCCGCGTACGCCGAGGGCCTGGGTTTCGCCGGGGTGCTGGCCGGGCCGCTGGTCCGATCCTCCTATCGTGCGGGGCGCCTCTACGAACGGGCTGCCCGGGCGCGCGGGACCGACCGTATTCTGGACAGCTATGGCGAAGTCCCGCACCCCCGCTGACCTCAAGGCCGCCAAAGAAGAGGCGAAGGCCACCCGCAAGGCGCAGTCCAAGCAGCGCCGTCAACAGCTGCTGCAGGCGTTCCAGATGCAGCGCAAAGAGGACAAGCGGCTGATCCCGTACATGGTGGCGGGTTTCCTGGTGGTGCTGGCCATTTCGGTGGCCCTGGGCGTCTACGCCGGCGGGTTCACGATGTACCTGCTGATCGTGCTCGGTGTCGTCCTCGGCGTGCTGGTCGCCTTCATCATCTTCGGCCGGCGCGCGCAGAAGTCGGTGTACAGCAAGGCCGAGGGCCAGGCCGGCGCGGCCGCCTGGGCACTGGAGAACATGCGCGGCAACTGGCGGGTGGCTCCCGCGGTGGCGGTCAACGGCCACTTCGACGCGATCCACCGGGTGATCGGCCGCCCCGGCGTCATCTTCGTCGGCGAGGGATCCCCGACGCGGGTCAAGCCACTGCTGGCCCAGGAGAAGAAGCGCACCTCCCGACTCGTCGGCGATGTTCCGATCTACGACGTGATCGTCGGTGCCGGTGAGGGCGAGGTCCCCCTCGACAAGCTGGAACGTCACCTCACCAAGCTGCCCGCCAACATCACCGTCAAGAGGATGGACGCCCTCGAATCCAAGCTCACCGCGTTGAGCTCCCGTGCCGGCGCGGCGGCCATGCCCAAGGGGCCGTTGCCGGCTCAGGCCAAGACCCGCGGGGTGCAGCGCTCCGTCCGCCGGCGCTAGGCCGTCCGCGCCGTCGCTATCACCGCAGCACGACCGCCGTCGCTGTCAGCCGGTCCTGGATTCCGCGACCGTCGCCGTCGGTGAACAGCGCCGGGACCACCAGGGCGATCAGCAGGCCCCGCACGGCGGCACGCCCCGTGCCGACGTGCAGCCGATTGTCCACCGACGCCACTCGCAGGCCCAGCAGGTACTGGCCAGGCGTGAAGCCGAACAGCCGGACCGAGACCACACCGAGAACGAACCAGACGAGCAGAACCGCCGTCGCCAGGCCCGACGCGCCGATGACACCGGCGCTGAGTCCCAGCCCGGCCAGTCCGTAGGAAATCAGCCAGTCCACGGCCACTGCGCCCAGCCGGCGGCCCATCCCCGCGACCGATCCCGGTCCCGATACCGGCAGGCCCGCGCTGTTCAGAACGTCTTTTCCTGCGGAAATCCCACCCTTGCGCGACGCGGTCACCCCCACAGGATAGGCAGGGCCGGAATTGGCCGGTCGGCAAGGCCGGATGCGGCGACGCGTAACCTCGGCGCAACATTTGGTTGACGGACGTGCAACATCGGCTCCCTACCGTCAGCCGCGAGTCAGGAAACACCGATAAGGAGAAACTACGTGGCAAAGGAAAAATCGGCCCACGACGTCATGAAGCAGATCAAGGACGAGAAGGTCGAGTACGTCGACATCCGGTTCTGCGACCTGCCCGGCGTGGTCCAGCACTTCTCCATCCCGGCGTCGGCCTTCGACGAGAGCGTCTTCGAGGACGGCCTGGCGTTCGACGGCTCGTCGGTGCGTGGATTCCAGTCGATCCACGAGTCCGACATGATGCTGCTCCCGGATGCCGGCACCGCGCGCATCGACCCGTTCCGCGCGGCCAAGACGCTGAACATGAACTTCTTCGTCCACGACCCGTTCACCCGCGAGCCGTACTCGCGCGATCCGCGCAACGTGGCGCGCAAGGCGGAGAACTACCTGGCGTCCACCGGCATCGCCGACACCTGTTACTTCGGTGCCGAGGCCGAGTTCTACATCTTCGACTCGATCACCTACGACTCCAAGATCAACGGGGCCTTCTACGAGATCGACTCGGAGTCGGGATGCTGGAACACCGGCGAGCCGTTCGAGGCCGACGGTAGCCCCAACCTCGGCTACAAGGTCCGCCCCAAGGGCGGGTACTTCCCCGTGGCCCCGTACGACCACTACGTCGACCTGCGCGACGAGATGTCGACCAACCTGATCGATTCCGGTTTCACCCTCGAGCGCGGCCACCACGAGGTCGGTACCGCCGGCCAGGCCGAGATCAACTACAAGTTCAACACCCTGCTGGCCGCGGCTGACGACGTGCTGCTGTTCAAGTACATCATCAAGAACACGGCGTGGAAGAACGGCAAGACCGTCACCTTCATGCCCAAGCCGCTGTTCGGTGACAACGGTTCCGGCATGCACGCCCACCAGTCGCTGTGGAAGGACGGCAAGCCGCTGTTCCACGACGAGTCCGGTTACGCCGGCCTGTCGGACATGGCCCGCCACTACATCGGCGGCATCCTGCACCACGCTCCGTCGCTGCTGGCGTTCACCAACCCCACGGTGAACTCCTACAAGCGTCTGGTTCCGGGTTACGAGGCCCCGATCAACCTGGTCTACAGCCAGCGCAACCGCTCGGCCTGCGTGCGTATCCCGATCACCGGCAACAACCCCAAGGCCAAGCGCCTGGAGTTCCGCTGTCCGGACAGCTCGGGTAACCCGTACCTGGCATTCGCCGCAATGCTGATGGCCGGCCTGGACGGCATCAAGAAGAAGATCGAGCCGATGGCCCCGATCGACAAGGATCTCTACGAGCTTCCGCCGGACGAGGCCGCCAACATCCCGCAGGCGCCCACCTCGCTGGCGGCCGTGATCGACCGGCTCGAGGCCGATCACGACTACCTCACCGAGGGCGGCGTGTTCACGTCCGACCTGATCGAGACGTGGATCTCCTACAAGCGGGAGCACGAGATCCTGCCCGTGCAGATCCGGCCTCACCCGTACGAGTTCGCTCTCTACTACGACGTCTAAGTCGTAGAACGACGACGATGACGTGTAAGTCGTACAACGACGACGACGTCTAAGTCGTGTGAGCCGTACATCCGGGCCCACCCGTTCGGCAGCTGCCGGGCGGGTGGGCTCGTCTTTTCCAGCAAGCGGGATGCGGCGCGTAACGGGACGACGGGCAAGGTCGATAGGTTAGTGTCGCGTCCGGTCCCGGCTCGCCCGTGATGCAGAGCGAACAGCGGGATGCCATACTTCGATGCGCGTGACACAGACAGGGATGCATAAGTGAGGAGCGTCATGAATCTGACCCGGGTGGCAGTTGCATCCGTCCTTGTCCTGGGGGGTGTCTCGGTCGGGCTGGCCGGGCCGGCCAATGCCGTCGATACCAATGCACTCGGCACCTACACCTTCGAGGGGCAGGACGGCGAGCGGTCGACGTGGACCATCACGCCGTGCATCGACGACTCCGACCAGTGCGTGCACGTGGCCGAGTCGGGCAACTCCATGCGCGCGCCGTGGTCGGCCGATGCCCACTGGACCGTCGGCTCGTGGATCCTGTTCGTCGATCAGCCCGACGCCGTGCTCTGCTCCGGCGGCGGTTCTGCACCGGGCCTGAACAACTACTCCTGGGATGCGGTGGCCCTGAGCGGCTACACCAGCATCTTCAGTTCCGCTTGCGGCGCCGACGCGCAGAGCATCGCGATTCCGTTCACTCTGACCAGGACGGGCCAGGCCCCGATCGCGCCCACCGCGCCGATTTATGACCAGCCGTTCTACCCGCCGACCGCCGAGGTCATCGAGGGACCGGCGACCGCCGAGGCACCGCAGCAGGCGAGGCCGGTCGAGACCGAGCCGGCCCTGACGGCCACGCCCGCCGAGATACCCAACCTCAGTGCCCCGCTGCCCGCGGCCGAGGCCGCGATGCCGGGCTTCAACGCGGAGCCGGGCGGCGGCGAGCACAGCGGCGGCGGTGGCCACGGCGGCCGCTAAGGCTCCCGCGCCCAGGCCGGGGTGATGAAAACTCCCTCTGCCTCCACCGTCGGTCCGTCGGCGTCGCCGATGTACCCACGCACGTAGGTCTTGTGGTTCTCGTCTCGGTCCACCCAGGCCTCGGCACGCAGCGCACCCAGCGGTGTGCCGCGCAGGAACTTCACGCTGATCGTGCCGGTGAAGCGCAGCGTGCTCATCCCCTCGGTGGCGACCTCCCCCAGTAGTTGATCGAGCACCAGCGCGCAGATGCCGCCGTGCACCAGCCCCGGCGGCCCCTGGTAGACGTCTCCCAGGTCGAACTCGCTGACGTACTTCCCCTCGGAGTCGCGCTGAATGACCAACGGCGGGGCCACCGGGTTGCGCACGCCGACAACGGGATTGGCCCAGGTCACCGGAAGTCCACTGTCGGCGTGGCGTAGCGCGACCCGGCGACCGGCGACGTGCCCGCTCATCAGGGATTCGGTGACCGCTTCGACGGCGGCCGTGGCGGCGCGGACGGTGTCCCGGTCGGCGGTGCTGGCCACGCTGGCGTGCAGCAGATCGCGCACGGCTGCAGCCAGCGCGCCGTAGCGATCTCGCAGTTCGGCGTACTCCGCGGCACTGATGGTCTCGAACTCATCGGCCACGGTCAGTTCCCGAAGACTCTGCCCACGACGGCTTTCGCCCGCCGGGTCACCCGCAGGTAGTGGTCGAGGAACTCGCCGCCGTCTCCGTTCGGCCAGCCTGCGGCGACGGCGACCGCGTTGAGCTGCCGGCCAGGGCCGGGCAGCTGGTCGGTGGGCTTGCCGCGCACCAGCACCAGGGCGTTCCGCGCCCGGGTCGCGGTCAGCCACGCCTCGCGGAGCTGGGCCACATCGGCCTCGGGTAGCAGTTCGGCCGCCACGATGGCGTCCAACGCGTCCAGGGTCGAGGTGGTGCGCAGCGCGGGAACCTCCTGGGAGTGCTTGAGCTGCAGCAACTGAACGGTCCACTCGACGTCCGCCAGACCTCCGCGGCCGAGTTTGGTGTGGGTGTTGGGATCGGCGCCACGGGGCAGTCGTTCGGCGTCGACGCGGGCCTTGATCCGGCGGATCTCCTGGCCGGCGGCGGGTGAAATGCCGGCGTAGCGGATCCGGTCGGCGAGCTCGATGAACTGGAGGCCGAGTTCGGGATCCCCGGCCACCGGAGCGGCACGCAACAACGCCTGAACCTCCCAGGGCTGTGCCCACTGCTGGTAGTAGGCCGTGTACGAGGCAAGGGTGCGCACCAGCGGGCCGTTCCGGCCCTCCGGGCGAAGATTGGCGTCGACCTCAAGGGGCGGATCGTCACTGGGCATGCCGAGCAGAGAACGCAACTGCTCGGCCACCGAGACCGACCACTTCATCGCGCGGGTCTCGTCTACCCCCTCGGCGGGGTCGCAGACGAACATCACGTCGGCGTCCGAGCCGTAGCCCAACTCTCCGCCGCCGAGCCGGCCCATCCCGATGACCGCGATCCTGGCTGGTGCGGCAGAGTCGCCCTCCACCGCACCCCGGATCACCGCATCCAGCGCACATTGCAGCACCGCCACCCACACCGAGGTCAGCGCGTCGCAGACCTGAGCGACGTCGAGCATTCCGAGGAGGTCGGCGGAGGCCACCCGGGCCAGCTCGCGCCGCCGCAGGGTGCGGGCCGCCGCGATGGCCCGCGCCGGGTCGGGGTGGCGGCCCGCCGAGGCGATCAGCGCGCGAGACACGCCCTCGGGATCGACGTCGAGCAGCTTCGGCCCGGTGGGGCCGTCGGCGTAGGACTGGATCACCTCGGGCGCGCGCATCAGCAGTTCTGGCACGTAAGCCGACGTGCCCAGCACGCGCATCAACCGTTTTGCCACCGCGCCTTCGTCGCGCAGGGTGGCCAGGTACCACCGCTGGTCGGTCAGCGTTTCACTGATGCGGCGGTAGGCCAGTAGGCCGCTGTCCGGATCGGGGGTGTCCGACAGCCAGTCCAGCAGGCGCGGCAGCAAGACCGACTGCACGCGGCCCCGACGCCCCTGGGCTCCGACCAGCGCGCGCAGATGGGTCAGCGCGCTCTGCGGGCCCTCGTATCCCAGCGCGGCGAGCTGACGCTCGGCGGCCGCCTGCGACATCGCGTGGTCGAACCCCACCGCTGCCCCGACGGACTCCAGCAGCGGTTGGTAGAACAGCTTGGCATGCAGCTTGGATACCCGCACGTTCTGCCGCTTGAGCTCCTCCCGCAGGACTCCCAGTGCGTCGTGGGTTCCGTCCGGGCGTACGTGGGCGGCGCGGGCCAGCCAGCGCAGCGCCTCCTCGTCCCCGGGCGGCGGCAGCAGGTGGGTTCGCTTGAGCCGCTGCAGTTGCAGCCGATGTTCGAGCAGCCGCAGGAACTCGTAGGACGCGGTCAGGTTGGCGGCGTCGTCCCGGCCGATGTAGCCGCCGGCCCCCAGCGCAGCGAGCGCGTCCACAGTGGAGGCGACGTGCAACGACGGGTCGGTGCGCCCGTGGACCAGTTGCAGCAGCTGGACGGCGAACTCCACGTCGCGCAGGCCGCCGGTGCCGAGCTTGAGTTCCCGGCCGCGGACGCCGGCGGGCACCAGGGATTCGACCCGCCGCCGCATGGCGCGGACCTCGGGCACGAAATCCTCGCGCTCGCAGGCGTTCCAGACCATCGGCATCAACGCGTCGATGTAGCGCTGGGCCAGTTCGGGGTCGCCGACGCTCGCTCGGGCCTTGAGCAGCGCCTGGAACTCCCAGGTCTTGGCCCACCGCTGGTAGTAGGCGACATGGGAGTCCAGCGTGCGAACAAGAGCGCCGGCCTTGCCCTCCGGACGCAGCGCAGCGTCGACTTCGAAGAACGCCTCCGAGGCCAGTCGCATCATTTCCCCGGCGACACGCATGGTGATCGGCTCGGCATCCTCGCCGACAAAGATGATGTCGACGTCGCTGACGTAATTCAGTTCGCGCGCACCGCATTTGCCCATCGCGATGACCGCCAGCCGCGGTGCCGGGCCGTCCTTGCACACGGTCGCCACGGCCAACTGCAGCGCGGCGCCAAGGGCGGCATCGGCGAGGTCGGCCAGGTGCGCACCGATCGTGGCGAAGCGCAGCACCGGTTCGTTCTCGACGGTGGGCGCCAGATCCAGCGCCGCCAGGATCATCAGCTGGTTGCGGTAGTGGATGCGCAGCGCGGGCACGACAGTGCTTGACACCGAACCGGATTGGAGATCGAACCCGGCCAGGCAGTCGGCGAAGGATGCGCGCATCGCCTCGGGACTCGGCAACGTCAGGTCGCCCGAGAGGAGCTGCCAAGTCTGCGGATTGGCCACCAGGTGGTCACCGAAGGCCAACGACGACCCGACCACCGCGAACAGCCGACCACGCAGCGCCCTATCGGCGAGCAGGGCCGCGTCGAGCCGGGCCCAGTCGCCGCCGAGCACTTCGTGCAACCGCACCATCGTATGAAGCGCGAGAACGGCGTCCGGCGCCCGCGACAACGCCCACAGCAGTTCTACGTGCGCGTCGTTGTCCCAACCCAGCGTCGCCAGTTGAGCCGGTGCCGAGGGGTGTACCAAGCCAAGCCGGCCGGCGCTGGGCACGCTGGGCCGCTGCGTCACAGGTTTGGACACGCTCCGACGTTAGCCCAACGACGATTCGGGACGAGGACCGAGTCCCGACGAGGAGTTGGGCCGCCGACGTCAGCCCAACGACGATTCGGGACGAGGACCGAGT
>CAYTOD010000022.1:16853-44581 GCA_964439315.1 uncultured Mycobacterium sp. | reverse complement strand
GAGGAGTTGGGCCGCCGACGTCAGCCCAACGACGATTCGGGACGAGGACCGAGTCCCGACGAGGAGTTACAGCGACAGATAGTTCTTCAGCTCGTAAGGGGTCACGGTGCTGCGGTAGGACTCCCACTCCGCGCGCTTGTTACGCAGGAAGTAGTCGAAGACGTGCTCGCCGAGAGCCTCGGCGACCAGTTCGGAGTTCTCCATCTCGCTCAGCGCGACACCCAGGCTTGACGGCAGCTCGCGGTATCCCATCGCGCGCCGCTCCTCGGGCGTGAGCATCCAGACGTTGTCCTCGGCCTGCGGCCCCAGCTCGTAGTTGTTCTCGATACCTCTGAGCCCGGCGGCCAGCAGGACCGCGAAGGTGAGGTAGGGGTTGCATGCCGAGTCCGGGCTGCGCACCTCGATCCGCCGGGAGGCCGCCTTGCGCGGGGTGTACATCGGCACCCGGACCAGCGCCGAGCGGTTGGCCGCGCCCCAGGACGCCGCGGTCGGTGCCTCGCCGCCGTGCACCAGTCGCTTATAGGAGTTCACCCACTGATTCGTCACCGCGCTGATCTCGGTGGCGTGCGCAAGGATCCCGGCGATGAACGACTTGGCCACGTCGGACAGTTGCAGCGGGTCTTCGGGGCTGTGGAACGCGTTGGTCTCACCCTCGAAGAGGCTCATGTGCGTGTGCATAGCCGAGCCGGGGTATTCCGCGAAAGGCTTGGGCATGAAGGACGCCCGCACGCCCTCAGCCAGCGCCACCTCCTTGACCAGGTAGCGGAACGTCATGACGTTGTCTGCCATCGAGAGCGCGTCGGCGTAACGCAGGTCGATCTCCTGCTGACCCGGGGCTCCTTCGTGGTGGCTGAACTCCACCGAGATACCCATCTGCTCGAGGGCATCGATGGCGTGCCGACGGAAGTTGGGGGCCGAGTCGTGAACAGCCTGGTCGAAGTATCCGCCGTTGTCGGCAGGCACCGGCACGCTTCCGTCGTAGGGCCCGGGCTCGAGCAGGAAGAACTCGATCTCGGGGTGGACGTAGCAGGAAAATCCGAGATCGCTGGCCTTGGCCAGCTGACGGCGCAGCACGTGCCGGCTGTCAGCCCAGGACGGGGAGCCGTCGGGCATGGTGATGTCGCAGAACATCCGCGCCGAGTGATGCTGTCCCGAACTGGTGGTCCAGGGCAGCACCTGGAAGGTCGACGGGTCCGGCCGCGCCACCGTGTCGGATTCGAAGACCCGGGCGAAACCCTCGATCGAGGAACCGTCGAAGCCGATGCCCTCCTCGAAGGCACCCTCGAGTTCAGCCGGTGCGATCGCCACCGACTTCAGGAAGCCGAGCACGTCGGTGAACCACAGCCGCACAAAGCGGATGTCGCGTTCTTCCAGTGTGCGCAGCACGAATTCCTTCTGCCGGTCCATAGCCGCGAGCGTAGGCAGCCGCTGTTAATTCCGTGTTACATCTGCCAGTCCGGACCGGTAAGTTCGCCCGCCCCCGATGGGCGGCTCAGGTGACGGGGAACAACCGGTCAGCCGATGGTGATTAAGTGGAAGGAGAACGCGCAGAGGGAGGAAAGACAGTGAGATCAACCCAGATGTCCCGTCCGGTTTCCGTCGTCCTGCTCGGGGGTGCAGCAATCCTGGGACTGGCTGCGCTGACGGCAGGCTGTAGCCCGACGAAAGAGAAGCCAGCAACCCCTACCGACCAGTCCTCGGCCCCTGCGCCCAGTTCGGAGGCACCGAGCACGGCGACGGTATCGCCCACCGAGAAGCGCGCACCGACCGCGACCCCGGGCGGACCGAACTCGTTCAGCCCGACGATTCTGGCGCCCCCGGCACCGACGGCACTTCCCGGGAACGTCATCACCGGGAACTGAGGCGAAGGCCGGATTCAGCAGCACGTGGCGAAGGCCGGATTCAGCCGCGCGTGGCGAAGGCCGGACTCAGCAGCGGACGTTGCCCGGCACCACACGATCGACCAGGTAGCGCGTCACGGTGTTGTCGACACACGAATTGCCCTGCAGCACCACGGTGTGCTGGGTTCCGTCATAGGTGATCAACGGCGCGCGGAGTTGCTTCGCGAGGTCGACGCCAGCCTGGTACGGCGTCGCCGGATCGTGGGTGGTCGAGACCACCACGACGCTGCCCGCCGGCGCCGGCGACGCGGTATGCGGTACCGACGTCGGCGGAACCGGCCAGAAGGCGCACAGATCCCGCGGCGCGAACCCGGTGAAGTCCCCGTAGGCGAGGAACGGCGCACGCACCCTGCTTTGCCGGTCCGCTTCTGCCCACACCGCGGGATCGGCTGATGTCGGGCCGTCGACGCAGCGGATCGCACTGAACGCGTCCTGGCCGTTGTTGTAGCGGCCGTCGCCGTCGCGGCCCTGGTAGTCGTCGGCCAGCATCAGCAGATCCTCGGCGTCGGTTCCGCGCTGCAGTCCGACCAGACCCCTGGTCAGGTACTTCCAGTACTGCGGGGTGTAGAGCGCGTTGACCGTGCCGGTGATCGCGTCGGCGTAGCTCAACCCCCGCGGGTCCGAGGTCAGCCCGGGCTTGGTCACCAGCGGGTTGACCAGTTGGTGATAGCGGTTGACCCACTGGGCCGGATCGGTGCCCAGCGGGCAGCTCGGCGACTTCGCGCAGTCGGCGGCGTAGTCGGTGAACGCCACCTGGAATCCGGCCATCTGCTCGACGACGGCCTGCACCGGGTCTTTGGTGGGGTCGATGGCGCCGTCGAGCACCATCGCGCGCACCCGGTTGGGGAATCGCTCGACATAGGCGGTACCCAACTCGGTGCCGTAGCTGAAGCCGAGGTAATTGATCTGCTCTTCGCCGAGCGCCTGCCGGACGGCGTCCATATCCTTTGCCGCAGAAGCAGTTCCAACACCCGCCAGGAAAGCCTTGCCCATCCGGTTCAGGCAGTCCGCAGCCAGTTTCCGGTTCCACTGCTCGATTTGCGCGACCCCGGCCGGGCTGAAGTCGACCATCGGCTCCCGGCGCCAGGCGTCGAACTCGGCGTCGGTGCGGCACCGCAATTGCGGCGTCGAATAGCCGACCCCGCGCGGGTCGAATCCCACCAGGTCGAAATGGTCCCCGATCGCCGTGCCGTCGATCTTGTCGGCGAGACTGACTACGGCGTCGACCGCCGAGGCACCCGGTCCACCGGGGTTGATCAGCAGCGAGCCCACTCGTGTCCCTTGCGCGGGAATCTTGATGATGGCCAAGTGAGCTTGCGGCCCAGTGGGATTGGCGTCGTCAATCGGCACCGGGATCGCGGTGCACTGAGCGGTCGGCAGATAGGCGTCCTCGATCAGCCGGTCGCAACTCCCCCACGTCGGCGTCGACGCCGCCGTCTGCCCGGCTCCGGGAGCCGACTCGGCCAGACCCGCCGGACCACCCACCGCGACTGCGACGACGAGCAGACCGGCCGACAGCACACGACCGGTTCGCCCCGAGAATTCCATGGCCGCCATCGTGGCACGGCGAACGCCACCACAGCGTTGCCGAACGGTCACACCTCGGTCTCGGTCGCGCGGCGGTTCAGCAGGTGGCGCCCGCGGGCGGCAACTTCAGGTCGATCAGATAGGCGGCGACGAAATCATCGACGCATTTCTCGCCCTGGAAGGCCACCGTGTGCTGGGTGCCTTTGAAGGTCAGCAGCGCGCCGCCGAGTTGCTTGGCCAGATCCACCCCGGCCTGGTACGGGGTGGCCGGGTCACCGGTGCTCGAGATCACCAGAACCGGCGAAAGACCGGGGGCCGAGGCGACGTGCGGGTTGCTGGTGGCCGGCACCGGCCAGAACGCACAGGCGCTCAGCGGCGCGTGCCCGGTGAACTCCCCGTAGCTCATGAACGGGGCGACCTCGCGCATCCGCCGGTCCTCGTCGACGACCTTCACGCGGTCGGTAATCGGGGGTTGGTCAACGCAGTTCACCGCAATCCGCGCGTCGGTGGAGTTGCTGTAGTGCCCCCCGGGATCACGGCGCATGTACATGTCGGCCAGCGCCAGCATGGTGTCGCCCCGACCCTTGGTCATCTCGGTCAGGCCCTGGGTCAGATGCCGCCACAAGTTCGGCGAGTACAGCGCCATGATGGTGCCGACGAGAGCGTCGCTGTATCCGAGACCCCGCGGGTCGCGGGTGCGAATAGGCTTGTCCACCAACGGATCCACCAGACTGTGGTAGACGTCGACGGCCTTTGCGGGGTCGGTGCCCAACGGGCAGTCGGCGGACTTGGCGCAGTCGGCCGCGAAATCGTTGAACGCCTTCTGGAAGGCCTCGGCCTGGTCGAGGTCTGCCTGGATCGGATCGGCGTTCGGGTCGACGGCGCCGTCGAGGATCATGGTGCGAACCTTGTCCGGGAACTCCTCGGCGTAGGCGGCGCCGATCCGGGTTCCGTAGGAGTAGCCGAGGTAATTGATCTTCTCGTCGCCCACGGCAGCCCGCAACTGGTCGAGATCCTTGGCGACGTTGTCGGTGCCGACGTTGGCCAGGAAGTCCGGGCCCATCTTGTCGATGCAGCGCTGAACGAAGGCCTTGGTCTGGCCCTCGATGTGTTCGATGCCCTCCGGGCTGTAGTCGACCTGCGGGTCGGCGCGCATCCGGTCGTTGTCGGCGTCGGAGTTGCACCACACCGCCGGGGTGGACGCGCCAACCCCGCGTGGGTCGAATCCGACCAGATCGAATCGCTGCCGGACCTCTCGCGGAATGGTCTCGATGATGCTCGCGGCGGCTTCGATGCCGGACTCCCCCGGCCCGCCCGGATTGATGATCAGCGAGCCGATCTTGTCGCCGATGGCTGGAAACCGGATCAGTGCCAGCGAGGCGGACGGCCCATCGGGGTTGGTGTAATCGACCGGAACGGTGATCTTGCCGCACTGCGCCCCCGCCGGGATCGGCAGAGACTGACCACCGCCGCCACCACCGCGGCACGATCCCCAATCAACCGCCTGGCCGATCCTGGGCTCGGCGAGAATCGCTTTACCGCCCACCACGGTGCTGCATCCGGCACTCGTCGCCATCACGGCGACCAGAGCAGGCACGACAACCTTCAACCTCATGGTCAACATGCTGCCATGCTCGCGTCCCGGGCCTGGCGAAGCGGTTCCGCGACCAGCGCAGAGTCAGCCCCTCTCGACCGCACTGTGAGCAAACGCACTCGTCACGGCAATGCCGCGAGCCCTGGCCGGGTGGCAAACTTGGAACTGTCATCCGAACCCGGGGACCCGATCAGGGCCACGAGGATTCGGCCCGACGAACTCTTTGGGGTCAACCATGTCAGAGCCCTCCCCGTACGGCGGGTCCGAAGCGCCCATCCGCCGGACCAAGATCCGGACCCACCATCTGCAGCAGATGAAGTCCGAGGGCCACAAGTGGGCGATGCTCACCAGCTACGACTTCTCGACCGCGCGGATCTTCGACGACGCCGGCATCCCGGTACTGCTCGTCGGGGACTCGGCGGCCAACGTCGTCTACGGCCATGACACCACCGTTCCGGTCACCGTCGACGACCTCATCCCGCTGGTCCGAGGCGTAGTACGCGGCGCACCCCACGCACTGGTGGTCGCAGACCTCCCATTCGGCAGCTACGAGGCGAGCCCGGCACTGGCGCTCTCAACGGCGATCCGCTTCCTCAAGGAAGCCGGCGCCCACGCGGTCAAACTCGAGGGTGGCGAACGGGTCGCCGAACAGGTCGCAACGCTCACCGCCGCCGGTATTCCGGTGATGGCACACGTCGGATTCACCCCGCAGAGCGTCAACAGCCTCGGCGGTTTCCGTGTGCAGGGCCGCGGCGACGCCGCCGAGCAGACGGTCGCGGACGCCATAGCGGTTCAGGAGGCCGGAGCCTTCGCCGTGGTGCTGGAGATGGTGCCCGCCGAGCTGGCCACCCAGATCACCGGCAAACTGACCATCCCGACGGTCGGCATCGGCGCCGGCCCCAACTGCGATGCGCAGGTACTGGTGTGGCAGGACATGGCCGGGCTCACCTGCGGCCGGACGGCCAAGTTCGTCAAGCAATTCGCCGACATCGGCACGGAATTGCGAAGGGCGGCAAAGCAATACGCCGACGAGGTCGCCACCGGCGCATTCCCCGCCGAGGAACACAGCTTCTAGCCAACCCCAAGCGCCCTCGCCGAACCCCATCCCCGGGGGGGCGGGTGTGGCAACCTTGGATGATGGCCGCCCAACCACGGGAAACCGCCCGCCACGTCGAGGTCGAGATCAAGTTCGACGCCCCGGTGGAGGTCGGATCCCCGTCGTTCGAGAATTTGCCGGCCGTCTCACGGGTCGAAAAGCTTCCACCGGAATCCCTCGACGCGGTGTACTACGACACGCCCGGCCACGATCTGGCCCTGAGATGGGTGACGCTGCGGCGTCGGACCGGCGGGCATGACGCGGGCTGGCATCTCAAACTCCCGGATGGCCCCGACGGACGCACTGAAATGCGGGCCCCGCTGAACACCACCGCCGTCGCACCGGGCACCCAGGTGCCCGCGGAACTCGTCGACGTCGTTCGCGCCATCGTCCGCGACCGTCCGTTGGGACCGGTGGCCCACATCCGGACCACTCGAACCGTCCAGATGCTCTACGGCGCAGACGGCGCCGAACTGGCGGAGTTCGCCGACGATCAGGTGACGGCCTGGCGAATAAACCCTGCCGACGGCAGCCTTGGTGCCGAGCAGCGCTGGCACGAGTGGGAACTCGAGATGATCGAGAACCGCATCTCAGAAGGACGGCGCGGCATCGAGACCGCCGCCGATCTGCTCGACGTGATCGGCAATCGCCTGCTCGCCGCCGGGGCGGTTCCCGCCGGACACGGATCGAAACTGGCCAAGGTGCTCGGTACCGACGAGGAGTCCGGGCAGGCTCCGGTCGATCCTGTGCACGCGGCCGTCCTGCAGCAGGTTGACGGGCTTCTGGAGTGGGACCGGGCAACGCGCGCCGACACCGTCGACTCGGTTCATCAGATGAGGGTGACCACCCGCAAGATCCGCAGTCTGCTGCAGGCATCCGAGGACGCCTTCGGACTGACCGACGACGCGTGGATCCTCAGCGAACTGCGCGAACTGGCCGCTGTACTGGGCGTTGCCCGCGACGCCGAAGTGCTTGCCGAACGCTACGACCGCGCACTGTCGGCCCTGACACCCGACCTGGTCCGCGGCCCCGTGCGCGAACGGCTTGTCGGAGGGGCCCAACGCAACTACCGCTCCGGCCTGCGTCGCTCGCTGGCGGCGATGCGCTCGGTCCGGTACTTCCGGCTGCTCGACGCCCTGGACGCCCTGGCACATCAGCCGACCCTCGAGAAGGAGCCGGAACACAAACGCGCGCCGATCGACACCGCCTACCGCCGCCTCCGGAAGGCCGCCGCCGTGGCCACCGCGACAACCGACCCCGCCGATCACGACCACGAACTCCATCAGCTCCGCAAGAAGGCCAAGCGGTTGCGCTACATCGCCGCCGCAGTCGGCCGTCCCGAAGTCGCCGAGCCGGCCAAGACCATCCAGAACCTCCTCGGTGACCACCAGGACAGCGTCGTCAGCCGGGCACACCTTCAGGAGGTCGCGACAGCCGCGCACGCCGACGGCGAGGACACCTTCACTTACGGGCTGCTGTACCAGCAGGAGGAGGACCTGGCGCGGCGCAGCCGCGAACAGCTCGGCGATGCCCTCGAGGCGGTACGCCTCAGCATGCGGGAGACCGGCAGGAAGAAGCACGCAAAAAAGGCGAGCAAGAAGAAGAAAAAGAAGGGCAGGAAGTAGCCGGAACGGCCGGAGGGGCGGACGAGTTGGCCTGTAAGCCGGATTCTGTTCCGGCACGCCGTGGTTGACCACAGCGCACCGGCGGCGACCATCCATCTGCGACACCCGTCACCGGGTGCCTGGCGCGGCCTACCCGCAAGCTCGGGCGAGCAGCCCTCGAACGCCTGCGCAGTCGCACCGGAGTGCGGCCTCTTGGCCTTGCTTCGGGTGGGGTTTACCAAGCCAGCCCGGTCACCCGGGCTGCTGGTGCGCTCTTACCGCACCGTTTCACCCTTACCACCGGCCCTGAAAAATCAGGAACGGTGGCGGTCTGCTTTCTGTGGCACTGTCCCGCGAGTCACCTCGGATTGCCGTTAGCAATCACCCTGCTCTGTGAAGTCCGGACTTTCCTCGACCCCAGCAGGGGCCGCGGCCGCCCGGCCAACTCGTCCGCACTGACCAACGTAGCGCGAGGGCGCTCACTTCCGCGCGAGCGGGGGTCCATCAGCACGGACTTCCCGCGGCGAGCGGGGTCCTAGCTCGCCGACTTGCGGTAGACCAGCCAGCGCATATCGATCGGCCGATCGTCCGGGGCGGCGTCGAAGACGTCCAGTCCCCTCGTCCAGTTCTCGTACCAACTGGTGGGCGGCCAGCTTTCCGCGGGCTGATTGGCCTTCTCGTAGTCGTAGACCGACTCGTCGGAGGTAAGAACCAGCGGAAGCCCCTCCACCGCGTCGGCCAATTCCTCGCGGGTGAAGATCGACGTGTAGGCCTGCTGTCCGAATTCGCGGGCGGCTGCGTCGGGCACGTAGTTTCCACGGGGCAGAAACACGTTGAACACCAACCGGCCTCCCGGCGCGAGGCGGTTGGCCGCCAGCGCGAAAATCCCGCGAACCTGATCGACGGTACGGAAGTCCGACACCACCTCCGACAACAGGATGAGTTCGTAGTCGTCGCGCAGGTCGCCCTTACTGGCGGACACCTCGCGCTCGATGACGTTGACCTTGAGGAACTGCTCCGCAGCATCCTTGCGGATCGTCTCGGCGAACTTCGCGGTCATCTCCACCGCGTCGACCGGATGGCCGCGACGGGCCAGCGCGAGGCTGTTGCGACCGGTGCCCGCCCCGATGTCGAGCACGGGGAAGGTTGTCGGATCGGAGGCCTCGCTGGCCAGTGCCCACACCCGGGCATCGGGCTCGGTTCCGAACAGCGGGGGCTCCCGGGTTGCCACCCAGTTGTTGTAGGCCTGATCGACGGAGACCCACGAAGGCCGGACCGTGTAGCTGGCGCTCAAGCCCTGCCCCGATTCGTAGGTGACGACGATGTCGGACCGCGACGAGGACTTGTAGGACTCCGCCATTTGGGCCTCGAGTACGCCCCGCAGATGCGCAAGGTCCTCGTCGCTGTACTCGACCCCCAATGCCAGGAAGGTCTCGTTGCAGACGTTGACGTAGTCGTCGACCAAGCCGGGTACCGCGGGAAAGACGATCTCGCCCTTGGTCACCGTCCGCCGCAGGACGCGCTGCAGCAATCCCTTCCGGACCGACTCCTCTTTCGAGTCAATCGACACATTGTCCAATTTTGTTCTCCTCGGGATGCGCTCGGCCTAGCGGATCTCGGCACGCTTCAGCATGACCACATTATCCCGAAGCGCCACTTCCCCGCCGTCTGGGGCGCGCGCGGCTCGCTCAACGCTGCCGACCCTGACCGCGCGCCATTTCGCGCCGTCGAGATTCAGGCCGGCCCGTACGGCGGATGCGGTGGGGAATTCGTGGTGGTGCATCCGGGTCGCCCACGGTGGCGCTTCGGCGTGGTCGACGATCAGCAGTGTCCCACCGGGAGCCACCGAGTCTGCGGCCCGCCGCAGTATCGCGGGCCGGTCCATCTCGACGGTGCTGTGCAGGAACTGCGCCGAAACCAGGTCGAACTCGCCTTCCGGGAAGCTGTGGGTCAGGTCGTGTTGCGCCACCACGACCCGGTCGCCGAGACCACGCGCGTCTGCGTCGGCGCGTACCCGGCTCAAGGCTGTCGGTGACACGTCGACGGCGACCACAGTCCACCCCCGTTCGGCCAGCCACAGGGCGTCGGCGCCCTCGCCACAACCCAAATCGAGGGCACGGGTTCCGCTCAGCGTGGGCACGATTTCGGCCAGCTGGGTGTTGACCTGTCCGCTCCACACTCGCGGCTTGGCCCGGTAGTGCTCTTCCCAGGCGGCGTGTGCATCGCCGTGCGCGTGGAAGTCGTTCCCGGACATCGAATCCGTCATGACCGCAGATAGGAGGTGTCGTTGACCAGCCGGACCGACGCCCCGTCGTCCGGGTAGAACTCGGCGATGCTCAGCGAGGCGAGGTCGAGGTGGAGCCGGTACAAGACGCTCGGACCCGCCCCGAGCGCCATCCGCAGCAGCGATTTGATCGGGGTCACGTGCGACACCACCAGCACCGTGGCCGGGCCGTGGTCGGCGACGATGCGATCGCGCACCCGCCTGACCCGGCCGGCGACCTCGTCGAAGCTCTCCCCGCCCGGTGGAGCGAGCGCGGTGTCGCGCAACCAGCGGCCGTGCAGGTCGGGGTGGCCTTCGGATGCCTCCGGGAACGTCAGACCTTCCCACTCTCCGAAGTCGGTCTCGATCAGGTCGTCGTCGACCTCGACGGGCAGCCCCAGAGCGTCCGCCGCGGCTGCGGCGGTGTCGTAGGCACGACGCAGTGGCGAGGTGATCACCGCCGCGATCCCGCCCTTGCCGGACAGGTAGCGGGCGGCGTCGGCGGCCTGCCGGAGGCCGGCTTCGGTCAGTTCGGGATTCCCCCGGCCCGAATAGCGCCGTTGGCGGGACAGTTCTGTTTGACCGTGCCGCAGCAGCAGGAGCCGGGTCGGACCGCCGCGGTTGCCGGTCCAGGTGGCCGGCGGGACTGCGACGGCATGATCGGGCGGATCCGCCGCGCGAACCGCCACCGAGGCCTCGGAAGCCGCCGGGCCGGCGACCGCCTCGCCGTCCTTGTCGTCCATCCCCTCGGCGTCCATCGCCTCGTTGCCCAACGGGTCGGCGTCCATCGCCTCGTTGCCCAACCGGTCGGCGTCCATCGCCTCGTTGCCCAACCGGTCGGCATCCATCGCCTCGTTGGCCAACCGATCGGCGTGCTTGTTGCGTTCCCGGGGAATCCAGGAGTAGGTCACCCGGCCGAAGGTCGACGCCAGGGCGCGGGCCTGCTGATGCAGTTCGGCCATGTCGGGGTGCTTGACCTTCCAGCGGCCGGTCATCTGCTCGACGACCAGTTTGGAGTCCATCGACACCGCCACCTCCGATGCGCCGAGCCGACGGGCTTGCTCCAGGCCGGCGATCAGTCCGCGGTACTCGGCGACGTTGTTGGTGGTGCGCCCGATGGCCTGCTTGTGCTCGGCGAGCACGGTCTCGTGATCCTCCGACCAGACCACGCAACCGAATCCGGCCGGGCCGGGATTTCCGCGCGAGCCGCCGTCGGCTTCGACGAGTACCTTCACCCGACCACCGTCACTGGCCGGATCCGTTGAACCGCACCAGGATTGCTCCGCATTCTGAGCAACGCTGGATCTCGTCCTCCGCGGCGGCCGCGATGCGGGCCAGCTCGCCACGGTCCAATTCGATCCGGCAGGCCCCACATCGGACACCCTGCAGGCGGCCCGCCCCCACTCCGGAGCTCGCCCGCAGCCGTTCGTAGAGCGCCACCAGGTCGGTGTTCAGCCCCGCAGCCAGTTCGGCGCGCCGGCCGGCCTGCTCGGCGCGGCTCTGCTCGATCCCGGCCAGCGCGGCGTCGCGGGCCTCGGCCGCGGTGGCGGCATCCGACTCGAGGGCATCGGCGCGTGCCTTCTCGCCCGAGTGCTCTGCGGCGACCTCCTCGCGGCGTTCCATCACCTCCAGCAGCGAGTCCTCCAGGCTGGCCTGCCGGCGCTCCAGCGTGCCGAGCTCATGCTGCAGTTCCTCGAGTTGCTTGGCCTGAACGGTTCCGGAGTCCAGGAGTCCGCGGTCGCGGTCCTCGCGCCGCCGGACGGCGTCCACCTCCGACTCCAGTTTGGCGACGTCGGCGTCGAGGTTCTCCAGCGTCACGCCGAGAACACCCAGCCGGTCGGCCACCTCGCGCTGCTCGGCCTGGATCTGCTCGAAGCGCTGCTGCTCGGGCAGATGCGCGGCGCGATGAGCGAGCTGAGCCAACTCGGTGTCCATCTCGGCCAGCTTCAGCAGTGTGTTCTGCTGTGCAGCATCGGCTTTCATTTCTTCTCCCCGCTATGGTCAGAGGTATCGATATTCCACGGATCAGTGCGCAACGGACTCACGTCGACCGGCAACGCGCCGCCGAAGTGTGACCGCAGCAGGGCGGCCGCTTGTGCGCACCAAGGGTATTCACTGGCCCAGTGGGCGACGTCCACCAGCGCCATAGGGTTGCCGCGCCGATGCTCGTCGGCAGGGTGGTGGCGCAGGTCGGAAGTGACGTAGGCCTGAACTCCAGCGCCGGCGGCCGCCGACAGCAGCGAGTCCCCGGCACCACCGCACACCGCGACCCGCGTCACCAGCGCGTCCGGGTCGCCCGAAGCCCGGATTCCCCAGGTGGTCTGCGGCAGGGCGGCTTTCACCCGGGCGGCGAAGTCCGCGAACGACTCCGGTGCGGCCAACCGGCCGATCCGGCCGATACCTAGGCCGGACGGCAGTGGCGCCAGGCTCACCACGTCGAAGGCCGGCTCCTCGTAGGGGTGAGCGGCCCGCATCGCCGACAGCACTCGGGCGCGGATCCGGGCCGGGGCGATCACCTCGACGCGGTCCTCTCCGACCTGTTCGACGACACCGACGGTTCCGATCGCCGGCGACGCCCCGTCCCGGGGCAGGAACTGCCCTATCCCGGTCACGCTCCAACTGCAGTGCGAGTAATCGCCGATCTCGCCCGCCCCGGCGTCGAACAGCGCTGCCCGAAGCACGTCGGCGTTCGCAGGCGGGACGAACACCACCCACTTGTCCAACGCGGGCCCGCCGGAGGCCGGGTCGAGCACCGCCTCCACCGTCAGTCCCAGAGTCTCTGCGAGCGCGTCGGAGACGCCCGGACTGGCCGCGTCGGCGTTGGTGTGCGCGGTGAACAGCGAGGCACCGGCGCGGATCAGGCGGTGGATCAGCGCGCCCTTGGGCGTGCTGGCCGCGACGGTGTCAACGCCTCGCAACAACAGCGGATGGTGCGCCAGCAGCAGACCACGGGGGCCGACGGAGTCGACCACCGCGGCCGTGGCGTCGACGGCGACCGTCACCGAGTCGACGGAGTCGTCGGGGTCGCCGCAGACCAGGCCCACCGAGTCCCAGTCGTGGGCCAGTTCCGGCGGGTAGGCGGCATCGAGGACGGCGATCACCTCCGCCAGTCGCACGCTCATCGAAGCGCCTCGGCGATCGCCGCGACCAGCACCGGCCAGTCCTGCCGGACCGCGGCACGCAGATAACCGGTGTCCATGCCGACGAAGGTATCGCACCGGCGAACGGCAATCCCTTTGGCCTGCAGGTGCTTCCGCATGAGTTCTGCGTCGGGGACGGCGAAGAGGACGAACGGCGCCCGGCCCGGTACCACCTCCACGCCCAATCCGGTCAAAGCGCCGGCCATCTGGTTGCGAAGGGCGGCAAGCGATTCCGCTCGTTCCCGTGCCTCGGCCACAGCGGAGGGCTGGCAGCACGCCGCCACTGCCTCCAACTGCAGTGTGCCCAACGGCCAGTGCGGCCGCCCGTGCGCCAGCCGCGCCAGCACGGCCGGGTCCCCCAGCGCGTAGCCGACCCGCAGCCCGGCCAGCGCCCAGGTCTTGGTCAGACTGCGCAGCACCACGACGTCCGGTAGTCCCCCACCGGCCAATGACTCGGGCTCGCCGGGCACGGCGTCGGCGAAGGCCTCGTCGACCACCAGCAGTCGGCCCGGCCCACGCAGGGCGAGCAGCGATTCCCGGGTGTGCAACACGCCGGTCGGGTTGGTCGGATTGCCCACCACCACCAGTTCCGCGGCCTCCGGAACAGCCGCATCGGTCAAGGCGAACGGTGGCGGCAGCACAACATGGCGAACATCGATGCCGGCCGCGGTCAGCACGGCCTCGGGTTCGGTGAAGGAGGGCGCGATCAAAGCCGCCAGCCGGGGCTTCAGGGCGGTTAGCAGCGCGAAGCCCTCGGACCCCCCTGCCAGAAGCAGTACGTGGTCCTCGGGCAGTCCGTGCCTGCGGGCGACGGCAGCGACGGCTGCCCGCTCGTCGGCGGCGGTCGGGTAGCTACCCAGGTCAGCCAGTCGGGCGGCCAGCCGGTGGCGCAACCACGCCGGCGGACCTCCGACCCGGACGTTGACGGCGAAGTCGAGCATCCCGGGCCCGACAGCCTGATCCCCGTGATACCGCGAACCGGGGCGTGGTGAGCGCGCGGCGGCCTGCTCACTCACCGCGGCGCTCGCTCACCCGTAGAACAGTAGTGCGCCGACCAGCAGCATGGCGGCGGGCCACAACAGAGCATGGTGGCGGGCCACAACAGAGCATGGCGGTGGGCCACAACAGAGCATGGCGGTGGGCCACAACGGAGCGGGGTGGTGGGCCACAATGATCGGGTGACGTCTTCCGCCGCAGATCCCCACCCTCAGTTGGTGATCTTCGACCTCGACGGCACGCTGACCGACTCGGCCGCCGGCGTGGTGGCCAGCTTCCGGCACGCCCTGGAGTCCGTCGGCGCAACAGCGCCCGAGGGCGACCTGGCGGCACTCGTGGTCGGTCCGCCCATGCACGACACCCTGGTCGCCCTCGGCCTGGCCGAGCGGGCCGACGAAGCCATGACCGCCTACCGCGCCGACTACAACGGCCGCGGATGGGCGATGAACACGGTGTTCGACGGCATCGCCGACCTGCTGACCGACCTGCGGGCCGCAGGGGTGCGACTGGCGGTGGCGACGTCGAAGTCTGAGGCCGCCGCCCAGCGCATCCTCGACCACTTCCGGATGTCGCACCACTTCGAGGTGATCGCCGGAGCGAGCCTCGATGGCACGCGAGCTGCCAAATCGGACGTGCTGGCGCACGCCCTGGCCCAACTCGAACCGCTGCCGGAGCGAGTGGTCATGGTCGGGGATCGGGCTCACGACGTCGACGGGGCTGCCGTCCACGGCATCCCGACCGTGGTGGTGGGATGGGGATACGGCAGCGACGACCTCATCGACCCCGCCGTCGCGAAGGTGTCCATGGTCGCCGAACTCCGGGAGGTGCTCGGTGTCTGAACGGATCCACGTGACCTTCGTCTGCACCGGCAACATCTGCCGGTCGCCGATGGCGGAGAAGATGTTCGCCCACCAGATAGACCAACGCGGGCTGGCCGATGCCGTCCGGGTCAGCAGCGCCGGCACCGGCGACTGGCACGTCGGCCACGGGGCCGACCGCCGGGCGGAGCGCGTGCTGAGCGACCACGGCTACCCGACTGCGCACCGCGCCGCGCAGGTCTGCGACGACCATATGTCCGCCGATCTGGTGATCGCATTGGGCCGCAACCACTTTCAAATACTCACCGACTGGGGGGTCGACCCCGCGCGGTTGCGCATGCTGCGATCGTTCGATCCGGCCTCCGGCCCTCGGCCGCCCGACGTCGACGACCCCTACTACGGCGGGCAGGCCGACTTCGAGGACGTGTTGCAGGTAATCGAGGCCGCGCTTCCGGGGCTGCACACCTGGGTCGACGAACGGCTGGCCCGGTGAGACGCTGGGGCTTCCTGCTGCGCCCGGGCTGGATCGCCCTGGGCCTGGTGGTGGTGGCCTTCACCTATCTGGCCTTCACTGTCCTCGCCCCCTGGCAACTGGGCAAGAATGCCCGGACGTCCAAGGAGAACCACCAGATCGAGGCGTCGCTGACGGCCGATCCGGTGCCGGTGACGACCTTTCTGCCGCAGCAGGATTCGTCGGCTCCGGATGCCCAGTGGCGGCAGGTGACCGCGAGAGGCCGGTATCTGCCGGCCAAACAGGTGCTGGCGCGGCTGCGGGTCATCGACGGATCACCCGCCTACCAGGTGCTCACCGCCTTCGTTGTCCAGGGCGGACCGACGGTGCTGGTCGACCGCGGCTACGTGCGTCCGGTGCAGGGCACCGAGGTGCCCGCCGTTCCCCCGCCGCCGGATCAGCCGGTCACCATCACCGCCCGCCTGCGCGACTCCGAGACCGCCCCGACCGATGACAAGAAGCCGTTCACCGGGAGCGGATTCCTGCAGGTCTACGCCATCGACACCGCTCAGATCGCCACCCTCACCCAGACTCCCCTGACCGGGACCTATCTGCAACTCACCGAGAACCAGCCCGGCGGCCTGGGCGTGCTGACGCTGCCGAACCTCGATTCCGGCCCGTTCCTGTCCTACGGCATCCAGTGGATCGCGTTCGGCATCCTCGCGCCGATCGGACTGGGGTACTTCGTGTTCTCCGAGCTCCGGATGCGCCGCCGTGAGGCGGCGGTCGCCGAGCAGGCCGCCGCCACCCCGGACCAGCCGCTCACCGTCGAGGAGAAACTGGCCGACCGCTACGGCCGGCGCCGCTGACCGCCGCGAGGGTCAGCGAGGAAACCAGCGCGGCGAGTTGCACCGCCCGCGACAGGCGAACCGCCCGGCGCAGATCGGCGATCCGTGGCGGGTGCCCGTCGCCCAGGGCCGGCCGGATCTCCAACTCGTGCCGGTACTGGGTCGGCCCGCCTAGCCGTACCCCGAGCGCACCGGCGAAAGCAGCTTCCACCACGCCGGCATTCGGGCTGGGATGCCGGCCGGCGTCACGCCGCCAGGCCCGGACCGCCGCGCTGCCGGAACCGCCGACCAGCGGAGCGCACGCCAACGTGAGCAGGGCCGTCAGCCGGGCCGGGAGATAGTTCGCCAGGTCATCCAATCGTGCTGCCGCCCAACCGAATCGGAGATAGCGCGGCGATCGGTTTCCCACCATCGCGTCGAGTGTGTTGATGCCGCGGTAGGCCAGCACCGCCGGCACCCCGCCGAACGCGGCCCACAGCAGCGGGGCCACCTGGGCGTCGGAGGTGTTCTCCGCGACGGACTCGCACGCCGCCCGGGCGAGGCCGTCGGAGTCCAGCGCGGCCGGGTCCCGCCCGCACAACGATGGGAGTAGCTCCCGCGCACCGGCGATGTCGCCGGCATCGAGCAGGTCAGCCATCCCATAACCAGTGCGTGTCAAGGTTGTTCCGCCCAACGCCACCCAGGTGGCGGCGGCGGTGAGCACAGCCGACGACGGCCCGCGTCCGAACGCGCGCTGCACCACAGAACCGCCCGCAACCAGTCCGCCGACGAGCACCAGGGTGTACGCCATCCCGGCTGCGCGGCTGTCCCGGTAGGTGACGGCCTCCAGTGCGCCGGCACAGCGCCCGAAACCCGCGACCGGGTGTAGCCGGGCCGGATCACCGAGCACGCGGTCAGCGGCGAATCCGGTGGCAATGCCCGCGAGGCGCCAGCCCATCACCCCGGCAGCGTCTCACACCCGCGCTTCGTTGTCGGACCCCGTCTCTATCCTTGGGCTCGGGAGGGGAAACGACATGGAAGACACAATCGCTTCGACGGAAAACTGGCCGGAATACCTGCGCCGGATCACCGGCGGTGCCACCCAGGTCCAGATCGCGCAGCGGATCGGCATCGGCCGACTGTCGGTGTGCAACTGGCTGCAGGGTAAGACACGGCCCAAGGCCGAGACCGCCATCGCGGTGGCGCGGGTCTACCAGCGGTCGCCGATCGAGGCATTGCTGGCCGCGGCGTACCTCGACGGCAGAGAGATCGGAGGGCCGGTCGAGGTCAGAGTGTCGACGCGCGATCTGGCCGCCGCTGACATCGCCTCGGAAGTGCAGCGACGACTGCTGGTCCTGGAGAGCCTGTCGATCGTCTGATCAGAAGACGACGGTCTGGTTGCCGTACCGGATGATCCGATCCTCGCAGTGCCACTGCACCGCACGGGAAAGCACCGCACGCTCAACGTCAGCGCCCAGTCGGACCAGGTCCTCGACGTCATGGCGGTGGTCAACTCGCACCACGTCCTGCTCGATGATCGGTCCCTCGTCGAGGTCTGCGGTGACGTAATGCGCAGTCGCACCAACGAGTTTCACGCCGCGTTCCTTCGCGCGTCGGTACGGCGCGGCCCCGATGAACGCCGGCAGGAACGAGTGGTGGATGTTGATCAGAGGGCAGCCCACCCCATCGAGGAACGTCGGCGTCAAGATCTGCATGTAGCGGGCCAGCACCACCATGTCGACATTGCCGCGCAGCAGATCGAGTTGGCGCTGTTCGGCTTGGTCACGGATGTCTTTGGTGGCCGGGACATGGATGAACGGCACGCCGAACGCCCGGACCTGCTCGGCGAGGTCGGGGTGGTTGGCGATCACCATGACCACCGTCATGTCCAACTCGCCACGCCGGTTGCGCCACAGCAGGTCCAGCAGGCAGTGGTCCTCCTTGGAGGCCATCAACGCCACCCGCTTGGGTTTGGCGGCCTCGGTCAGGCGGTAGTCGATGTCGAACCGCTCGGCGACGCGGGCGCGGAAGTCGCGCTCCAACTCCTCGCGCGCCGCGGCCAGCCCGGGCAGGTGGAAAATGGTGCGCTGCATGAAAGTTCCACCGGTCTGCTGGGTGGAGTGCTGATCCAGCGAAACGATGTTGGCTCCGGCGTCGGCAAGGAACGCGGTGATCGCCGCGACCAGACCCGGCCGATCGGCGCACCGCAGCAACAACCGGCCGATGTCCTTGACCGGCAGCGCGACATGGCCCTGCGGAAACTCGCCCTGCGCAGGCACCATAACCACTTTCCTCGCTAAGTTGCTGAAATCACGGTCAGCGCACTCTAACGCAGCCGCGACAACTACCTTCATCAGGCAGGATGCGACCAGGAGGCGTCAGTGAAGATCGTTCGCTCCGAACCTGGTCCGAACCTGCCGGACGAGCGGGTCATCCAGCTGTCCTCCCCCGATCCCGGGCAGGTGAAGATCACCACGGCACCGCCGTCCTGGGAACTGTCCATCGACGTCAGCCACGGCGATCGGGACCTGGAAATGGTCCATGCCGAGGCGTACCGACTGCCCGGCGCGGCACTGCTCAAGGTGTGTGCCGAGCACTACCGGGGCGCCTCGCTGCACAACCACGCGGTGTGGGCGGTCTCCCCGGACGGCCGGGTGTTGTGGAGCCGTCCCTGGGAATGCTCGGACACCTTCGTGACAAGTGCCGACACCGTGTGGCTGATCAAGCGCAACGGCAACCAGAACCGACCACTGGGGACCTTCCCCGCGGAGGTCCATGCACTGAACATCCGCACGGGTGAGCCGATGCGGCCAACGCGGCGACTGAGGCTGCCTGCCGAACTCGCCGGCCGATACGACCAGGCCTGGCAGTTCAACGCGACGTTCATGAAGCGGGGCGGCGAGATCGCCGTCGTCCACACCGGGGCCTCACGCACAATCCCGGTGACCTGGACCGAGTACATCCTGGCGACTCTGCCCTGAGTTACCAGAGCACCGCGTGCGCGGTGGACAAAATGAAGCCGTGATTGCCCTCGGTCTGGCAGTGCACGGCGCCACGGTCGTCGACCGCGCAACTTGCACCGAGGGTCTGCAACCGGCGCCCGGCGGGCAGAACGGCGACGGCGCGGGTGAACGTCGCGGAGTCCGAGTGCTGGTATTGCGCGGGATGCCATGCCGTGGCGACGGTTTGGTTGACGCCGGGCGGAGCGTCGGCCGGCACGGCGTCGCAGCCGACGGGGCCGCCGTTGGGCGCAAGCCCGCAGGACCTGCCGTCCGGAGTCGTGAAGTAGAGCCAGTAGCCGAAGAAGTTCGGGGCACCCGGACTCAGGCCGCCGTAGTCGCCGCGGTCCAGGCCGGGGGCGAACGGATAGCCGCTGATGTCGTCCGGCGGGGCGTCTCCGGGCACTGCCGCAACCGCCGGGGCCACTGCCATGGCCACGCTGACCAATCCGGCCAGAAACCATGACCGCATGTGCTTACCGTAGCGGTGAACGGGAGAGGCGGTACAGATGCTGAGAGCCTTGGTCGTCACGGCGACGCTGGTCGCGGCGGTTCACCTGACCGTCGGCTCCAGCACCGCCGCACCGACCACCTTGCCCCCGCACTTTCGCATCGAATACGGCGACCTGGTGTCGGACTGCCGAGTCAGCGGTGATGCGGTCCGCTGCACGGAAACCCTCACAATTCTGGGCGCGCACGACACCTACATCAGCACCATGACCGGGACGCTGTCCGGGATGACGGTGACCGGCACCGCGACACTGCACTCGACCAATCCCGACCAGCAGAGCCCCGAGTGCATCAGCGGCACCGACATCACGGGGCCCATCACCTACTCCTTCGGATCCGACGGCACCGTGTCGGTGCGTTGGGGGCCTTACCAACGGACCTTCACCAACAGTTGCAACTCCCAGCAACCGGGGCCGAACGCATCGGAGGATCCCAACCTTGAACCGGTGTTCACCTGGACTGGAACCTGGTCAGCCTCGTAACTGCGGCACCAGGTGTAACACCGACGCCACCTCCGTCGACATCACGGTCAAGTAACGACCGCGTATACCCGCGTTTATCAAACGGAGGACCCGCATGGCCCGTGGACGACTCATGGCATGGGCGGTGGCGGTCCTGGCCGCCCCGGCGACCGTGGCCTTCGCCCCCGTCCACCCCGCCGAGCCGCTGCGATGGGAGCCGCAGGTGGTAGCCGCCGTCCACCGCGTCCTGCCCAACGCCGCCCTGCCGGGTCCGAGTAGCACCGGAGCCGTCGCCGTGCGGGCCGCGCTGACCAGACTGGGCGATCCCTACGTCTGGGCCGCCGCGGGTCCGGATGCCTTCGACTGCTCAGGCCTGGTGGTGTGGGCCTTCCAACAGGCCGGGATGTCGCTGCCACACTCGAGCCAGATGTTGGCGACCGGCGGGCAGTCGGTGTCACTGCGTCAGATGCAGCCCGGCGACGTGATCACGTACTACTCGGACGCGTCCCATGTCGGCCTGTATGTGGGCAACGGCAAGATCGTCCACGCCTCCACCTACGGGGTGCCGGTGGCTGTCGCGGCGGTGGACCATGCTCCGATCCACAACGTTCGGCGGTATCGGTAAGGACATCGACGCGAAGCGGATCAAACCCCGCCTCGTGTCTCTAGGATCATGGGTATGACGGCTGTGATCAGGGGGAACTGTTGACAGCCCCGACAATGGGACCGCGGGACGAGTTAAAGTCCAGTTACCCGGACCCGACCACGGGTCTGCGCTGGGCGTTGGCCATAGTGTCCGTGATCGCGGTGGCCGCAGTGATTACCGCCGTGACGCTGTGGCTGAAGCCCCGTCATATCGAGCAAGCTCCGCCGCGCGAGAAGGCTTCAACCGGTGTGCCCCGTGCGGACCTGGAGCAGATCACCGGTCAGGCTGTGCGGCAGAAATTTCCCGGGCCGCCCGTTCGGATCACCTGCCCCGGTGATCTGCCTGCCAAAGTCGGCGCATCCGAGGATTGCGTGCTCCGGCGCTCCGGCCAGGAGTTCCGCCTCACTCTCACCATCACCACAGTGACGTCGCCCACCGACGCCGACTGGAGGTTTACGTTGGGTGAGAAGCTTCCCGGGTCGTAAAGCCCCAGGGCGGGGTGGTTTTCGGACCGGCTAGCCCTGCCCGTGACCGCCACCGCCGCCGTGGCCGCCACCGGTGCCGCCACCCGGACCGGTGCCGCCACCCGGACCAGCACCCCCGCCGGGACCAGTGCCTCCGTCGGGCACGATGCCGCCGGGAAGGCTCTCGTCGTTGCAGGTGATACCGCCGCTCGCGAGTTCACTGGGGCTGGCGGCGGCGCAGTACGGGGCCGGCGTGGGGGTCGGGTCAGCATTCGCGGGCACCGCGGCCGCACCCAGCAGAGCCCCGGCCGTCGCTGCGCAGCACACCAAAATCTTGATCATCTCGATGATTCTTGCTGGCGCGAGTGAAGACATCAATCCCCCTGAGAAGCCCCCGGAGCACAGGCGCGAGCATCTCCCGCGTCAGCGCGGCGGATCCCCGCGCCAGGTGAAACTGTTGGCGTACTGGCCCAAATCCTGCGCGAGTTCCAGACTCGCCGCCGAGGGATGCCCGGGGCCGAAATCGGGTCCGAATTCGTGAAACGGGCCGACCACGGAAGCGATCAAGGCGAGATCGTTCTTGACGGCGGCCATCACCAGAATCCGTTCACGATTGTTTCTCGCGGTCGATGCAACCGGCCAGTAGTCGTCGATCTCACCGTAACCCAGTCGATAGCCGATCATTGCGTTGGGAATCTCGTAAGCGAAGACGGCACCCGGACGGAGCTTCCGGATCACAGATCGGGCAATGTCCTTGGGCGAGCGACCATTTGCGGGCTCGGAGAACAGACGCATGGTTCCACCATCGCCGGAGGTCCAGATCGCCGTCACACCGTTGGGCTCAGTGGTGACGCGATAGGAAGAATCCGGGGCCGGGTAGGCCACCGAAAAGTCACCGTTGGCCGCGGTGAAAAAGGGATTGTGGGCGAATGGCAGGCCCGACACCGGCCGACCGCACTCGGGCGGGCACATGTAGTTCACCGCCTTCGGGGTGAGCACGACCCCGAGCGCGCTGAATGACACCGCCAACGTGGTGATGATGATCAACCACCTGACGGGCACTCCGTTGGCACCCGGCCGGCGCCCATCGCGCGCCGATGCCCATCCGGCCGCCCCGCATCCCGGGCAGAAAGGCATGTCGGGCATTGACTGCCCGCACTGTTGACACGAAACTGTTTGGGCCGCATGGCATTGACCGTGAGTCTCGTGCAACATGGCGAGTTGCAAACCCAGCCGTAGTTCGATCAGTACGACAGCGGCTGCCACCACGCGCGCAGGTAGCAGCATCCAGGTGTCCGCCAGCCCGGCGATGTCGACAGCGACCAATGCGGCCTCGATCAGCAGGGCTCCCGCTACAAGCACGACCAGAATCCAGCGAACACGGCCGGGACGGTCCCGGCTCGCGTCGGGGCCGGAGTGGCTGTAGAACAACAGGATTCCGGTCATGCCCGCCGCAGCTGCCGCAGTCATCGGGACCGTCACCCCGCTCACCACGGCCTGAACCACCATTCCCTGAACCGGTCTGCGGGCGGCGATCAAACCGGTGGTGAATTGCGGCGCAAGCCGCGTCAGTGTCGCGGCGGCGGTGAACGCCAACGCTCCCAGAACACCGATCGAATAGCCTTCCAGCGAGTCGCGGGCCGACTTCCAACCGAGCCGGACCACGACCGCGGGCAGGACCATGAGGAACAGCACCGCCACGAACCGGGCCAGGCGGCCGAGCAAGTGAGGCAACAGCGGACCTTCGGGTATCGAAAAGCTCTGAATCAGCCACTGATCCGTGCCCAGAACCCAAACAATGCCCAATCCGGCGCCCAGGCCGGCGGCCAGGGTCAGCGCTCGGCGGTGGACCGTCTGGCCGGCACCGCACACGCGCAGATAGAGGACGAACAGCACCGGCAACCCAAGCGCGGCAACGGTGATTCCCGCGCCCTGCAGTCTGAGCATCGCGAGCAGCACGAGGACGGCGGCACCCATGACCATGGCCATCCCGAATGGCCGGCGAGCAGCACTCGGCAGCCTAGGGAACAGAGTGCTGGTCACATACGGTCGCAACACCCGTTCGCGGGGCGCGGCCGCGAAGGAGCCGAGTCGGAGCCACTGCTTCATCACCCCGCCCGATCCGGACTGGTCGCATCCGCACAGGCCGCAAAACCTGCCGTCCGGCACGTCGGCACCGCATCCGCGGCAGCGCATCGGCAACGATGGGGCGTCGCCCGGGCCGACGCTCATCCCGATCATCCCCACGGACTCAGCCGCTGTCGGTTCAGCAGGTCCCGAACCAGGTTCTCTACGTTCGGGCTGCCCAGCCCCGAGACCAGGTCGTATCCGGGCTTCGCCAGGTCGACGGCGTTACCGCCCAGGTCAATAGCCTTGAACGCCATGGACCGGCCTTCGCGGGCGACGTCGTACAACAACGGGTTGAGTTCGCCGAGCCTTCGCCCGCCGCGATCGATGAGGTACTGGTTCATCACGGCAGTCAGTCCGGCCCAGATCGGCGCTGACATCGAAGTGCCGCCCCCCGCCAGAAGTTGCCCGCCGAAGAAGACCTCGACGCCGTTGTCCGGATCGGCTACTGCCGCGACGTCCGGGGTGAGGCGCCTACCCTCTCCCTTGCCCAATCGCAATCCTTGCTGCCAGGGCGGCCGTTCGAACAGGTTGGAGACCCCACCACTGGTTCCCTGGGATAACGGCGAATCAAACCAGGCCTCCTCAGCGCGCCATTGACCGTCGTCGTCGGCCGACAGCGTTGTGCCACCGACGTTCGTCATCTCGGGAATGGATGCGATGGCGTCGAGGCCGATGTCGTCCGGACTCGGCGGGGCCGTCCAATTCCGACTCCCCTTGCACTCCAGGCCGGCCAGGTCACCGGCGGCGTTGAACGCCGTGGTGCCGTGTGATTGTGCCAGCGCTAAGGCGGAACGCACCGGCACGAGGTCCGCGGCCGTCAGGAGTTTGTCGCAGCCCCAGCCGATCGAGAAACTCCAGACCGCCCCGGGGAATTCCTTGTCTGCGGCCTCCAGCATCTGAGCGATCCGCTCGAAGGAGGATCCGTCGTCCGCCACGGTCGTACGGGCGTTGACGAGAACCTTCTCCGCGTCGGGCGCCAGCGAGTGGATGAGTTCGAGATCCATTGTGGCCTCGCCGCTTCGCCGTTCCGGAAGGTCACCGACCACCCGAGGGGTGAAGGCGGGGAGTCCGAACGTGGCGGCGAAAGCGTCGAGGTCCGACTGGTCGAATCCATCGAAGGCAAAAACGACGACGGTCTGCCCTTTACCCGTGAAGCCGGCTTTCTTCAGGCCGCCGGCACCGTAGACGTTGGGCAGCAACGTGTCTGGCCGTTCTCCCACCGGCGGCAGGTCCAGCGGCCGGATGTCGGGCCTTGCTTCCCGGTGAGGGGTGTATCCGAGGATGCGTCCCAGTTCCGCGACCTCTCCCCGCAGTGGCAGGGGAACCGCAGGCTGCTGCGGGGAAGCGTAGAAGACCTGATCAAGCTGACCCCGGTAGTCGCGAATCGCGACGCTGAACGCCCGCTCCATCGCCGCGGGCCGACCCTCGATGATCGCCCAGTTGTCACCGGCACGCCAGCGAACCGACAGGCCGAGGCCACCACTCCAGTCGATCAACGCCCCCGGCCGGGACGACTGGCGCAAGGCTGCAGTCAGCTGGATCCGGCGGTCGCGCGCCGGACCGAGATCTCTCGACGACGCCAGCAGCGAGGCGTACGGGCCGGTGATCGCGTTGGGGAACGCCATCGTTGGTTGCGCCTGAGCCAGTGCGGCCACCGAGAGCACCACCGCGGCAACGAACAACTGGCGCCCTCGTGCGGGCTGTTTCCGCATACGTTCGGGCATCGCAACTCCGCATCTGGATCCATGGAGCATACGGCGAAGAAGCTGAACTGGTGGGCGCGGAGGGTTTCGAACCCCCGACCGCTGGTGTGTAAAACCAGAGCTCTACCACTGAGCTACACGCCCGTCGGAGATAGGGCGGCGTTGCCGCCCATGCCCCGGGCAGGTTACCCGCCGCCGGCTCCGGTTACGAAATCAGGCTTTCAGCTGAGACAGGGCCTCGGCCCACACCTTCTGATCGCGAGCTTCACCGGGCTGCTTGCACTCGGCGAAACGGACCACACCGGAGCGGTCGATCACGAAGGTGCCGCGGTTGGGAAAACCGTGGTCGGCGTTGAACACCCCGTACTCCGACGAAACGGCGCCGTGCGGCCAGAAGTCCGACAGCACCGGAAACGTGAACCCGCTCTCGGTGGCCCAAATCTTGTGCGTCGGAGGCGGGCCCACCGAGATGGCAAGCGTGGCGGTGTCGTCGTTGTCGTAGTCCGGGAGGTTGTCGCGAACCTCGTCGAGCTCGCCCTGGCAGATCCCGGTGAACGCCAACGGGAAGAACACCAGCAACACGTTCTTGCGGCCCCGGAAGTCGCTCAGGCTCACCGGCTGGCCGTTCTGGTCCTTGAGGGTGAAGTCCGGGGCCTCGCCGCCCACTGTCACAGTCATGAATGCCGTCCTGCCGCTTTGGATTTGGGCTGAACCAGCCGGCTACCGCTCCAGTCGCCGAGGTTAGCCGACGAGGTCGGCATCAGGCCGGCGGTGGGAGCGGACTCGGCGATCTCGGCCGGTTGCACATGACCAGGTTTGCCGGTCTTGGGCGTCAGCACCCAGATGACCCCGTCTTCGGCGAGTGGGGCGATGGCGTCCATCAAGCGATCCACCAGATCGCCGTCCCCTTCGCGCCACCACAGCAGGACCACATCGACGACCTCGTCGGCGTCCTCGTCGAGCATCTCACCGCCACAGGCTTCCTCGACGTCTGCGCGGAGGTCGTCGTCGGAGTCCTCGTCCCACCCCAACTCCTGGACGATCTGATCGTGGTGGATGCCCAGCCTCTGGGCGTAGTTGCGTGCGCCGTCGTCGGCGACCACCTCGGGGTCTCCCTTCCTGTATCGCTTGTTCTCTGTCGAGCTACTCCCGGCTCGCCGGGAATTTGCTGTCCTATCGTCGCACGCTGCGATCGAGTCCTACCTCTGACTGCCCGGATTCATCGGTAGGTGGCGTCGCACAGCCGCAATGCCTTCGACCGGGAGTCGTTGAGATCGCGGATGATCTGATTGAACTGGCCGGGCGAGACGCGCTTGGTGATCGCGTCCGAGGTGGCGTGCGCGCCGTCGACCCAGGCGCCGAAGGCATCCCGCAACTCCCTGGGCACCATGTCGCTGATACTGCTGTTGACGGCCTCGGCGCTGCGCTCCAGAGCGTCCACGGCGGGGCCCTGGGTCGTCGCCATGTCGCCGCCCTCGTGGTTGAACGCCCCGACGTAGGCGTTCACGGCGTCGATCGCGTCGGCGCTCGTGGTGGCCAGCGTCTCGCAGGTGGTGTGCACGGCCTGGGTGGTGAGCGAGGCCTGACGCTCGGACTCACGCGCACTCGAGCTGGCCGCGGATTCCGACGACGAGATCGAGATCGAAGTCCGGTAGGCCGGCGCGTCGACGGCGTTCACCATCGGGTCGCCTCCGGTCACCAAAGTGCAGCCGGCAGCACCCAGCGCCACCACAGCGGCCACGGCGGCCAGTGCGGGGCTTCTGTTCAGCACACCGGCAGACGTTACCGGGTCACCCAGCGCAGACCCGTCAACCCGAGCGCCGGGGCGCGCGAATCACCGAGAATTCACCGTCCGCTGGGCCGTACTCGGCTCGCCCGGGGCCGGAGTACGGCACGATAGGACCACACCCGAGAGGAGCGGAAGTTGACCACCGAGTCCGCGCGCGACGACCGGCGCCAGAGCGCTTTGAGCCCCAACGAGTCCGAGCGGGTTCGGGTGATCCGGGAGGGGGTGGCGTCCTATCTTCCGGACATCGACCCCGAGGAGACCGGCGAGTGGCTGGAGTCCTTCGACACGCTGCTGTCCCGGTCGGGCCCTGCCCGCGCCCGCTACCTGATGCTGCGCCTGCTCGAGCGCGCCGGCGAACAGCGGGTCGCGATCCCCGCACTGACCTCAACCGACTACGTCAACACCATCCCGACCGAGATGGAGCCGTGGTTCCCCGGCGATGAAGAGGTGGAGCGTCGCTACCGGCGCTGGATCCGCTGGAACGCCGCGATCATGGTGCACCGGGCCCAGCGTCCGGGAGTCGGTGTGGGAGGGCACATCTCCACCTACGCGTCCTCGGCGTCGCTCTACGAGGTCGGCTTCAACCACTTCTTCCGGGGCAACGGGAGTCCCGGCGGCGGCGACCAGGTGTTCATCCAGGGCCACGGCTCCCCCGGCATCTACGCGCGGGCGTTCCTGGAGGGACGGCTGACCGCCGACCAGCTCGACGGCTTCCGCCAGGAGCACAGCCACCCCGGCGGCGGGCTGCCGTCCTATCCGCACCCGCGGCTGATGGCGGACTTCTGGCAGTTCCCGACGGTGTCGATGGG
>CAYTOD010000022.1:10640-16843 GCA_964439315.1 uncultured Mycobacterium sp. | reverse complement strand
ACCAGGCGCGCTTCCTCAAGTACCTGCACGGCCGCGGCCGGGCGGATACGGCGAACCGCAAGGTCTGGGCGTTCTTGGGCGACGGCGAGTGCGACGAGCCGGAAACCCTGGGGGCGATCTCGCTGGGCGGGCGCGAGAAGCTCGACAATTTGGTGTTCGTCATCAACTGCAACCTGCAACGTCTCGACGGGCCGGTGCGCGGCAACGGCAAGATCATCCAGGAACTCGAGTCGTTCTTCCGCGGCGCCGGCTGGAACGTCATCAAGGTGGTGTGGGGCCGGGAGTGGGATGCCCTGCTGCACGCCGACAAGGACGGCGCGCTGGTGAACCTCATGAACACCACACCCGACGGCGATTTCCAGACCTATCGGGCGAACGACGGCGCCTACGTCCGGGACCACTTCTTCGGCCGCGATCCGCGAACCAAGGCACTGGTGGCCCACATCTCCGACAACGACATCTGGAGCCTCAAGCGCGGCGGCCACGACTACCGCAAGATCTACGCCGCCTACCGGGCTGCGATGGAGCACAAGGGCCAGCCCACGGTGATCCTGGCCAAGACCATCAAGGGCTACACCCTGGGCGCGCACTTCCAGGGCCGCAATGCCACGCATCAGATGAAAAAGCTGACGCTGCAAGACCTCAAGGACTTCCGCGACGCGATCCGGATCCCGATCAGCGACGCCCAACTGGAGGAGAACCCCTACCTCCCGCCGTACTACCACCCCGGGCCGGACGCCCCGGAGATCCGCTACCTTCTCGACCGCCGCACCGCACTGGGCGGTTTCGTGCCGGCCCGCCGGAATTCGTCGAAGGCGCTGACACTGCCGCCGCGGGCGATCTATGAGCCCCTCAAGGGCGGTTCCGGCCCGCAGGCCGTGGCCACCACGATGGCGACCGTCCGGGTGTTCAAAGAACTGTTGCGCGACAAGAACATCGGCAAGCGCATCGTCCCGATCATCCCGGACGAGGCGCGGACGTTCGGCATGGACTCGTGGTTCCCGACGCTGAAGATCTACAACCGGCTCGGGCAGCTGTACACGGCGGTCGACGCCCAATTGATGTTGGCCTACAAGGAAAGCGAGACAGGCCAGATCCTCCACGAGGGCATCAACGAGGCCGGTTCCACAGCGTCGTTCACCGCGGTCGGAACGTCGTATTCGACCCACGACGAGCCGATGATCCCGGTCTACATCTTCTATTCGATGTTCGGCTTCCAGCGCACCGGCGACAGCTTCTGGGCCGCCGCAGATCAGATGGCACGCGGATTCGTGCTGGGAGCCACCGCCGGACGCACGACGCTCACCGGCGAGGGCCTGCAGCACGCCGACGGCCACTCGCTGCTGCTGGCGTCCACCAACCCGGCGGTTGTGACCTACGACCCGGCGTTCGCCTACGAGCTCGCCTACATCGTGGAGAGCGGCCTGTCCCGGATGTTCGGCGAGAATGCCGAGAACGTCTTCTTCTACATCACCATCTACAACGAGCCGTACCACCAGCCGGCTGAACCGGCCAACCTCGACATCGAGGGCCTGCTCCGCGGGATTTACCGGTTCCGGGTCGCCACCGAGAAGCGCACCAGCGTCGCGCAGATCCTCGCCTCGGGTGTCTCCATGCCCGACGCGCTGCGCGCCGCCGATCTGCTGGCCGAGCGCTGGGACGTCGCCGCCGACGTGTGGTCGGTGACCAGTTGGGGCGAACTGCGCCGGGACGGGCTCAACGCGGCCAGGCAGGCGCTGCGCCATCCCGACCGCCAGGCTCCGGTGCCCTATGTCACGCAGGTCTTGGAGAAAGCCGCGGGACCCGTTGTCGCGGTGTCGGACTTCATGCGCGCGGTGCCCGATCAGATCCGGCAGTGGGTTCCGGGCACCTACGTCACGCTGGGCACCGACGGGTTCGGGTTCTCCGACACCCGGCCCGCGGCCCGCCGCTTCTTCAACACCGACGCCGAGTCGATCGTCGTGGCGGTGCTCGAGGCCCTCGCCCGGGACGGGGAGATCGACCCGTCGGTGGCGGTCGCCGCGGCCGCCGAGTACCGGATCGACGACGTGATGGCGGCGCCGGAGCAGACGTCGGACCCCGGAGTCGCGTAAGCGAGCCGATTGGTGACATCCCCCAAAGACGTCACGTAGGTTTTATGCATGAGCGACAACCCGCGTTTCGAGCTGGCCAGCTCACCGCTGGAGTTGCTCGACAACGTCCCGGAGTCCACGCTGCGTCGCCTGAAGCAGTACTCCGGCCGGCTGGCCACCGAAGCCGTCCAGGCCATGCAGCAGCGGCTGCCGTTCTTCGCCAGCCTGGAGGCCTCCCAGCGGGCCAGCGTGCAGTTGGTCGTGCAGGCCGCGGTGGTCAACTTCGTCGAATGGATGCGCGATCCCACCAGCGAGGTCGGCTACACCGCGCAGGCCTTCGAGCTGGTGCCCCAGGACCTCACCCGCAAGATCGCGCTGGCCCAGACCGTCGACATGGTGCGCGTCACGATGGAGTTCTTCGAGCGGGTGGTACCGATGGCCGCCCGCAGCGAGGAGCAGTTGACCGCGCTGACGGTGGGCATCCTGCGGTACAGCCGTGACCTGGCCTTCGCCGCGGCCACCGCCTACGCCGACGCCGCCGAGGCCCGCGGCTCCTGGGACAGCCGGATGGAAGCCAGCGTGGTCGACGCTGTCGTGCGCGGCGACGCCGGCCCCGAACTGCTGTCCAGGGCCGCGGCGCTGAATTGGGACACCACAGCGCCGGCCACGGTGGTGGTGGGCACACCCCCGGCCGGCCGGGAGGAACAGGCCAGCGAGGACGTCCGCGAACTGGCGCTCCAATACAACCGGGCCGCACTGGCCGACGTGCACGGCACCTGGCTGATCGCGATCATCTCCGGGCCACTGACGCCGACCGACCGGTTCCTCAACGGCCTGTTGGCGGTCTTCTCCCCCGGGCCGGTGGTGATCGGACCCACCGCACCGATGCTCAGCGCCGCCCACCACAGCGCCACCGAGGCGATCTCCGGGATGAATGCGGTTGCGGGCTGGGGCGGGGCGCCCCGCCCGGTCCAGGCCCGGGAACTGCTACCCGAACGCGCGTTGCTGGGCGACAGCGCGGCCATCGGCGCCCTGGACACCGACATCATGCGGCCTCTGGCCGACGCCGGGCCGGCGTTGACGGAGACTCTCGACGCCTTCCTCGACAGCGGGGGCGCGATTGAGGCCTGCGCCCGGAAACTGTTCGTTCATCCAAATACGGTCCGTTACCGACTCAAACGGATCGCCGATTTCACCGGGCGGGACCCCACCGTGCCCCGGGATGCCTATGTCCTGCGGGTTGCCACGACCGTCGGCCGGTTGGGCTACCCGGTCGCGATGCCGAACGCGGGACAGATCACAGCGCAGGCCCAGATCGCGCCCCGGTATCGCTGACGTCGCATCCAAGGTCGATTTTGTAGGGGTTCCACAAAAACCTAAGACCAGGTTCATAATGTCTTACACCCCGGAAACCGGCGTTCACAGTGTTCCCTTAGAGACGTGATAGCGCTGCTCGCGCCCGGACAGGGATCGCAGACCCCCGGCATGCTCGCCGATTGGCTTGAGCTGCCCGGAGCCGCTGCGCAGTTGACCCGCTGGTCTGAGATCAGTGGGCTCGATCTGGCCACGCTGGGCACCACGGCAACCGCCGAGGAGATCACCGACACCGCCGTCACACAGCCGCTCGTCGTCGCGACCACCCTGCTGGCCTACTCCGAACTGGCCAAACGCGGAGTGCCCTCCACGACCGTCGTCGCCGGCCACTCGGTCGGCGAGATCGCGGCCTACGCGATCGCCGGCGTCATCTCCCCCGACGACGCGGTCAAGCTCGCCGCGGTCCGCGGTTCGGAAATGGCCAAGGCCTGCGCCGCCGAACCCACCGGGATGTCGGCCGTGCTCGGCGGTGACGAGGCCGAGGTGCTGGCCCGCTTGGAGGCCCTCGAACTGATCCCGGCCAACCGCAACGCCGTCGGCCAGATCGTCGCCGCCGGAGCGGTGGCAGCACTGGAGAAGCTGGCCGAGGATCCGCCGGCGAAAGCGCGGGTGCGCCAGCTGGCCACGGCCGGGGCTTTCCACACCCACTACATGTCCTCGGCGCTGGACGGCTACGCCGCGGCCGCCGCTGAGATGGAGGTCGCAGACCCCACCACGATGCTGCTGTCGAACGTCGACGGGCAGCCGGTGGCCTCCGGCCGGGACGCGATGGAGAAGCTCGTCGCGCAACTGACCCGCCCGGTCCGCTGGGACCTGTGCACCGAGACCATGCGCAAGCTCGACGCCACGGCGATCGTCGAGTTCCCCCCTGCGGGCGCATTGACCGGAATCGCCAAACGTGAACTTCGGGGCGTCGCGATGCATCCCATCAAGACACCCGCAGATCTGGACGGACTGGCCGGTCTCTGACCGGCCGGCATCGCCCGGGAAACGCACCACCAGTACGAATTTCTCAGTAGCACAACGGCAATTGGGAAAAGAAACCGAGGAAGGGAGCCACACAGTGGCCGCCAGTCAGGAAGAAATCATCGCCGGTCTCGCCGAGATCATCGAAGAGGTCACCGGTATCGAGCCGTCCGAGGTCACCCCGGAGAAGTCCTTCGTGGACGACCTCGACATCGACTCGCTGTCGATGGTGGAGATCGCGGTTCAGACCGAGGACAAGTACGGCGTGAAGATCCCCGACGAGGATCTGGCCGGCCTGCGCACCGTCGGTGACGTGGTCGCCTACATCCAGAAGCTCGAGGAAGAGAACCCCGAGGCTGCCGCAGCCCTGCGCGACAAGTTCGGTTCGGACAAGTGAGCAAGCCTTCCACTGCTAACGGCGGGTTCCCGAACGTCGTGGTGACCGCCGTCGAGGCGACCACGGCGCTCGGCGCAGACATCGACAGCACGTGGAAGGCCCTGCTGGCCGGCGAAAGCGGGATCCGGGTCCTCGAGGACGAGTTCGTCACCAAGTGGGACCTTCCGGTGCGGATCGGCGGGCACCTCGTCGACCCGATCGACGACCACATGGGCCGGCTGGATATGCGACGGATGTCGTACGTCCAGCGGATGTCGAAGTACCTCGGCCGGCGGATGTGGGACTCCATCGGCAATCCGGAAGTGGATCCGGACCGCTTCGCGGTCGTTATCGGCACCGGTCTGGGGGGCGGCGAGAAGATCGTCGAGACCTACGACACGATGAACGAGGGCGGCATCCGCAAGGTGTCGCCGCTGGCCGTTCAGATGATCATGCCCAACGGCGCAGCCGCCGTCGTCGGTCTGGACCTCGGCGCCCGCGCCGGGGTGATCACCCCGGTCTCGGCGTGTTCGTCGGGCTCGGAGGCCATCGCGCACGCGTGGCGGCACATCGTCATGGGTGACGCCGACATCGTCGTGTGCGGCGGCGTCGAGGGCATGATCGAGGCGTTGCCGATCGCGGCGTTCTCGATGATGCGCGCGATGTCCACGCGCAACGACGAGCCGGAGCGCGCTTCCCGTCCGTTCGACAAGGACCGGGACGGGTTCGTGTTCGGCGAGGCTGGCGCGATGATGGTCATCGAGACCGAGGAGCACGCCAAGGCACGCGGCGCCAAGCCGCTGGCCCGCCTGATGGGCGCGGGCATCACCTCCGACGCCTATCACATGGTGGCGCCGGCGCCAGACGGTCTTCGTGCCGGTCAGGCCATGAAGCGGTCGCTGGAACTGGCGGGCTTGTCCGCCAAGGACATCGGCCATGTCAACGCCCACGCCACGTCGACCTCGATCGGCGACGTCGCGGAGGCCAACGCCATCCGCGTCGCGGGCGTCGAGCACGCGCCGGTCTATGCGCCGAAGTCGGCGCTGGGGCACTCCATCGGTGCCGTCGGTGCGCTGGAGTCGATCCTCACGGTGCTCGCTCTGCGTGACGGGGTCATCCCGCCCACGCTGAACTACGAGACACCCGATCCGGAGATCAACTTGGATGTCGTTGCGGGAGAACCGCGTTACGGCGACTTCAAGTACGCGATCAACAACTCGTTCGGCTTCGGCGGCCACAACGTGGCGCTGGCGTTCGGGAAGTACTGACCGGGCGGAAGGACCCATTGCACCAATGGCACAGCTGACAACGGGTAACGGTTTGCCGAGCGTGGTGGTAAATGGCTTCCCCATGCCCCCCCCGCTAGCGACCGCCGCCGCAACCCCTTGGAAGATGCTCCTCGGCGGGCCATCCGG
>CAYTOD010000022.1:0-10630 GCA_964439315.1 uncultured Mycobacterium sp. | reverse complement strand
TGCTGGTGGTAGAGAGCAGCGCGAGGCTGGACGGATCGGAGGCGTCGTAGCCGAGCATCTCGCCGTTCCCCACCGATGAACCGAAGACGTGCTTGAGCGCCCATCCCGTAGTGGGGCCGGGGGGCGGGGGGGGGGCCGGGCCCCCCCCCCCCCCCCCGCGCCCGCGACCGACGCCGAAACCACTTGGAAGATGCTCCTCGACGGGCAATCCGGAATCCGCAAGCTGGAGGATCCGTTCGTCGAGGAATATGACTTGCCGGTGCGCATCGGCGGGCATCTGCTCGAGGACTTCGAGTCTGAACTGGACAAAGTCCAACTCCGGCGGATGTCGTATCTGCAGCGGATGGCGTATGTGGTCGGCGAACGAGCCTGGCAGAACGCCGGGGCTCCGGAGGTCGACACCCGCCGCCTGATGGTGTCGGTGGGCACCGGCATGGGGTCGTCGGAGGAACTGCTGTTCGCCTACGACGCCATGCGGTCCAAGGGCCTGCGCGCGGTGTCCCCGCTCGTGGTGCAGAAGTTCATGCCGAACGGAGCCGCCGCGGTGATCGGCTTGGAACGCAAGGCGAAAGCCGGCGTCTCGACCACCATCTCGGCGTGCGCATCCGGATCCGAAGCCATCGCCAACGCATGGCGCAACATCGTCTACGGCGAAGCCGACATGGCGATCTGCGGCGGGGTGGAGACCAAGATCGAGGCGGTGCCGATCGCCGGCTTCGCCCAGATGCGCATCGTGCTGTCGACCACCAACGACGACCCGCAGGGTGCCTGCAGGCCGTTCGACCGGGACCGCAACGGCTTCGTCTTCGGCGAGGCCGCTGCTCTGATGGTGATCGAGACCGAGGAGCACGCGAAAGCCCGCGGCGCCAACATCATCGCCCGCATCATGGGCGCGTCGGTCACCTCTGACGGCTACCACATCGTCGCGCCCGACCCCAACGGGGAACAGGCCGGAGCCGCCATCAGCCGGGCGGTCGAGTTGGCCGGACTCAAGCCGGAGGACATCGACCACATCAACGCCCACGCCACCGGCACCTCGGTGGGCGACGTGGCGGAGGGCAAGGCCATCAACCGCGCGATGGGCGGCCACCGGCCCGCGGTCTACGCACCCAAGTCGGCACTCGGCCACTCGGTGGGTGCCGTCGGCGCGGTCGAGTCGATCCTGACCGTGATGGCGTTGCGCGACGGGGTCATTCCCCCGACGCTCAACCTCAAGAACCTCGACCCCGAGATCGACCTCGACGTGGTGGCCGGCGAACCGCGGACGGGTGACTACAAGTACGCGGTGAACAACTCGTTCGGATTCGGCGGGCACAACGTCGCCATCACATTCGGGCGTTACTAATTCCGGGAAAGTCTGAGCAGGAGGTTCGGATGACCATCATGGCTCCCGACGTAGTCGGTGAATCGCTGGACCCTCGCGATCCGTTGCTGCGCCTGAAGACCTTCTTCGACGACGACAGCGTCGAGTTGCTGCACGAGCGCGACCGCTCCGGAGTGCTGGCCGCGGCCGGCACCGTGAGCGGTGTTCGCACCATCGCGTTCTGCACCGACGGCACCGTGATGGGCGGCGCCATGGGTGTGGAGGGCTGCCAGCACATCGTCGACGCCTATGACCTCGCGATCGAGGAGCACAGCCCGATCGTCGGCATCTGGCACTCCGGCGGCGCTCGCCTCGCCGAGGGCGTCCGTGCCCTGCACGCAGTGGGCCTGGTGTTCGAGGCCATGATCCGGGCGTCGGGGCACATCCCGCAGATCTCCGTGGTGGTCGGCTTCGCGGCCGGCGGCGCGGCCTACGGGCCGGCGCTGACCGACGTCGTGATCATGGCCCCGGAGGGACGGGTGTTCGTCACGGGACCCGACATCGTCCGCAGTGTCACCGGTGAGGACGTCGACATGGAGTCGCTCGGCGGCCCGGACACCCACCACAAGAAGTCCGGGGTCTGCCACATCGTCGCCGACGACGAACTCGACGCCTATGCGCGGGGCCGCCGCCTGGTCAGCTACTTCTGCCAGCAGGGGCATTTCGACCGCAGCAAGGCCGAGGCCGGCGACGTCGACCTGCACGCGTTGCTGCCGGAGTCGCCGCGCCGGGCCTACGACGTGCACCCGCTCATCGACGCGCTGCTCGACTCCGACAGCCCCTTCGAGGAGTTTCAGTCCAAATGGGCGCCCTCGATGGTGGTCGGCCTGGGCCGGCTGTCCGGGCGCACCGTCGGGGTGCTGGCCAACAACCCCCTCCGGCTGGGCGGCTGCCTGAACTCCGAGAGCGCCGAGAAGGCCGCCCGCTTCGTCCGGCTGTGCAACGCGTTCGGCGTCCCGCTGGTCGTCATCGTCGACGTACCCGGTTATCTGCCCGGCGTCGACCAGGAGTGGGGCGGCGTGGTGCGCCGCGGCGCGAAGTTGCTGCACGCCTTCGGCGAGTCCGAGGTCCCCCGGGTCACGCTGGTCACCCGGAAGATCTACGGCGGGGCCTACATCGCGATGAACTCCCGGTCGCTGGGCGCGACCAAGGTGTTCGCCTGGCCGGATGCCGAAGTCGCCGTGATGGGGGCCAAGGCGGCCGTCGGCATCCTGCACAAGAAGACCCTTGCCGCTGCCGCGGACCACGAGCGCGAGGCGCTGCACGAGGAGTTGGCCGCCGAACACGAGCGCATCGCCGGCGGGGTGGATGCCGCCATCGATATCGGCGTCGTCGACGAGAAGATCGACCCGGCTCATACCCGCAGCAAGCTCACTCAGGCACTGGCCGAGGCGCCGCACCGTCGCGGCCGCCACAAGAACATCCCACTGTAAGGGAGCTTTCCGGGTCCTCACTCGTTACGATGAACCCCTCGCGGCAGCAAACCGCGATCTATTCGGGGTCAAGGTGAGGTTGGGATAGATGCGAGCATCGGCCGGACGGCTCGGCGGTTTGGCGATCGCGTTGGGAGTCGGGACGGCCGCCCTGACCGCGCCGTCCGCGTTCGCCGCGCCAGCCGATTCCCCGCGTGAGCCAGCAGCCGAATCCGCCTCCTCAGCCCCGGTCGGCTCCGCCTCCGCCGCCCCGGCGACTCCCCGGTCAGCAGCCCGACCCCAGCGTTCCCGCTCCGCCAACCCGGCGGCCGCGCAGGATCGTTCCCATCGCAGCGCCCGGACACGGGCCGAGGCCGGCCGAGTGTCTTCGCCCGCATCCGCCGCGACGGCTGTCGCCGGCGTTGCGCCGCAGAGCCTTCCGGGCGCTGACCTCCCCGGCACGCCGGCCCGCCTGACCGCGCCGGCAGCATTGGCCGCGGCCCCCGAACCGTCTGGCGCTGCCGTCGCCACCGCGGTGATCACCTCGGTGCCTGACACCTCGACCGCTGAGGGGAGGCCGGGCAGCCCGCCGGTCCTGACCCCGCAACCCGCCGCAGCAGTCGCCCTCGTCGACTCGGTGTTGAGCCCGCTGGCGGGTTCCGGTCCGGGATCGCCGGTCCAGTCGCCGGTGTCGTGGATGGTGCTCGGCGTCGCCCGCCGCCAACTCGGCCGGGCCCGGACTGCCCTGGCTCCGACGGGCACCGCCGTCGCCGCGGCCGCCACCAACCAGCCCCCCGTGATCAACTCGGTGACGCTGTCCACCCCCAACAGCGGTACCGGTGCGGTCACCGGAACCGTCAAGGCCAGCGATTCCACTCTGGGCAAACTCAGCTACGCGGCGACGACGACGACGGCCAACGGCACGGTAACCATCACCGCCGCAGGGGTTTTCACCTACACCCCGACTGCCGCCGCACGGCACGCCGCCGCCAAGATCGGGGCACCTGCGACAGTCACCTCCGACACCGTGACCGTCACCGTGACCGACGCACGTGGAGCGAAGACGACCAAGGCAGTCACCGTGCCGATCGCGCCGGGCAACTCCGCGCCGGTCCCGACGACGACCGTGGGCATCCCGAATGCCACCACCGGAGTCATCACCGGCTCGGTGTCGGCCACCGACGCCAACCAAGACACCCTGACCTACAGCGGCAGCGCCACCACCGCCAAGGGATCCGTAACCGTCAACGCCACCACCGGCGCGTTCACCTACACCCCGACCGCGACCGCACGTCACGCCGCCGCCAAGATCGGGGCGAGCACCGCGGTCACGACCGACGCGTTCGCCGTCACCGTCTCCGACGGGTACGGCGCCACGCTGTCGGTCCCGGTCAGCGTGACGGTCAGCCCGCAGAACACCGCCCCGATCGCCGGAACACCCGTCGTCGGAACGCTCAACTCGAGCACGGGGATCATCGCCGGCATCATCAAGGCCACCGACGCGGAGTCCGACACCCTGACCTTTACGGCGCCCACCGCCCCGACGAAGGGCACCGTCACCGTCAACGCCGGCACCGGAGAGTTCACCTACACCCCGGACACCACCGTGCGGACCACCACCCAGACGGACAACTTCAGCGTCACGGTCGTCGACGGCTACGGCGGTTCGACCGCGATCCCGGTGACGGTGTCGCTCCCCGGCAAGAGCAGCCTGACCTTCGTCTTCAACTACGGCACCGGCTCGAAGTACTGGTCGACGGCATCGCGCGACGCCCTGCAGTCGGCGGCCAACACACTCGCGTCCTACTTCGTCGTCACCACACCGGTCACCCTCGTGTTCGACGTCAGCGCGACGAACTCCCCGCGCTCGTCGACCATGGCCTCGACCGGCAGCGACCTGATCAGCGGCGCCAACGGGTTCTTCAACACCGTGGTGCAGAACAAGATCCTGACCGGAGTCGACTCCAACGGCGCGGCCGCCGACGGCACGGTCGACGTGAACTTCGGCCTGAGTTGGTCGTTCGGCAACTCCGTGAGCAGCAGTCAGTACGACTTCACGTCCACCGCCATGCATGAACTGCTACACGCCTTCGGGTTCCTGTCCTACGTCGATCAGCCCGGCAAGAACAACTATCAGAACTGGACCAAGTTCGACAGCATGATCGTCACGTCGAGCGGCGTCAAGGCGATCAACCCGAACTTCAAGTGGAACACCAACTTCAACCGCAACCTCACCGGCGCCAACGGCGGACTGTACTTCGCCGGAACCAACGCCGTGGCCGCCTACGGCGGCCTGGTCCCGCTGTACACGCCCAAGCGCTGGGAGGCGGGCAGCTCGGTGTCCCACCTCGACGACAACACCTTCATCGGCGCGGCGGCCAAACTGATGAACGCGGTCACCGACACCGGACTGGGGATCCGGGTGCTCAGCCCGGTAGAGATCGGCGTCCTCAAGGACATCGGCTACACGATGGTGACGCCGGCGCCGGGCACGGCCACGCTGCTCTTCTTCGGCCTCGTGGTGTTCCGCCGCCGGCGGCGCTGACCCCGGCCGTCAGCGGGCCTGGGCCAGAAATTCCTCCGCCGCGGCGAGCACCCGCTCACGGTCGGCGGCCACCAGTCCGATGCGGGTCCGGCGGTCCACGATGTCGCCGACGTACAGCGCCCCCTCGTGGGTGACGGCGAATTCGAACTCCGCCCGGGTGACGTCGATGCCGTCAGCCACGGTCTCGGTGGGCCGCTCGCAGCGGGCCGCCGCGATCACCGTGGGAGCTTCGGCGCCGTATCGGGACACCAACGACGGCGGTAGTGCTGTCGAGGACCGTTGGGGCACAACGGTATCGGGTGCGCCGATCAACGGCAGGTCCCGGGTCCGGCAGGGGCCGGTACTGAGCCCGCGGGCGGTGATCGCCCGGTCGAGGACGTCCTCGGCCATGTACCGGTACTCGGTGAGTTTGCCGCCGACGATGCTGAACAGGCCGTCGCCGGACTCCAGTACGGCGTGGTCCCGCGACAGATCCGACGTACGCCCTTCACCGGCGTCGATCAGCGGGCGCAATCCGGCGTACGCGCCGGTGACGTCGGTCGTGGTCAACGATGTCTGCAGCGCGGTGTTGACGGTGTCGAGCAGGAACGCGATCTCCTCGGCCGTCGGCTCCGGAACGTCGGGGATAGGGCCGGGGGCCTCCTCGTCGGTCAGACCGAGATAGACCCTTCCCAGCTGTTCAGGCATGGCGAACACGAACCGGTTGGTCTCCCCCGGAATCGGAATGGTCAGGGCGGCCGTCGGATTGCCGAATGCCGCGGCGTCGAACACCAGGTGCGTTCCGCGGCTGGGACGCAGCTTGATCGACGGGTCCACCTCGGCGGCCCAGACTCCTGCAGCATTGATCACCGCGCGAGCCTTCACGTCGAACGATCCGCCGCTCAGTTCGTCGGTGAGCCGTACCGACGTTCCGGTCGCCGACGATGCGCCCACCCGCGTGAGAATGCGCGCGCCGTGCTGGGCGGCGGTGCGAGCCACCGCCACCACCAGCCTGGCATCGTCGATCAGTTGTCCGTCGTAGGCCAGCAATGCGCCGTCGAGTCCGTCGCGCCGCACGGTCGGGGCCATCGTCACGGCCTGGGCCGCGCTGATCCGCCGGGGCCGCGGCAGCACCGAGGATTTGGTGCCGGCCAGCGCACGCAACCCGTCCCCGGCGAGGAACCCGACCCGCACCAGAGCGCGCTGAGCCCGACTCATCGAGGGCAGCAGCGGAACCAGTTGCGGCATCGCCTTCACCAGATGAGGGGCGTTGCGGGACATCAGGATTCCCCGCTCGGCAGCACTGCGCCGAGCGATGCCGATGTTGCCGCTGGCCAGGTACCGCAGTCCGCCGTGCACGAGTTTCGAACTCCACCGACTGGTGCCGAAGGCGAGGTCGTGCTTCTCCACCAGGGCCACGGACAGGCCGCGACTTGCGGCGTCCAGCGCGATTCCGGCACCGGTGATGCCACCGCCGATGACGACGACATCGACGGTTCGACCGTCGGCCAGAGCGTCGAGATCGGCGGTGCGTCGGTCGGCGTTCAGGGCAGTGCTCATGGCGTCAGGTATCCGTTCAGGGTGCGGGCGAGTTCGACGTCGAGTGAGTCGGTGTCGAGGATGGTGCGGACGATCTGGCCGGACTGGATCACCGATTGGGTGATCAGCAGCACCATGGCGGCCAGCCGGCGTGGGTCCTCCGCGCGAACGCTGTTGTCCCCCTGGGCCTGCCGGAGCTCCTCGGCGACCATGTCGATGAGGATCTGCTGGCTGGTGCCCAGCCGGTCGGCGATGTAGACCATCGCGAGTTCGGGGTCTGCGCGCAGGACCGTCAGGATCAGGCTGTCACGCCGTAGTCGGCGGGTGACCTCGACGATCCGAGCCACCAGGGCCTCGCGGCCCGTCGCGGTGGCCGGAACCGCACGCCAGGCTCCAACGATCCGGTCGGTAAGCAGGGCGGCGAGGATCGACCGGGTATCGGGCCAGCGCCGGTATACCGTCGGCCGGCTCACCCCGGCCCGGCGGGCGATCTCGGCGAGGGTGACGCGGTCGATCCCGAAGTCGCGCACGCAGCTGGCGGCCGCCGCCAGAATCCGGTCGCCGACGCCAACCGAGTCGACGTTACTGATTGACAACATCTGTAATACTGTAACCCATGGAACCCGAGGTCGACACCCACTCCGACAAGAGCCTTCTTCCGCCAATGGCCTGGGATGCCTGGGGCGACCCGGGCCTGGCCAAGCCCCTGTCCGACGGAATCCGCACCCTGCTCGAGCACGCCCTCGGGATCACCGGCACGGCGGTCGAGGCTCCGGGGATCGACGAGGTTCACCTCACCGGTTCGGCCCTGTCCGCGCAGCATCGGGAGGGCCTGGCGGCCATCGTCGGCAAGGGCTACCTCAGCACCGATGACCGCGACCGATTGCTGCATGCCGGGGGCAAGTCCACACCGGATCTGCTGCGGCGCAAGCAGACTCACCAGGACGCCCCCGACGCCGTGCTGCTGCCCGGCACCGAGGACGAGGTATCCGCAATTCTCGGATACTGCTCGCAGCACCGCATCGCGGTGGTCCCGTTCGGCGGCGGCACCAGCGTCGTCGGCGGCCTGGATCCGGTACGCGATGGATTCGATGCCGTCATCACGCTGGACCTGCGGCGCTTCGACGCCCTGCATTGGCTCGACGAGGTCTCCGGGGAGGCCGAACTCGGGGCCGGTGTCACCGGGCCGGACGCCGAGCGACTGCTCGGCGAGCACGGGTTCTCCCTGGGCCACTTCCCGCAGAGTTTCCGGTTCGCCAGCATCGGCGGCTTCGCGGCCACCCGGTCGTCGGGGCAGGACTCCGCCGGCTACGGCCGCTTCAACGACATGGTCCGCGGTATGCGCGCGGTCACCCCGGCCGGTGTGATCGACCTCGGCCGCGCGCCCGCGTCCGCCGCGGGACCCGACCTGCGCGAGTTGTTCGCAGGCTCGGAGGGGGTCTTCGGCGTCATCACCCGGGTGCGGCTGCGGGTACATCCGGTGCCCGAGACCTCCCGCTACGAGGCATGGTCGTTTCCGGACTTCGCCACCGGGGCGGCGGCGTTGCGGGCGGTGGTTCAGACCGGCACCGGCGCGACCGTGCTCAGGCTGTCCGACGAAGTGGAGACGGGCATCAACCTGGCCACCACCCACAGCATCGGCGAGCAGAGCATCACCGGCGGCTGCATGGGCATCACGGTGTTCGAGGGCACCCCGGCGCATGCGGAGAGCCGGCACCGCGAGACCCGCGACCTCCTGCTCGCTCACGGCGCCACCTCGCTCGGCGAGGAAGCGGCGAAAGCCTGGGAGCACGGCAGATTCGACGCCCCCTACCTCCGCGATGCGCTGCTGAAGGCCGGGGCGCTGTGCGAGACGCTGGAGACCGCCACCACGTGGTCCAACGTCCCGGCTCTCAAGGCTGCCGTGACCGAGGCGCTGACCACCGCGCTGACCGCAAGCGGCACAGCCGCTCTGGTGATGTGCCACATCTCCCACGTGTATCCCACCGGAGCGTCGCTGTACTTCACGATCGTCGCCGGGCAGCGCGGCGAGGTCAGCGAGCAGTGGCGGGCCGCGAAGGTCGCCGCATCGGAAGCCATCATCGCCAACGGCGGCACCATCACCCATCACCACGCCGTCGGTGTCGACCATCGCCCGTGGATGACCGCGGAGATCGGAGACTTGGGCGTGCAGATTCTGCGCGCGGTCAAGCAGACCCTCGACCCGGCCGGAATCCTGAACCCCGGCAAGCTGATTCCATGACCGGGATCGCGCGCGTCACCGTACTGACCAACCCGATGGCCGGGCACGGAAACGCGCCGCACGCCGCCGAACAGGCGGTGGCCAGATTCCACGAACTCGGTGTCGACGTGGTCGAGATCGTCGGCCGCGATCCCGCGCACGCCCGCGAGCTACTCGACGATGCGCTGAGCGCGGGCACCGACGCACTTGTCGTCGTCGGCGGGGACGGCGTCATCCGACTGGCGCTGCAAGCGTTGGCGCGCAGCGACATTCCACTGGGTATCGTCCCGGCGGGCACCGGCAACGATCACGCCAGGGAGTACAAGATCCCGACCGGTGACCCCGTGGCGGCCGTCGATCTGATCGCCGCAGGACACACCGAGACCATCGACCTGGGTCTGATCCGCGGATCCGACGGCAGCGAAACCTGGTTCGGAACCGTCGCCGCAACGGGTTTCGACTCCCTGGTCAGCGACCGCGTCAACCGGATGAGCTGGCCGCACGGCCGGATGCGCTACAACTTAGCGATCCTGGCCGAACTCTCGCAGTTGCGACCGCTGCCCTTCCGGCTGGTGTTCGACGGCGAACGCGAGATCGTCACCGACCTCACCCTGGCCGCATTCGGGAACACCCGGAGCTACGGCGGCGGAATGCTGATCTGCCCCAACGCCGATCACCGCGACGGATTGCTGGACGTGACCATGGTGCAGACCGGTTCACGCACCAAACTGATCCGGCTCTTCCCCACCGTGTTCAAGGGCACCCACATCGGACTCGCCGAAGTCACCACCGAACGGGCCCGCACCATCAACGTCGAATCGCCCGGCATCAACGCCTACGCCGACGGCGACTACGTGTGCCCGCTGCCGGCCGAGATCTCCGCTGTGCGCGGGGCGTTGAAAATCCTCGTCAGCCCCTGAATGACGTCCTTCGGTAGCGGACCCGCACGCCGGGGCATATGCTCCGCGCAATAACCGTTGAGAGGAACCCGCATGTCGAGACTGCTCACCACCGCCCTGACCGCGCCCATCGCGGTAGCCGCTCTCAGCCTGTCGCTGGTCGGATGTGGCGGTTCGTCGACCTCCTCGGTGGCGTCGTCGGCCGCGTCGTCGGCTGCGTCCGCAGGGTCTTCGGTTGCGTCGTCGGCGGCATCGGCAGCCACGTCTGCGGCGTCGTCGGCCGCATCCGCTGTCGCGGCCGCCGGGTCACTGGGAGCGTCTTGCTCCCAGATCGACGCGGTGATGGAGGCCAGCCCCGACGCCGATCCGGCCGGGACCGCGAAGAAGCTCGAGGAAATCAAGGCCGGGGTCACCACCTCGGATGCCGATCTGATCGAGGCGTTGGCATCGGCCTACTCGGCCGTCGCCGGTGTCCCGAACCCCACTCCGGAGCAGAGCGCAGCGGTCGGCGACTCCGCCAAGGCGCTGGGCGCGGCCTGCCAGACGGCCACCACGACTCCGCACTCGGACTAGTCCCTCTGGACTAGTTCGGGCTGGACTAGTTCGGCCGACTCCTCCTCGCCCGCTGGCGCGGACGCATCGTCGTCAGCCATGCCCGATCGGCCGACTCCT
>CAYTOD010000021.1:44117-56674 GCA_964439315.1 uncultured Mycobacterium sp. | reverse complement strand
ACCGCGGCCGTCCCACTCGGCGCATGCGTGAACATCGCGGGCCGCTCCTTCTCGGTGCTGGCCGAAGTCACGGTGGAGAGCCCTAACGTTCGCGGCGTCCTGCTCAAGCAGGGTGCCGGGCACGGCGGCTACACCCTGTTCGTCGCCGACGGGCGACTGCACTTCGTCTACAACTTCTTCGGTGAGATCGAACAGAAGGTCTCATCACCCGACCCGGTGCCGTCGGGTCGGCACATCCTGGGCGTCGGCTACGCGCGCACCGGGACCGTGGCGGGCAGTTTCATTCCCCTCGGTGAGGTGACGTTGTACGTCGACGGCGCCGCGGTCGCCTCCCTGCCCGACGTGAAGACCCATCCCTTCATCTTCGGGCTGGCCGGCGGCGGGGTCAGCGTGGGCCGCAACCTCGGTCAGCCGGTCTCGCGGTCCTACCAGGCGCCGTTCGAGTTCACCGGGGGGACCATCGCCCGCGTGGTGGTCGACGTCTCCGGGACGCCCTACATCGACTCCGAGCGGCAGCTCGCGCTTGCGTTCGCCCGCGACTGAGGGCGCCTGCACGGGGTGACACAGATCGGTACAGCACTTTCTGACTCCCGCGCTGGCCGCCTTCGGAGCGGCCCGGGATCCCCCGCCTCGAGACACTCGGGCTCGCCGTCGTGGCGAAATCCTCTGCCGCCTCGACCCGGTGACAGGGTTTCCGTCATGGACCTCTCGCCTCTGCGCACATTCGCACTGCAAGCCAGCGTCGACTCCGCCAAGCTCGACCTGGAGTTGGTCTGCCAATCCTGTGGATCCCATCTATGCGATGCCGAACCGGGCGACACCCTTGATGTCCTCTCGGGTGTCGCGCTCGATCACCACTGTTGAACCCACGCCGAACCCGACACGGCGGTTCTGCGTAACCCCTGTCCGCGACTTATACTGCCGCGCAGTGTCATTCCGCTGTCAATCGCCGGATGTGGTAGCGGAACTCGGTGCGGATCGGTGAGGTCGCGTCCCCCGTAATGGTGTAGAGAATTCCCTGCCCGTCGACAGCGTCGCTGATGAAGACCGGCTCGCCGACATTCTGGGCGTGTTGTGCGGCTGTCTCTGCGACGGAGGCGAGTGCCGCGTCATAGCTCGGCTCTTCCCAGTCCACCCCGTCGCATCCGTCGCCGGTCACCAACGACACCTCGTACACGCTCGGCGGTTCAGCCATCCGTCATCTCGCCATCGTGGGGCGCTGTTTGGCGCTCGCCCGGTTCCAGCTGTGCGGCGGGCGCCGCCACGAGGTCCCCGCGTTGGACGCCAGTGAGTTGGACTCGTCTCGGCTGCATTCGAATCTTTGCGATTCAGAGATCGAGCCGGCGCATCATCGCTTGGGCCAACGCTTCGAACTGCCTCTGCAGGTCGAGCAACGCGCGGTCGTTGTTCTGCTCGAACGCCATAGCGATCTCGTCCTTGGTGATGCTTTGTCGATCGCGGATCTCCTTCTCCGACAGGCTGTCGAAGAGCGCGATCGCCTCGCGATCGGTCTCCTCTGTCCAGTGCTGTTGGGACTCGTCGTCACAGCGAAGGAACTCCGGAAAATAGTCCGACATGGGTGCTCCTGGTGGTCAGAGGTTCTCGGGTGCGGCCCTGCAGGCTTACGGAGTGTGTTTACCGCTCGGGGCTGAGCAAGTTGACGGCGACGATCGAGTCCGGATCGGCAGGGTTGCTCATGTAGTCATGGTCACCGGGGGCGACCAGGAAAAATTGGGCCGTCGACCGTGGGTCCTGCTGGATCGCGAGCGCTATCTCGGCGGCCTCTCGCGGGCTCCCCGCGCAGATGCCTCCGATCTCCCACGTGACGTGGTAGACCTGCTGACTCATCGCCGTCCCCTTCTCATTTCGCACGATTGGGCACCGTGTACCAACATCACGGACCCACCGTGCGGATCCCGAGCACCCACGTGTTGTTGTCGCTGATACCGGCGACTCCGACGACGACCGCGTCGACCACTCCTTCAGCGAGCTCCTCAAGTTCGGCAAAGTAGTTGTCGCGGCGTGGTGACACATAGGAGGCGTGGTACTGGTAGGCGGTCCACGGGCCGGCGGTGAACCCTGCCCTGCCGTGTTCATCGGCGCTGGCGGGCACTTCGAAACAGGATCCGATGTCGTCAACCGCCCCCGGCCCGAAGCGGTGCTCCGCGACGGCGAATCCGTCGCCGTCGCGCGTGACGACTAGATCGAGATCGTCGAGGTGCAGTCCGTCGACGCGCCGACACACATCGTCCGCCGATAGCGCCATCCCGTTGGCCCTTCTGAAGATCGTTTTGCTGTCGCTGCAACGCTATTCAGCGCGATCCGCTGCCACACCGGTCAACACGACTGCGTCGGTGTGTTTTCCCACCCACCGCTTTCGCCACACGCTGGGGCTGAATTCAGGTGAGCAGTCTGCCCTGGTACTCGATGCCCCACACCCGTCCGGATCCGGTTGCAACCAACGTAACCCGCGGCTCCGCGGGATTGCCAATCACAAACGTCTCGGGAAATCGACTGTTGGTGAAGTTCTCAACGGCATATCCCAGCGCCGCATCGACCTGCATGGGATAGACACCCGCGCTGGTGTGGAAGCGGTAGCCGGGATTCCCGTTGGTGCTGTTGGTGGTGCGTTCCGCACTGTGGATCACCACATCGTCGATCCTGCGCGCTTCGGCCATGTTATCCGCTCCTTGCGTTGTCGTTCGGGTCGGGCTTGTTTCCGAGTTGTGTTGGCGTTCAGACTATTTGGTTGCAGAGAAGGACTTGCCCTCGCGGAGGGGCCAATCACTCCCCGTGTAACGCATCCACGGGGCCAGGCCCTTGCCTCTCACTCCTGTAACCAGCCTCCTCAGCCGCGCATTCTCGACATTGGATGGTGCTCATGTCTCTATCGAGGTCGTCTTCGCATTCGGCCGCGCACAGACAGCACTTCACTGTCGACACTCGCGTCTCCCCTCGGGCCTGGCGGCCGCTGTCGCACCGTCATCTGGTTGTGGTTGTCTATCGCGTCGCGCTGCCGGGGCAGTCGCTGTAGGAGTCCGAACCGTCCAGCGGTAACAAGCCGCACACTTCGCACGTGACCGTGCCGGTGAAACGCGCGGTGTGCCAGGTATGTGGAGCGGTTTGACTGATCCTCATTTCTTCGATCGCCAGGCACCATTCGCAGCTGACTTCATTCTCAGCCGGCGGATTGCCGCACTCGCAGCGCTGCGCGTCTACCATCCGCGTGACTCCCGCCCTACCTGCGGGGCGACGTTGCAGAACCCGTCACCGCCCAAGGCCGATAGATCGAAGTCGGCCGGCGCACCCTTCCACTGGGCGGGATTCCCCGGGCCGCCGGGCGCCTCATCGCGCCCGCCGTGCAGCCAACACCACAGCTGGCCGGTCACTTCGAAGGCCGATCCGCCGTCGACAAGGTAGAACTGCGAGTCGCCGCCGTATCCCCAGTCATCGAAGTAGTCCCACACGCAGATCAGGTCGATTCCGCACTGGCGCCCAATCGCCCCGAACACCCGATTGATGTCATCGCCGTCATAACCGTTTTGAAAGATCCCAGCTACCGACTGCAGGACTTCACCGGCCGCTATCACCGGGGAACGCCTCGCTGGTCGACCACCAGCTGCACTGGCGTCGGCGCCGGCGGCTCCCCGTACCAGCGGGCCAAGAATGCGTGCAGTTTCCCGAATTGATCCTCGCGTGCCAGGGGCCGCGACCGGATGTAGTCGATGCTGGCCTCGGTGTGTTGGCCCATCGGGGCGTAGGCGATCAGGTGCCCGTCGTGGCTGTCGGGTCCGCTGTCGAGGAACACCGCCAAAATCGCATCATCGTCTTCCACCACATAACCGACCCGATACGCCGGCAGTGCGCTGCTCACCATTGCGCCAGCACCATTCTCGCCGAGGCCGGATCAGCCTGGGCCGCCGCGACGCACGCCTTGGCCGCCCACGCCAATTCACGGGCAGCAGCAGCGGATGTCTCTGTAACGCAATACAGTTGCCACCCGTTCGGGGTGTCGGGTACTTGCGGGGCGTGGCCCGCAGCAGCCTCCTCAAGCAACGTCACAAACTCAGAACGCGGCTCGGTATCGGCCGCACCGAAATGCCGGTACATCAGCTGAACTTTGCGGAACTCCGCGACAGCGGCCGCCACGTCATTGCGGTGTGCCACCCCGCACCTCCTCATCCCCTCGTCACACCCGTCGAGTGAACAGTATTTTCCGCCGCCACCCAGCACCACAGCGAAGACACGAACTGGGACGGGTGCTGTTACCCGCCCACGCCCCAGAGCGCCCCCTCGATGCGCTTCTATGCCTCTGACCGGTCCCCGATAGTCGGTCCACCTAGTTCTAGAGACCAGGTTGTGTGATACCGATTTCAGTTGATCTCGCCGGCCACGGGTTGGGGTTGTGGCCGCCACTCGGCAGCGTACTCGCCCGGCGATCGCCGCCCGGTCTTCGATCTGGGGTTGGCCGTTGTGGCAGTTAGCACTTCATCGGTGGCGCAGGCCGCCCCATCTGGTGGTCGAGGTGGGCCTCCGCCTGAACGGTTAACTCCCGGGTCGGGAGTCGCCCCTGGTAAGAGTGGTTGCTAGGAAAGCGGCTCGATGTCGGGAAGTCTCCAGGTTTTGTCGAACCAGGGTTCGAGCGGACCGAAGAGGCGGACCAGGGTGTTCCAGCCCTTGCCGGGCAGGGTTTGAATCCAGTTGTGCGCGTCTGTGGTTGGCGGTTCGGGACCGAAGTACACGTCAACTGAGCCGTCGTCATTGGTCGTGAAGTTCTTGTCCTTGCTCGTCACTGATGGCCATTCCTGGCCGGTCTGCAGCATGGATCGTGTCTGGTTGTCGTAGACGATGACTGACCAGAAGTTGTTGACAGGCACGTTCGGTGGAACGCGCAGAACGTAGTTCCGCCCGCCGTCGAACGGTTCGCCAGCCGCATCGACGAAGGCCCCGGCGTATTGGGAGCCGGAGCCGACCATCTTCGCCTCCATCGCGGGGGTTACCCCGGTGGCGTAGAAGAAGAATTGGGCCGACGAGTCCAGCAGTGCGACGCCGTTGTCCTGGAACTGGTAGCCGCCGAGGAACCCGTTGCGCCATGACCCGTCTGGGTAGAAGTATGCCTCGCGCTGACGCATCCGATAGGTGAGCGCTCGCGCCGTGGCATCGCCGACTGCGGCGGCCTCGGTGAGTATCGCCCGCATCCTCTGGTCGGGGTCGAACGGCCGGCCGCGCTGGATGCCTATCGCTGCGAACATTCCCAGCGTCACCGGGTCCAGCGACTCGGGAAGCTCTTCCTGGACCACCTCGTTGAGCAGCTCCCAGAACTGGAAGTCGGCGGGCCCGACGGTAACGAACGGTTCGGGTGAGACATTGACGAACCGCAGAGGTGGTGGGTCATCGGCCGCGGCAAGGGGATAGATGCGGGTCTTGGCCTTGATGACCTCAACGGCGGGTCCGGGATCGCCGTGTTCGTCGGTGAATCCGCGCCACGCCAGTGACATGCCATAGGTGCGGGGCCGCAAGGGGAAGTGGCCGTCGGGCACCTCCCCGTCGTAGCCCGGCGGCAACAACAGGTAGGTGCCGCCCTGCCCTTTGTCGGGACCGGTGAGGCCGACATCGCCGACCCAGCGGGACCAGAAGTCGTCGATGAAGCCGAGAACTCCGGGCGGGACCTCGGCGACCACTGGGCCGCCATGAAGATCAATCCACATCCAGGAATACGACGTGCTCGTATTGAACGTGAGCCCGATCGTCCGTGGATGAACCAGGTTCTCCCAGATCGGCACGGTCTCGTTCGCCGGACCCCACGTCAACAGCGCCTTGCGCATCATCGCCTGGCTGACCGCAGGCAGCGCCAGCAGGTATGCCTGGACCGCGCGCTGGAAGTCCAGGTTGTCGAACAACCTCTCCACGGTTGCGTCGTCCGGGAACCCGTCGAAGAACCGCAACGTACCTACCCGGGTCTCAACCCGGTCCGGGGACTCGATACCGGGGGGAACAGGTGTGGTCATCAAGGTCCCTTTCCGCAAAGCGCTTCAGCCTGGCGACAGGGTTCCCGACCGTCAGTCCACCTGGTGTCCGAGCCCACCGCGGATGCCGATTTTAGTTGATCTTGCAGGCCACGGGGTAATGAGTGTGGCTGCATCGGGCAACGTACTCGGCCGGGGTGAGGTAGCCCAGGGCTGAATGGCGGTGGGCGGTGTTGTGCTCGTGCTTGAAATCGGCGATCGCGACTCGGGCTTCGAGCAGGTTGGTCCAGTGGTTGCGGTTGAGGCACTCCTTGCGCAGCCGGTTATTGAACGATTCGATGAACGGGTTGTTCCACGGCGTGCCGGGCGGGATGTAGGACATTCCGACCTTACCCGCGCAGAACTGTTGCAGCGCTTGAGAAATCATCTCCGGACCGTTATCCATGCGCAGCACCATCGGCGGGCCGCCGACGGCGGCGAAACAGCGTTCCAAGTCCTCGATGAGGCGCTCGGCGGTGATCGAGCGCTCGACGATGTTCAGCAGCGACTCGCGGGTGTGTTCATCGAGCATCGAAGCGATCTTGACGGCCTTGCCGTCGATGGTGGAGTCGAACTGGAAGTCCAGGGCCCACACCACTTTGGGCGCATCAGCGCACACCTGCCGGTGCGAGGACGCTCCGGCGCGTTTGCGCCGGCTGTGCACCCGACGTTGCAGGCCCTCCTCGGCCCACAACCGCTGCACCTTCTTCTTGTTGACGGTGCGGTGCTCGTCGTAGCGCAGCGCCGCCCAGGCGCGGCGGAACCCGTGACAGGGATGGGCGGTGGAGTAGTTGCGCAGCCATGCCCGCAGATCGGCGTCCGGGTCGGCCGCGGTCTGTGCGATCGGGATGCGCTGGTAGGTGGAGCGGGCGAGCCCGACTGCTCTGCACGCCAACCGTTCTGACATGCCCAAGACCGTCTTGAGCATGTCCACGGCTCGGCGCTTGGCGGCCGGGCTCAGAATTTTCCCTTGGCCACCTCGCGCAGGGCGTCTTTCTCCAACTCGGCCTCGGCCAGCAGCCGCTTGAGGCGGGTGTTCTGCTCGCGCAGCTCCCTGAGTTCCTTGGCCGCGTTGAGATCCATCCCGCCGTACGCGCGACGCCAGTTGTACAGCGTCGCCGCCGAGACTTCGAGCTCCGCGGCGATCTCCTCGTTGGTCTTGCCCGACGCGGCCAGCTCGTCCGCCCGGCGCAACTTACGCACCACGTCCTCCGCCGAATGCTTCTTCCGGCCAGCCATGTGAATCATCGTCCTCTCCACCCCCGCACCGGGGGCCACGGGACTCTAAGACAAGGCGGATTCACTCACGGGGAACATGCCACCTCGTTCGGGCTCGCGATTCGAGGGCAGCGGAAGGCGAAATCACAACCTCGCCTCCACAAATTCGACTCCTTCGATGCACTCACCGTTGCCGCCGACCTTCTCGACTTTCAGAAACACAGTTTTGTTCGTTCCCAGGTACTCGACAAACTCGTCGGCTGCCGCCTTCGGCGTCTCAGCCTCCATGGTGACCGTCAGGTGCACGTTGTACACATTGCTCACCGCTCACCCCCTTTCGGTCCGGCGCGAATCTGAGTGCGCCTCTCAAAGCCACGCCGCGAGATAGAGATACCCGCCGCGCCGTACGGCCTGCACCACCACCGTGCCGTCGTCGTGGATGGTCGCGGGTTCCTCGCTTGTGATGGTTCCCAGCATGTGCTCGGCTTTGCGGATTGGATCGATCGTCTGCAAGTGCCCAGACAGGGTCTTGCGGCCATCCGGGCGTCCGACCATGCTGGTTCGGTCGTGGGGCACATCCAGGGTTGCGCCGTGATCGATGGCCCTGGCGCCCCACGCCGCGGTTGCCTCGGCCGGCACCAACCAGGACGCACCGAACGTCAACGTCATTTCAGATTCCTCCCGCGCACTGGTCATCGTGTGCATCCTTGTCCTGTATCAGGTTGTGGCCCAACCGGTTTCATCGGGACCGCCGACCTCGCCGAGTACCTCATCGACTTCGTCGAGTTCGAGGGTCTTGTCCTCGCTTGTTCCCTGCCACACGAACCGCTGCTGGCCAGCAACCCATTTGGCGTGGTGGTGCATGCGCGGGTAACGGCCGATGATGCTGTACCAGCGGCCGTCGCGCAGTGTCGGGGTTGCACTCTTGCGGGTGGCCATCGCCGAGCTATGCCCCGCCGGCTTCAGCGACCATCCGCCGTATCTCGGCCACGACCGCCGATAGTGTGACCGGACCCGGGCTCTCCGCGTCGAGTTGGGTCTCCTGTGCCAGGAACTGGGTCCACACGTCCCCGGGGATCAGAATGTCGTCGCGATCGTGCCGCATTCCTGCCCACCTCCGTCTGCCTGAGCGACCTCGTCAGCCGCGACGGTAAGCCATTGGACCGACCTCGCAGGGTCGTCGACACTTTCTCGGGCCCGGCTTTCTCACCGGTGGAATTATCAGCCCGACACGAGCCGCACACGCGACCCGAACCGTGCGGTCGGCGATCATCTGTAAATTTTGGAGAGGCACGCGAGTCCCAAGGGGTGTCAAATGCGGCCTGTACTAGAAGCTGACGTTGAAGCTGATGCTGGCTACGTTGCGCTCGCCGACAGGCAGGTAGCGCGCACCGACCGCTTCGACAGCAGTGTTCTCGTCGACGTCGACGACACCGGTGCCATCGTTGGTGTGGAAATCCTGAGTCTCTCCGCGGTGGTCGACGTCGACGGCATCGCCGCGCGCTACGGCCTATCCGACGACCTGCGTGAGGAGCTTCGGGACGCGCTGGTGACCTCCCGCCGGTAGCCGCTGAACTGTCACCGCAGGCGACCGCCTGTCCGGGTCGTCGACACTTTCTCGGGGCCCTGGGTTCCTCACCCGCGGAATTACCGGCCCGACACGGGCCGAATACGCGACCCCGAACAGTGCGCTCGGCGATCATCTCCGGTGAGGGCGCCCCACCGGCGCGAGTTGTTGACCGGAAAAAGGAGCTGCCGCGGTGAACCCCGATCTTGCAGATATGTTCGGACACCTCCGAGGGGCATATCCCGATACCCGTGAACGCGGCGTCATCGAGAGCTGGGAGTCGCTGTTCGCCGGGGCGTCGGCCGGCGGAACGCTGCGCGACTGGATGGCCTCCCACGACGGCCGCCAGATCGACACGTTCCAATTCGACCGCAGAACGCAGACGCCTTGGGCCCCGGGCGTGCGAACACTGGACGCCTCCCGATCGACGTACTTCACCCTTGACGGGTCGCGTCGCGACTACGCGGGGATGTCGGTGCTGGCCGCCACGGACAGCGCGGTGGCCGCCGCATCCTCCGACGGCTGGCACCTCTGCCTGTACTACGTCTCGGATTGACGCGCAGACACTGCTGCATCATCTGAAATCGGACATCGCTGCGATCGCGCCACTTCGCTCGGCTGACGGCACCTGTCGGTACCGTCGCCAGGCGAGGGCACTCCGGGAGCAGCCGTGCACGCCCCACACCAACAAACAGGGGGGATGGAACACCTTGAGCAACGAGGTTGTGCAGACGCTCGTCGGGACCGAGGAACTCGTACGCGCCTACTCCGCACTGATCCGCGACGGCCAGCCCGCTGTAATCGACGGGGAGCGGCTTGAGGATCAGGTCTACGCCGCCGAGCACACCCCCAGCGGGGATCTGGAGCTGATGCTGGCAGGCGGCGGTCCTTCGGTGTACCTGGTTTTCGATCAGCGGCGGCACACCGCCTCACTTCTGGGTGTCGGATTCTCCGAACGGATCACCCGCCCCGACGATGAACAGCGGTCACTGGCGGTGTTCGCCGACGCCTACATCACCGCGACCGGCGCCTGACGGTGGGCGATGTCGGTGACGCAGGTGATGCTGGGTCCATGCAGCCGTGTCGCTTCGTCGTGGTGGATGTCGAGACCTCCGGCATGGATCCCGCTCGAGATCGAATCCTGAGCATCGCCGCGCTGACGCTGTCGCCGGCCGGCGGCGTCGAGGACATGTTGCACACCCTGCTCAACCCGGGTGTGGATCCCGGACCCACCAACATCCACGGCTTGACACCCGCACTGCTGGCCGGCCAGCCCCGCTTCGCAGATATTGCCGCAGCAGTCGCGGCGCAACTGAACGGCAGGGTCCTTGTTGCGCACAACGCCGCGTTCGACTACGCATTCCTGGCCGCCGAGTTCCACCGCGCAGGGGTGGCGTTGCCGGTGGACTCCGTGCTGTGCACGGTGGAACTTGCCCGCCTCGTCGACCCGGGCGCGCAGCGGTTCAGCCTTGGGGCCTTGGCCCAGTCCTGGGGCGTAGCCCAGACTCAGCCGCACGACGCCCTGGACGACGCGGTCGTGCTCACCGGCATCCTCGGCCACGCTGTGGACCGAGCCGCGCGGCTGGAGATTTCCCTTCCGCTGCGACCTGCGCACACTATGACTCCTCCCCACTTCTCCCACCGCGTCGCGTGAACGGGAGCAACACACCGGGGATTCCCCGTCGGAACTTCGCGTAATAGCGTGGCCAGCGACCCACTCGGGTGTCGGACGTCCGGATTTCGGCGTGGCGTGGTCATGACTCGACGATGCGGAATCCCTCTTGTAACCATCGAGCGACGATCGGGTCGTCGGGCGCGAAGAACTCGCGGGTGCTCATAGGCGGATAGGTGGCGTACTCCTTGAGCAGTTCGACGGCCTCACCGCGTTTGACGTGGCTGCGGCCATGGGCCACCTTTCCGCCGTTGCCGAAGACGACCTTTCCGCACAGATCACACGTGTGACCACGACGAGCGTGTGTCATCGACGACCGGCGACGACCATCAGCGGTGTATGCCCCGCTCATCGGCCGGCCTCGAATCGGCGGCCTCGATTGGATGTCTCAATGCGGGCGATGAACGTTTCTGACCGCGCGATTTCCTGTGGGCATTTTCGGGCGTGGTTGGCGTGAGCGGCGCGGCCTTTGAACTCACGGCCGCGCACACACGTCACGTACCTCAATTCCCGTATCGCATTCTGCCGCTTCATTGTTCATCCTCCTCGGAGACGTTCGGCAGGAACAGGGTGATATCCGTGACGGTGTAGTCGACGTCGTAGCTACTGGCTGATGTCCATTCGGCGATCACCTGCTCAGCGATCACCGGGCCCAGGAGGTCTTTGAGGGTCTGATAATCGCCGGCGAACCAGGCGTCCAGAATCTCCGAGTCGGGGTCGATGACCAGCACCTGGTAGGCCGGCGGCTTCTTCCACGGCACCTTCTTCGGGATCTTGCTGGTCCCGACAACGGCGAAGCCGTCCACCTCAACACCGACGCGCACAGGGGCACCAGGCGCCCGCCGGCGCGCAGGAATGGGCCCCGGCGGCGGCGCGGCGGGATCCTCGGAGTCGCGCCATGCGACCACCCGGGCTGGGGAGGACCCCAGGACCTCGGCGAACGCCGCAATGCCGCCGGCACGGTCGATCGCCGCCCAGCGTTCCAGCCAGAACGGTTCCGCCCCGGGTGGCCATTGATTGTGGGCAGCCCAGCGCGCGACGCTGGAGCTGGCGTAGCGGCGCCCGGTGCGGGCGGCGATGCGGCGCACCATTTCCTCCCGCGCGCGCCGGCGGGCCTCGGCCCGGCGGGAGCGGGCCGCGGTGGTGTCCCAGGCTGCGCCGAGTTCGCCGAGTCGGCGGTCGACCAGGTCGGTGAAACAGTCGCTGAACCCGCGCTCGGGGGGGCCGGACGCGGCCATCTTGGCCCACCTCACGAGGTTGAGGTCGGGTAGTTGACGGTCTTGATGCGGTAGCTGCCGTTGGTGCGTACACCGTCGCGCAAAGGATCTTCGAGCTGATGGACGTCGAAGTCGGCCGGTACACGATAGAACCAGGCGTCAGCCCACCAGCCGATGGGGTAGACGCCCAGATCGCGGGCGATGCGGACCGCATATTTCATGGCGCGGGCGCGGGTGACCGCTTCGATTGCGGCGTACCAGGCGGGCTGGGTGAAGGCGAAGTACGGGTATTTCCACTTGCTTTCACCCAGTGCGCTCATGCGCCCCAAGGTGCCGGTGTAGATCGCCTTGAGCATTTCCTCGTAGTCCTCGCGGCCGGCGGCGACCGCCTCGAGCCGCTTGCTGCGTAGTTCCTGGCCGAAGCCCTTGAGCCACTGGTGCTGTTCGGGCCACACCCACGCCGCGTCCAGTTGCAGTTCGGCCCAGGCGATTCCGGCGCCGCCGGCTTCGGTGGCCGCGGTCAGGTGGCGGACATCGGCGGTGGTCGCCCACCAGGTGGCCGGTTCCTCCCAGGCCATCAGCGGATGGGGCAGCGGCAGTTTGCGGTGCAGGTCCAGTGTTTTGCCGGGCGGGGTGGTCACCTGCCACACCCCGAACGGGGGTCGGGGGTCGTTGAACACCGACGGGTCGGGTTCGACCCAGGTGGGTGTCCCGTATCCGAGCAGCAGGCCCTCGGCCGACGGCAGATAAGCGGCTTGCTGATCCATTTCGACGTCGACCATCTGCCCGCGTGCGCGGTGCGGGGTCTTGATGACTTTCGCTCCCGGCCGTGTGGTGGCAGATGCGCCGGGGGGGTGCGGCCCCCCCGCGCCCGGCTG
>CAYTOD010000021.1:0-44107 GCA_964439315.1 uncultured Mycobacterium sp. | reverse complement strand
CCGCCGCCGGGGGGGGGGGGGGGGGGGGGGGCCCCCGCCCCCCCCCGGGGGGGGGGGGGCGGGGGGGGGGGGGGGGGCCCGCCCCGCCCGCGACGTTCTCCGGAGTCCACCACTGGTCGGACAGCTTGCCGGAGGGACTGATCTCGGCCGGCAGCAGCGACATCTTGAGTTCCGGCGCCGGCCCCTTGGTGTTCTTCGGTTTCGGTTTGGCCTTGCGGGCCTTGATGTCGAGCAGTTGCGCCCCGACCATCGTCCAGCGCGACGCCGGCAGGATGCCCTCGAGGCTGTACAGCCAGGCGATCCGGTCACCGAGTAGGTGCGCCGCCTCAAACTCGTCGTCGGGCAGTTCGGTGGCCTCGCCCTGGATGCCGGCCAGTCCCCGATCCATCGGCCTTGAATGCGAGGGGTCCAGGAACAGGAACGGCATCAAAATAACGTCGGCCTTGCGGGACTGTCCTCCATAGACCGCGGAGTCGAACTCGCACGCAAACCACCCGGATTGGTGAAATCCCACACTGCATCCGAAGAAGTCGGCCACGGTGGCCGGCAGCTGATCTTCGGTCAGCCCGTCGACGGGAAACCCGATCTCGCTCAACGCTTCCGGGGTGATCCAGATCTGCGGAGACAATCCGCCCGGCGGCGTGGCCCAGCTGCGCCGGCACACCACCTCACCGAGGCGTTCCGGGCGCCGCAGCGGCCCTGCTTTGACCACCCCGGAGGGGGTGATCAGACCCTTGCTGGTGGCCAGCAGCACCCGCTGATCGACCCCGCTGAGATCGACGTCGCCCCACTGCCGCGATTTCAGCGGCCAGTCGTCCTCGCCGCCGGGCTCCCCGCTGTGCTGCTCGGCATCGTCGTCGCCGGCCGCGCCCTGCCCGCCGACGTCCTCCGAGGGTGGCTGCTCGGCGGCGGCCAGGTACCGCTGGACGGTCGCCTCCCACCATCCGCGGGTGCCGCTCTGATGGGGGTCGCCGGTCACCACGTCTTCGCCCGGGAAGTCCGCGGGCAGCCCGCGGCCCAGCCGGGCGGCGACCTGCTGCCGCGACAACGCGACCAACGGTTCGGCCAGGCGGTCCGCCTGGCACTCCACCAGCAGTACGAGGATGTCTTCGGCTTCGCAGCTGTCACGCACCTGGTAGGTGCCGTTGGGTGTGATCAAGAAACTCGGCCCGCTGCTGAGTTCATTCACGGCCGGCCCCCTTTCCCTGTGGGGCGATACGGGGGCAGCTGATCGGCCAGCGCCGCCGGCAGCGCACCGCTGCGCCACTTCGCCCGCAACCCCTCCACCGCAGCTGCGGTGCGACCCAGCCGCAAGGCGACCTCGGGGACCGCAACCGAGATGTCCAGGGCGGCTCGGGCATCGTCGATGGACCACCGCGAACGATGGCGGTCCGCGGCCGCGGTCGTGCGGGCGGCGCGGCGCGCGGTGTAGGCCTGCCGTTCTGATCGCGACTTACGGCTGCGCGCGGGGTCCGCCGTCTGGTTATCCATAACCAGGCATCATACCCTCATACTTGCCGATTGATAGGAATGAGACGCGCGGGTGACGCGCACCCTTCCCGGAGCTGGTCACGACGAGTAGTCGACGGTGAAGCCCTCCGGGTCGATCAGTTCGATGTAGAACGGCCCGTTCCACTCCTTCACCCAGTCCGGGGCTCCGGGAGTGTCGCGCAGAAAGTCCAGGTCGGCGCAACGCCGGCGTGCCTCGGGCAACGCGCTCTGGGCCTCGGCGTCGGACAGTTCCCACTCAGTCGGTCCGACCTCGGGGTGGACGACATCGACCGCGTAATCACGGACCCACACTTGGGGTACGAACCGCGCTGTCCAACCTTGCTCTGCGGCCGGGCTGCTTTCTGTGTCGGTCATCTGCCTCATCGCCTCTGGCCGTCGGGGTCGGGTGCGCTGTCCCAGTGCACCGCGCGATCGACGTGCCCGCTGGTGAACCCGTCCTCGATCTGGTCGGCGACATGGCGGAGGTAATCCGCGGTGGCCTCACACGTGCTGGCTTGCGGAACATTGACGGTGATCTTCATACCCGTCGTATTTACTCGGCCCGCACCGTGAGGGCGGCCGCCGACACGATCCCACACCGCGCAAAACAACGCACCACTTCTTCGTCGGAAGCCGATACGGCGCGCTAACTTCTCTCTCCGCACACAACGAATCGCCAAATTCGTTGTGTCCCAACCCTATCGACATCGCAGCTTGCATCGTTGTCGGACGGCGGGCAGATGATGCGGAGAGTTGTCCACCAGCCGGCGCGGGTGATCGAGTGCCCGGTGGGGCTAGGACCCGGCTGTGAGTGCGTAGATCGCCGTGTACCAACTGGTGCACTGTTCCATCCAGAATCCGTTGTCGCGCAGCCATTGTGTGAGTTCGTTGTTCAGGGCGTACTGCTCGTAGTCGAGATTGAATGCTCCAGCGTGATCGCCGCCGTCGTGGGTGACGATCAGCAGCGAGCTCAAGCCGTATCGTTCACCCCGATCGCGCCACTGCGCCGGCGAATAGAAGCGGCCGCCTCCCCCGTGGTATTCCAGGTCCTTCGTCGCGAGGAACTCGTGGATGGCCTCGGCGGCCCGCCGTCCGGACGTGGAGAGCCCATTGGGCAGAGGCCATTCGTTGTTGCTCATGGTGGCCGATGCTAGATCCGGCGGGTGAAGCGATCGTCAGTCGACACAATTCGCCGTATGCCTTTCCTCACCCAGCGAATCGCACTGTCCGATAGTCGGTTTCACACATCGCATGCACCACGAAACCTGGTCGAATCGGTCGTGAAAGTGCCCGTGTGCTCAGCTGTGGCGGCACCGGAGGATGGCGCCAGTGCGGCCTACCATCAGAGGATGACCGCCGCACTGGGTCCCGGCGCCACCCGTGATGACGTCCACCGGGCTGCCATCGCTGCGGGGTGGCGACGTGAATCCTCGGCCAGCGGCGTGGACACCTACGTTCACTGCACGACGGAGGGTGTGGTGAGCCACGAAGTCACCATCGTCTACGGCACCACCGACCGTGTCATCGCCGCGCACGCCTGCGACTGGGCCGGCGCCCGAAATGGCGGCGGCCGGTTCGTGGGATTCCCGGCCACCCACGCCCTGCACCACACCCTCACCCGCAAGCTACCCTAAGCCGCTGCGCCGCTTACCTTTTCGTAGCCTGCTCAGGCTTTCCGACAGGGGGCGCGGCGGGCGATCACAAGCCCTCACCTTCATCACGGCCGGCCTCGAGGTTTCGCTCGGCCAGCTCGCGACAGATCAACCCTCTGAAATCAACGCCGGTGAGGTCGGCGTCGATGATCTCGGCGTATTCACCGCCACCGGCCTGGACGGAACTGACGTGCGCGCGCAGGGCTGCGGCGGCGTCGTCGACACCTTCCCAGCGGCGGCTGTCTTCGCTCCACACTGCACGGTCGACACATCGCCGGTATTCGGTGTACAACTCCAGGTAATTGAGCAGATCGAGGCGCACCGCCGCGGTGTCACCGTGCGCCGTGTTGTAGCCCGTCAACGTGGCTCTCCTTCTATACCCAGGGACTTCCCAGCCAGTATCGCAACAGCTCCGATGCTGACTCGTCGGCCACGCGTGTGACGGTCGCCCCGACGATCTTTGTCGCACTGGCCGCGACGTCGGGCTCGTCGGGGCGCCACGCGACCAACAGCTGCGTGCCATCGCGTTCGAATGTGTCGACCTGGGGGGCTCGGTGATGGCTCCAGCCGAGCTGGTCGGCCTCATCAAGGATTCTCTGCCGCAGCGACATCAGTGCGCCTTTCCGCATCACTCAGCTGCCTTTACTCGCTTCCACGGCGCTCCAAAAGGCCAGGGCGGAGGTATCACTCGCACTCCACGGTGAGGGCACCGCTGCAGGCAGTGCGGCGGCCAGATCCGAGAGGACCCATTCGATGGTTTGGGAGTCCCATTCCGCCAGCGAGCCCACGGTCGCCAATGCTGCGGCCACCGCCGTTTGCGCGCGAACCGGATCAATCGCCGCAGCGACACCCGACATCGTTGGCGTAACCGTCATTTCACCACTCTCTTGCCTTCAGCCCAGGCCTGCCGGCCTCTGTTGGTCGTCCTTCGGACGGCAGTCGCTAACCGGAGAGAACACCACCGAAGAGTCCGTGGGTGAGTTCGATGATCGCCCACACCGCGAACAGCAGCCCCTCGGCGAGGGCGAAGTTCTTCGCCTCTCCCATGAGCAGCTTCGTCTTCTCGGCACTAGCGGTTGCCTTCCCCTCTCCCCAGAACCCCTTGGCGACGAGGACGCCGAAGCCGGCCGCGACGACCACCACAAGTGCGGCCAACACTGCCCGGACGATCGCCATGATGGACCCGTTTGAGGTTCCATCACTGGCGATGTCCGCCAGATAGGTCACCGACTGCGCCGGAATCGACCAGGCGTTGCTCAGCAGTTCGAGATCCATGTCCTTGCACCCCTTCTCAGAAGGCCACTAGTTCGCGATCGGACGCCGGTGGCGTGCCGTGATCGCCTGTATCGCCGAAGTTAGCCAATTGCACAGCCCAGCAGGCTCGCCGACACAATCGGCTGCCCGCGAAAATTCCGCCCCCCATCCGGGAGTGTTGCCGCGACACCGCGGCCCGCCGCAGGGATTCAGGCAGGGCGACGCAGTACCGTCGAACAAGACCGCGTGCTGCCGCACGCCCGTTTGGAACAAGGACACGCGATGCTCATTCCCATCGAAGCGGCCAGTTCGCTGTTCACTCAAGACACCTTCACCAGCGCCACCCTGGATGAGGCGATCACGGCATTCAACGCCGAGCTGGCGACACACTTCGCCGGCAGCGGCCAGATCGTCGGCATCCCCCAACACGGTTTGTCCAATGTGATCAAAGTGGAGACCAGCCCTGCCGGCGGCTGCCCGATGGTCACCGCCACGGTGACGTTGGCTGTCCTGACCGACGACACCGCGCAGGTGGAAGCCCGGGCGGCGACATTCACCAGTGCGCGGTTCCCCGCAGCGGTGATTCGGGTCGTCACACCCTCGCGCATCGATCACCTGCGCGGCCTGGATCAGTTCGCTGCACTCCAGTCGGCAACCCACCAACACGCGACCGAGCGGATCGCCGATATCCTCAACACCCCCTAGAGGCGAATCCCGCAGAATTTCGGGGCCTTTCCAAGCCTTCGTTCGCCAGCCCTGCCACGCTCATGCCTTACCGTGAGCCATATGTCCAGCGCCGCCGACGACGACCCTGATTCTGTTCCTCCCCCGCGTGACGCCACCGCCGAGGAGGCACTCTCGCTGGCGGCGTCGTGGACCGATCAGGATGTCCGGATGTTCATCGACACCGCCGACGACACAGCGGCGCCGTGGCGTAATGAGCTCCCCGCCGGGGGCACCGTACTGAATCGGATCTTCGCCGACGATGGCCGACAATGGTGGTGTGTTGCCTTGGATTCTCCTGTGCGACACCGCATCCCATCCGACGCCGACCATGACCGCTATCCCGAGGAGTACCGGGACCGCGATGAGTTTGGCGACTTCTTCTGGACCTACATGCTATTGGTCAGCTCCGACAGCGACGCACCGATGCTCATCGGCTCCACCGACCACCCGGTCGCCCTGGCCGCTGTCCTCGACCCCACGGTGCGAGAAGACGCCGAATTCAATCTCGGCGGCAAAGCCGACCCCACCGGACACGCCCTCGTGGAAATCGGCCTCGATGACCCCGACTCCGCCGACATGGACGGGGAGACCCCGGACGACCAGTCGGGCTCCGACCGTGAACGCCGGACCGAACCTGAGGCGACACCTTCTGATCCCACCGGCCGCCATCGGCAACCCGAACCCATGGCCGCCGTGCCCCGGGCCGACGCCAGCCGCTGGGGCGACGCCGTTCAAGCAGCGCAGCCAGCCAAAGCTGCGAGCTGGATTCACGACCAACTCAATCACCACATCGCGGCCCTGCGGGCGCTGGCCGGCGACATCGCACTGAGTGAAATCCCACTGCCCCGCAGAATTCCCTCGCACTCCGCGCCGGCGAACACCCATCCGCAATACGTGATCGACGGAGAAACACTGAGCTACTACAGCCGAGACCCTCGCGGCGGGTTCGGCTGGCAGACCACCACCGACCCCAGCGAACTGCTCTATTGGTGTGTCGACGACGTGGCCCGATCCCTCGCCTGGCGGTGGACACAACGCGCACCGGCCTTCTCCGGACTCCCCGTCGCCGTTGCCCAACGCACACTGTGGGCGCCGTACTGGCAGCTGCTGATGACCGCGCTTGATCCCGGGTGGGGAGCGGCCACCAGCCGCGCCCTGCGCACCATCCTGTGACTGATATGCGGTGCCCCCACTGCGGCGTCAAGCAATACAGCGACAACCCGCACACCGATCCCGCCCTCGCCAGCATGGCGTCGCTGTGCTGGCGCTGTCTCAAACCGCTGGCAGACGCCTCCCCCGACGACGACACCGCGTCCAAGCCGCCGCCCTCACGGTAGCGGCGCGGCCCGGGTCACCCGCGCCCGCCATTTACCCGGTCGCGGCACCCAGGGAGGGCAACCCAGCGAGGTGCCGCAGGTATTGCTGCACCTTGCCGGGGCCGGTGAATCCCAGATCGATGGCGCGCTGCTCGAGCTCGGTGCGCTCGGCGGGAAGGAATCGCACGTTGACCTGGTCGGTGCGCTGGCGGTTACTGCTGCCGCTGACGTGCTTGGCCGGCACCTTATTGGCAGTCGCAGCCCGCTGTCGCGGCGGCGCCGAGTCGACCATCACACCCATCGGAGCACCCATCTTTCCATCCTCTGACCTGCGTTGATGTTTGTTTATCGGACGTTGTTGCGATCATATCGGACTTCACGCGGATAACCGCGTTCAATTCAACGCGTGTCGGGCGCTCCATATGTGTGCTATTTTCAGACATTCCCGCAGTTGGCGGCGCTTTGTCAGCCCAGAAGGAACGGTATCCCGTGGTAACCGCCCCCAACACCCCGAAGCCGGGCCGGCGGCCGTGGATATCAGCAGCACGCGCAGCGCAAATCCTTCGCAAAGACCCGCGGACGATCCGCCAGATGATCAGGGATAGGACCCTCGAAGGCGGCCAGGACACCTCGGGCAAACGGGTGTCGTGGTTCGTCTACACCGACCAACCAGCGTTCTCGCCGGCCCCACCCGACACTGCTTCCCTTGCCGACGAGCACGCTCAACTACTGGCGCGCGCAGAAGCGGCCGAACACTCCAACCGTCTACTGCTGAACAATGAGGCGCACATGCTGGAGGCACTCAACGCCTACCAGCAGGGCAACCTCCGTCTGCGGCAGGCATTGGAAGCCCAGCAGAAGATGATCGAGCTTTACACCGAGGCCTCGGCGAACTTCAATACCAGTGCGGACTCTCTCATTGCCGTGGTCGGCGGGTTGCGGGAAATCGCTGCTGCCGAATCCATTCCCGATGACCTCAGAGATCTGAGAACTCCTCCCCTGCAGCCGTGAAGTGCGCGCCATCTTCTTGGTGCTCGATGTCGTCGATTGGGCCGAGCCCATAACCGTCTTCCCCCGCTTTCTTTCGGTTGTCGTCGTCGCGGCGGCGGGCAGCGAGCGACGCCGAGCGGTGCTGCAAGGCAAGGGGAGCTGATGGCTGTCCGTTCCCATCCGACCTGAGGCATGCCGTAGGCCGTGACCAGCAGTGCCTCAGATCAAGTGAGAATCGAGCGCGGTTATCTCAGTTCAAATGAGAATGCTTCAGATCGTCTGACAACAACGGACAATGGCATCGCGGCTGGCCCCTGCATGCCTCTGCAGTATTTCGTCACAGTGACGGCGACGGCGCTTCCTGTTGGACGGACGACTACTTGCGTCGTCCGCCGCGCCGCTGGCCGTTCTCGTTTAGTGCGCGCATTCTCACCACATCCGGGGTAGCGGTTCGCTTTTCTCATCGAATCTGGGGCAGATTGCCGACCCGACAAGGCCGCGCCGTCGGCGGCTCAAGAAGGCAGGCAGACCAAAGTCGAGCTGCCAGAGAACCCAAGCGGATCAGCTCAGATGTCACCGAGTACCTCAACTGCAATGAGAACGAACGGACAGCCGCCTCTGCCTCCCCGCCAGCAGGAGGAGGCGAGGGAAGTATGTCCAACCGGCGGCTAGCGTTACACGCGTGTTTTGCTTTCGCAGCTATACATGCTTTACGTGCTTTACATGCGTCCCAGTGATGAGAACCGGGATACGTGGAGTTGATGGGCGACAGTCACCGTTCGGGTGGGTCCGTTGCGGTGTTTGGCCAGGATGAGGTCGGCTTCGCCTCCGCGAGGATCGTCACGATCGAACGCATCAGGCCGGTGTAACAGGATCACCAGGTCTGCATCCTGTTCGATTGCCCCAGACTCACGCAGGTCGGAAAGCATCGGCTTCTTGTCGGTGCGCTGCTCGGGCCCGCGGTTGAGCTGGCTGAGAGCGACTACGGGTACTTCGAGTTCCTTGGCCAACAGCTTGAGCTGGCGCGAGAACTCCGACACTTCCTGCTGACGGGATTCGACGCGTTTTCCTGAGGTCATGAGCTGCAGATAGTCGACAACGATCAGTTTCATGTCGTGCTGCTGACGAAGGCGCCGGGCCTTGGCACGGATCTCACTCATCGTGAGGTTCGGGGAATCGTCAATGAACATGGGCGAGCCGTGAATATCACCGATTTTGCTGCCCAGCCGGACCCAATCATCGTCATGGAGCCGCCCGGACCGCAACGCCGATAGATGCACACCGGTCTCGGCTGACAACAGCCTGGTCACGATTTCGGACTTGCTCATCTCCAGCGAGAAGATGATGCTCGTCTGTCGCTGCCGGATGGAACATGAACGCATGAAATCCAGTGCCAGACAGGATTTCCCGACACCTGGTCGGGCCGCGACCACGATCATCTGACCCGGCTGGAAACCATTGGTGATCTCGTCAAGGTCGTGCAGTCCCGACAAAACTCCCCGGCCGGCCCCGCCCCCATTGGCCAGCGCCTCCAGATCCTCCAGCGCCGGGCCGACCAGGTCATCCAACGCGCTGTAGTCCTCGCTGGATCGAGCGGCGCCGACCGCGAACATTTCCGCCTGCGCGCGGTCAACCACGGCATCGACATCGGCGCCGTCCACGCCGCTGTAGCCGTACTGAGCGATCCGGGTACCGGCCTGGACGAGGTGGCGCAGGGTCGACTTCTCGCGGACGATCGCGGCGTAGTAGGAGGCGTTCGCCGCGGTCGGCACCAGCGAGATCAACGTGTGCAGGTAGGGCGCACCACCGACCCGCGCCAACTGGCCCAAGCGGTCGAGTGCCCCGGCAACCGTCACCGCATCGGCGGGTTCACCGCGGGCAAAGAGGTCGATGACCACCGAGAACACCAGCTGGTTGCGCGGGAAGTAGAAGTCGGCGCTGCCGATCTGTTCGATCACGTCAGCGATGGCGTCTTTGGAGAGCAGCATCGCCCCGAGCACCGACTGCTCGGCAGCCTCGTCGGCGGGAACCCGGTGCAAGGCACCACCGGTGCTGTCCTGCTTGTCAGAACCGGCGTGGTTCCAGCCGTTGTCGTGGCGCAACGTGGAGGTCATGACCGGCCCCTGGCCAACGTGGCGCGGATCTGTGCCATGTACTGAACGACGCGTTCCTTGCTGGCTGGCGCCCGCCGGTCTTCCTCAGCTGTCGTTGCAGGGCCCGGCGAGACAGGGCGCGCCGATTCCTCGGGGGCTGCGGGAAGCTGGGCCAGCCGGAACCGCAGGAATCCCATGGGATTGGCGATGGCATCGGGCCAATGCCAGTTCCGCTCCCGCATCGAGGCGTTCATCGCGGTAATCAGCGCTTTGCCGGTCCACAGATCCAGCTGCAGGTGGCTGGCCTCTAGGGCCGCACACCAGGTCCCGGCATGGGTTCGGGAGCTGTCCATGCCGACGCAGTTCGCCTGCAAGTAGGCGGCCAGCTTTTGGACGTGCAGGGGTCGGGGCTGTTCCCTGCGATGCTGGGTCGCTCGTGTCGTCTGCTTCCGTTTCTCCCCACGCGTGCGCGCGTTTGGAGAGTGTTTCTGAACAGGAGATGTAGCTAGAAGGTTAGAACTGCTGGGGAGGTCGCAACCTGGGCGACGACGCGAGGTCAGATGCCACACCGAGGGACGGTTGCGAAGTCCGTCGCCGCCGCCGTAGCCCCGGCGGTACTCAACCGCCCATCCGGCGCCGGCCAACACCGCACGGACGTTGGTGACCAGCCGCTCGGACACCTTGGCCCGCTCGGCGATGCGCGAGTTGGTGACGGCCACGTTGCGGCCGGTTCTGCCGTCGGCGTAGAGGGCGATCACGGAGATGGTCGTGATGAATCGGATCAACCCGAGCTTGTAGCCGCGGCGCGCTTCGACGCCGGCGGGGGTGGACGCCCATTGGCTCACTGTCGTGATCCAACTGCGCCGCGAGGTCCACATGGGTGTTCTGGACGTCGGCTCGGCGGCGCCCAAGGAGGTCAGCCAGGCGACGAATTCGGCGCGCCGGCTGAGGCTCGGTGTGGGGGTAGCGGCGGTAGCAAAAGAAGTACCGCCCTGATGACTTGGAGTGCTTGCCCTGCTATCAGGGTATGACGTACCCTGAGACCTACCTGGCATAGGTAGAAGTCCCTTCTCTGTTGGGAGGGGCATGAGGGCGAAGCTGGTAACTTCTGCTCTCACGGCCCGGGGCCGTCGCTCCGGTGGATGCGAATGTGGTCGCGAACCAACTCCCCCTCGTCTTTCAAGGGGGAAGTGCCGTGTCCGGCCCCTGTGTGTATGTAGTTGTTTCGGGCGGCCCTGAGGCGGCCGCCATCGCGGTTTAGTGGCTCGCATCACCTCCAAGGGCGAACATCGGTTCAGGTATGCGTACGCGGCTATCCGCGTACGTTGTTGGCCATCGCACCACGCCAGAGCCCCGTTGTGGGGCACCGACACGCCCTGGCCGGCAGACCCCTGCGTCCCCGCGGGTCGATCCCGGGATCACGCACGAGCGTGACGGCACGGGTCTTGGGATGCGGTGGATCACGCCACACCCGGCATTTTCAGGCCGTAATCGGCCAGGCAGGTGGTGCAGGTCTCGACTCCTACCGGCACCGCATGCCGGCAGATGGTGCAGCAGCTGTCCAGGCGGGCGACGAACATCGACCCGCCAGGACCTTCCGGAATGGTCATCATCATGGGGTGAGCTCCGCGAGCGTTGGCGTGGCGCCGAGGTGACGGATGCTCCGGCGGCCGCGAGCGATCTGTGTGGTCATCGATGGTCTGCCTTTCAGTGAGCGTCATGGGTGTGCTGTCTGGGTGCTCAGAGATGGGTGAGGTGTGCGCGGTCTTCAGCTGGCGATCGGCGGCGGCCGATCGGCGGCGGTAACGGAGCCGGGGGCGTCGTCGGCGGGTCGATTGCCGTGGGCCGCAGTGGTGTCGGCGGCGAAGCGGAAGATCCGCCGAAGTTGTCCGGCGTATGCCGACTTGGTCATCGGTGGGTTCATCGCCGCCGCCAATTGCGCCAAGGATGCTTCGGAGTCCTGGGCCCGCAGGCGAAGAACCTCGACCCACCGCCGCCGCCACACGGGCGTCGTGGCGAGCTGCTCAGCGACGTTGTTGACCGACAGGGACCGCAGAATTGTTTGCGCGGTCGCGGCGTCGCGACGGGCGGCCTGCCGTGCGCGGTCACGATTGACGGTTTCCCTACCCGGCTTGGGGTGCGTCGCCGGATGGCGATGCAACTGCGCCGCCGCGACCGGGTAGGGGTCGGGATGCCCGGCGGCACACCCGGGTGTTGGTGCAGTCGCGGGGAGCGCCGGGCATGCCGGCAGTCCCCGCGACTGCCCGGAATCCGAGCACTCGACCCCTCGACGGGTGCGCGGTAGCGGTGGGGCTGGACCTGGGGGGCGGGGGGGGGGGCCCCCCCCCCCCCCCCCACGTCCAGGTCGGTTGTGGTGGGCATCTTGGTCAGGCGCCCACGGGAAGGTCGAACAGCGCTGCTTGTTGTGCCGGCGCGGCAGGCCGGTAGGCGATGCGATTCTGCGGCTGCTCGGCGACGGGCTCGGCCACCAGACGGCGAACCTGATCGTGGGCTGTGGTGAACAGGGCGGCGACATCGGCCCGGGTGCGGCCGTCAACGTCGTTGAATTCCAGGAGTCCCAGGCCGTCGGGAACGACTTGGCGGAGCTGACGGGTCACTGCTGCGAAGGGAACCGGCATGGCCTGCGCCCTCCACGCCCCGCGGGCGCAGTGGTAGACGTCGTATCTTTCCGGGTGCCACTTGCGTCGCGCGGTGGTCGCTGCGGCCTGCAACACCATGGCCAGCGCGGGCAGCCGCAGCGGTTCGTCGCCCGGATGCTGAATGTGTTGGGGTCGAGTAATCATCCGACGCGGTCCAAGTCGATCCGCTCAGCGCTGCGCTTGAGGTCGCGGCGCTCCCGCTCCGAGAGCCCGCCCCAGATACCGAACCGCTCGTCGTTGTCCAAGGCGTACTGCAGGCAGGCGTCGGCGGCCGGGCAGCGTCCGCAGATCTTCTTGGCTTCCCGGGTGGATCCACCTTTTTCGGGGAAGAACGCCTCCGGATCGGATTGAGCACATAGCGCGTCGTCCTGCCAGGACGTGTCGATGGTGACGTGAGGGCCATCGATGTCGTCGCCGGAAGACTCCAGGGCCTCCAGAAGAGCGCGGATGTCGATGATGTCGGCGTCGCGCTGAGGCGGCGAGGCCAGAAAGTCATCGGCCGGATCGAAGTCGAAATCGAAGTCGGGCTCGACGTCGCCGTCGAGGGGAAAAGCGATAGGGTTGCTGCGGTTCACGATGGACTCCCTGGGTTGGGGGGCTTCCGGCCGTTGTTCAGGTCGGTCGGAAAATGTGGACTGACAGGCCCTCGTGCGACCCCTCCCCCCCGGTTCCCGAGGGCCTGTCGTTGTCTTCGGGTGCTGGGGCTGGTGTGCGTCGGCGGGCTCGCTCGTGGATCGAGGTGGCGCAGCGTCGCTGGGGGCTCGGATTCGGTGAAAACGCTTCTTGGTCGCCTCCTGTCTTGAGGGAGTTGCGGGCCGGTGATCCGGACCATGATCTCCGTATGGCTGCCAACGGTAATCACCAAAAGGAGACGCTGTCAACACCCGTGCGGGGATATCTCCGATTCGCGCCGCGTCGCGGCACCCAATCGACAGGCGAAACCGGACTAAAAGCGGCGCAAAACGGACAGAAAGTCCGGTGATTTGTCCGGTCGGTGAACGTTTCCGCGCGGAAAACCGCAGGACGTATGATCCTCAAATATGACCGCGCCGATGAGCGGAAATGTCCGACTCCGGGCGGCCCGCGAAGCTCAGGGATTAACGTCCCAACAAGACTTCGTCGCCGCCGTCATCGACGCTGCCCGCACCCTCGGCCTCGGCGAACTCTCCCTGAGCACCCGAACCGCCCGCCGATGGGAGTCGGCCACTCCCCCGCGCCCGCACAGCCACCACGCCCAAGCCCTCGAAAAACTCTTCGGCTGCACACTGCACGAACTCGGCTTTTCCCCTCGGCGACCCGCCACCACCGGAGCTGTCACCACTGCAGCCCCCAGCCCGCCGCCCCCGCCCGCGGCGTCGCCGGCCGAACCCGCCCGGCCACGACCCCTCCGCGACACCCTCGACGACCAAGCCGTCGACGACTACGCCACCCTCACCGCCACATACCGCAGGCTCTACACCGAGCTCCCCGCCAGCACCCTCGCCGGCGCGGTCGCCGAGAACGCCACCATCGGTGCGCGGCTGCTGCCCGCGGCAACACACGTCCAACACTCCCGGCTGGCCAGCGCTGTCTGCGACGCATGGCTTCTGACCGCCCGCATCCAACTGTTCGACAGCGCCGACCCCACCACCGCCCGCGCCAGCCTGCAACAAGCGCTCGAATCAGCCCGCCTCGCCGGCGACGACGCACGCGGCGCGGCGGTCCTCGCCCACCTCGCCCTGGCCGCAGCCAGCGATCCAGGGGCCGCGACGCTGGCGCGCAACAACATCCGCATGGCACGCACCTTCGCCTCCCGTGCCGGCGACCCGCCACTGCTCACCGCCTGGATTGATGCGGCCGAAGCCGACATCGAACTAGGACTCGGCGACCCGACCCGCGCCGCAACCCTCATCAGCCGCGCCGAAAGCCAGCACAAACGCCTCACCGATTCCGACCGCCTGGAATGGCTGGACTGGCTGCCGGCCCACCGCGTCACCGCGATCAAAGCCGACGTCCTACTCGCCCTCGGCCGCACCTCCGATGCCGTAACCGTGCTGCAGAGCAGCGCCCGAGAAGCCCCCAACGCCCGGCAACGCGCCATCGCCTTCACCGACCTCGCCTCGGTGGCGGCCGCCCAAGGAGACATCACGACGGCCTGCGCGCTTCTCAACGAAGCCCTCGACGCGTTGGACGGCCGCTGGTACGACGTCGTCGGGCACCGCATCGAACAAACCCGCGCCCAACTCGATCCATGGAACGGTGAACCCGCCCTCGACGCCCTCGACCAGAGGCTATACACCTGGACCCCCGCGCTGGAGGCCGCCGAACGATGACCATCATCCGCGAACGCCGAGAGGCGAAAGGACTCTCGCAAGGCCAGGTGGCCGCCGCCGCCGGCATCCACAAAGGATCCTTCCAACGGTACGAAACCGGCGAACGGGAACCGACGCTGTCGGTCGCCCGCGCGATCGCCGAAGCGCTGGACATCTCACTGGCCGAACTGGCCGGACAAATTCCCGCCGACCTCGAGCCCTCCCCCGCGGCCTCGCCCACGCTATCGGTGGCCAGCGAAGTGCTGCAGTCGCGACGGCACGAACTCGGCCTAACGCAGACCCGCGTCGCCAGCGCCGCAGGCCTCCCCCTGGACCAATACCAGCGCTACGAAGCCGGGACCGCGGAGCTTCCGCTCACCACCGCCAACCACCTCGCACAGGTCCTCGACATCTCATTGACAGTCCTTGCAGGCGGCGAACCCAGAGCCATCGAATTCAACGGCCGATGGTGGGCAACCTGGCAGGGCGGCAGCCTGCGCCCCGCCGACGTCGACTTACACACCGTCGAGGCATTACGGGCGGGAAATCGGTTGCTCCTCGACGCCGGATGGCGCGGCGAACTCGAGATCTCCGCCAACGAGGTCCTGATCGGCTGGTACCGACCACCGGGCCGCGGCATCAGGACCCGCCAAGGCGTATTCCTATGGCTGCCGGCCGGCGCTGACTACCTCTACGGCCGGTGGACGGGCGTCGCCGACAACAACACCGTCGATTCAGGATGGTGCGTGCTTGCCCGCGACGAAAGCAAGTCCCGCGCGGTGTTCTCCGGCTTGGTGACGAACAACAACCAGCCGCGCCCTGTGACACGACTGCCCCGGTTGGGCAACTGGGGTGGCGGCGGGGCCTAAGCGCCCCACTTCCAGTCGCGCGCCCGAATCCCGCCTTACCAGCTAAAAGCGGCGTGGATCGCGCACGCCTGAGGGCGACTTACCCCCCGTCCCGCGCCCCCGACCGCCGCGCGGAGGTAAAGCACCGCTACCGCGTAAAGCAGAGCAGGCGGTGGGGAGCACCGCACCGCACCGCGCCCCTGTAAATGCGCTGGGGTGAATTCAGCGGCCGTTGGAGTGTCGGATACCGGAATGCGAGGCCTCGCGCGCGATGCTCACAGGTACAACCGACTGCTATCGAGAGGAAAGGGCGCACATGTACGGTCCCCCGCAACCCTGCGGAGCGGCGCATAACGGTGCGCAGCCCGCCGCTGTGGGTATGCGCTACCGGATGCGTCGCTGCAGGCAGCAGCGCGCCCTAGTGCTCAGCGGGCACCAGCTGGGGGATAGCGAGCAGAGCGACTGTGCGCAGTGGCTAGCTGTGTGGCGCGGTCGGGACGAATGCAAAGCTATCGCCTCGATAGCGTGCGTCAGCGACGCATGCAGCAGGGCAGCATCGCATCCGACCGCGCCGCGATCGGATGGTGGGCGCAGCGACGCAGTGCTACCACCACGGCAGCAGCGCGCTGCGGTGCTATACACGCAATGCACTGCATCGCGGCGCAACGCACGCTATGATGTGCGCGCAGGCCGTGAGTGCGCGCAAAGCGCGGCATGCGCCCCAAGCAGGAGTAGCGCTACAAGCGCCGCAGTCACCGCACGCGGCGCAAGTGGCCATAGCGCCGCTAGCGCTGCATTACCTATACGCACAACAAGCACCGCTATCACTGCAAGCGACGAGGGTGTGCCCGATAGCCGAAACCGGGGCCCCGCCGGAAACCAAGAAGGGATCAACCGCTGACATGAAAATCACCGCAGTCGCAAACCAGAAAGGCGGGGTCGGCAAGACCGCCACCGTCCTTGGCCTATGCAGCGCGGCCAGCTGGGAAGGCAAACGCGTCCTCGCCGTCGACCTCGACCCGCAGGGAAACCTCACCCGAGGCCTCGGTGTCGACGCCGACAACCTCGGAGACACCCCGACCGCCAACGAACTGCTCACGGCCATGCAAGAGGGGACCGCTTCCCAGGCCATCATTCCCACTCCCTGGCCGGGCATCGACCTGATCGCTGCCACCGGCGACCTCGCGACCCGCGACATGGACGCCGCCAGCGACGCCATCTACCGACTCCGGACCGCCTTCGAAGGCTGCGACCTCTCGGCCTACGACGCCGTCCTCTTCGACTGCCCACCCAGCGTCGGCCGCCTGTTGGTCGGCGCGCTTGTAGCCGCCGACCAGCTGATTTACGCCACCGAAGCCTCAGTCGACGGCATCAAAGGCATTTCCAACGTCGAGACCACGACGGCGTTTGTCAAAAAAATGGTTAACCGAGACCTCCGCCTCGTCGGCATCGTCGTCACCCGCCGCGAAAAGACCGGCGAAGAAGACTTCCGCGAAGAGGAGCTCCGAGACGTATACGGCGATCTGGTGGCCAAAACCGTCATCCCGAAGCGAGCCGCCTGGAAAGACGCCAACGGCCGCTCAGAGCCCATCCACGCCGTAAAAGGCAGTGCCGGAGCACGCTCGCTCAGCGTCGCCTTCAGTGACCTGCTCGCCGAACTCCCCGTCTTCGACAACTGACCCAACAACCACCGAACACCTGAAAGGACACCCAAAGATCATGGCAACTGAACGCACACGAGTCCTGCGGAAAGAGCCCACCCAGAACGCCGTCGAAATGCTGGTTGCGCAAGCGAACCCGCCAAATGCAGCCCCAGCAACAGCGACCACGGGCGCCGAAACCCCCCAACCGATCCTGACGCCCGTTCCCGTCGCGGCAGAGCCTGCCGATGAGGCGAAAAAGAACCGCAAACAGCAGGTCAACTACCGACTCGATCCCGCGCTGCCGGAACGGCTGAAGCACGCCAGCATCGAGTTCAGCTATCGACAAGGACGCCAGTACAGCCAGAACGCGATCGTTGAACTCGCGATCGAAGCCTGGCTCGACGCGAACGGCCCCTGGCAGCGCTAAGCGCAAAGAGCCCCCCTCCACGGCGCCCGGGGGAGAGCCGCCCTCTTGCTCGGGAGCTAAACGCACACCGCGGCGGAATACAGCCCTGGCCACGACGCGCGCTACCTAACTCGACGTCCAGACCCCACCCGCAGCAGATGCACGCGCGCAACCAGCGCGGATGGCCCGCAGTTACTGCCAGCGCCGTCCCTCAGGGCATCGCCAGGGCCGTGCGGCGGCGGGGCTTAGGGAGCGCCGGTCGCTGCAGAGGGGTCGACCACGCCGGCTGGGTCGAGAACCTCTACTGCGACGTGGTTGAACCGCTTGGAGTGGTTCTTGGCGAAAGAATCGGCGAGGTCGGCGGCTTCGGCGAGGGAAACGCCTTTGAACGCGACCGCAACCGTCGCCTGCACGAACGCCTGCTGGACAGGCAGGCCGGTCCCGAAGACCGTTGTCACATCGGTCAAGTTCGACATGTCGGCCGGCGTGCTGAGGATCTCCACCTTGCCGTCGAAGAACTCCTTCAGTTCCTGGTTGAGGGCCACTACGGCGTCAGGAAGCATGGTCCCGACGATGTCGTTGTAGGGAAAGAGCTCAGCGCTGACGAGGACCGGGATAGCCATGGGGGAGTTGCCTTTCATGAGGGCGTCGATGCGGCGACACCAAAGAAACCATTCTTACTGCGAAGTTTAATGTCGGGCTGGTGAAGTGGGCATCGAAGACACAGATCGCTGGCTGGCGGAAATTCCCCGCGCGCGGCGAGCCCCCATGTGATGCCGATTTGACCTACCGATCTCGCGACCAGAAACAGAACCGCCCCACCTGGTGTGACCACGAGGTGGGGCGGTTCGTTTGCCGTAACCAAGGCCGCCTGTGCCGGGGGCGGCGTCAGGTCCCGGACTTAGCCGACAATGCTGGCGAACGCTCCGTCGATGTCGGTGACCTCGCCGTGGTGGGACTGGGCCGCCGAAGTCACGGCATGGTTGGTTTCCTGCATGCTGTTCTGCAAGCCGGCAACGTGGTTGCCGAACTCGTTGGCAGCGCTGGAGGCCTGGCCGGTCGAGACATCCTGCAGACCGTTGTACGCCGCGAGGCAGCCCTGGATGCTGTCCTGGCACTGGCCGACGGTTCCGAACAGCGAGCCGAACTGACCCGACAATTCACCGCCGTTGTGAAGAATGGTTCCGCTCATGCTTGATTCCTTATCTGGCTAGTGGTGGTCGTTGCGAATGTTTACTTCTCACAGATGGACGAGCGCGTACACCCGCGCCGCGCCCTGGGCAGTCGCCTCTTCAGAAGCAGTGACGAACCGTTCGACCCCATCGAGCTTCTCCTCGGTGTGGTCGGCAAGCTGGTTGGACTTCTGAACGTTCTGAACGAAGGCCTGGTGCACCGCCACGCCGGCACCGCCCTGCATGCTGGCCGTGGCCATAGCTTCCCCGATAGCCCCGTACTGCATGCTGCTGGTGCGCAGATCCGCGACCGACGACCGACCCTGCTGGACGAACTGGCGCATCTCGTCCATGGTCAGCTTGACTACTCCGACTCCCGACATTGAAACCCTTCCCTAGTAGTGGGGTTTCCGTGGACCGGTTCCCCCCGGCGTTGAGTGGTCGCCAGTGTAGTTAAGGTTCTCAACCTCCGCAAAGGGTCGCGACACGGTTGGATGCGCGGCTTTCCCTGCGCCCCTGCCCTCGGTTCACCGTTGCCAGCAAAACAACACGCTGCCCGTTGGCGTCATCAAAGCGTCGGATGGCGGTGCGCCTCTATCCTGAGACTTCCGGGGCGGATCAGCCGCTGGGAATCCTGCGGGATTCCGGCGGATTCCGGCTCGGTTGTTAGCCGCTGGATGGGAAACACACAGGGGACGTTGCATGTCAGATCCGGACTTCGACCAGATCCGAGCCAGCCTGCAAGCACTCGACGACGTCGAGGCCGCTCTTGAGGGTGCCTACTCCCACGCTCAGGGCGTGTACGCCGACGACGCGGTTAGGCCCACTGTCATGGCATTGGTCTGGCAGGGAAAAGTGGGGGATCTGCAGATCGCCGACAGTGTGTGCGCTCTTCCTCCTACCGCCGCCACCGCGTTGATCAACGCGGTGGTGATCAATGCGTTCAATGCCTGGCACCTCGACCTCACCAACCTCCTCGGCGCCGCGCAGCCGGCCGCAACCTGACCGGCAACACCGACATGTCACCGACCGACCCCAACCAGCTCGCCGCGGCCGTCGCCGAGGTTCAGGATGCGTTCTCCACCATCGACCCCGGCGAGGACGCTCAAGGACTGTCAGCCGACGCTCTACGCACAGCCCTCGCCGGCCACGCCGACCACCTCAGCTCCATCACCACGGCTGTTCAGTCCGTCGCGGAGGCGGTGAATCGCCGCCAGGCGTTGGTGGCTGAACGCGACGCGGCGATGCCCTCGGATGCCGAGATCGCCGCGGCCGAGCTGAAACTCGTCGCCGTCGCCGCGGCGGCCGCCGATGCCGCCGACGCCGACGATCCGTCCGCGGCCGCCGCAGCCAACGCCGAAGTACGGCAAGCCACCGACAACCTCGCTGACCTGATCGCGCGCAAGCAAGCCGCCCAAGACCGGTTCGACCGTGGCGAACAATCCGCCGCCGACACCCTGGACTCCGGAACCTCAGAGTTGGGTTCGGCCGGACCATGGCCCAGCGCGGCAGCGGGGTCACCGCTGGCGGCGATCCTCGCCAATGCCCAGCGGATGCAACAGCCAGGGGCCGCGGCCATGGCGGCTCCCACCGCTGATTCGATGCCCGTCTCCCCTATGCCCGGCGCGGACGCCGACGCCGCTCTCACCGCCGCTTCGGCCCTGCCCGCCGAAGATCCCGGCCTGGCATTGCTGGGCGCCCTGCTGGACCGCGTAGACAGCACGTCCAGCGGACACACGAGCAGTCCACCCACACCGCCGACCAACCCCGACATCAGCCCGATGTTCGGCGACGAGACGCAATGGACCGACGCCGGCATGGGCCAGACGCACACTTCCTCAGACGTGCCCACCCAGATGCCGTCGTTGTCTGGAGTCGTGACCGGAGCCGATGTATCGGGCCGCCCCGCCAATCCCTTCCTTGCCGCACCACCACCCACACCCACAGGAGCCACGCCCGCCGGCGGAGCCATGATGCCGCCGATGATGCCGATGGGCATGGGCGCCGGTCCCGGCGTTGCGGCAGGACGCGGCAAGGCCCCGGAAACTATCATTGAGCCAGATCCAGACGTGACTGGAGCCGATATCGAAGCCCGAATCGCGACTAGCGGAGTCATTGGCCGCGACAGCAAGCGTCGATAAAACTGGGGGTAAAGAAACTGTGACAACGCCGACGCCGGCGCCGGCGCCGCCTTTCGACCCGGCGGTCCCGATGACGTCTCCGCAAGTGTGGAATCTGCCGCACGGCGAGGGGACCAGCGCGCTGTTCGAGATTTACCGGGCCGGTATCGACCCCGCGGGAGCGTTCGGCGCCGCGTTTGCCCTGAACAGGGGTGTGCCGTGGGTGCAACAGCGCATTGCCAGGTCCCAGTCCGCGTCGCCGGCCGCCGATGGTGGCGCCAAAGCCGGTGAACCGCAGCCCGCGGGTTCTGGGCAGCAGTCGCCACAGACCAGCTTGGACGGATCGGCGTCCAGCCCGATGGACGGCAAGACCACCCCGGTGGATCCGGCGTCGGGGACACCCGCCGATGCTGCGCGGCCGACCGCTGCGCAGCCTGGTGCTGCGTCCGCGCCGTCGGCGCCGGAAGGCTCCGCGCCCGACCCGGCGGGGGGCCGAGCCCCTTCTGCGGCCCCGCACACGGCAGCGGATGCGGCCGGTAAGGCCGCCGCGGTCACGGGAGAGGATGCGGCAGCCCGGGGCGCCGGGGCCGAGGCGGCCCAGGTCGCCAAGCGGCGCATGGCCAAAATCTTTCAGGAGGAGGGCGCCAAGGCGGCGGTCAAGCACGGCGTTGTGCAGGCGGTCACCCGCGGGGCGACGCTGGGCGGTCGGGCTGCTGCCGCGGCGATGCTGCGGCTGGGGACGCTGTCGGTCCCTGGCTTGGGCATCGCGATCAGCGCCGCTCTGTGGGTGTTCGACACCGACGGCCGAAAAGCCTTCAACGGGCTGCTGGAGCATCTGACCGGCACGGTCACCCCCGACCTCAACGCGCCGCCTACTCCCGGGCGGACCAGCTTCCTGCCGTTGACTAACGACGGCAACCGCGACCCGGTTATTGAGGGCATCGACGCGGCCATGGTCAAGACCAACGATGCCGCGTTCGGTTTCGACGCGAACGAGGTGTGGCCGCTGGATGGTTCCGGGCTGACCACGACCAGCGACTTTTCCCAGGTTCAGGAGGGTGTCAACCGGTTCGCCGCCGGCTTGGATGAGACCCTCACCCAGATTTCCGGGATTTATCAACGAGTGCCCGACGAACGCTACGTGGCGATGGCGTGGGGCCGGACCCGGCCGGGGCTGGACAAGCTCGCCGAGTTCCAGTCGACGAAACTGCCTGTCCTGGCCAAGGCGTTCACCAACACCGCGGCGGCGGTCAATGACGCCTACCAGGGATTCCGCAGAGTCAACCTGGGCAATCGGCAGGCTATCGCCAACTCCAACAGCGGGATCTGGTCGTTCCTGGGCAACCACATCAAGGCCTCGGACATGTCGGGCGGCACCAACGAAGTCCGCACTGCCCTCGACGCGATCGAACGGTCGGCACCGACCATCACCGCCGCGGTAGACGGTTTGACTGTGGTGCCCACCGCGGGCAGCGACCTCGGGGGCAGCGGCACCGGAGCGCCCGTCGCCGTCGGTTCACCCGGCGCCCCGCCACCCTCCGTGGCGGCCCCGCCGGTGTCGGTGATGCCGTCCACCCCGCTGCCCGAGGGCAATCCCGGCGGCGACCCGCCGGCCACGGCGCCCCCCGCCGCCGCACAGCCGGCCAAGCCCCAGCAGCCGGAGTCGACGCTGGGCAAGGATCTGGCGTCACTGCTGAAAACCACTGTCCCGGCGACAGGTACGGGCATGCCGATGCAGCTGCCGCAGATCCCCAATCTCATCCCCCAGATGCCGGGCATGCCGCAGATGCCTAACCTCGGTGCGATCAACCCTGCCGCGGGACTGCCCGGCGCCATCAAGCCGGCCGGTCTGCAACCCGGCAACGACCTGACCGATGCGATCCAGAAACGACTCGACGACACCACCCACCCGGCCAAGAAGGATCAACCCCTGGCCGCGGAGGTCAAAGACCAACAACCCCAAGCCGGCGAGCCGGGCAAGGGCAAGGTCCCTGAGGGCCTGATCACCCCGCCGGTCGTTCCCGACAAGACCAATCCCGCCGCCACCCAAAACCGGGCCGGTACTGAAACCGTCGCTGCCGCAGGCACTTCCGCGGGCCACCCGGAGTCGACCGCGTCGAATACCGTCGACGTCAAGGGCCGCAAATGGACCTTCGACAACCCCAAGCTGGCCGCGCTGGTGCAGGGCATGACCGCGGGGGAGGGCCAGCACAGCCTGCGGCAGGTGGCCTCTGACGCCGGGTTCAAACTGCCCCCGGTCGGCCAGGACATCGGCACCGAAGTCCCGACCAGCCGACTGCAGCCCGGCGACGCGATCGTCGGCGCCCACAACCAGAACGCCGTCTTCCTGGGCGTCGGCCCCGACGGACAGGCGATGGCGCTCGACGAGCACGGTGAAGTCAAGCCGCTGCACGACGTCGCCAAGTTCGACGGCCCGCATCAAGGCTTCTTCCGCCTCGCCGATGACGGCGCCCCGCTGCCCTCGGCGGCCGCATCATCGGCGGTCCCGCCGCACGCCCAAACCGTGGCCGACCAACCCGCGGTGAGCGGCCCGGGGAGTCCGACGCCCCCGCCGGCGGGGGGCTCCACCCCGATGGGAACCCCGGATTCCACTCAGGCGACGAACACCGGAATCCTTCCCGGTCAGGGCACCGGAAAGCCGGGCTTGGACCCGCGCAACGTGCCCCCCAACCGGTAGGGGACGCCCATGCCCGGCGACATCATCGAAGACCCCACCCAACCGTGGTCACCGACCAATCCGTTCGGCACCGTCGCGGGGGAGTCCCCCCCTGCGCCGCGGCCTCCGCGCCCCGCGGCTAGCCCCGCCCCCCAGACCGCCCCGGGATCACCGCCGCGCACGACTACCGCACCCACGGTCCGTGTCGACCAGGACGGCGCGACCACGGCCTACACCGGCGGGCAGAACGGGCTGCAGGAACACCACGACGCCATCGCCGACCACGATCCCAGCGGCCTGGACGACCCCGACATCGCCGACTCGCTGCACCAGCACACCCGAAAGACCAAAGACCGCTTCGCTGATGCGAGCAGCGACCTCGCCGACGGCAAGGCCGCCGCTTCCGCCCTCGGAGACGCCGACCGCCGGGGAACCGACGCGGTGACCCGCGCATCCGATTCCGGGGCACTCGGTGCGCTGCGCAGCGCTTTGGCGCAGCCCACCGGCGCAGCCAACCCCTTCGCCCCGCTGTCAGCGATGCCGCAGATGCCGCAAATGCCCATGCCGCAAATGCCGATGCCGCAGCTGCCCACCCCGCAGATCGGCGCCGGCTCCCCGGTCTTGCCGCCGGGGATGGTCAACGTCCCCTCCGAGGAGCTCACAAGACTGATTTCCACCGCCAACGTCGCGCCGCCCCCCGGCGCTGATCCGTCCATCGATCCGCGGGTGAAACCCGCTGCGGGCGGCCAGGTTCCGCTGGCCCGCGAGGACGTCGCCATGAGGCCGACCGGGCTGGGCAGCCTGACCGAGTCGCAGCTGCGCAGCGTCATCGACAAGTCCCTGGACAACAACGACGTCACCAAAGATCCGCGAGTGCGCAAGATGTGGCACGAGATACTCCAACAGCAGTTCACCACCGACAGCCCCGCCGTCACCGACGCGGTCAACCACGACTCCGCCCACGCCCAGGGCGCGCCGCTGCCCGGCGACAACGCGCCGGCGGCCGCCGGCCGCGGCCTCGGGCAGCTCACCCCCGACGCCTTCGCCGAACACCACGTCGGCGGAACCTCCAACAACATCTACGACCCCGAAGCCAACGTCTCAGCCGCCGTCAACGACTTGATGCAACGCGCCCACATCGCGCCCGACGGCGCAGGCCTGGACCAGCTCTACCAGCAACGCATGGGGCACAGCGCCGGCAGCGCCCCGCCGGTCACCGCCCAGCACACGGCATAACTTTCGGTGCTGCCGCACGCGCCGCCCACCGGTGACCGCGCCCCCGAAATGTAAACTTCGCCGTACGGATGCGAGTTGATCACCCGGTCATCGTGTCGTCAAACCAAGCGCGGGGGAGTGGACACCGGCAATGGAGACCAACAGCAACTCTGACTGGCGGGCACCCCAACCGTGGAACTGGCGCAAGGCTGCGCTGCCCGCGCTGAGCGTCCTCTGCGTCGCGCTGGCGGCCGCCCTGATTTACGTGCTGACCCGCCCCGAGCCGGCCCCGCCCGCCGCGCCCACCGGACCTGTCGCGCGGCCGCTGAACTCCCTGGAGACCGCCGGTCTGCAAGCCCTACTGAGCCGCCAGCAGTCCGGCGCCCACAAATTGTCCGGAACCGTCACCGATACCCAAGGCCGCCAGTTCGGCGTGCAACTGTCCATGACCGGGGCCAGCACCGCAGGTGTGGGCACCGTGACCGCGGGCAGCACCCGCGGCGAGGCCCTGCTGGACCGCGGCGAGGTGTACCTGCGCGGCGAACAGGAATTCTGGGCCGCGATGGGCGTGACCGGAACCGTCCCCCCGCCTCCGGGGTGGGTAGCCGTCGGCGGTGAGTTCCTGGGCGGCAAGCTGTTCATGGCGCCGACGAAATGGACTGCGGCCCTGGCGCCCTCGGCGGCGGCGCTGATCGAAGGCGACCGCTACACCCAAGGCCAGAACAGCGCCCTCATCGGACCCACCGACATCACCCATGTCAACGTCGACGGGATGAACGTCGACATTTCTCCCACCGCCGCACAGGCGGTGACCGACGAGGCGGCCCCGCTGATCGCCGGCAGGGGCACGCCGCCGGCCCTCAACCGCACCGCGAACGGGGGCTGGCTCCTGTCCACCGCCGCGGCGAAAACCCCCGCACCCGAGGCGCCCGAAGCCTCCACCGAACCCTCCACGCCGGAATCCGCCGCCCCACCCACGCCGTAACGGCCCCACCGGGAACAGGCGGGTCGCTGCCCGCCGGGTCAGCGGCCGGGCTAGCGGCCTGTGGCGCTGCGGCGCTTCTGGAATTCCATTCCGGCTTTGAACGCATCGACCCAGGCGCCCGCCAGCCACGTCTCTAGATCGGCATCGCGGCGACCCCCCAGGGCGGCCTGTGCTCCCCGCAACGCGCGCTGCTCTGCCATGTAGAGCAGAGAGTCCAGGTCGATGTCGCCCGCGATGCGCTCCAGTGCGACGCCATCATCGGCGGCGGCGTCGAGGTCCTGAATGATCGCGGCCATCAGCCAGAAGTCGTCATGGTCAGGGCGGCGGGGAAACGATGACATGAGCTGGCCAGCCTTGGGGTCGATGTGCGCGGACGGCGGTGGTCGGCTACTGGTAGGTGACGGCCCCGAAGTGCACGGGCTCGTCGAAACCGTCGATCAGCCACTGCCGATTGTTGCCTAACGTCACTCTCAATGGTGCGTCGATGGTGTTGAACGTCGTGGTCGAGGAGGCCGCCTTGGCGGTGGCGATGAGGTGGATCGTGTCGCCGGGCTGGGCGGTCGCGGGATCGGGGCTGTCCTTGGCGGCGGTGATCGTCTTGACCGCCACGCTGGTGTAGGGGGAGTTCACGATGGGGTCGTCGGTGAACTCCGCGGACACGAACCGTCCGAGCGCCCCTGCGTTGTTGGACGTGTAGAACGCGGACATGAAATTCGAGATCGCGGTTCCCAACGGGCTGGTGAGCCCAACACCCTGGGTGTAGAACGGGGCGATCTGCACCGCGCGGCTGGTGTCGTTTACCGGCCGCGGCCACATCAGTGCTTTGAACGTCCCGCCGGCCTCCAGGAACGTCACCCGGAAAAAGCTGCGCACCGCCCGCCCTGCCCCGGGCGGAATAAGGGTGGCGGCCAGTGTGATCGCCCACTCCGTTTCCTTGCCGGCGGGGGTCCGCGAAATCGGGGGAACGGCGTTGATGTCGGTGACGGTGACGGGATCGGGATTCATCTCGGGCTGCCCCGACATCGCCGACATCGACACCAGCTTCCCGGCTTCGGTCGGACCGCCGGCCAGCCACACCAACAGAAAATTACGGGCGAAGAATTCCGCACTGACGTAATCGTTGATCTCGGAGAGGACGTCAACCGGTTTGGGTGCGGTGCGCACCAGCAGCACCGTCGTCAGTGCCACGACGCCGAGCAACGCGACCCAGGCCGCGGCGGCGGTGGCGAAAAAAGAGCGCCTCTTGACATCGGATGTCAGGGCTACACGCGAGAACAACGGCATGATGAAAGTGTCTTTCGGGCGGGTGGACGACTCGTCGCTATCATAAACTCAAGTTGAAGAATCGCTTTGGAAAGGCACGGACCGTACGGTGACAGATGGGGGACTGGGGGCGTTCGACCCGGACAAATTGTCGCCGAATACCCGCGCCCGCATCCACGCCGGCGTCGACGATCTGCTGAGCAATCCGACGCTGTCGGACTCCGACGCCCAGGCCCGCATCGACGGGATCCTCGGCGAACTGTTCCCGTCCACGCCACCGGCGCCGCCGCCCGCCGCGCCGCCGCCCCCGCCACCTGTGCAGGACTGGGCACGCGACCACGCCCCGCTCGCCACACTGGACCCGGCGCCCGAGCCGCCGGCGGCGGCCCCCGCCGGAGGCCAGGTGCAACTGCCCCACACCAACGACTCCGAAACCGCCCCGACGCCGGCTCAACCGGTGACCGACGTGCCCTCCGCACCGGATTGGGATCGCTACGGGTTGTGGAGCCCCCCAAAGCCGGTCGACCTCGAGGTACCCCCCGACGTCGCCGACGTCGCCCCCGTCGCCCCGCCGCTGAGCCCACCCCCCGCCCCGACGATCGCCGGCGACGAATTCAGCGACGACATCGCGGGCTACAGCGCCGACACGCCCGTGGCGGGGCCGTTCCAGACCCGCCGCCCGGGCCGCCGCGAGGCCATAGCCCGGGGGTGGCGAAGCCTGCCGCCCTGGGCGAAAGTGGCCATCCCCACCGCCGGTGCGCTGGCGCTGGTGATCGCGCTGCTGATCACCCTGATCGGCGTAGGCGGCGACCGCAAGCCGGCACCGCCGCCGCTGAGCGCCGCCGCCCCCGAACAACCCGCCCCCGCCAAACCTGTCGACGCCGCCCTGCTGCCGGCCACCGCCACCGCCGACTGCCCACCGGGCAGCTCGGACCCCACCTTGGCGTTCGGGACCGACAAGTCGCAGGCCTGGATCTGCACCCGCCTCTACAACGTCGACAATTCGATCCTGACGATCACCTTCGCCCAGCCGGTCGTGGTGTCCTCGATCACCGTGGTCCCCGGCTTCGACTACGTCGAGGCCAACGGCCAAGACCACTGGAACGAGCACCGCCTGGTCACCCAGATCCTGTGGCGCATCGGCGGAACCCAGATCATGCAGTCCATCGCCCCCACCCGCGCCGGCGCGACCCTGCAAATCCCCAACCTGGCCACCCAGATCATCACCGCCACCATCATGGCCACCCAACCCCCGCCGGCCACCCCAGGCCTCACCGGCTCCCTGCCCGGGATGCTCGGCGGGCCCTCCGCGCAGAAAGTCGACGACTCCATGGCCATCGGCCACATCGAAATCCTGGGCCACCCCGCCGGAGGCCCGGCATGACCGCGCCCAGCCCCGACCTGATCCACTACTTCAACCAGGGACTCTCAGCCTGGTTCCAGCACCACAACATCGCCAGCGCCCGCGAAAACTTCCAATGGTGCATCACCCAGATCGACCCGAATCAGTGCGATCTCTACCGTGCCCTGGCCGGGCTGGACCGCCCCCAACCCCCCACCGGCGACCTGCTCGAATCGATGTACACCCACATGGCGTCATGGGGCCGGCTCGTCGTCGCCGCCGGCCGGACCCTCGGCCAGGACCTCGGCCCCGACACCCCGCTGCTGGGCATGACGGTTCCGGTCATCCGCGACCACGAGCTGACGATCACCCTCAACACCGCCACCGCGGTGTATCTGGCGCGGGCGGTCCACCTCAGCGACCAGGGCCGCCTCGAAGACGCCTGGAACACCATCGCCGCCGCCCCGTCGACCATCCCGGCCGTCACGCTGGTCAAAGTCGCCATCCAGGCCGCCGCGCAGCGCTGGCACGACGTCATCGCCCACGCCGAACCCATCCTGAGCGCCAAGAAAGTCAACGAGAACGAGAACACCCTGCCCGCCGACGACGACGTCACCTCGGCGTTGGCCTACCTCTACAGCGGGATCGGCTACGCCCACCTCGGACAGTTCGACGCCGCCCGCTCCGCCCTGGCCACCGCCGAGAAGAGCCGCTACCGCACCATCGGGGCCGAAGCCTGCTACTACCGGGGCCTGATCTGCCGCGCCAGCGGAGACGAGCAACAAGCCGCGCAACTGTTCAGCTCCGGGCTGCTCTATCAGCGCACCGACAAACTCGCCGCCGCGCTGGACGACCCCTCGATCACCCTGCGTCAAACCACGGCCGAACTGATCAGAAACCGCGGCGCCTACTGGGATCGCAGCACCGAAGCCGACCTCGCCGAGGTCCGCGAAGCCCAGCGGGTGGAAACCCAAAGCGCACTGCTGGCCGAAGCCGAAGCCGAACTCGCCGGCAACATCGGCATGGCCGACGTCAAAGAACAGGTCCGCCGGGTCCGCGCCGACGTCGCGTTCTCCCAAGAAGCGACCCGCCGCGGCATGCCCCTTCCCGGCAAGAGCCTGCACATGGTGTTCACCGGCCCGCCCGGCACCGGCAAAACCACCATCGCCCGCGTGGTGGCGAAAATCTTCTGCGGCCTTGGCGTGTTACGCGGCAACAAAGTCATCGAAGCTCGCCGCGACGACCTCGTCGGCGCGGTCATCGGCGAAACCGAAGAGAAAACCAACGCCGTCATCAACAGCGCGCTCGACGGTGTGCTGTTCATCGACGAGGCCTACGCCCTGGTGGCCGGCACCGGCAGCAACGACTTCGGCCCCAAGGCCCTCGAGGTCCTGCTGGCGCGCATGGAAAACGAACGCGACCGCCTGGTGGTCATCATCGCCGGCTATGAGAAGGACATCAATCAGCTCCTCGCCGTCAACGAGGGGCTGCACTCACGGTTCACCCGCCGCATCCGGTTCGCCTCCTACAGCCCCGAGGAAATCGGCCAGATCGCCGAAGTCATCGCCGCCACCCGCTCCTCGTCGCTCAACACCCCGGCCCGCGACCTCATCGTCGACGAAGCCCGCGCGATGACCGTCGCCGGGCCCAGCGGCACCAAGGTTCTCGACGTCGCCGGCAACGCCCGCTTCGTCCGCAACGTCATCGAAGCCGCCGAGGAATTCCGCAGCGCCCGCCTCGACGGCGCCAACCTCGCCGCCCTGTCCAACGACGAACTGTTCTGCCTGCTCCCCGAGGACGTCGCCCCCGCCCTGCGCAACCTGGCCGACCCGCTGCTGGGCCGCATCACCACCCGCGACGACCACGGCCTTCACCACAACAACGCCCCGGCGACCCAGGAAAGCTGACCCATGGCCCGCAATCTGACCACCAAAGTCCAACTCTCCGGATACCGGCTCGGGGTGCGCCGCGTCGAACAGGCCATGACGCGACGCGACGTCACCATGCACAGCACCCCGTTCTCCATCCAGACCGTGGCGTTCGCGGTGGGCATCGCCCTGGCCGCAGCCGTCCCGCTGGCCGGCTTCGTGTTCGGGTTCTTCTCCAACCGCGGCGCCGATCAGGGCAACGCCCAGGCCATCATCACCAAGTCCGGCGGCCGCTACGTCATGTACGAGAACGTGTTGCACCCGGTGACCAACCTGGCCTCGGCGCGGCTGATCGTCAACAAGCCCGAAGTGCCGCGGGTGGTCAAAGACAGCACCCTGAACAACCAGCCCCGCGGCCTGCTCATGGGCATCCCGTCGGCCCCCGACAATCTCACCCAGCGCACCGACAACTTCGCCCAATGGACCGTCTGCGATAAGCACACCGACGTCGGCGAACTGTCCCTGACCAAAACCGACGCCCTGTCCACCACGGTGATCGCGGGAGCCGACGCGCTGAGCAACGCCGTCGCGCCGCTGCAGGCCGCCGACGCGGTCCTGGTGCGGCTTGCCTCAGCCCCCGACCAGCTGTGGATGGTCTACAAAGGCCAACGCACCCTCATCGGGCCCGGCGACATGGCCGCCCGCGCCGCGTTGAACCTCAGCCCCGCGTCGGTGGCCGAGGCCATCCCGATCAGCGCGGGACTGTTCAACGCCATCCCGCCGGCCCCCGCCCTGACCGCCCCGTACATCGCTGACCGCGGCCAGGTCAACCGGCTGCTGCCGCGGGCCCGCAACGGCGACGTCGTCATCACCGCCGCCGCCGACGGCAGCCGCCAGTATCAGGCGGTGCTGCCCGGCGGAGTGCAGCACATCACCGAACTGATCGCCCAGCTGCTGATCAACACCGGGGGAGTGGAAATCACCACCGTGGACCGCGATGACCTCGCCGCCATTCCGCTGGTCAGCGATATCAACACCGATGACTATCCCGACCGGGCCCCCAGCTTCCGCAAGCCCCACATCCTGTGCTGGACATGGCAGAAAGGCGCCGAAGACCTGCGCTCGGCCTCCACCGTGCTGACCGGGGAATCCCTGCCCATCCGCGACGCCGACCTGCCCAAGGTTGTCGCCCTCTCCCCGTCGGGGGACCAGAGCGAAACCACCGCCACCGCGTCACTGACCCGTCCCGGCGCCGGGTGGCTGGTGCAGGTCACCGGCGTCACCCCCGAGTCGCACGCCCAGGAACAGTGGATGTACATCGACGACACCGGGGTGCGCTACTTCATCGGCCCCGACGGCAACGAGAAAGACACCCGGGCCGCGATGGCGAAAACCGCTGCGATCCTTGGCCTTTCAGCACGTGAGCCGCTGCCGATCCCGTGGTCGATCGCCAAACTGTACGCACCGGGCTCCACCCTGTCCCGGCAGGCCGCCCTGACCACCCACGTTCAGCTGCCCGCCGACCTCAACCAGATCGCCACCACACCCAAGTAGCGGCGAAAACCGTTACCCGCCAACACCGTCCGGCAACAACCACCGCCAACCACCGTCAACCAGTCGCCACCACTAGCGCCGAACAGCCCGACACAGGGGGAGGACCACCATGGGGACCCGCAAATTCGCGATGCGGCCATCCGCGCAACCCGACATGGACAGCCAAGTCGTCACCGTGCCCGACCCGGAAACCCTCAAAGATCCCGGCCAGGGATTCCAATGGCAGAAACTGGCGCCCATCTTCATGGTGGTGATGATGGTCGGGTTTTTCGCCCTGATGATCACCTCCGGCGCCCGCAACCTGGCCTCCTCGCCGTACATGATGATGCCGCTGATGACCGTGATGATGATGGCCTTCGCCTACCTCGGGGTCGGCGGCCACGGCGGCGGCGCCATGGACGAGCTGCCCGCCACCCGCAAGAACTACGCGCTGCAGCTGCGGGAAAGCCGCAAGATCGCCCACCACCACGGCCGCCAACTCCACGACCTGCAATCCCAGCTCTACCCCAACCCGGCCAGCCTGCTGTCCAAAATCGACACCGCCGCCATGTGGACCGTGCGTCCCACCAGCGGCGCCCCCGCTGGCGGCGGCAACGCCTTCGACGAGATCCCCGAATCCCTGCAGCCCTGGCTCACCGCCCGCCTCGGCGTCGGGGTCACCCGCCTGGTGCCCGGCCTCAAACACACCCAACAACTCGCCGTCACCGAACAACGCGAACCGGTCACCTACGCCGCCTTCCGGCGTTTCCTGCGCACCCAAAGCTTCGTCACCAACTGCCCCAAAGGCATCAGCTTCGCCGAACACCCCGCCTACAGCTTCCGCGACAGCGACCCCGACGCCACCCTGGCCGCCGCCCGCGCCATGATCGTGTCCCTGGCCTTCAACCACGGCCCCACCCACCTCAGCATCGGCCTGATCACCGACGCCGCCGGCCAGGACAACTGGGACTGGCTCAAATGGCTGCCCCACACCCAGAACCGATTCCGCACCGACGGCGCCGGCACCGCCCGCCTGGTCTGGCGCTCCCTGGACGACTTCGCCGCCGACCCCATCCTGAGCCACACCGACAACAACGCCCACCTGATCGTCTTCATCGACACCCCCGACGCCGACGCCGCACTGCCCCCAGGGCTGGACGCCCCCAACACCACCTTCGTCGTCCTGCGGGCACTGAGCGAAACCCTCTCCGCACCCGACACCCGATTCCACCTCGACGCCGACCACTGGTTCTCCACCACCACCCAGCGCCGCCACGTCCGCGCCGACGCGCTGTCCACGCTGCAGGCCCGGCTCATCGCCCAAAAGATGAGCGAACTACGCCCCGGCGATTGGGAAGTCGGGGCGACCGCCGCGACGACCGACGTCGAGCAGCAGTCCTTCTTCGACGCCATGAAGATCACCGACCTGGACACCTGGGATCCCCGGCCACTGTGGGACAAGAACGAATGGGACTCGCACTTCTACTTCCCGCTGGGCTTCGAGGGCACCCCCGACGCCCGCTCCAACACCGTCGTCGACCTCGACATCGGCGAGTCCTCGGTCGGCGGCGCCGGCCCGCACGGCATCAGCCAGGGAATGACCGGCTCCGGCAAAAGCTTCCAGCTGCGCTCCATGGTGCTGGGGGCCTGCACCCGCTACAGCCCGTCCAAACTGAAATTCATCCTCCTCGACTTCAAGGGCGGCACCACCTTCCAAGGCTTCGACGCCCTGCCGCATGTAGTCGCCAACATCTCCAACCTCACCGACCAGACCGAAACCGTCGACCGGGCCGTGGAGATCCTCGAAGGCGAGATCGAGCGCCGCGAAGCGCTGATCAACGAGTACAAAGTCGACGGCATCGTCGAATACCGCCAGAAGCGGGCGGCCAACCCCGACGCCTACCCGCCGCTACCCGAACTGATCATCCTGGTCGACGAATTCGCCGAATACATGGAACACCACAAAGAACAGGGCCATCTCAAACTGCTCACCCGCACCGGCACCGTCGGCCGCGCACTGGGCATGCACGTGTGGGCCTGCTCGCAGTTCATCGACGCCAGCCAGATCGCGGGACTCTACGAGCACGTCAGCTTCGGCACCTCGCTGCGCACCAACACCGCCGCCCGGTCCCGGGCGGTGCTCAAGGTGACCGACGCCGCCAAGGATCTCCCGCCGGGCAAGGGTGCGGCGCTGCTGCACACCGACATCGACGAACAGAAAGTGACGCCCTTCGTCGGATTCAACTCCAAAGTGCTCTACGTCCCGCCCCGGCTGCGCACCGCCGCCGCCGCCGGACCCCTCGCCGGACCCGGCGGGGGAGGGGTCGTGCTGCAGAGCTTCACCCTCGCCAACGGCCACCCCGACGCGGCGACCCCCGCCACCGCCGCGGCCGCCGGCCCCGACGCCCTCAACACCGCCGGCCTGCACAGCATGGCCGAAGCGCTCATCGCCCGGCTGTCCGTCTTCGACGCCGACCGGGATCTGCTGAACCTGTGGAAGCCCTCCTTGCGGGCGCCGCTGAGCTACCACGAGATCGACATCGCCCCCGCCTCCTCGGCCCGCCTGGAGTTCCGCATCGGCGACTTGGACGCACCCCGGTTGAGCAGCCGCCTGCCCTACGTCCTGCGCCCCGAAGGCGGCAAAGCCCACATCCGCATCATCGGCAAGGGCGGATCGGGCCGCACGACCGCGGTGCAGGCCATCGTGGCCGGCGCCGCCCGCGCCTACTCGCCGACGTTCGTCTCGTTCTATCTGATCGACTACGCCGGGGCGAAACTCGCCGAAATCAAGGACCTCCCCAACGTCGGCAGCTACGCCTCCAAGACCGACGCCGACCGGGTGACCCGCCTGGTCGGAGAGACCTTCCGGCTCCTGAACACCCGCGAACGCGAGTTCGCCGCCCGCGGTGTCGCCAACCTCGACCAGTATTTCGCCGACCGGCTGCACAACCCCGCCGAAGACGACCCCTACGGCCACTACTTCCTGGTGATCGACGGATTCCCCAGCTACACCGAGGACTACCCGGAGGCCAAAGAAACCTTCCTGCGCCTGGTCACCGACGCCGGCCGATACGGCATCCACCTGATCGTCACCGCCGACTCCGTCGCCCGCCTGCCCATGAAAATGGTGGACTACTTCGCCACCGTCATCCAGCTGGCCATCGAAGACCCGGGCACCGCGATCGGCCTCAACGCCGTCACCCGACCGCTGGTCCGGGCCATCCCCCCCGACCAACCCGGCCGGTGCGTGGACCTGCAAAGCGGCCTCGCCGCCCGCATCGCGGTCCCGCAATACGAGCAAATCCTGCCCATCGGAGAGAAAAAAGGCCTGCCCGTCTACAACCACGACGCCGACTACGCGCCGGGTATCGCCCGCTTCGTGGCCTCCATGCAGCAGATGTACCGAACCCCCGAAGGCACACCGATCACCGCCCCGGCCGTCGACCCGGCCCCTCCGGTCATCGACTACTCGGTGGTCTGGGAGGTCGCCAACCGCGGCCGCGTGCTGCGGGCCGCACACAGCCTCGGGCACATGCCCTCCGCCGAGGAATTCGCCGCCTGGTGGGCCACCGTGCCAGCCCGCGACAAACGCATCCCGATCGGGGTCAGCGCCGAAGACCTGCGCATCGTCGAACTCCCCGAAGAACCCTGCCCCCACCTGCTGGCAGTCGGCGCACCCAGAAGCGGCCGCACCTCGCTGCTGCGGGGGGCGATCAACTCGGTGGTCAACCAGTACACCCCCGACCAGGCGCAACTGGTCATCATCGAAACCAAATACGAGCTGCTCACCGAGCAGGAAGAACTGGCCAAACGCGGCTACCTCATGGCCTACTCCGGAGACCGCACCTCGCTGCCCGCGGCCATCGAACACATCACCGCAACGATCACCCCCCGCGCCCCGCACATGGACCAGCAACTCACCGCCGAGATGATCCGCAGCCGCTCATTCTGGAGCGGCCCGGAAATCTTCGTCCTGATCGACGACCTGCAATTGGTCGCCGGCGGCGGACAATTCCAGATGAGCAACCCGCTCGATCCGCTCTACGGTCTGCTCGAAGGCCGCAACGACCTCGGCCTGCACGTCCTGGCCACCGGCCCCGCCCAGGGCTTCGGCGCCGCGCGCATGAGCAACCGCGGCTACAAAGCGCTAGAAGCCGCCAGCGCCACGATGCTGCTGTTCAGCGGACCCGTCGCCGAGGGCGTACTGTGGCCCGGATCCGGCATCAAGTTCGCCTCCCGCCGACCCGGCCAGGCCCGCATGGTCACCCTGTCCACGATGGCCACCGAGATCATCCGGACACCCCACGCCAGGCCCTGGGACCAGGGGTAGCCCGGCTCACACGGTGCGCCGCTGCACCGGGCGATAGCCGCTCACCTCACGGCTGTGCAGCAGCCAGTGCTTGGCAGGGAAGTGGGCGCGGATGTCCTCAAGATCGCCGGTGAGGGCGTCGACGGCCAGGCCCGGAATCGTCCGTGACACCGCGCGGTACTCAACCGCCGGGCCGCCGCCGCAATAGTCGGCGACGCGGCGGCGAATGACCGCCGACAGGGTTTCCCCACGAGCCTCGGCGGCCTGCAGAGCGGCCTCCCACTCCGCGTCGGGAATGCGAATGGTGCGCCGCGGAGTGGATTTGTCGTCCTCGGGCACAGCGCGGATCACCGCCGCGCTGTCATGACATCAGGCGCCGCGATGACGGCGTCCCACGACCGGCGGCGTCGCAGAGCGCGCCCACCGGGCAGGGGTGTTCGTCGTGGTCACGGCAGAGCCCTGCGGCGAACGCACCCGGCTCTTGGCGGTACTCGGTGCTCATCGCGCAGCGCCGTGGCCGCACGAGTCGCAGCACGCCCGGTACTGCTGAATACTCTCGTCGAACGACGCGCCATGGGCGGTCGCGGCGGTGTGCGCGGCCTCCGCGATGGCAGCGACCTGGTTGAAGGTCAGCACGCCGGATTGCTCCGCGTAGAGCTGGCCGATGAGTTCGTCGGCGGCAACACGCGCGGTCGGCGGAGATGCGCTCAGCCGCGCCGCCGCATGACGCCGCGCACCCTCCAAGGTCGGGTAATCGCCGGTGATGGTCAGGGTGCCCGGCGTCTCGCCGGCAGAGCTAGCTGTCATGACACAAGACTATCAACAGCATGACAGCCGGGCAAGGATGCGAGGACGACGGCCCGCCTTTTCAGGGGGCCGCGGTCAGCCGGGTGTACAGCGCATCGGCGAATCCGTCGGCGAACTGTTCGACGATGTCCAGATGCGAGTTGATGGTCTGCAAATGCTCGTCGGTGATCTCAAAGGAGAACAGTTCCAGATGACGGCGAACCAGTTCGGCGTTGTCGTTGTTCAGGCTGGCCATCAGATGGTTCACGCCGTGATAGCGGGCGTGGTTCTGCTCGAATTCGGTCGCCGCAACAACCTCATCCGGCGGGCGGTAGGCGGCCAGATCCACGACCGTCAGATGGCGCCGCGAATAGATTCCGTCGACCATCTCCACCAGACCGGAGCCGTCGATCACCTTCACCGCGCGGCCGACGCCGCGATGTTTGACCACCAGGGTGATGTTCTTATCCGAGCCGCCGGGAATGCGCTGGGTGTCCAGATCAACGTCGAATTTCTCCAGGGTGTCGTCGTAGCTGCGACCCCACCGCATCCGCCCAGACGTTAGCCGCACGTACCCCGGTTCGGGACTGCGTAGCAGATACACGTACTGACTGCGGTCGGTCAGCGCCCAGAAACTGGAGTCCGCTGCCTCGGCGTTCACCCACACCGTCGAGGAGCTGGAGAGCAGCCCGCAGCGGTAAAGGGCAGCGAAATCAGCGAAGCAATGTCCCAAGACCCGGGCCTCGGCGCCGGCAGGACTGGCATAGATATAAGCCTTCACACCACGACGCTAACCCCGCCCCCGCGCCGTAGGGAGGACAGCGGGACGTGTTGGGGCCACATTCTGGCGCAGTCAGGGAGCACGTCAGGCCCATATGTCGTCGGCGGAAATCGAACTGCTGGCCGAACCGGGGAATATGACAGCAACACTAGCGGCGCTATACATGCCCCACCCCAGGTGCCGGGCTACCGCCGAATGCACACACGAGCAGAAACGCGACCAGCGCAAACGTGTGTGTCTGCAAGGACTGATAGCACCGATCCCCCCGCTAGCCCAGGGGCGCGCTCCTGGGCGCGGCAAGCGGTGCTCACACCTCGCCCCAGGGCGACCACCGACCCGCACGCGGGCAGCGCTGGGGAAGCCAGGCATGTCACTGAGGCGCCGCGAACCCCCCGGCTTCCGACGGGTAGCACCCGGCCTCCCAGGCTCGGCCCGTCCACCGCCGGTCCCTACCAACCCCGCAGGCCACGCCCCGCACCGACCACACGCACGGTCCTCAACCGGCTCCGCCCCCGCTCCCGCCAGCCATCCGAGACCCCCGCCCGAAAAGTTTGCTGACGGCGGCGGCTGTTGGGCGCTGAGCCACCAGCCCAGACGGCGACCCAAAGTTCCCGGCACCCCAAATGTGTCGGCCCGCCGCCCCCGCCGCCGCCGGCGATACCGTCCCGGCTGAGGACACATGCAGGGCACACGCCCCGCACGCGACTCACCACCCACCGCAGGAACCAGGGGGAACCACCGCAGTGCGCGCCTACCGAATCTTCAACGGCCTGGCCCGGCCCGTCGACGTGGAATGGACCGTCATGGGGCAGCGCTACCGATTCTGGTCGATGACCGCCGTCGTGTCCGTCGTCGCGATCAGCGCCGCCCTGATCCTGCTCATCTCACTGTTCGCCGCCATCCCCGCAGCCGCAGTCGGCCTCACCGCGGTCCTGATCCGCACCGCCCGTCTCAACGCCATGGACCCCGAGGGATACCTGCGCGAACTGACCCAACTGCGTCTGCTGCGCACCGCCGCCACCGCGCCGGTAATCACCAACCGCCGCCGCCGCACCCTTGCGGCCGCACCCACGATCACCAACACCGAAAGGCGATGACCCATGGGTGACTACTTCCCGCCGATGACCGCGTCCCCGAAAGGGTTCAACAACCCGGGCAACGTGACCTTCGCCGCCGACGGCACCGCCTGGGCCACCTACCTGCTCCGCGGAATCAACACCGACCCCTACCACCTCGCGCAGGTCGAAGCCGCCCAGACCGCCAACGAACGCCTCTTCTCCGCGCTGTCGCGGCTGCCGTTCACCGAGGGGCTGCTGCTCGGCATCAAAGCCCGCACCCCCGCCGAGGCGGTCATCGCCCGCGCCAGCGCCGGCATCCCCGACCTCAGCCCGCAGAACTATCCCGAACTGCTCGCCCAATACGACGCCCTCTACAACCGCAGCAAGTACGGCGAACTCGCCGAATACCAACGCATCTACGTTCTGTCGCTGGGCTTTCCCACCCGCCGCAGCTGGCTGGAATCCATGCTGTCCAAAGCCGCGGTCCTCGACCCCCACCGCAACACCGATCTGCGCCAGCTCGAAGAACTCGAGCAGACCTACTTCCGCGGGCTGCCCCGCGAATTCCAGCCGACCCGCGTCAACCCCGATCACATCGACTGGGTGTTCGACCGTGTCCGCCAGCGCGGCATCACCGTCCCGGACTTCCCCGACGCCCGCGCGGTCCGCGCAGCCGACCCCAGCCCGCACCGATTCGCCGACGTGATGATCAACAAAAACGCAGACGCCGACGCCCTCTACGAACGCTTCGTCGCCGACGTCGCCGACGACAACCCTGCCATCGTCGCCCGCGCCCGCCGCCGCCCGCCGACCGGTGCCCTGATCGCCACCGTTGTGGCCGTCATCGCCACCGCCGTAGCCGGATTGACCCTCACCGATCCGCGCCCCGCCGCCGCGGCCGCCGCACTGGCCTGCCTGGCCGTCCTGGCCGCGGCCCGCGGCTTCTCCCGCTCCGCCGCCGCCGTCGACGCCCGCTCCGCGCTGGCCGCGAACTTCCGCTCCATCCAACTCGCCCGCTGCTTGAGCGTGCACAACCTCGCCACGCGTAGCGCCGCCTTCCCCGACGGCTACACCAGCTACCAAACCCAGGTCGCCATCGCCCGCTACCCGGTGGCCGGCAGCTTCGAAATCAACACCTTCACCTATCTGGTCGACCAGGAGATCGGCCTCGACGCCGACTTCGCATTGCGTTTCGACTTCGACCAGGAAGTGATCAGCAAGCGCGGCATCCGACGTTTCCGCAACGAGCTGCTCGCCGAAGCCAACGCCAACATCCAAGACGAACTCGACGCCGAGGACTACGCCGAGATCGGCGACGAGTCACGCCAGCTGCGCCGCGAAGTCAAAGCCACCCCCGCCGCCCGCGGCATGCGGGTCGCGGCGATCTTCTCCTTCGCCCACCAAAACCGCGACGTCCTGGCCGAACGCGTCGACAAGATCATGGAGCACTTCGTTCAACACGACTTCACCCCGCTGCTGCCGGTCGGGGCGCAGTTCGATCTGTGGCAGGCGATGATGCCCGGCTCCCCATGCCCCCCGGTGGTCGAAGACCTCAAAGCGGTCACCACCACCCGGCTGTTCGGGGCGTTCCTGCCGGTGCGCCGCACCGTGCTCGGCGACCCGATCGGGGTGCCCGTCGGAATCAACGCCGAGAACGCGCTGGGCCAGATCGTTCATCTGGATCTGCTCAACGCCACCGACAAGGGCAACGCCTCGATCGCCATGTGCGCCGGCTCCGGCGCCGGGAAATCGGAATTCATGAAAGTCGTCTCCGGCTTCATGCACGACCTGCACCGGCCGGTGCACCTGGTCGACCAGGACCCCGACGGCGAATACGAGGTGTTCGCCGAATCGATCACCCGCCCCCAGATCGTCCACGTCGCCGAACCGCACCTGTCCACTGGCGGCGGGGTCTCCCTGGATCCGCTCAAATGTTTCGCCCCCGCCGACGCCGTCCGGATCTTCCTGGATCTGTGGATGCCGCTGCTGCGCATCGACGTGCGCTCCGAAGAGGCCGCCCTGCTGGCATCGCTGCTCGACCCCGAATACCGGCGCACCTCCGGGGTCAACACCACCCGGCAGCTGCTGCACCAACTCGAGGCGATCCCCGGCGACGCCGCCCGCTCGCTGCAGACCGGCTTCAACTTCTGGGCCCGCCAGCCCTACACCCACGCCTTCATCGACCCGGTCCTGCACGGCGCTCCCGTGAACTACCCGCCGTTCGACCCCACCAGCCTGCTGGTGGTGTTCCGCACCCACAAACTGTCGTTGAGCCGCACCGGGGAGGACGCCAAGACCTCCCAGCTGTTCGCGGCGATGGCCTTCACCGCCATCGCCTACCTGACCGCCCAGCGCTTCGCCGCCGTTCCCGGGGCCTGCATGTTCGGCGCCGACGAACTGAAATTCCTCAAGGGATCCCCGGTGCTGAGCATCCTCGTCGAACAGCCCGACCGCCAAGCCCGCAAAGCCGAGAACTTCGTCATGGTCGCCTCCCAGCTGGCCCCCGACCTCGACGAGAACACCGCCCTGATTCACCGCCGCTTCATCGGCAGGCAGGAAAAACGCGACAATGCCGCCGCCGCCGCCGTCTGGTGCGACCTTCCGCCGACCGACAGCATGGTCACCCGCATCATGGCCGCGTCCCCGCTGGACCCCGAAACCCGCATGCCCATGCCCGAACGCGCCGGGGAAGTCTGGTACAACGACGGATCCACCGCCGGGGAGCTGCGACTGCTGGGCCACCTGCTGCCTCAACGCCGCCGGTTCAGCGACACCACCTCCTCCCGGCGTATCCGGGCCCGCGACCTACCCGCCCTGCGCGCCGCCGCGGCCCCACCAGCCGCCGACTACGCAGAGGCCGGCGCACCGGTGCACGCATGAGTGTCCGCCCGCCCGCCGCGCCCGCCGACGTCGTGACATCAGCCGCCGGCAACCCGCTGCTGGACTGGCTGAACCTCGCCGACAGCGACGGCGGCAGCATCAGCCACTACCGGCTGCTGCTCGAACCCGGCTTCGCCAACGTCTTGCACCGCGTCGTCTACAGCGGCCTGGCCGAATTCTTCTACGCGGTCTTCATGGTCCTCGCCGCGTGGGGCGCCGCCGGCCTGGAACTCGTGCTGACCCCCGACCGGTGGCTGACACCGCTGACCGACTTCTACACCGCCATCACCGCACGGCTGTACCAGGCCGTCCCGCCGCTGGCCATCGTGGCCGTGACCTTCGGCTTCCTGGTCGTCAGCGTGTTCCTGCGCCGCGACGCCGCCCCCAAGGGTCCCCCCGGCCGCCCGCAGGCCCCCCCGCGGGCGGGCTGGCTGGAGCAGCTGACACCGTCCAACGCCCAGATCAGCACTGCGCAATGGAACCGGCTGGGTTCGGGCATCGTGCTCATGGCGGTGGTCATGATCCTGGCCGCCAACCCGTTCAAACTGATCCAGCAGGCCGTCAACGCGATCGTCACCGTCGCCACGGGGATGACGTTCACCGCCACCTCCGGCGGCGCGGGAACCTACGCCGCCCACGGCGTGACCGACATCCTGCGCAACGTCACCTTCATGATCAACTACCGCGACCTGCTGGACTCCGAGTGCGCCCGGCAGTGGTCACAAGCCATCAGCGCCGGCGGGGGCAACCCGGCCTGCCTGACCCAGCAGCAGTACGCCGCCGCCGACCCCGACATCTGGACGGTGCTCATGGCGCTGCTGGCCGTGCCCATCGCGTGGGGGATCGCCAAGTTCGCGTGGGTCGCCGCCAAGCACCTGTTCAATCATCTCGGGTTGACGATCGCCAACCTGGTCGCCGCCACCTGGATCGCCGCGGCCACGCTGGCCCGCCGCCGCCCCTACGACCCGCTGGTCACCCGGGCCGCGAAATTCGGCGAACACGGCGTCATCACCGTCGGGATCCTGTTCATCACCGCGTTCGCCCCCGCGGTCAGCGTCAAACTGTTCACCGACATCCTGTCGTTCCTGCCGCCCGTCCTGCAGATCCCGCTGGTGTCCCTGGCCTTCTACGTCAGCGCGCGAGGGCTCGACGCCGTCCTGCGCTACCGCGGCAACCTCACCGATCTGTTCTCCGACCGGATCAAGAAGTCCCAAACGTGGACCAATCTGTACAACCTCAAAGCCGACCAGAACACCCTCACCGGGCAGCTGATGGCCCCCTTCGGTGCGCAGATGGCGGCCCCGTGGGGCTGGATGACCGACCGCTACCAGCAGATGCAGGACTGGACGCAGCAACGCTGGACCCAACTGCGCGACGGATCCGGGGTCCCCGCCCCCGCCCAGGAAGGCCCGTCCATGACGACCTCAACAGTGCAGCCCGACTCGCCGCAGTCCCTCGGCGCCCAACGCCGGGTGCGTCTGACCGACACCGCCGCCGCCGACCGTACGACGTTGTCCCCGGCCCCTGAGGACCCCGACCTCCCCGGGGCTGCCCCAACCCTGCTCGGCCAGACACCGACACCGATGCCGCCGCTGGCCGACCTGTCCTCCCGCGCGACGCTGGACGCCCCCGTCGTGCTGGTCAACCCGGGCGGAACGATCAGTCGGGTGCACATCGCCGCCCCCGACACCGAGCCCGGCGCCCCTGGCTACGCGTGGGAACGCGGCGGCATCCCGCACGCCATGCCCACCGGGCCGCGCACCGCCGTGAAACGGCCCGCCCCGCCACCTGCTGCAGGATCGACCCATCCCGCCGAGCAGCTCCGATCCGACATCGCCGCCCCCGCTGCCGCCGCAGCGGCGCCCCTCGCCGAACGCCCCGGCGATCCTCTGGCCCACCGCGCCGCCAACCTGTATCGCCTAGCTGACGCACTTCGCGCCGAAGCCACCCAGCATCTGGGGTTCGCCGCGCCCGGTCCCGGACCCACCGACACCGACCAGCTCGCCGCCGCCGCCCGCACCTACCGGCCCGACGCCGAGGCCGACCCCGCGATCGGGGGCGAGGCGATTCTGGCCGCCAGCCAGAACGCCTATCTGCGGGCGGTGCTGGCCTCAGCGGAGTGGCTGCACGAAGTCCAGGCCATCAAAAACCTCCTGGCCGCCCGCGGTGTCACCGCCCTGCCGAAGCTGCCCGAGGCCGCCGTCAGCGTGCCGCGCATCATGTTCGCCTGCGACAGCCGCGGCGAAGTCGTCGTGCGCCGAAAAAATGACCGAGGGTTTGGCGATGCTCTATGACCACTACACCCACTCAACTGTAAACTTTGCCGTATATAAATCGGATCTGGAAGTCGAGGCCATGAAATTCAATACCAGCGAAATGGACGGCGACGCCCTCCGCGAGGCGTCGACCAAATTCAGCGCCCCCACCGGCGAGAACGCCGCATCATCCGCGCCGCTCAACGGCATCACACCCACCCCGGCTGACACCGGCGCCGCAGAGCCCGCCCCCGCCGAGTCCCCGGCGCCGGACGGCGACCCGCTGCCCTCACAACCGTCGCCGCCCGAAATCGACGCGACCGCCGCCGACACGGCGTACACGCCCGCGCCGCCCGCGCCCGCCTCCCCGGCCCCGATCATCGTGGCCCCCGCCCCGCTGCCGGAGAACCCCGCCGGCGACGTTCTTAACCCACCGCCGCCCTTCGCCGCGGCCCCGCCCTACCCCCCGACGCCCCCCGCGCCTGCGCCGGTC
>CAYTOD010000020.1:11618-57076 GCA_964439315.1 uncultured Mycobacterium sp. | reverse complement strand
AAGCACGCCGCCAGCGTTCGTCCTGAGCCAGAATCAAACTCTCCAAACAAAAACCCCCAGACCAACAGGCCCAGGCAGAATTCGAATCAGAAAAATTCGACCTAAACACCAGCAAAAACTGGCAAAAACACCACACCCCAACACGGGGGTATCAGAGCATGGCAAAAAAACAACAAACTATAAAACCACCAAACACACTATTGAGTTCTCAAACAACACACCCGGCATCTCTGCCCGCGCGGCTAACCCGCGGCCGTGAAGCCGCGTGCTCGTCGTGCGGACAGTAGGAACTTTCCGGAGTCCGGAAGTATTCCCAGAGATGCCGTCGCGCTCTGCGGACCAGGCCGCGTCACAACGACTTCGCTAAGTTACGTCAGCGGCGGCGCGAGAGTCAAATCGACTGGGCACCTTAGGAGTTTGACCTTCGTCACACTTCACCCACTGCAGGTCGGACCGTCAAAATTCACCCGATGCGTTGAACGCCGGCGACGTTCCGCTTCCCACGACGCAGCACGAGCCAGCGTCCGTGCAGGAAATGCGATGCGTCCGCCACCCATTCCTCGCTGTCCACCCTGACGTTGTTGACCGACACCCCGCCTTCTGCGATGGTCCGCCGGGCAGCGCCCTTACTGGCCGACAGCCCCGTCGCCACGAGCAGGTCGACGATGGAGTCCGGGCCGCCCGGTGCCAGTTCCGCCACGGACGTCTCCCGCAGGGCCGCGGCGAGCGTCGGCTCGTCGAGTTGCGTGAGTTCGCCGCGCCCGAACAGCGCCTGCGAGGCGTGTTCCACCGCCTCCGTCGCGGCCGTGCCGTGCACCAGGGTGGTGAGTTCCCGGGCGAGCCGGCGCTGCGCCGCGCGCTCATGGGGCCGATTGGCCGTCGCGTAGTCGAGATCGGCGAGTTCATCCTCGGGCAGGAAGGTGAACCAGCGCAGATATCGGACGACGTCGGCATCCGCGGTGTTGACGAAGTACTGGTACCAGGCATACGGGCTGGTCATCTGCGGGTCCAGCCACAGGCTTCCGCCGCCGGTGGACTTGCCGAATTTGGTCCCGTCGGCCGCGGTGACCAGCGGAACCGTGAGCGCATGCACGGTCGCGCCGAGCTTTTGCCGCACCAGCCTGACCCCGGCGATGATGTTGCCCCACTGATCGGATCCGCCGATCTGCAGCGAGCAACCGTGCCGCTGATGCAGTTCCACGTAGTCGTTCGCCTGCAACAGCATGTAGCTGAACTCGGTGTAGGAGATGCCCTCTCCGTCGAGGCGCCGGCGGATCGTGTCCCGATCCAGCATGACGTTGACCGAGAAGTGCTTGCCGACGTCACGCAGGAACTGGATCGCCCCGAGGGGTTCGGTCCAGCTGAGGTTGTTCTCGACGATCGCCCCCGTTGCCGCCCCGTCGAAGTCGACGAACCGCTCGAGCTGCCCGCGGATGCGCTCAGACCACTGGGCCACCGTGTCGGCTGTATTCATCGTGCGTTCGCCGGTGTCCCGAGGATCTCCGATCAGCCCCGTAGCCCCGCCGGCCAGCACGATCGGCCGGTGGCCGGCCCGTTGGAACCGCTGCAGGGTCAGCAGCGGCACCAGGTTTCCGGCGTGCAGACTCGGCGCAGTCGGATCAAAGCCCGCGTACACCGTCATCGGTGGACGCGACGCCTCCGCCTTGAGCGCGTCGAGGTCGGTGGACTGCGCGATAAGTCCTCGCCAGGCAAGTTCGTCGAGAATCGTCGTGCTCATCGCTTGATCTTCCCGTACCGCACCCCGTCAGTCGCCCGCGCCCGGTTGTGGCGCGCGAGGACTGCGCCGATAGGCCGATACTTCCGGTCGCCCGGACAGCCAGAACCGCCAGGGCCGATCGGCGCCTCGGCTGACGCCGACGCGCGGCCCAGCGGCGGGGCGCACCGGCTGCTCCAGGTGCACCGTGACCGGCGAGCGATTGTCGAACACGTCAACCCCGTTGTGCACCATGGCAATTCCCAACGCAGAGCACAAGTTGCCGGGTCCCCTGGCCAAGGCGTGTGGCGCGACGCCTGCCCCACGCCGCGACTGCGCCCGTGCCCAGCCGGACTCGATCACCGCCGCCCGGAGCAAGACCGCGGCCGCGGTCCCGTCGTCCCCGCAGGAGATGTTGGCGCACAGGTGAATTCCATGACTGCGGTAAACGTAAAGCCGGCCCGGCGGACCGAACATGACGCTGTTGCGGGCGGTCATCCCGCGGTGCGAGTGCGAGGCGGCGTCAGGCCACGGGCCGTCCGGCGGTCCGCCGTAAGCCTCGACCTCGACCACCCGGGCACTGACCCCGCCAACCGTCAGCACGGCCCCGAGCAGCAACTTGGCCGCCGACTCCGGGTCGACGGCCAGGGCGTCGGCACTCACTCAGGCGCGAGGGCCATCAGTCGTTCGTGCTCCTCCGGCCCGACGTCGGCGGCTTCGTCGACGAGTAACACCGGAATGCCGCCCTCGATGCGATAGGCCTTCCGCAGCCGGGGGTTGTAGAGAACGTCGTCGACCGAGAGCAGCGGCCCGCGGTCGGAAGGACACACCAGAATGCCGAGCAGCTTGGGATCCACCACTGCGAACGCCGGTTACGGAGTCGGGGCTTCGGCGGGCGCAGGCATCATGACCGGAGGCGCCGGCGCGGCGGCGGCGGGTCCCGGCGGCTGCCCCATGGCGGCGCCGAACTGGGATGGACTGCTGTCGGCGGGCATCTGACCTGCCCCCATCACCGCGCTGTTGGCGTTCTTGGACTGGGCCTGCTGGAGAATGTCCATCTGGGCCTTGATCTTCTGCTGATAGGCGATGGTGTCCTTGAGGGCCCCGATGAGCGGATTCTGATTCGGGCGATAGTTCATGGCCGTCTGGATCTCATCGAGGTACTGCTTGGACGGCTTGAAGCCCATCGAACGCAGCTTGATCGACGTTTTCAGCAGGTTGGAGAGCTGGCCGCCGCCGGATCCGATCGCGTACTCCTGTGCGAGCTGGTCGAGAACGTCACCCCCGGCGGTGGCACCCGTGTTCGCCGCCGTATTCGGGGTGGCCGCGCCACCCGACGCTGAAGTGGCCGCGCCACCTGTGGCCGAAGTGGCCGCGCCACCCGACGCTGAAGTGGCCGCGCCACCCGACGTCGTCACACCCGCTGTCGGGGCCGTCGCGGTGGCCGCCGCCGCACCCGTGGCGGGGGCTGCCGCCGTAGCCGGCGCACTCTGCGTCGGCGCCGGCGATGGGGACGTTGTCGGGTCGGCATGGGCGGAAGCGATCGATCCGGCGGCGAGCCCACCCAGGACCACGAAACCGGCCAGGCTCCTGAGCACATTGCGATCCCAGGAAGACACGACCGCTCCTCTCGTCATTCCGTTACAGGCTGTGATTACCGACGAGCCTACCGGTCACCAGCGAGTTCGGACCGGACGGCGGCCGTCAGCCTCTTGTACTTCCCGGTATCGGCGTCGAGGTACCAGCTGTTACGGCCGGCCTTCGGCAGACCGGCCGCCCGCACCGCGGACACCGTCGGACGGTAGGACGCGCTCAACGGAAGCTCCGGCACGACGTGGACCAGGTCCGGTGCAATGCCGGCAGGCATCGACGACACCGCCTCGCTGACGTCGGCGACGGTGACACTGGCGCCCGGATGCAGCGTGATCGCGGTGACGGCCAGGGTCCCCCCGGGCACTTTGAGCGCGTAGGTCACGGCGAGATCCACCGCGGCGATGGCCCCGAAGGAATCGTTGATCAGCGCGGGGAACACCACGCCGCGCCTGGTGTGGATGAGCCCCGAGCGGTTGCCCAACAACCAGAAGTCGCCGTCGGCGTCGCGCCAGAACACGTACTCGGTGGAGATCCAGATATCGCCGGGAGCGAACACCCCCCGTTTGATCGACGCGGTCGGGTCGATCGGGCCCCACGGGCGGGCCAGCAGCACTCCGATCTCCTGGCGCCCGGCCACCCGGACGAACCCGCGGTCGTCCTCCAGGATGAGGTCGTCGTCGACGTCATAGGCAGCCAGTTCCACCTCGCCGCCGCCGGGCAGCGGACGTCCCTCGCTGCCGACCTTCACCCCGGCGACGTTGGCCAACACCGCCTGACCATCGGAGGTGGCGAAGAACTCGACGATCTTGGCCGGGGCGAAAACGTCGAGAATCCGCTGCCACAGCCCCGTCGGCATGCCCGACCCCATGAACAGCCGGATCGGATTGTTGCCCGAAAGTTCGAAGTTCGGGTCGTCGATGACCTGGCTCAACATCGACCAGGTGTAGGTGACCACCGAGACGCCGTACTGGCGCACCTCTTCGAGGAAGCGCTCGGGGTTCAGCCCGCGGGACAGCGCGATGCGCGAACCTGCGACGACCGACCCGCCGAGACTGACCAGCAGGCCCGACTGGTGATGCAGCGGCGTCAGGCAGTAGACCGTGTCATTGCGGTCGAGGGCGGCCGCAGACGCGGTTCCGAACGCCGAGAGCGCCCAGCGGTAGTTGGTGATCTGCTTGGGCACCAACGCCCCTCCGCCGACGGCGTTGAAGACCACATAGGCCACATCGCGGGCGTACCCCGGATTCGGCCGGTACCAGCCCGGCAACTCGACGGCGTCGGGGTCGATCTTCTCCATGTCGATGACGCTGCTGCCGGCCGGCAGTTGCAGGTCTCTGGTTTCACCACCGCCGAGGACCAGGACCTGAACCGGCAAGCTGCTCGCAGCCGCGAGGTTGGCGGGGTCGGTGATGATGTCGGTGACTCCCCCGAGCCGGACGGCTTGTTCGAGATCGGCGTCGGGCGGCATGAGCACGGCGACCGCCCCCAGCCTCGACAGAGCCGCAATGGCGACCAGAGCACTGGGGCGCGTACCCATCAGAACCCCGACCCGGGTGCCCTGCCGGGCGCCGACCTCGATGAGGCCGCGTACGACGTTGTCGATGCGGCGGTTGACGGCCTCGTAGGTGTGGACTCTGCCGTCGAAGAGCAGGAATTCGCCGTCCGGGTTCGAGCCGGCCTGCTCCTCGATGACCCGCGCCAGCGAGATCCGGGTGTGGTCGTTGATCTGTCCGAGCCGGACCAGGCGCGGCAAAGTGCGGGCGGTCTCGATGGCCAGGACGCGCACCGACCTGTTCGCACTGACCACCGCGTCGGCGGCGCCCTTGGCGATCGACAGCGCCAGCTCCGAGGCTTCCGCGACACCGTGCATCACGCGAGAACTCAACGCGACACCGGAATCGACGCGGTCCTGGGAAACGTCGGCCATCGGAACGATGTTGGCCGGCATGGGCTGCTTACCCGATACCCACAACGCCCAGTCGGCCACCGTCGGCCAGCTGATGGTCGCGGCCTTCGAACCAACCACGAGTCCGAAATGACCTGCCCGGATGAGCATTTCGTAGACGTCGGCTTTCGGTGCGGCGCGCTTGATGGCGCGCACCGCGGGCGGTTGCCCGATGTCGTCGACTTCACCGACGAAAGCCAGTATCGGGCAGGTGATGTCGCTCAGCGTCACCAGTTGGCCCTGGATGGCGAAGCCCCCGGTCATCATCCGGTTGTGGGTCACGAACTGCTTGAGCAACTCCGACACCGCCGGACCCGACCAGGCGATCCAGCCCTCGCTGTCGAGGAAGCGCCGCTGCTGCTCGCGGGGAAGCAGTGCCTCCCGGTCGTGCAGCTGGAAGAGGAAGTCCACTTTGGACTTTGCACTTTTGATCGGATCCAGCATCTGGAATCCGGTGCGGGCCAGCCAGCTTGGGATGTCGATGTGGTTGAAGACGTGGTCGGCCAGGAGCTCGGAGACCCCCACGACGAAATTCGTGGGCAGGCCGCCCGGCAACCCCGCCAGGGAATCCACCGGCGAGCCGAAGGCGACGATGCTGGCGATGTCCTTGGTCCGGCGAAAAGCGGCGGTCTGGTAGCAGAACATCCCGCCCTGGGAGTAGCCGGCCAAGTGAACGCTCTGTCCGGTGGCGGCTTTGACGGTGTCGATGGCCTGACTCAGGGCGACGATGTGATCGGTGAGAGTGCGCTCCATGCCGCCCTCGACCTCGTCAGGCGAGCCGTAGTCGATCACCCACGGGTCGACGCCGTCCGCATGCAGGATTCCGACCGCGCCGTCCTCCTTGGTGACGTCCCACATGTTGGCCGACATCATCATCGGGTGCACCATGAGCACCGGAGGGCCGACCGGCTTGCGGCCGGGCCTGTTGTCCGGCGGGAAATAGCGCCGGAGCTTGTACATGTTCGTGCTCTCGACGATCTGGAACGGAGAGGGCACCTTGCCGGTGTCCAAGCCACCGAAACGCGCCACCTCGTAGCCGTTCTGGGCGGTGGCCACCAGGCGCTCCAGCGGCCTGGTGAGCGCCGACAAATTCAGATCCACCATTACTCCTGCCGAAACATCCTGCGCTGCTGGCGTCCCCGACAGCCTGCATCATCATGGCACACCGCCCGCGGTCGGCTACCGGCCACAAGCCTGTCAGCAGGCACTTTGCCTGTCAGCGCGCCCACAGTAGGGTCGGTGCGGTGGCACACCTGCTCGGCGCCGAGGCGTTGCACCTCGAATATCCAACGCAGGTCGTCTTCGACTCGGTCACGGTCGGGGTCAACGACGGCGATCGCATCGGGATCGTAGGACGAAACGGGGACGGCAAGTCCAGCCTGATGGGCATGCTGATCGGGCGGATTCGCCCGGATTCCGGCCGCGTGACCCGGCGGGGTGGGCTTCGGGTGGCCGCACTCGAGCAAGCAGACACCATGCCCGACGACACCCTGGTGACCACGGCCCTGGTGGGCGACCGACCCGATCACGAATGGGCCGGAGACGCCCGAATCCGTGATGTGGTAAGCGGATTGGTGTCCGACATCGACTGGCAGATGCCGGTTGGAGCGCTTTCCGGCGGTCAGCGACGCCGGGTGCAACTGGCGGCGCTGCTGATCGGCGACTGGGACGTGATCGCCCTCGACGAGCCGTCGAACCACCTCGACATCGAGGGCGTCACCTGGCTGGCCGCACATCTGAAGAACCGCTGGGCGCGAACGAGCGGCGGCCTTCTGCTCGTCACACACGACCGCTGGTTCCTCGACGAGGTCGCCACCACCACGTGGGAGGTGCACGACGGGATCGTCGAGCCGTTCGACGGCGGTTACGCGGCCTACGTGCTGCAGCGGGTTGAACGCGACCGGATCGCGGCTGCCGCAGAAGTCAAGCGGCAGAACTTGATGCGAAAGGAGTTGGCCTGGCTGCGCCGCGGCGCCCCGGCCCGGACCTCGAAGCCAAAATTCCGCATCGACGCAGCCAACGCCCTGATCGCCGATGTCCCGCCGATCCGCAACGGCGTCGAGCTGGCGAAGCTGGCGACCGCCCGGCTCGGCAAGGACGTCATTGACCTGCTCGACGTGTCGGTGTCCTTCGGCAATCGGCCGGTGTTGCGCGATGTCGAGTGGCGGATCGCCCCCGGCGAACGCACCGGAATCGTCGGGGCCAACGGGGCCGGAAAGTCGACCCTGCTGGGCTTGATCGCGGGCACGGTGATCCCGGACAGCGGCCGGGTCAAGCGGGGGAAGACCGTTCGCCTGGGGATCCTCGACCAGCAATCGGGCCAACTCGCCGAAATCGCCGACGAACTCGTCCGCGAGGTGGTCGGCCGGCTCAAGACCACCTACGTGGTCGACGGTAAGGAATTGACACCGGCACAGTTGCTGGAGCGATTGGGTTTCCGGCGCGAACAGCTGTCGTCCCGAGTCGGTGAACTCTCCGGTGGCCAGCGGCGCAGGCTGCAGTTGATGCTGACCCTGCTCGAGGAGCCCAACGTCCTGGTCCTCGACGAGCCCACCAACGACGTCGACATCGACATGCTCTCGGCGACCGAGGATCTCCTGGATTCGTGGCCGGGCACGCTGATCGTGGTGTCGCACGATCGCTATCTGCTCGAGCGCATCACCGACCAGCAGTACGCGGTCCTCGACGGCCATCTGCGCCACCTGCCCGGCGGTGTCGATGAGTACCTTCGGATAGCGGAGAAGAAGTCAGGCCGGGCCGATGGGGACAGGCCGCGCGCTGCCGAACAGCCGGAGCGCACCGCAGCGCTCTCCGGAGCCGAATTGCGCAGTGTGCAAAAGGAAATCGCGGCGCTGGATCGTTCGTTGACCAAGCTGGCCGGCCGGGTCGACGCCAAACATGTCGAACTCGCCGAGCACGACCAGTCCGATCACGTCGGACTCGGTCGGCTCACCGCTGAATTGCGGGCACTGGAATCGGAGTTGGCCGACACCGAGAATCGTTGGATGGAACTGTCCGAGAAGGTCGAGTCAGACGGCGAGGCCTGAGTTCACCGGTCGGCATGCACACGGCGGTGCAGTTCACCGGCCCTCTCGCGGACTCCCGCCAGTTGGTGTCCGACCCGGACCGGCGCGGTGCCACCACGGGCGTTGCGCGCCGCGACCGAGCCCTGGACGGTCAGAACCTCGCGAACGTCGGGCGATAGGTCGGGGCTGATGGCGGCGAGGTCGTCGTCGCCGAGGTCCTCCAGTCCGATACCCCGGGCCTCGGCGACGCGGACCGCCTCCCCTGCCGTCTCATGTGCGACCCGGAACGGCACTCCCCTGCGCACCAGCCACTCCGCGACATCGGTGGCCAGGGTGAAGCCGGCCGGCGCCAGAGCGGCCATCCGCTCGGTGTCGAAACGCAGGGTTGCGACCAGGCCGGCCATCGCCGGCAGAACCATCTCCAGCTGGGCCACAGAGTCGAAGACCGGCTCCTTGTCCTCCTGCAGGTCGCGGTTGTAGGCCAGCGGCTGGGCCTTGAGCGTGGCCAGCAGACCCGTGAGGTTGCCGATCAGTCGGCCCGCCTTGCCGCGGGCCAGTTCGGCGATGTCCGGATTCTTCTTCTGCGGCATGATCGAACTTCCGGTCGACCAGGCGTCGTGCAGGGTGACATACCCGAATTCGGTTGTGCTCCAGAGGATGATGTCCTCGGCGAGCCGGGAAAGGTCGACGGCGATCATCGCCAGGACGAACGCCGCTTCGGCCGCGAAATCCCGCGACGAGGTCGCGTCGATCGAATTCTCCGCTGCCGCAGCGAATCCCAGGTCCGCAGCGATCGCGTCGGGATCCAAACCGAGCGAAGAGCCCGCCAGTGCTCCCGAACCGTAGGGCGACACCGCCGTTCGGGAATCGAAATCCACGATGCGGTCGACGTCGCGCAGTAACGGGTGGGTGTGGGCCAGCAGGTGATGCGCCAGGAGCACCGGCTGCGCGGCCTGCAGATGGGTCTTGCCAGGCATGACGGCGTCGGGATGCGCGGCGGCCTGGTCGGCCAGTGCACCGACCACCTCGAGTGCGCCGTCCGCGACCCGGGTCATGGCGTCGCGCAACCACATCCGGAAAAGGGTGGCCACCTGGTCGTTACGCGAACGCCCGGCGCGCAACCGGCCCCCGAGGTCGGGACCGACGCGGTCGATCAGGCCCCGCTCCAGAGCGCCGTGCACGTCCTCGTCGGTGACGATCGGGGTGAAACCACCGTCCGCGATATCGGAACCGAGACTGTCCAACCCGGCCAGCAGCCCGTCACGCTGGTCGTCGGTCAGCAGTCCGGCGCGGTGCAGCACCCGCGCGTGCGCCTTCGACGCCGCGATGTCGTAGGGAGCGAGCACCCAGTCGAAGTGAGTGGACTTGCTCAGCGCCGCCAGGGCCGGTGCCGGGCCGTCGGCGAACCGACCGCCCCACAGCGAACCCTCGTTGGTGCTCACGTCACAAACCCAGATCCCGGCGGGCGGCGATCTTCGAGGAGAGGCCGTGGACGTGGACGAAGCCCTTGGATGCCGACTGGTCGAAGCTGTCGCCCTCGTCGTAGGTGGCGAGGTTGAAGTCGTAGAGGGATTCCGGGCTGCGCCGGCCGTTGACGGCGATGTGGCCGCCGTGCAGCACCAGGCGGACCTCTCCGGTCACATGCTCCTGAGTATTGGCGACGAACGACTCGAGGGCCCGCTTCAACGGTGAGAACCACAGGCCGTCGTAGACCAGTTCGCCCCACTTGCGGTCGGTTCCGCGCTTGAATCGGCCCAGTTCGCGCTCGAGGGTGACGTGCTCGAGTTCGGTGTGGGCGGTGATGAGCACCATGGCCCCCGGGGCTTCGTAGATCTCCCGGCTCTTGATGCCGACCAGGCGGTCTTCGACGACGTCCAGGCGACCCACGCCCTGGGCGCCGCCGCGACGGTTGAGTTCGACGATCGCTTCCAGCACGCTGACGTTGTTGCCGTCGATCGAGACCGGGACGCCGCGCTCGAAACCGACGATCACCTCATCGGGGGTGTTCCAATTCAGAGTGGGGTCTTCGGTGTAGTCGTAGACGTCCTTGGTCGGAGCGTTCCAGAGATGTTCCAGGAAGCCGGTTTCCACCGCGCGGCCCCAGACGTTCTGGTCGATCGAGAACGGCGAGCGCTTGCTGACGTTGATCGGGATGGCGTTCTGCTCGGCGAAGGCGATGGCCTTCTCCCGGGTCCAGGCGTAGTCGCGGACCGGGGCCAGGACGGCGAGATCCGGTGCCAGCGAGGCGAATCCGACCTCGAATCGCACCTGGTCGTTGCCCTTGCCGGTGCAGCCGTGCGCGACGATCCCACCGCCGTGCTCGCGGGCCGCGGCCACCAGGTGCTTGACGATCAGCGGCCGGCTGAGCGCCGACACCAGCGGATAGCGGTCCATGTACAGCGCGTTGGACTGGATCGCCGGCACGCAGTACTGCTCGGCGAACTCGTCGCGGGCGTCGACCACGACGGCCTCGACGGCACCGCAGTCCAGAGCCCGCTGACGCACCACCTCCATGTCCTCGCCGCCCTGACCGAGGTCGATGGCCACGGCCACCACCTCTTTGCCGGTCTCCTTGCCGATCCAGCTGATGGCCACCGACGTGTCCAGGCCGCCGGAATAGGCCAGGATGACGCGCTCAGACATGAATTCTTCTCCCTCGTGACTAACGGATGGTCTCGAACATGGCGGCCAGCTGCGCGCCGGTCTTCGGTTCTCGGGCGATGACCAGGATGGTGTCGTCACCGGCGACGGTTCCGACCACCTCGGGCAGCGCCGCCCGGTCGATCGCGCTGGCCAGGTAGTGCGCCGCACCGGGCGGGGTGCGCAGCACGGCAAGGTTACCGCTGGAGTCGGTGGAGACCAGCAGCTCGCCCAGCAGCCGGGCCACCCGTTCGGTACCCCCGGACACCCCCCGGACCGGACTGCCGTCCTCAGGCACCACGTAGACACCGCCGCCGCCGTCGGCGCCGCGCAGTTTCACCGCGCCGAGTTCCTCCAGATCCCGCGACAAGGTGGCCTGAGTGACGTCGATGCCGTCATCGGCCAGCAGCGCGGCCAATTCGCCCTGGCTGTGCACGGGACGCGAGGACAGCAGTGCGACGATCCTGGCCTGCCGCCCGGCCCGGGTGATCTCCGACGAGCGGGTCATCGGGGAACTCGCTCTTCGCGCAAGCGGCTCATCGGGATACTCGCTCTTCGCGCAAGCGGCTCATCGGGATTCCAGCAGCCAGACCAGCAACGCCTTCTGGGCGTGCAACCTGTTCTCGGCCTCGTCCCAGACCGCGCTGTGCGCGCCGTCGATCACCTCGTCGGTGATCTCTTCGCCCCGGTGAGCCGGAAGGCAATGCAACACAACGGCATCCGAATCGGCCAGGGCCAGCAGCTCGGCGTTGACCTGGAAGGGCCGGAACGGGCCGACCCGGTCGAGTCCGTCGTTCTCCTGCCCCATCGAGGTCCATGTGTCCGTAACGACGACGTCGGCGCCGGCCACGGCGACCCGCGGATCGCCCGTCACAGTCACCGACGCGCCGGTCTGCATCGCGCGGGTCTCGGCAGCCGCGACGAAACGCGGGTCGGGCGCGAAACCGTCCGGGGCGCCGATGGTGACGCTGACCCCTGCGGTCACGCCGCCGAGCATCAGCGAGTGGGCCATGTTGTTGGCGCCGTCGCCGAGATAGGTCATGCGCAGTCCCCGCAGGGCGCCTTTGCGTTCGGCGAGAGTCTGCAGATCGGCCAGAACCTGGCAGGGATGGAACTCGTCGGACAGCGCGTTGATCACCGGAACCGTTGCGGTGGAGGCCATCTCGTCGAGGCGATCCTGACCGAAGGTCCGCCAGACGATGGCGTCGACGTACCGGGACAGCACCCGGCCGGTGTCCGCGAGGGTCTCGTCACGACCGAGTTGGGTGGAACGGCCGTCGACGACGACCGCGTGCCCGCCGAGCTGGGCGATGCCCATCTCAAAGGAGAACCGGGTTCGGGTGGAGTTCTTGTCGAAGATCACCGCGACACCGCGCGGACCCTCCAGCGGGCGCCGGCTGAACGGCGCCTTCTTCAGCTCGGCGGCCAGCGACAAAACCTCGGCCTGCTCGGCCGGGCTGAGGTCGTCGTCGCGGAGAAAGTGGCGGACTGTCATGCGGATTCCCCCGCCTTGTCGAGGATGGACGGCAGCGCAGTGAGGAAGCTGTCGATCTGGGTGTCTGTGACGATCAGGGGCGGAGCCAGCCGTACCACGTCGGGTGCGGCTGCGTTGACCAGGAAACCGGCTTCCCGGCAGGCGATTTCGACGGCTTTGGCCTGGGGTGCGGTCAGTACGACGCCCTGCAGTAGGCCCCGGCCACGGACGTAGTCCACCAGGGGGTGGTTCAGCGATTCGACGCCGTCGTGCAGGAGCTTGCCCAGCGCGGCGGCCCGGGTGATCAGGTCCTCGTCGGCGAGCACCTTGAGCACCGCCAGGGCGGCGGCCGTGCACACCGGGTTGCCGCCGAAAGTGCTGCCGTGCATGCCAGGTCCCATCAGGTCCCCCACCGGGCCGATGGCCAGGCACGCCCCGATCGGCAATCCGCCGCCCAGTCCCTTGGCGAGCGTGACGATGTCAGGAGTGATGCCGTCGTAGGAGTGCGCATAGAACGTCCCGGTGCGGCCCACCCCGGTCTGTACCTCGTCGAGGGCGAGAAGAGCGCCGTGCCGGCTGGTGATCTCCCGCGCGGAGACCAGGTAGCCGGGCGGCGGCACCACCACGCCGCCCTCCCCCATGATCGGTTCGAGGAACACCGCGGCGGTCGCGTCGTCGACCGCGGCGGCCAGCGCGTCTACGTCGCCGTATGGCACGTGCGTGACGTACCCGGGCAGCGGTTCGAAGGGCTCCTGCTTGGCGGGCTGCCCGGTGAGAGCAAGGGATCCCATGGTACGCCCGTGGAAAGCCCCCTGTGCGGCAACGATTTTGCTCCGGCCGGTGAGCCGGGTGATCTTGAACGCGGACTCGTTCGCCTCGGCGCCGGAGTTGCAGAAGAACACCCGGGCAGGAGCTCCCAGATGAGCGACGAGTTGCTCGGCCAGGGCCACGCCGGGCTCGGTGGCGTACAGGTTGGAGACGTGGCCCAAGGTGTTGAGCTGGGTGGTCACGGCATCGCTGACGACGGCATTGCGGTGGCCGAGAATGTTGACGGCGATGCCGGCCAGCAGATCCAGGTAGACCTTGCCGTCGACGTCGGTGACCAACGCGCCCTCCCCGCTGGCCAGTGCCAGCGGCGGAGTGCCGTAGTTGTTCATCATGACCGACTGCCAGCGGTCGAGGAGCGTGTGTCCGCCTGTCACGGAACCACTTTCGTGCCGGCGCCGCCGCCGCTGCCGGTGAGCACGGCGAGCACGCTGTGCTCGACCCGACCGTCGATGACGTGCGCGCTGGGAACCCCCGCCTCGACCGCCCGTAGACAGGCCTCGATCTTCGGCACCATGCCTTCCTCCAGGCTCGGCAGCAATCGGGCCAGGGCCGCGGTGTCGATCTCGCGCACCAGTGAGTCACGGTCCGGCCAGCGGGTGTAGAGCCCTTCGACGTCGGTGAGCATCAGCAGCGTCTCGGCGCCGAGGGCCTCGGCGACCGCAGCGGCAGCGGTGTCGGCGTTGATGTTGTGAACAACACCGGCAGCATCGGGACCGATGGTCGAAACCACCGGAATGCGACCGGCGGCAAGCAGATCCGTCAGCAGTGCGGTGTCGACGTGGTCGATGTCGCCCACCAGGCCGATGTCGGTTTCCACGCCGTCGACGGTGACGGTGCGCCGCACCGCGGTGAACATCCGGGCGTCCTCCCCCGTCAGGCCCACCGCGTACGGGCCGTGGGCGTTGACGAGGTTCACCAGTTCCCGGCCGACCTGACCGAAGAGCACCATGCGGGCGACATCGAGGACTTCCGGAGTCGTGACCCGGAATCCACCCTTGAATTCACCGGCGATGCCGACCTTCTTGAGCATCGCGCTAATCTGCGGACCGCCGCCATGCACGACCACCGGACGCACTCCGGCCTTGTGCAGTGTGACCATGTCCTCGGCGAAGGCCGCTTTCAGCGCGTCGTCGGTCATGGCGTTGCCGCCGTACTTGACGACGACGGTCCGGCCGCGCAGCGCCTCAAGTGTCATGAGCTGTACGCCGAGTTCTCTTCGACGTAGGCGTGGGACAGGTCGGTGGTGCGGATGGTGGCCTCGCCCCCGCCGAGGTTGAGGTTGATGGTGACCTCGACGTCCGGGCCGGACAGATCGACGTCCCGAGCCCCGGGTGCGCCGGCACCGTCGATGCAGACCGGGAAGCCGTTGAACGACACGGAGATCCGGTCCGCCTCGATGGGGAACGGGGACATACCCACCGCGGCGAGGACCCGCCCCCAGTTCGGGTCGGAACCGAACATTGCAGTCTTGACCAGACTGTCGCGGCCGACGATTCGCGCTGCGACGACAGCATCGTCCTCGCTGGGTGCGCCGGTGACGGTGATCCGGACCCTTTTGGTGACCCCTTCTGCGTCGGCTTGCATCTGGGCACAGAGATCCTCGCAGACCTGCAGCACAGCGTCGTCGAGGTCCTCCTGGCTGGGACGGATCGCACTGGCGCCGGACGACAGCAGCAGGACAGTGTCGTTCGTCGAGGTGCTGCCGTCGACGTCAAGACGGTCGAAAGTGCGGGCGGCCGCCCGGCGTAGGGCGGCGTCCAGGGCGTCGGAATCGGCGACCGCGTCGGTGGTTAGCACCACCAGCATGGTGGCCAGCGACGGCGCCAGCATGCCCGCCCCCTTGGCCATGCCGCCGACGGTCCAGTTCTCCCCCTCGGCCGGCGAGTGATGCAGCGCAACCTGTTTGGGCACGGTGTCGGTGGTCATGATGGCGCGGGCGGCGTCGTCACCCCCGAGGAGTCCGGCGTGGACTTCGTGAACGATCTCGGTGACGCCGGCCAGCACTTTGTCCATCGGCAGCCGATCGCCGATCAGGCCGGTGGAGCAGACGGCGACTTCGATGGGGCCGGTCTCGGTGCCCCAGTTCGACAGCGCCTGAGCGACCGCCTCGGCCGTGGCGTGGGCGTCCTGGAAACCTCCCGGACCGGTGCAGGCGTTGGCGCCGCCGGAGTTCAGCACCACCGCGCGCAACCGTCCGGTGGTGAGGGCCTGGCTGCTCCACAACACCGGGGCCGCCTTGACCTGGTTGCGCGTGAACACCCCGGCGGCCGCGTAGTCCGGTCCCTCGTTGAAGACCAGTGCCAGATCCGGGGCACCGGATTTCTTGATGCCTGCGGCGATGCCGGCAGCCCGGAACCCCGCCGGGGCGGTGACGCCCTGATTGCGCAGTAGCCGCGTGGTGCCCGTCACGGTGCCACCCCGACGACGGACAGCCCTTCGGTCTCCGTCCACCCCAGCGCGAGATTCATCGACTGCACCGCCGCACCCGCTGTTCCTTTCACCAGGTTGTCGATGGCGCACACCGCCACCAGTACCCCCGCGTCGCGATCCACCCCGACAGCAAGCTGAGCCGCGTTGCTGCCGATGACAGACCCGGTCCGGGGCAGCTGACCGTCGGGAAGCAGATATACGAACGGTTCTGTGGCATAGGCTTTTTCGTAGGCCTCGCGAATCTCGGCATCCGATGCCGACGTCGGCGCGGTGCAGGTAGCTAGGATTCCGCGGGCGGTGGGAATCAGCACCGGGGTGAACGACACCGTGACCGGGCGGTCGGTGACTGCGCGCAGGCCCTGCGCGATCTCCGGGGTGTGCCGGTGAACGCCGGCGATGCTGTAGGCGCGAGCCGACCCGATGACCTCGGCGGCCAGCAGATCGACCTTGGCGGCCTTGCCCGCTCCCGACGTTCCGCTGACGGCAACGACGGTGACCGCAGGATCGACCAGTCCGGCCGCGACGGCCGGAACCAGCGCCAGCAGTGCGGCAGTCGGGTAGCAGCCGGGGACGGCGATTCGGGTGGCGCCGCGCAGCTTGTCCCGGCCGCCGGGCAGTTCGGGCAGTCCGTAGGGCCAGTTCCCGGCGTGGGCCGAGCCGTAGAAACGCTCCCAGTCGGCGGCGTCGGTCAGACGGAAATCGGCGCCGCAGTCGATCACGATCGTCTCGGGGCCCAGTTGCTCGGCCAGCGCGGCGGAATGCCCGTGTGGCAATGCGACGAAGACCACGTCGTGGCCGGCCAGTACGTCGGCGTCGGTCGGCTCAAGAATCCGGTCTGCCAGCGGCAGCAGGTGCGGGTGGTGTTCGGCCACCGTGGTGCCGGCATTCCCGGCGGCGGTGAGCGCACCGAGAGTCAGCCGACCGTCCGCGTAGCCGGGGTGGCCGAGCACCAGGCGCAGGATCTCCCCGCCGGCGTATCCGCTCGCGCCTGCCACCGCTACCGAAGTCACGGGGACATCCTGCATGGTTATGCAGTCAGATGCAACTTCATTCTTCGTTTGGAACTCGGCGTGACATTCAGCCCCGGAGGACGGCGCCGACCCGGTCGGCGGCGACCGCGACGGCGGCGTCGCGGGCGGCGCTGGCCTCGTCCTCGGTGAGCGTGCGGTCGGCCGCGCGGAACCGCAGCGCCAGGGTCAACGACTTACGGTCGGCCCCGATCTGCGGGCCGGTGTAGACGTCGAAGAGGGTGACGTCCTCGAGCAACTCGCCCGCGCCGGCCCGGACCGCATCGACGACGGCCTGGGCGGGAACGCCGGCATCGACGACCAGGCTGACGTCCTGGAAGACCGCCGGGAACGGCGACACCCGCGGGGCGGGCAGGCTGTCGGCCACGGGCAACGCGTCGAGATCGAGTTCCACCGCACACGTTCCCGGGGGCAACCCCACCTTCTCGACGACGGCCGGGTGCAGCTGGCCCGCGTGACCGATGACCCGCCCGTCGACCACCACCTCCGCGCACCGGCCGGGATGCCAGGGCAGGCGCTGAGCAGGGCGCAGAGCGACCTCGACCCCGCACGCCCGGGCGATCACCCGGACCGCTTCGAAGGCATCCGAAGCCTCCACCGGCCGCCCCGGCCCCCACGGACCGCGCGGCTCCCGCAATCCCGCCAGCACTGCACCCACATGCACGGGCTGGTGCGGCAGCGAGTCGTTGAGGGTGGCGATCTCGGCATCGGTGGGCCGGCGATGGGTGGGGATCAATTCAACGGCGCGGGTCGTCGGGGTCGGATGCACCACCTGGGCGATTGAGAACAGCGCGACATCGCCGAAACCGCGAGACATGTTGCGGGACAAAGCTTCCAGCAACGCCGGCAGCAGCGTGGAAGCCAGGTGCGGCCGATCAGCCTCCAGCGGGTTGAGCACGGCGGTGGTCGCCCGCCGGGGGTCGTCGGCTACGAGGCCCCAGTGGTCGAAAACCCCGGCCGGCAGGAACGGGGTGGGAAGCACCTCGACATAGCCGCCCAGCGCCAGCGACTTCGACACCGCGCGGCGCCGCTTCTGGCCGGCGGTCAGTCCGCGGCCGGCGGGTGCGGGCGGGAGCACCGACGGGATCACATCGAGGCTCTCCAGTCGCAGCACCTCCTCGACCAGGTCGGCGGGTTGAACGAGGTCGGGCCGCCAACTCGGAGGCGTGACCGTCAGCACGGCCGAATCCTGCTCGGCGGCAACCCGCGCGCCGATCTGGGTCAGGCGTCGCACGGTTGCGCCGCCCGGGTAGGCGACACCCGCGGTGCGGTCGGGAAGGTCGACGGGCATCCGTACTGGCGCGGGCGAGAAGTCGTCACGAGGCGGATCGCCCCGCCAGTCGGTGAGCCTCGGCTGGATTGCGCCACCGGCGATGTCGGCCAGCAGTCCGGCACAGCGGTCGATGGCCGCCACCGAGACCGCCGGGTCTACGGAGCGCTCGTAACGGCGGCCGGCCTCGCTGACCAGGTGCAGCCTGCGGATGGTGCGCGACACCGCGGCGGGATCCCACACCGCGGCCTCGAGCAGCACATCGGTGGTGGAGCTGTCGATTTCCGTGCTGCCGGCGCCCATGACGCCACCGATCGCGGCGACTCCGGCGTCATCGACGATCAGCACGTCATGGACGTCAAGGCGCCTCTCCACGTCGTCGAGGGTGACGACGGTTTCTCCCGGGTGCGCGAAACGCACCGCGAAGTCGCCGCGGATCCGGCTCGAGTCGTGGGCGTGCATCGGGTGGCCGAGTTCGAGCATGACGTAGTTGGTGACGTCGACGGCCGGCGAGATGGGCCTGATGCCGCACAGCATGAGCCGGCGGCGTAACCACCACGGCGACAGGGCCTTCGGGTCGATCCCGGTGACCGGACGCAGCGCGAAGCGGCTGACGCCGGTGCCGGGCTCGACCCGGACCGGCAGCGCGGGGCCCTCGGCGGGCAACGCGCGGACCGCCGCGGCCGGGTCGGCGAAGTCGAGGTCGTACGCACAGGCGATCTCACGGGCGATGCCCCGCACCGACATGCAGTAACCGCGGTCCGGGGTGACGGCCAGGTCGAACACCACGTCGTCGAGGCCCAGCACATCGATGCCGTCCGCCCCCGGTTCCGCGGTGCCCGGTGGCAGCACCAGAATCCCGGAATGATCCGCACCCAAACCGAGTTCGGCCGCCGAACAGATCATTCCGTCCGAGGTGCGGCCATAGGTCTTGCGGGTCGCGATCTTGAAATCACCGGGCAGGGTGGCACCGGGCAGCGCCACCACCACCAGATCGCCGACGGCGAAGTTCGTTGCCCCGCAGACGATGTCGCGGTCCTCGCCCTCTCCGACGTCAACCCGGCAAGCCCGGATCGGCTTCTTGAATTCGGCGAGTTCCTCGATGGCCGTCACACGACCGACACGCAGCGGACCGGACACCGGGCCGAGCACGATGACATCCTCGACCTCGTGACCGACGCGGATCAGGGCCTGTTCCAGCTCGTGCGGTTCGACGTCCCATCCGGGTGCCCCGGCCTGCACGACCTCGCGCAGCCAGCTGTACGGGAGCCGCATCAGACCCCCACCCCGAACGGCAGCGAGAAGCGAACGTCGCCCTCGACCATGTCGCGCATGTCGGGAATGCCGTTGCGGAACTGCAAGGTTCGCTCCAGCCCCATGCCGAAGGCGAAACCGGAGTACACCTCCGGATCGATGCCGGCGGCCCGCAGAACATTCGGGTTGACCATGCCGCAGCCGCCCCATTCGACCCAGCCGGGTCCGCCCTTCTTGCCCTCGAACCAGATGTCGACCTCCGCCGAGGGCTCGGTGAACGGGAAGAAGTGCGGCCGCATCCGGGTCCGGGCATGGGGACCGAACTCCGACCGCGCGAAAGCATCGAGGGTTCCGCGCAGATTGGCCATCGTCAGGCCGCGGTCGACAGCGAGTCCCTCGACCTGGTGGAAAACCGGGGTGTGGGTGGAATCGAGTTCGTCGGTGCGGAACGTCCGGCCGATCGAGATGATGTAGACCGGAAGCTCGCGGTCGAGCAGCGTGCGCACCTGCACCGGAGAGGTGTGGGTCCTCAGCAGCTGCCGGGAACCCTCCGGAGCGATGTGGAAGGTGTCGGACTCGCTGCGGGCGGGATGATCGGGCGGGAAGTTCAGGGCGTCGAAGTTGAACTGTTCGCTCTCCACCTCCGGGCCCTCCGCGAGTTCCCAGCCCATCGCAACGAAGGTGTCCGCGATGTGCTCGGCGAGGATCGTGATGGGGTGGCGCGCGCCCACGGGCTGACGCGTCGACGGGAGCGTCACGTCGATGGCCTCGGCAACCAGGGCCGCGGCGTCACGTTCGGCACGGAGCACGCTCAGACGCTCGTCGTAGGCCGACTGCGCTCCGCTTCGGGCGACGTTGACTCGCTTGCCGACGTCGGCACGCTGGTCCTTGGGCAGCGTGGCCAGAGCCTGCCGGGCCAGTGAGATCGGGGCGCGATCGCCGAGGTGCTCGGTTTTGGCGCCGGCCAGGGCATCGAGGGTTCCGCATGAGGCGAAAGCGAGGCGGGCCGCCTCGACCGCGGCGGCCAGCGCGTCCTGCGACACTTCCTGTGGCGTCTCGGGAGAGTGCTCACCCACGCGGCGACAACCTCCTTGGCGGGCTGGTGGAATACGCGTCACGGGTGTGACGCAAGTGCCGACGTGGAGATCATAGGTGATGCCAGAATGACGGCTCGCGGGCATTTCTCCGGCCCGCTCGGGACGGCGAATGACCTGTCCCGGTGCCAAGACTAGGGGGGAACAGCGCAGTGATCCGAGCACTCGTGGTGGGAGCGATCTGGGCGGCCGCGGTCGTCGTCGCGGTGCTGGCCCTCAAGGTCGGGCTCTGGTGGCTCATCGTTGCGGGGGTGCTCGCCGCGTTCGCGGCGCTGGGCACCTGGGACCTGTTGCAGACCGGGCACTCGATCCTGCGGGCCTATCCGATCCTGGGCCACGCGCGCTTCCTCGCCGAGAAGATCCGGCCGGAGATCCGCCAGTACTACGTCGAGTCCAACACCGAGGGCGCTCCGTACGACCGGGAGACCCGGGACATGATCTACCGGCGGGCCAAGGGCACGAAGGGCGACGAGCCGTTCGGCACCGAGCGCAACGTCAATGCCGTCGGGTACGAGTTCCTCCGGCACTCGCTGCGGGCCAGGATCGCCACCGACCTGGCACCCAAGGTGAGACTTGGCGGGCCCGATTGCTCGCAGCCGTACGACATTGCGCTGCTGAACGTCTCGGCCATGAGTTTCGGCGCTTTGTCGGGTAACGCCATCGAGGCGCTCAACGGCGGGGCTGCCAAAGGGGGGTTCGCCCACGACACCGGCGAGGGTGCGATCAGCCCGTATCACCTCAAGCACGGCGGCGACCTGATCTGGGAGATCGGCTCGGGTTACTTCGGCTGCCGCACCAAAGACGGCCGCTTCGATGCCGACCAGTTCCGTGAGAAGGCCGCCCTGCCCGAAGTGAAAGCCATCTCGGTGAAACTGTCCCAGGGCGCCAAGCCCGGACTCGGCGGGGTGCTGCCGGGGTCCAAGGTGACCGCTGAGATCGCCGCCACCCGCGGGGTTCCGGAAGGTCAGACCGTGGTCTCGCCGCCGGCGCACACCGCGTTCACCACTCCCCTGGAACTGGTGCACTTCATCGCCACGCTGCGCAGCCTCTCCGGCGGGAAGCCGGTCGGTTTCAAGCTGTGCGTGGGCACGCGCACCGAGTTCCTGTGCATCTGTAAAGCCATGCTGCAGACCGGAATCACCCCGGATTTCATCATCATCGACGGTGCCGAGGGCGGTACCGGCGCGGCGCCCCAGGAGTTCGAGGACCACATGGGAATGCCGCTGAGCGAGGGGCTGATGCTGGCGCAGAATTGCCTGGTCGGAACGGGTCTGCGCAAACACATCAAGATCGGCGCCTCCGGCAAGGTGGCCAGCGGGTTCAACATCGTCAGCCGGATCTGCCAGGGCGCTGATTTCACCCTCGCCGCTCGGGCGATGATGTTCGCGACCGGATGCATCCAGGCGATGAAGTGCCACACCAACCGCTGCCCCACCGGGGTGGCCACCCAGGATCCCGGTCTGGCGCGGGCGCTCTACGTTCCGGACAAGATCGACCGGGTGGCCAGTTTTCAGAAGGAAACCGTCACGAGTGCCGCGCAGATGGTCGCGTCCATGGGCTTGGACGGCTTCGCGGATTTGACGCCGTCGATGCTCAACCGGCGTATCGACCCGCACCGCACCCGGACCTACGCGGAGATCTACGAGTGGCTGATGCCCGGCGAACTGCTCGAGGACCCGCCGGAGAGCTGGCTGTCGGACTGGATCGAGTCGTGCGCGGAGGAATTCGTCTGAGCCGCTGAGTCTTTGGTGACGGCGCTGTGGTGACGACGCTGTGGTGACCAGCTCTCAGGCCGCGCCACCCCGCCGTTGCGCCCGCGCGCTCTGATAGAGGCAGATGCCGGCGGCGATGGCCACGTTGAGGCTCTCGGCCGACCCGGACATGGGGATGGTCACGCGATGGTCGGCCAGTCCGGCGACCACCTCGGGCAGACCGTGCGACTCGGTCCCGAACAACCACGCGGTCGGCGCCTCCAGCAGTGGCTCGGCATCATCGAGGCTCAAATTGTCGCCGTGGACCACGGTGGCCAGAATCTGGAGGCCGGCACCGCGGAGTTCCGCGATCAGAGCGGTGGTGTCGGGAACGCTCACCACCGGAATGGTGAAAATGCTGCCCGCCGAGGACCTCACGCACTTGCCGTTGTACGGGTCCACGGTGTCGCCGGTGAAGATCACCGCCCCCGCCCCCATCGCATCGGCGAGCCTGATCAGCGTGCCGGCGTTCCCGGGATCGGAGATGTCGTCACCGATCGCCACCAGGGAGGGGTTCGCGGCCAGAGCATCCTCGAGGGTGGTGTTCGGCAATTGGCACTTGGCGACGAGGCCCATCGGAGTGACGGTCTCCGACAGCGCCTCCATCGCCTGCTCGGTGCAGGTGTACACCTTCAGGCCCTCGAGCATCGTCCGGTACCGCTGAGCCGCCGCCTCGGTGGCGAACACGGCTTCGACGAGACCCAGCTGGGCCGCCGCCCCGACGAGGTTGGGACCCTCGGCGAGGAAGCGGCCCGCCGCCGTGCGTTCAGTGCGGCGCAGAAGTTTGACTGCCTCAGCCACCCGGGGAGACCGGGGTGTCATCGGGGGCTTGGCGTCACTCACGCAGCAGAACCAGCCCCGGCGGGTGCGTTGACGTCGGCCGGAAGAGCAGCCCGGGCCACCTCGACGAGCGCGGTGAAAGCAGCCGGATCACTGATCGCGATCTCGGACAGGTTCTTGCGGTCGACCTCGACACCGGCAGCCTTGAGCCCCTGGATCAAGCGGTTGTAGGTGATGTCGTTGGCACGGGCCGCGGCGTTGATCCGGGTGATCCACAGCTTGCGGAAGTCGCCCTTGCGCGCCCGGCGGTCCCGGTAGGCGTAGGTCAACGAATGCAGCTGCTGCTCTTTGGCTTTGCGGTAGAGCCGGGACCGCTGGCCGCGGTAGCCCTTGGACGCCTTGAGGACTGTCCGACGCTTCTTCTGGGCATTGAGTGCGCGTTTCACGCGTGCCATGGGGTTTTCCTCTTCTCGTTTAGGTCAAAAGACGGGGGTCAAAGACGGTTGCCGACGGTTGGGCGAACGTCAGCCGTTGAGCATCTTGTTGACCCGCTTGGTGTCGTTGGCCGCCACAACGGTGCGCCCGTCGAGACGGCGGGTCCGCTTGGACGGCTTGTGCTCGAGCAGGTGGCGACGATTGGTCTTCTGCCGCACGATCTTTCCGGTGCCGGTCTTGCGGAATCGCTTGCTGGCACCGCTGTGGGTCTTCGCCTTGGGCATGTGTCCTCAGTTCTCGATGATGGTTTTCGGTTCTCGGTCAGTTCTCGGGTGGCGCTGCGGCGGCCTCCGCAGGGGCAGCCGGAGCAGCTGCCTCGGCCGGCTCGGCCGCCGGGGCGCCGATGGTCTGCTGGGCAGCCTTGGCGCGAGTCTTCGCGCCGCGGTGCGGCGCCAGAACCATCGTCATGTTCCGTCCGTCCTGCTTGGCCGACGTCTCCACGAAACCGTGGTCGGCGACGTCGCCGGCAAGTCGCTGGAGCAACCGGTAGCCCAGTTCGGGCCGGGACTGCTCACGCCCGCGGAACATGATCGTCACCTTGACCTTCGAGCCCGCCTCCAGGAAGCGGACGACGTGACCCTTCTTGGTCTCGTAGTCGTGCGGGTCGATCTTGGGCCGGAGCTTCTGCTCCTTGACGACGGTCTGCTGCTGGTTCTTGCGAGACTCGCGAGCCTTCTGCGCCGCCTCGTACTTGTATTTGCCGTAGTCCATGATCTTGCAGACCGGCGGTCTGGCTTCTGGGGCTACTTCGACAAGGTCGAGATCGGCGTCCGCGGCCACGCGGAGAGCGTCTTCGATGCGCACGATGCCCACCTGCTCCCCGCCCGGTCCGATCAGACGGACTTCAGGTACGCGGATGCGCTCGTTGACGCGGGTCTCAGTGCTGATGTGGCCTCCCTGGTCGGCGTGTTCTCGGCTAACCGCCCCGGTGTCAGAACCGGACCACATCGGGAGAATCGCACGCCACCAGCAACCGGGCCCTTGCCTGGCAAGGTCCCGTGCCGACCGATCACGGCATGACGCCGCCTGCGTTGTCCGCAGAACAGACACCCTCGAGTGCCCGCGACCGGACCGATGAGCCATCACTGGCCAGCGGTGGGAGTGAAACTCCACTTGTCAGTCCTGGCGTTAGCCGGGACGGTCGTGCACGGGAGTCTACCAGCCAGGCGGGATACCCCATGCATTCGCGAGACCGCCCGGCCCGGGCACCCGACAAACCGCCCGGCCCGGGCACCCGACAAACAGCCCTCCGGCGGAATAGTCTGGCGGCCTATGACGGTCACGACGACCCGGGCGCCGTCCCGGTTCCACTGGGTGCCCGCCGCGGCGGGCTGGATCCTCGGTGTCATCGCGACCGCGTCGCTGTTGTCCAGTGTCTCGCCGCTGGTCCGGCACCTCACGAGGGTGCCGCGCGAATTCATCGACAACTATCTGTTCAACTTTCCCGACACCAGCTTCGCGTGGGCGTTCGCGGTGGCCCTGCTGGCCGGCGCTCTGGTGGCCCGCAAGCGAATTGCCTGGTGGGTGCTGGTGGTGGTGCTGGCGCTGGGGATCGGTTTCGACATCGCCGGCCTGTTCGACCACGACGGCGGCCGGTTCGAAGAGGCCGGGGAGCTGCTCGGCCTGACCTTCCACGTCACCGCACTGGTGGTACTCGTGCTGGCATACGACCAGTTCTGGGCGAAGGTGCGGCGGGCTGCGCTGGTCAAGGCGGCGGCGGTGCTGGTGGCAGGCAACGTCGTCGGCATCCTGCTGGCCTGGGGTCTGCTGGAACTGTTCCCCGGCTCGCTGCAGCCCGACGACCGCCTCGCCTACGCGATCAACCGGGTCAGCGGCTTCGCCGCGGCCGGACCAGATCTGTTCCTCGGCAGGCCGCATGGACTCCTCAACTCGATCATGGGCCTGTTCGGCGCGCTGGCGCTGATGGCGGCCGCGGTGGTGCTGTTCCAGTCCCAGCGCGCCGACAACGCTCTGACCGGCGAGGACGAGTCGGCGATTCGCGCGTTGCTCGCCGCCTACGGCAAGAACGACTCGCTGGGCTATTTCGCCACCCGCCGGGACAAATCAGTGGTGTTCGCCCCGAACGGCCGGGCCGCCATCACCTACCGGGTCGAAATCGGGGTGTGCCTGGCAAGCGGCGATCCCATCGGCGATCCCCGGGCATGGCCCCAGGCGATCGAGGCCTGGCTGCGGCTGTGCAAGGAATACGGCTGGGCTCCCGGGGTGATGGGCGCGAGTTCAACCGCGGCGCAGGCGTTCCGGGAGGCCGGCCTGAGCGCCCTGCAACTCGGCGACGAAGCGATCCTCTACCCCGATAAGTTTCACCTCTCCGGGCCTGACATGCGGCAGGTGCGCCAAGCGGTGACCCGCGCACGACGGGCCGGGTTGAGCGTGCGGATGCGACGCCACCGCGACCTGACACCCGATGAGATGGCGAAAGTGATCGAGCGGGCGGACGCCTGGCGCGACACCGAGACCGAACGGGGTTTCTCAATGGCCCTGGGCCGGTTGGGCGATCCCGCCGACGGCGACTGTCTGCTGGTGGAGGCCATCCGGACCGGCTCCGGAGTCGACGGCACCGGCCCGGAGAGCCCCGGCCCGGACGCCACCGCCGATTCCGGTGGGGACGCCGACGACGTGGTCGCCATGCTCTCGCTGGTGCCGTGGGGCAGCAACGGGCTTTCGCTCGACCTGATGCGCCGGTCGCCGAAGTCGCCCAACGGCACGATCGAACTGATGGTCAGCGAATTGCTGCAGCAGGCCGACACCGTCGGAGTCACCAGGGTTTCGCTGAACTTCGCGATGTTCCGCTCAGCCTTCGAGGAGGGCGCCCGACTGGGTGCCGGCCCGGTCGCCCGACTCTGGCGCGCACTGCTGGTGTTCTTCTCCCGGTGGTGGCAGCTGGAGACGCTGTACCGGTCGAACATGAAGTACGAACCGCAGTGGGTGCCCCGATTCGCCTGCTACGAGGACGCCCGCCTCATTCCGAGGGTCGGTGTCGCCTCGGTGATCGCCGAGGGATTCCTGGTGTTGCCGTTCTCCCGCCGGGACAGACAGCACACCGGGCACCACCCCGCCGTCCCCCACGAGCTGGTGGCGACCGGCGAACTGCACGCCGACGGAAGCGCGCCGGGGGTCAATCTGCTGTCTCCCGAGGACACCCAGCGACAACGGGTACCCGACCAGGTCAAAGTCCGACTTTCGAAGTTGAAGGCTTTGCAGGACAACGGCATTGACGCCTACCCGCCCGGACGCCAGCCCAGTCACACCGTCGCGCAGGCGACCTCGGAGGACGACGGGACCACCGTCACGGTGTCCGGCCGTGTCCTGCGGGCCCGCGACTACGGCGGAGTCACCTTCGCACAGTTGCGTGACTGGTCCGGTGATGTCCAACTGCTTCTGGACAAGGCCGACATCGACGACGGGGTCGCCGACTTCGCCGACGTCGACCTCGGGGACCTGGTGGAGGCGACCGGTCCGATGGGCTATAGCCGGAACGGCACTCGCTCGGTCCTGGTCCGGCAGTGGCGACTGCTGGGCAAATGCCTGCGTCCGCTGCCGGACAAGCACAAGGGCCTGACCGACCCGGAGGCCCGCGTGCGGGCGCGCTACGTCGATCTGGCCATCAACCCCGCCGCCCGCGACCTGATCCGCGCCCGTAGCGAGATCCTGCGCTCGATCCGGGAAACCCTGTTCGCCAAGGGATTCCTTGAGGTTGAGACGCCGATCCTGCAGCAGATCCATGGCGGCGCCAACGCCAGACCCTTCCAGACCCACATCAATGCCTACGACCTGAACCTCTACCTGCGCATTGCCCCCGAGCTCTATCTCAAGAGGCTCTGTGTCGGCGGCGTCGAGCGGGTGTTCGAGTTGGGCCGGGCCTTCCGCAACGAAGGGGTGGACTTTAGCCACAACCCGGAGTTCACCCTGCTGGAGGCCTATCAGGCCCACGCCGACTACCGCGTGTGGATCGACGGCTGCCGAGAGTTGATCCAGAACGCCGCCGTGGCGGCCAACGGGTCGATGACCGTGATGCGCCCTGTCAGCGATGCGGGTGCGGGAGAAGGCCTGCACCCGGTCGACATCTCCGGGCAGTGGGCGGTCAAGACCGTCCACGGCGCGGTGTCCGAGGCGCTCGGCGAGGACGTGAACCCCGACACCGACGTCGCCACCCTGCGCCGGGTGTGCGAAAAGGCCGGCATTCCGTACCTGTCCCACTGGGACGCCGGCGCCCTGGTGCTCGAACTGTACGAGCGGCTGGTGGAAGGCACTACCGAGGCACCGACCTTTTACACCGATTTCCCGACCTCGGTGTCGCCACTGACCCGGCCGCACCGCAGCATCCCCGGTCTCGCCGAGCGCTGGGACCTGGTGGCGTGGGGTGTCGAGCTGGGCACGGCCTACACCGAGCTCACCGACCCGGTCGAGCAACGGCGGCGGCTCCAGGAGCAATCGATGCTCGCCGCGGGCGGCGACCCCGAGGCGATGGAACTCGACGAGGACTTCCTGCAGGCGATGGAATACGCGATGCCGCCGACCGGTGGCCTCGGTGTGGGTGTGGACCGGGTGGTCATGCTGATTACAGGTCGGAGCATTCGCGAGACGTTGCCCTTCCCGCTGGCCAAGCCGCGCTAGCCTGGGATCAGGGCGTTCGCCGTCGGCGCAGCGTGTCCACAGCAAATCGTCAGGAATCTCGGCCAGAATGGTGGGTGTGACTGCTTCGTTCGGGACCGCAGGCATCGCCTCGCCGTTCCCGACCGAGCGATTCCTGGCTGAGCCGATCTGGCCGTTCAATCACCACATCTCCCTGATGCACGGCTGGTTGCCGCTGACCCTGCAGATCCTCGCCGCCGCGGCGCTGGTGTACGCGATCGGCTGGCGTCACCGCGAGTGGCGGCTCGTGTCGCTGCCGATCGCCGCGTTCGTCGCCCTCGCGGCCGTCGCGGTGACGCACTGGAACATCGCGTCCAACGGGCTCTCTGGTGAACCTGCGCCGTCGTCATTGTGGGTCTGGGTGGCCCTCACCGGACTGGCGGCCGGCGTGGCCGTGCTCGGCTGGCGATCGGCGGGCTGGTGGAGGCGCTCGGTGTCCGCTCTGGCCGTCCCGATGTCGGCGCTGTGCGCGGGCCTGATGCTCAATCTCTGGGTCGGTTATTTCCCCACCGTGCAGACCGCGTGGGGCCAGTTGACCGGCGGTCCGCTGCCGGGCCAGACCGACCGCGCGACGGTGGCCAAGATGCTGGCCACCGGAACGGTCCCCGCCAAGGGCAAAGTCGTCCCGGTCAACATCCCGGGCGACGCGTCGAAGTTCAAGCACCGCGGCGAGCTGGTCTACCTGCCGCCCGCCTATTTCGCCTCCAATCCCCCGCCGGCCCTGCCGACGGTGATGCTGATCGGCGGTCAGTTCAACACCGCCACCGACTGGATCCGGGCCGGCAACGCGGTGACCGTGATCGACGAATTCGCCGCCAAACACGGCGGTAACGCGCCGGTGTTCGTGTTCGCCGATTCCGGCGGCGCATTCAACAACGACACCGAATGCGTCAACGGAGTGCGCGGCAACGCCGCCGACCACCTCACCAAGGACGTGGTCCCGTTCATGACCGCTAATTTCGGTGTGAGCACCGACCCGGCGAACTGGGGTGTCGTCGGTTGGTCCAGCGGCGGTACCTGTGCCCTGAACATGACCGTCAAGTATCCGGAGATGTTCAGCGCGTTCGTCAATATCGACGGAGACGTGGCCCCCAACGCCGGCACCAAGGCGCAGACCATCGAGCGCCTGTTCGGTGGTAACGCCGCCGCCTACGACGAGTGGGACCCGACCACGGTGATCACCGAGCACGGCCCCTATGAGGGCGTCGCCGGGTGGTTCGCCGTGTCGGTGCCGCCCAGCAACCACATCGAGCCCATCTCGGCCTCCGATCTGGCCGAGGAGGCCGTCAACACCTCCGCCAGCACCCCGATGACGGCGGCGAAATCGCTGTGCGGGTTGGGCGGCCGCTACGGCATCGACTGCGCCGTCCTACCTGAGCCGGGCAGGCACGACTGGCCGTTCGCAGCACGCGCTCTCGCGGCCTCCCTGCCGTGGCTGGCCGGCCAGATCGGCACCCCGGAGGTGGCGGCGATCCCCCTTCCCGGCACGTCGTCGCAGCCTGAGGGGGTCACCATCGCCGCTGATGGGGGGCACTTCGCCACAGCGACGCAACGTCCTGCAGGGGTACGGTGACTTCAGTGGCAACAGACCAGAATCCGACCGAACCGGCGGCGACGGCGCCTGAACACGAAACCACCCCGGTCACCCCGCACCAGTCCGCCGCCGCTCCCGTTCTGGACGTGGACACCGGGTACACCGCGGCCGGGGTTCCGACCCTCGAGGGAGTTCGCGAGAAGATCGAGACGCGGTACGGAACGGCTCTGGGCGCCACCGAGCTTGCCGAGGAGACCCCCGAAGGCCGCACCGCCGCAGAGCAATTCCAGGCCCGGCAGGAAGCCGCGGCCCGGAAACTCGAGGAGATTCGCGCGTCGATGCGCAAGCCCGGCGAACAGTAGAGCCCGGCCCCCAAAGCCGTTTAGGACACCGTTTTCCGTTTGGTCCTCGTCCGCGCTGCGGGTTTGGCAGCCGGAGCATTGAGCAGTCCGGTCAGGAACGCACCGGTGTAGCTGCCCGGGTTGGCGGCGACCTCCTCCGGAGTGCCTTGGGCCACCACGGTGCCCCCTCCCGCACCGCCTTCGGGGCCCATGTCGACGAGCCAGTCCGAGGTCTTGATGACGTCCAGGTTGTGCTCGATGACGATGACCGAATTGCCCTTGTCGACAAGGCCGTTGATGACCTTGAGCAACTTGCGGATGTCCTCGAAGTGCAGGCCGGTGGTGGGCTCGTCGAGGATGTACACGGTGCGCCCGGTCGACCGCTTCTGCAACTCGGCGGCCAGTTTGACGCGCTGCGCCTCACCGCCGGAGAGCGTCGGAGCGGATTGCCCCAGTCGGACGTAGCCCAGACCGACGTCGACCAGCGTCTTGAGATAGCGGTGGATGCTGCTGATCGGCTCGAAGAACTCGCACGCGTCCTCGATGGACATGTCGAGAACCTCGGAGATGGTCTTGCCCTTGTAATGGACCTCGAGTGTCTCGCGGTTGTAGCGGGCGCCCTGACACACCTCGCACGGGACGTAGACGTCGGGCAGGAAGTTCATCTCGATCTTGATGGTGCCGTCGCCCGAACACGCTTCGCAGCGGCCACCTTTGACGTTGAATGAGAAGCGGCCCGGCTGGTAGCCGCGGACCTTGGCCTCGGTGGTGGCGGCGAACAGGCTGCGGATCTTGTCGAACACCCCGGTATAGGTCGCCGGGTTGGACCGCGGGGTGCGGCCGATCGGCGACTGGTCGACGCGCACCAGCTTGTCGACGTGATCCAGGCCGTTGATCCGGGTGTGCCGGCCTGGGACCAGCCGGGCGCCGTTGAGCTTGTTGGCCAGCACCGTGGCCAGGATGTCGTTGACCAGCGTGGACTTTCCCGAGCCGGACACCCCGGTCACCGCCGTCAGCACCCCGAGCGGGAAGGAGACGTCGATGTCGCGCAGGTTGTGCTCGCGGGCCCCGATGACGGTGAGCTGACGCTTCCGGTCCACCGGCCGGCGGATCTCCGGCACCTCGATGCTCTGCTTGCCGGACAGGTAGGCGCCGGTGATCGAGTTCGGGTTTGCCAGCAATTCCTTGTACGGTCCGCTGTGCACCACGCGGCCGCCGTGCTCACCCGCCGCGGGACCGATGTCGACGATCCAGTCCGCGTGGGCGATGGTGTCCTCGTCGTGCTCGACGACGATCAGCGTGTTGCCCAGATCCCGCAGCCGCGTGAGGGTTTCGATGAGACGACGGTTGTCGCGCTGGTGAAGCCCGATCGACGGCTCGTCGAGGACATAGAGCACCCCGACCAATCCGGAACCGATCTGGGTGGCCAGCCGGATGCGCTGTGCCTCTCCCCCGGACAGCGTGCCGGCCGCGCGGCCCAGCGTCAGGTAGTCCAGTCCGACGTCGAGCAGGAAACCCAGCCGGGACTGCACCTCCTTGAGCACCTGACCGGCGATCGCCGCTTCCCGGGTGCCGAGAGTCAGTTGGTTGAGGAACTCCGAGCAGTCCGCGATGGAGAGTTCGCACACCTCCGCGATGGATTTCCTGGTCTCGCCGGCAGACAGCGTCACCGCCAGGATCTCCGGCTTGAGGCGGGTGCCGTTGCATTCCGGGCACGGAACGTCGCGCATGAAGCCCTCGTAGCGTTCCTTCATCACCTCGGAGTCGGTCTGCTCCATCCGTCGCTGCAGGAAGGCCATCACACCTTCGAACTCCGCGTAGTACGAGCGGGTACGGCCGTAGCGGTTGCGGTAACGGACGTGCACCTGCTCGTCGCAGCCTTCGAGAATCGCCTTGCGCGCCTTGGCCGGAAGCTTGCGCCATGGGGTATCGATGTCGAAGCCCATCGCCTCACCCAGGCCGGCCAGCATCCGGGTGAAGTAATCGGCAGTGTGACCCATCGCCCACGGAGCCACCGCGCCCTCGGCCAGCGTCAGATCCGGATCGGGAACCACCAGCTCCGGATCGACCTCCTTGCGGATGCCCAGACCGCTGCACTCCGGGCAGGCGCCGTACGGCGAGTTGAACGAGAACGACCGTGGCTCAAGGTCGTCCACCGCCAGTGGGTGCCCATTGGGGCAGGCCAGCTTCTCGGAGAAGCGTTGCTCGCGATGCGGATCGTGCTCGTCGCGGTCGACGAAGTCGAGCACCACGATGCCGTCGGCGAGCCCCAAGGCCGTCTCGACCGAGTCGGTCAGGCGCTGTTTCGAACTCGCCTTCACGGTCAACCGGTCGATCACGACCTCGATGTCGTGCTTCTCCTGCTTCTTCAGCTTCGGCGGTTCGGTCAGTGGATGCACCACGCCGTCGACCCGAACCCGGCTGTAGCCCTGAGTGTTCAGCTTGTCGAAGAGGTCGGCGAACTCGCCCTTGCGGGTGCGCACGACAGGAGCAAGCACCTGGAAACGCACTCCCTCCTCCATAGCCAGGACCTGGTCGACGATCTGCTGCGGCGTCTGGCGCGCGATACGTTCCCCGCACACCGGGCAGTGCGGGGTTCCGGCCCGGGCGTAGAGCAGACGCAGGTAGTCGTAGACCTCGGTGATGGTCCCGACGGTGGACCGCGGGTTGCGATTCGTGGACTTCTGGTCGATGGACACCGCCGGCGAGAGGCCCTCGATGAAGTCGACGTCGGGCTTGTCCATCTGGCCGAGGAACTGCCGGGCGTAGGCGCTCAGCGACTCGACGTAGCGGCGTTGGCCTTCGGCGAAGATCGTGTCGAACGCCAGCGAGGACTTGCCGGACCCAGACAGGCCGGTGAACACGATCAGGCTGTCGCGGGGCAGGTCGAGATCGACACTGCGGAGGTTGTGTTCGCGCGCGCCCTTGACGATCAACCGGTCCACGCGCCCATGCTATGTGTCGGGTCCGACAACGCCGTCGGCAGTACGGTTGCCTCATGACAGTTGTTGACGACGACTACACCGGTCATGTCGAGACCCAGACCGCGGCCCGGCGCACCCTGCCCGGGGTGTCCATCATCAAGATGTCAGTGGGCCCGATGGACAACAACGCCTACCTGGTGACCTGCACGAATACCGGGGAATCCCTGCTGATCGACGCCGCCAACGACGCCGACCTCCTGATCGGGCTGATCCGCGACCACGGTCCGAACCTCGAGATGATCGTCACCACTCATCAGCATTTCGATCACTGGCAGGCGCTGGAGGCCGTCGCGGCGGCTACCGGCGCCCCCACCGCCGTCCACCAACTCGACGCCGACGCACTGCCCGTCCCGCCGGAACGGCACCTGGCCGGCGGCGACGTCATCGTCGTCGGCGACCTCGAGTTCGACGTGATCCACCTGCGTGGCCACACCCCGGGCTCGGTGGCACTGGCGCTGCGGCCCTCCGGCGATCGCACGGCCGTTCAGCTGTTCACCGGAGACTGCCTGTTCCCGGGCGGGGTCGGGAAGACCTGGGAGCCGGGCGCTTTCGAGGAACTGCTGGGCGACGTCACCAGCCAGGTTTTCGGGGTGTACGACGACGACACCGTCGTCTATCCCGGCCACGGCGATGACACGACACTCGGTGCCGAACGGCCCCACCTGACGGAGTGGCGCGAGCGCGGCTGGTAGGACTCGTCGGTTCTAGCCCCAGCGGGACCTTAGCCGCCCGAGCGATCAATCGCTGCAACCACGACGTTGGACGGTACGTTGCTTGCACGAACCGCGCAGATCCGGCACGGCACCCTCAACTCGATTGGACTCCCATGAGACGCACGATCGCAGCAACGCTCATCGCCGTCGGCGCGAGCATCTGTCTCCTCGGATGCAGTGCCAAGACATCCGCGAAGATTCCGACGGGTGCCGACCTGAAGGGGACGTGGAACCAGTCCGGAACCGGCTATGAGATGGGTCGTCTCGTCACCTGGAAAGACCAGAGAATCGTGATCGATACGGTCGACGGCCAGGCTTTCACCGGCTTCAAGGAGTACACGCCTGAAGGCAAAGGTCCGCAGAAGGAGTTGGTCAACGGGGCCATCGGTGTCAGCGGAGACATCGTGATGACCGACGAGGACGGCGTGTTCCAGGGTCGACTCATCGACGGGCGGGTACAGGGCATTTACGCCGAGATCGGTGCTGACGCAGCGACAATCAATGTGGAGTTGTCTAAGAAGTAGCGGCGATCATAGTCAAGTTCGCGCCCACTCAATCTCCGGCGATCCCCGGTTCCCCGGCGAGGTCGGAAAGACCTGGGAGCCGGGCGCTTATGCTTGAGTGTGCGGCTCACATCCGTAGGCTCGCGAGCCCCAGTTGCGACACTTCGCCGAGGACGATGACGACGATCAATCGGTAGATCCACTTCCCGGCACCCGGCAGCACCGCAAGTCGCGCCGCCAGCACCCCGCCGGCCACGGCACCTACGGACAGTGGAGCGGCGGCCGCCCAGTCAACTGACTCCTGCGGCGAGCACGGGCAATGAGACCGCCGCGATGGCCGTGCCGATTGCCACCTTTGCTGCGTTGGCCGTGATGAGGTCCATGCCGACGGACAGAACGCGCCGTTTAGGACGACGACGATCTGTCCGGGGCATGGGGAGGACACCGCGGTTGTCCTGGTTAACTACCGTGACGTTCGGGTAGAGAAGAAGCGATGAGATTCAAGGCGCGTTACCTCGCTATTGCGGTTGTGGTGCCGTTGATTACGTCTATGGGGCTTGCCGTTTCGCCGCCCGCCAGTGCCGATTGCAATTACTCCGGGGGCAGCACGCTGTGCGCTAGCGGCGATGTGCGCGGCGGTTCCGGCGGTGCGCCTCCCAGCAGGAGCGCGCCCTACAGCCCGTACCCGTGTTACGACTACGGCGACCCACTCTGCCTGGCTTATGACGACTACGACCCCGGCATCATCTTCAATCCGCCCAACGTCATCATCGGCGGTGGCCGTCCCGTTGACCCCGGCTACGGTGTGGGCCGACCGGGGATCGGCGGCGGCAGACCGGGTGGCGGAATAGGTCGCAACTAGCCCACTCGGAACAGCCAGTCATCTACCAAAGGAGCATTCATGTCGAGCCACATCAGTTTGGCCCGCCGCTTGGTCGTCGGGGGGATGAGCGCCGGCCTGCTGACGAGCTCACTGCTCATCAGTGCACCCACCGCATTGGCCGACCCGCCAAACTGCACCTTCGCCGATCTCGCCGGGGTGGCGGCTGGGGTGTCGGCGGCGACGTCCGCCTACATGTTCACCCACCCCGACGTGAACGCCTTCATGACCGGACTCAAGGGCCAGCCGCGTGACCAAATCCGCGATCAGGTACAGCAGTACCTTGATCGAAACCCGCAGACCAAGGCCGACATCCAGGCAATTCGACAGCCGCTGGCCGACATCCGCACCCGCTGCGACGTCGACGATGTCCCGATGCCTTAAAGGTCGGTCTCCGAGTCACGACACCGCCCTCGGTGCCGAGCGGCTCCACCTGACCGAGTAGCGCTATCGGGGCTGGTGATTCAGGTTCGCCGATAGTCTCCCCTCGTCATTTCCGGGGGTCTCGTCGCCAACGCCCGTATTTCGTGTCAGGCTTGTTGTGTGTCTACCGAAGGGGTGGTCGGGGTGACCGCGACATCACCGGAGGCACTGGCTCGTGCAGCCGTCGATGCGATGCTCGACCCGCAGGCTCTGGTTGAGTCGGTCCGTGACGACCGGGGGCGGATCGTCGACTTTGTTTTCCTGGAGGTGAATCCCTCGGCCTGCGTTTACCTGCGCCTGCCCGAAGTAGAGGTGATCGGTGCGCGTCTGACCGAGGTGTTGCCGGACCTGCCCGCTTCCGGCCTGCTGGCGCTGTACGGGCATGCGCTGGAGACCGGCGAGCCGCTGGAGGTTGATGACTTTCCTTACTTCAGCCGTCGGTATCACACGGTGCGCCGGTTCGACCTGCGGGCGAAGCGTGCCGCCGCGAATTGGCTGAGCCTGGTCTGGCGCGATGTCACCGAGCGGCATCGGGCACAAGAGTTCGCCAAGATTGAGTTCACTCCAGCCGCCCGTGATCTCGTGCGTGTCAGCAGCGATGCCCTGCTTGACCCTCTGGTCCTGTTACAAGCGGTGCCGGATTCCGGTGCGCAGGTGGTTGACTTCGTCTACCTCGAAGTCAACCAGGCCGCCTGCGACTACCTCGGTATATCCCGTGCAGAGTTGATCGGTCGCCGGTTGTTGGAGCTGTCGCCGGGAGTGGCGCAGGCAGGTTTGTTCGCCGACTACGTGCGGTGCTTGACGACCGGTGAGCCGGTGGTACACGACGATTTAGCCTACGACAACGAGATTCTCGTCGGTACCCGTCTCTACGACTTGAGAGCGACCCGCGCCACCGAAAGCTCTATCAGCCTCACGTGGCGGGATGTCACCGAGCGTTACCGCGCGTCGCAACAGATCCTGGCTGCCCAGCAGAACTACAAGCTGATTGCCGAGAACGCCGGCGATTTGGTGTGCCACGTGCGCGACGGCAGGTTCGCCTGGGTCTCGCCGTCGGTGAGTGACGTGCTGGGCGGCTCACCCGACTATTGGGTGGGCCGGAAGTTGCGAGAGATGATTCCCGTCGACGACCGTCCGGCCTTTGCGCACAGACAGAAGACCGTCGCCGAGGGCGGGGTGGTCAATCAACGCATCCGGCTTGTCGCACTGGATGGCGTCACACATTGGTTTCATTTGCACGCCAAGCCTTTCTACGACGCCGAGGGCAACCCGGACGGGCACACCGCCACGTTGCGTCTGATTGACGACGAGGTGTCTGCCGAGCAGGCGTTGGAGGCGGCCCGCCACGAGCAGGCCGAGGCCGACGCGCTGTACCGCCGGGCGATCGACAACGCCGCCGTCGGCATGTGTCTGGTGACACCGGAGGGTCGCCTCTCGGACATCAACGCGGCGATGGGTCGGATGTTCGGCCTGGACGCCCAGGACATGAACGGGACCGTGTGGCAGGACTTCACAGCGCCGGAGTTCCTGGAAGAAGAAACCGCCAACTTCAACGGCATCCTTGACGGCCGTATCGACTCCTATCGCATGGTCAAGCATTACGTCCACGCCGACGGCCGCCGGATTTGGGGCGATCTGTCGGTCAGCGCGATTCGCGACGAGAGCGGGCAGGTGCAGAAGCTCCTCGGCCTGATCACCGATGTGACCGCACGGGTCGAGGCAGACGAGCGAAATCGTCGTCTGGCGTACCAACTTCAGCAGGAGAGCGACCAACGCGCGGCTGAATCGGTCAGTTTCGGCGGAACCGCCATGGAGATCGGTGGCCACTCCGATCCGCTCGCGGTTGTCGACTCGCAACTCAACGCGCTCTGGTCGATTCATCCCGATGTGCCGGACGACGTGCGGATGCAGGTGCAGATCGCCACCGCCGAGGTGGGTGCCAACATCGTCGAACACACCGGCAGTGGCCACCCGCTGCGAATCCGGATGAGCGCGGCAGTCGTTGGCGATCAGGTGCAGATCGACTTCACCGACAACGGACCGCCCGCCGACATCGACTTCGCCCAAGTGGCAATGCCCGACGACATGGCTGAGCGCGGTCGCGGTCTTGCGATAGCCCAAGCCCTCCTCGATCAGTTGGCGTACCGGTGCGACGCGACCGGAAACCACTGGACGCTGGTCAGTAAACATTTCGACTAGGTCATGTTTGACCTCGGCGATCTGAGAGTTCCGATCATCGGCGCACCGATGGCCGGCGGACCCAGTACACCCGCGCTGGCCGCTGCGGTGTCCAACTCCGGGGGCCTTGGGTTCCTGGCGGCGGGCTACCGCACTTCAGAGCTGTTCGCCGAGGACATCGCGGCGACCCGGTTGCTCACCGATGGACCGATCGGAGTGAATCTGTTTGTCCCCCAACCGTGTAGGGCGACTGCCGAGCAGTTGGAGGACTACCGGACCGCCTTGTTGCCGCTGGCCCACCGCTACGGTGCGGAGCCCGGCCAGTTCCGGCCCGACGATGACGGCTGGCAGGTCAAGCTCGACGTGGTGGCCGAGCTCGCACCGGACGTGGCGTCCTTCACGTTCGGCTGCCCGTCAGCCGAGGACCTCGCGCGACTGCGTGACCGCGGCGTGCTGACGATCGTCACCGTCACCAGCCGCGATGAGGCTGACCATGCGGTCGCGGCAGGGGCCGCCGGGGTGGTGGCGCAGGGCCCGGAAGCCGGCGGGCATCGCGGTGTGTTCGCCCCAGACCAAAGACCGCCCGAGGTCCCCCTCGACGGTCTGCTGGCGGAGATGTCCGGACTCAGCGTCCCGGTCATCGCAGCCGGCGGTATCGCAGACGCCGCAGCGGTCCGGAGAGTCATCACCGCCGGCGCGGTAGCCGCCCAGGTCGGTACCACCCTGCTGCTCAGCGACGAGGCGGGCACCAACCCGGTCCACCGGAGGGCGCTGCGTGACGAACAGTTCACCACCACGGCGGTGACAAACTGCTTCACCGGCCGCTACGCCCGGAGCCTCGCCAACGAGTTCTGCAGCCAGTACGGCACCCTGGCTCCGCTGGGCTATCCGCAGGTGCACCAGATCACCGGGCCGATAAGGGCCGCCGGACTGGCAGCCGGCGATCCGCACGTCGTCAGCCTCTGGGCCGGCACCGGGTGGGGAACAGTTCGCGGCGGTCCGGCCGGCGACATCGTCGCGGAGCTTGCCGGTCGTTGACCAGACATCACGGCGCCGTCACAGTCTCGACTCGATTCCATGATCCGGCGTGGCGATGATGTCGCAATCACAGGCAGACTCGGAACATGCGCGTTCGCTGGAGCCTGGTCGCCGCGGTGCTGGCATGCACCGTCGGACTGGCCGCACACGAAAACCAGACAATGAGGGCGCAGGCCGTGCCAGGCCAGGTACCCGATGCGGAATTCTCGGACGCGACCGCCGCCGTCAAAGAAGACAGCGCTGCGCACACGCTCGAACCGGGACAGTTCCGCTTCACAACCGGGTTGGACAAGGAGCCCCAGCACATTCAAGGGCCCGTCGTGTGCGGTACCAGAGACGGCCTGTACAAAATCGCGCTGGGCAACCCGGACGCTGCAGGGGTCGAGATAGGTCTGACCCAAGACGAATCGACCCTGAAGTACGTCGACCTCGGGTACCGAAACGGCGTCAGCCTCATGTTGGTCAACGACGGACAACCGGATCGCGGGAGTGGGCAGAGTCCTCCCGTCGTCTACAAGACGGGAAACACCTATTTCGTGTCGGGGTACGCCACCGGATTGACGTCAACCCAGCGGGAAACCAACCGCTACTTTGAAATCTCCGTTGCCTGTCCCTAGTGCTGCGGCCCGGGTGGGACGCATCATCTATGACACCGCGACTTCCTTCAACGGTTGGATCGCGGACTGGCAGCAGTCGCTCGACCGGCTGTTCGCTCCCCCGAGACGAAGGGCAGCCGGGTGACTGACGAGTTCGCGTCCTACCGCCGCAACGCGGCGGGAATCAGCTACACCGACGTTGGGCAGGGCCCCGCGACCTTGTTCGTCCACGGGGTGTTCACCAACGGTCGGCTCTGGCGTAATTGCGTGCGACTGCTGTCCGACCACCGCCGCTGCATCAGCATCGACCTGCCCGGCCATGGACACACACCACCCACCGCTGATCCCTCGGTATGGGGGCTGGCCGACGCCGTGGGCACCGTGATCGACGAGCTGACCCTGCGTGACATCCACCTGGTCGGCAACGACACCGGCGGGGCCGTCTCACAAGTCGTACTCACCAGGGAGCCAGCGCGATTCGCGACGTTCGCCCTGACGAACTGCGACACCGAAGGAAACTTCCCACCACCGGCATTCCGACCCGCGGTATGGGCCGCCAAGACCGGCCTACTGCGAGTAATGGCCAAACCACTGCTCGGCATGCCGACAATCGCCAAGCAGATCTACCGCACCGGATACCAGGACGTCTCAGCCGTCCCCGATGATGTGATCGCCGATTACCTGACGCCGATCCTGGGCACGGCCGACGGTGTCCGTTTCATGACCGCCCTGCTGTCGTCGATGACCCCGGACCAACTGGCACCCATACACCCGCTGCTGCGCACCTGCGAGGTTCCGACCGCGATCATCTGGGGAACCGGCGACATCTTCTTCCGTCGTCAGTGGGCGGATTGGCTCGTCGACCTCATCCCCGGAGCAACGCATGTCACCGAAATACCCGGAGGCCGGCTCTTTTTCCCGGACGAGCGGGCATCCGAACTCGTCGCAGCACTCAACGCGCACTGGGCTCGGCACGGGTGAGGCACCCGGCCGCCGGCGTTATTCGACGAGCCGGCGGCGCATCGCCTCGGCGACCGCCGCACCGCGGTCGGACACCCCGAGCTTCTCGTAGAGCCGTTGCACATGCGTGCGGATCGTCGTCGGGGCCAGATGCAGACGGGCGGCGATATCGGGCACCGACAACCCCTGGGCCATCATCGTGATCACCTCGGCCTCCCGAGGCGAGAGCAGCGTCGCGTCCCCACGAGAGCGCTGGTGCATTTCGGAGGCAAGACCGCCGGCCAGATGCGCGGGCACGTACCCGCCGCCCTTGGCGCAGCTGATCACCGCGGCGACGATCTCGTCGCGATCGGACTCCTTGGTCATGTAACCCGCCGCTCCGGCAGCCAGGGCCTCGTAGACCGTCGAAGGGTCTTCGGTGGCGCTGAGCAGCAACACGCGCGTCGGCAGCCTGTCGCGGGTCACCGCGGTCACCACGGCCAGACCGTCCAGTTCGGGCATCCGGTAGTCCAGCAATGCCACCGCGGGCTCATGCTCGCGAATCGCCTCCAGAGCCGTGCGACCGTCGGAGGCCTCGGCGAGCACACGGATACGCCCACTCTCCTTCATCGCACGCACGACCCCCTCCCGGTACATCGGGTGGTCGTCCGCGACGACGACGGTGACCGGCTCCGCACCTTGCGCCATACTGCCCTCCTCCTACGGCGTTATCGTTGCACGATGCCGGAACCAACCGACCCCAAACCGGGCCCGGACACAACCGATCTCGACCGAATCCGGCACAGCCGCGAACTCGGTGCGCTGAGGATCGTGGCCATCGCGCGGCTGGGCGTGGCCGTGGTGATGATCGTCGCGGCGCACGTCGGCCTCAAGCCCAAGTGGCCGGCCTACGGTCCGATCCCCTGGCTCTACGCGCTGGCGGCGATCTGGGCGGCAGTAGTCCTGTTTGGCCCGCGCTCACGGCGCATGCCGCTCGGCCGGCTGCAGTGGCTGCTGCTGGTGCTCGACGTCGCGATGGTCGTCACCTTCAAACTCGTGTGTCCTGACGGGGCCTATGTGCCGTTGCTGGCACTGACCCTGCTGCCCGTCATGGTCGTGCTCGACGTGTCCTGGAAACGCGCGAGCTTCGTGCTGGCGATCATCGCGGCGACCTTCATCTTCGAGATCTTCACCGACCCGGTGATGCAGGCGCAGGTCGGATCCGGCCGTATCGCGCTGGCCTCGGTGGTGTTCGTATTCCTCTGCTGCACGGTGTGGTTGGCGGTCTATGCGCAGAACCGCCAGCTCACCGAGATCGCCGAACTGAGCGTCTCACGCCAGGAACTGCTCGCCGACCTGATGACGGCCTCCGACGAGGAGCGGCGAGTCATCTCCGAATTCATCCACGACGGACCGCTGCAGTCGGTTCTGATGGCCCGCCAGGACATCTCGGCGGTGCGCAAGAAGAACCCCGATCCGGGACTGGAGCGGGCTCTGGAAGGACTGCGCGACGCCACCGACCGAATGAGAGAGGCGACCTTCGAGTTGCATCCGGCGGTGCTGGCGGGCGCGGGCCTGACCCGAGCCTTGACCCAGCTCGCCGACGCCACCTCGGCACGATCGGGGATCGACATCACCACCGACATCGACCACCCTGGGCCCGACCCGAGCGACCGCATCGTGTTCAGCGTCGCCCGCGAACTGCTCTCCAACGTCGTTCGGCACTCCCGGGCCACCAGGGCCAGAGTGACGCTGAAGGTCGACGACGGCATGTGCCGGCTCGACGTCGCCGACGACGGGGTGGGCATGACCGAGGAGCAGGCCAGCGAGCGGCTTCGCCACGGTCATATCGGGATCGCCTCCCAGCGTGCCCGGATCGAGGCGACCGGCGGCACCATGACGCTGCTCGACACCGCGCAGGGCACCCACATCGTCGTGACGGTGCCGCGCACGGGCTCGGCCCTCGCGTAGCTGCCGTCCCCGCATAGCTGCTGTCCTCACGTCGTCGCCGCCGTGGCCCGCTTCCCGGGCGTCGGCCGTCTAGGGAGATTGAGGCTCGGCAGAGTCAGGACTGCCGCAACTCGGCCATCCCCGGCGCCAACAGATCCTCGACCGCCGACCACGGGATCGTCAGCGGTGGCATGCCGTGCCCGGGTGCATTCTGCGCGAACTGACCGTCGTCGAAGTTGATCTCGATGCCCTGCGGCGTGGGGATCCAGTTGGCGAAGTTGGCCGCCAGCGGCGCGTTACCGGGCTCGTCGGGCATCGGGGCCGAACCGTTGCCGAGCACCCCGGGCAGCAGTTGCCTGGTCTGCTGGGACAGCCGCTCCAGGCCCTTCTGCTCATCGGTGAAGAGCTCCTTCAGTGTGATCGGGTTGCCCGAGCGGGAATCGATCACCACACTGCCGAAGGTGTTGACCGGGTGCGCCGCCTGCTGGGCGTAGTAGACGCCGGTGATCAGTTCCGACACCGCGGCCTTGCTGAACGAGATCTTCGGGGTGGTTTCGAAATTCCAGGTCTCCCCCGGCGCCGGTTGAGCGTGGCTCTTGGTGGCCTCGAGCATGCGCTGGGCCGAGGCCTTGACGGCGTCGTTGAAGGCGTCGGCGACCTTCTGATCGCCGCCGGAGATCGTTTCGAGCTTCAGCGTCCAGGTACCGACGCCGTCGGGAGTGGCGGCGGTGATGGACGAGGTGGTCACGACGTAGTTCTTTGAGTTGGACGTTCCGGAACCGGGGGCCGCCGCCGTGGCGCTCGCCGACGTCGCCGCGGAAGCCGATGGCGAGGACGCCGACGTGGATGCGACGGTGTCCTTCGTGGAGGTACCGCAGGCTGCCGCACCGAACGCCGCCACCATGCCGATCGCACTCAAAACCACTCGTGCTCTTGCAAATTCACTCATCGCGGAAGAATCCCTTCTGTTCTAGTGACGCCCGGTATACGAGGCCGGAAAGACTGCGAAGTCAGCGCCCCGGTCCGAGAAGCAGGTGAAGATGACCGGTTTCGTGCTCTCGACTCCGGCCGCGCAGTTCCAGGTGTCGACCGAGTCGGGTTCCAGTCCCGGTGTACTGATCGAAGGCCTGCTTGGCGACCTGCTGGAGACCGAGGGTGTAGGCCTTCGACGCGGGCGCCGATCCGGAGCTGGTGGACGTCGGCGAGGGCGCGGCAGCCGTAGCGGACGAGGCCGGCGACGGCGCCTCCTTACTGCCGCACCCGGTCACCAAAGTCGTCTGTGCAACCACCGACACAATCGCGCCCCGAATGTCCATGGCAGCACCCTATGCGGCAGTGGCAATTCGCACCCAGGGTCTTACGCGGCAGGTCTAGTGTCGGAGGAACAGTCCACGCGCATAACACCAGGAGGTCTCATGGGCTTCGACCCCAAGAACGCCATCAACGCCGCCAAGGACATCGCAGCCCATGCCGTCGAGAAGGCTTCCGACATCGTGGGCAATGCGGGCGAGGTGCTCAAGGGCGATATCGCCGGTGGCGCCAGCGGCATCGTCCAGAACTCCATGGACATCGCCACCCACGCCGTGGGCAAGGCGAAGGAGGTCTTCACCGGCAAGGACGAAGACGCCTGATCGGCGCCCGATCGACGGGCGCCGATCTCACTGCGGCGCCTAAATCCAGCTGCGTCGCTTGAAGACGATGTAGAGCGCCACCGAGGTCACGATGGTCAGTAGCGCGCTGGTCACCACCCCGGACAGGTTCCCGTATCCCGGATAGGGAATGTTCTGGCCGTACCAGCCGGTCACCAGCGTGGGCACCGCGATGATGGCAGCCCAGCCGGTGAGCTTCTTCATGATCGTGTTGAGCCGGGCGTCCTGCAGCGACAGGTTCGTCTCGAACACCGTGACCACCATGTCACGCAACGACTCCGTCCATTCCGCAGCCCGGATCACGTGGTCATAGAGGTCGTAGTACCAACTGGTGAGTTCGACGCTGTCGGTGGCAGAGGTACGACGCATGATCGTGTTGACGACCTCACGCATCGGCAGGACGATGCGGCGTAACTCGACGAGCTCCTTGCGCAGCCGATAGGTGTCGCGCTGTAGCTGCCGGGTCTGGGAGCGGTCGTCGAACAGGCCCTCCTCGAGCGACTCGATCGCGTCGTCGAGTTTCTGAATCGTGTCGAACTGCCCGTCGACCACGACGTCGAGCACGCCGTGCAACAGTGCCCGGCTGCCCATCCGGAGCAGATCGCTGTTGTCGTCCCAGCGCCGCATGACTTCGTCGATGTCGAAAACCGTTTGTGCGACGTCGGTTTGGTGTCGCACCGTCACAACGGCGGTCGCTGTCATGAAGATCGACACCCGCTCAGTCAGCAGCCGGGACTCGATCGAACCCGGGATCTGCGGCCCCAGTGCCGTCGCGTACACGGTGAGGAAGGTGTGGTCGGTGAAGCGCGTCGCCTTCGTGCGGGCGCTGCGCTCCACGACATCGGCCACGGAGTGCCGATCGAATCCGAGTTCGTCGGCGAGTTGGGCGAGCTGAGTCCCGTCGGGGTTACAGATGTCGGCCCAGACCAGCGCACCGGAGTCCCGCATGAGGTTGGAGACATCGGCGAGAGGAAAGTTCTCCGACGTCAGTTCACCATCGCGCCACAACCGGGTGCGGACTGCACCGGCGGTCGTCCGGTGCTCTTCGGCGGTCACGCCGCGAGCGGACCTAGCCGGTGGTGTGGACGATCAGGACGTCGCTCTTCGCCCGGCGGGCGACGTTGGCAGGCACCGATCCCAGCAGCCTGCCGGCGATGGTGCTCAGTCCGAGGTTGCCCACCACCAGAAGGTCGGCCTTCTCGGCGACGACAACGTCGACGAGGACATCGACCGGGGCGCCCGAGAGGGCCTTCTCCTCGATGTTGGTCGCACCGGCGGCCTGGGCACGGTCACGGGCGTCGTGCAGGATCTCGTAGGCCGGACCGCTTCCGGTGGCCTTGTAGCTCTCGTCCTTGAGGATGTCCTGGGCCCGGTGGTCCTCCGCCTCATGGATGAAGGCGGTCACCAGGATCAGCCTGGAGTCGGGTCCAGACGCCAGCGAGGCCGCCCGATCGACGGCACGCATCGACGAAGCAGAGCCGTCCGTACCGACGACCACGGTCTTGTAACCGCCCATCAAAACCCTCCAAGTCTGAAGACAATGCCAAAGGGGACAGTAGTGCCTCGGCCGGTCGCGAGGGTGCGATTCCCCGCACGTGGCGGATCGCCGCGGGCCGAACCGTCCTCCCGCGAAGGATAAACGCCTGTTCGGCGGGGTGGGCCGAGATGAGTGACGTTGACAACAGTGGCCTGTCACGCTGGGCCGGCGGTGGCCTGTTTCGCCGGGCCGGCGGTGGCCTGTTTCGCCCGGCCGGC
>CAYTOD010000020.1:0-11518 GCA_964439315.1 uncultured Mycobacterium sp. | reverse complement strand
GCCGGCGGTGGCCTGTTTCGCCGGGCCGGCGGTGGCCTGTTTCGCCCGGCCGGCGGTGGCCTGTTTCGCCGGGCCGGCGGTGGCCTGTTTCGCCCGGCCGGCGAGCGCGGGTTACCGTTGGCGCTCAAGCGCCATGAGCATCTCTGTACAGGAACCACGCGTCGCGGTCGCGGTCGAGAAGTCGGTGCCACCGGCGCGCCCGCCGGATGCCGCTGCGGTGGCATTGTTCGCCGTCGTCGTCAGCGCGGCGGGAGCCGCCCGCCCGTCCCTGTGGTTCGACGAGGCCGCCACCATCTCCGCGGGCACCCGCAGCGTCCCCGAACTGTGGCGCATGCTCGCCAACATCGATGCCGTCCACGGTTTGTACTACCTCCTCATGCACGGCTGGTTCACCGTTTTTCCGGCCACCGAATTCCTTTCCCGTCTCTCCAGCTCGCTGGCGGTCGGCCTGGCGGCCGCCGGGGTGGTGGTGCTGGGCAGGCAACTGTCCACCCGGGCGGTTTCGGTGACCGCCGGGTTGGTGTTCGCGCTGCTGCCGCGGGTGACCTGGGCCGGTATCGAGACCCGGTCGTACGCGCTCACCATGGCCGTGGCGGTGTGGGTGACGGCGTTCTGCGTGTTCGCGGTCCGGCGGCGCTCCGGGCGATGGTGGCCCGTCTATTGCGCGCTGATGGCGGCGGCCACCGTGCTCAACGTCTTCCTGGTGCTCCTGCTGCCGGTTCATGCGGTGCTGGTGGCAGTTCTGTCTCCCCCGCGCCGGACGGCGTGGTGGTGGGCGATATCGGTAGCTGTCGCCGCCGGTGCGGTGGTCCCCTTCCTGATGTTCTGCCAGACGCAGATGTTCCAGGTGGGGTGGATTGCGCCGCTCGAGGTCCAGAAGATCGGCGAGGTTCTGCAGGTCCAGTACTTCGACCACTCGCTGCCGTTCGCGGTGTTGGCCGCGCTTGTCGCCGTCGCCGCGGTGCTCATTCGCCGGAACAACGCCGGGTACCCGGGCGAGGCGCCTCTGGTCGGTGTGACGCTGGCCTGGATCCTCATTCCGACGACGGCACTGCTGGTGTACACCGGACTCAGTCACCCGGTCTACTACCCGCGGTACCTGACCTTCACGGCTCCGGGTTTGGCGCTGCTGCTCGGCCTGTGCATCGTCACAGTCGGTCGCGCGGGAACGAAGCGGGTGGCCGCGATCCTGACACTGTTCGCCGTGGCGGCTCTACCGAACTACCTCTCCCAGCGCGGCCCGTACGCCAACGAGCGGATGGACTACAGCCAGATCGCCGACGTCATCGAACGCTACGCAGCACCCGGCGACTGCCTCATCCTGGACAATTCGACGACCTGGTTACCCGGACCGATCCGTCCACTGACCGCAGCCCGTCCACTGGCGTATCAGAAGCTGCACGACTACGGTCGCGGACTGACCGCTGTTCAGCGAAACCGGCTGTGGGACAGCCATATCGCGATCTGGGCGTGGGCCGACAAGATGCCGGACTGCCCGGCACTCTGGACTGTGACCGAACGCGACCCGACCCTGCCGGACCACCAACGCGGCGCCACCCTGCCACCGGGCCCCCGGCTGGAACGGGCGATGGCCTATCAGGTGCCCAGCCGATTCGGCTTCCACGTCGTTGAACGCTGGCAGTTCAGCTTCGCTCAGGTCGCGAAGTCGACGCGTTAGGCCGCAGGGTATTCGGCCCGACTCAGTACGCCCGAGTCCCGACTCAGTAGGCCCGAGTCCCGGACCCGACCGTCTTGGGAACCTCGAGGCTGTTCTCCCGCACCACGATGGGATCGCCGATGTTGACGTTGTCGAAGTACCACTCCGCGTCCTCGGGACTCAGACTGATGCAGCCGTGGCTGACGTTGTCGTTGCCCATTGAGTTCACCGCCCACGGCGCGGCGTGGACGAAGAGGCCACGGCTGGTGAACCGAACGGCGTGATCCACTGTCAGGTGGTAGCCGTCGGGACTGTCGACGGGGATGCCGACGCTGCTCGAATCCATCGTCACCGACCGCTCCTTGGAGAGCACGGTGTAGATGCCGACCGGTGTCGGGTAGGCGGGCCTCCCCATCGATGCCGGGAAAACGCCCGCCTCTCCCCAACGGGGCCGGTGGTGCGGAGCCGGCAGCGAGGTCGGCGGCCCGGCCTGCGCGCCGTCGATGGTGACGGTGAAGGTGTGGTCGGCGATGCTGGCGACGCCGACGACGGCCGGGCCAGTGGTGATCTGCGTCCGGTGACCACCCACCGACAGTGGCACCGTGCTGTGCGCCGGCCAGAATCCGTCCGGAACCCACTGCACGGTGTCGTTGCTGAGCCACTCGAACTTCCCCGTCATCGCGGGCGCCGACGAGATACCGATGGCCCGTTCGGCCGCCGCCTTGTCGAAGACGGGGGCCCGGAACATCACCACAACGGGGTGCGCGACACCAACCGTCTCCGTCGGCTTCGGTAGCACCGACGCGATGCCGAAACCGAACGATTGGCCGGACTGGTTCGCCGCCAGACTCACGCCGGACGGCCCGGCAACCACGCTCGCAGAGATCCCGACTATCGCAACAGCACAACGAACAAGCGTCCGCATCGCTCCTACTCCCGTTGAAGTGGAAAGGTCGTCCCAAGTGGAAAGTTGATCGCTACCGGAAAGATGATCACTGTCATTGTCGCTTCCGCTTCGCCCCGGAAGTGCAAGCGCGCCTTGGCATTTCGATCACCAATGCGTCACGCTTCGGACACGGGCGTCCACGATCCGACGCGCAGGCACGCGTCAGCGCCCTGCGTCACCCGCCGCAGGGCGCTGCACGAGATATGACCGGTGGACTTAGCCTGCGGTGGCAGGGCCGGGCATGATCGGCTGGCCCGGCTGCGGCTCGTTGGCCGGCAGCGGACCGGTCGGCGCACCCTTACCGCCGGCCATGTCGAGGATGGGAGCGGCCACCGGCAGCGGAGCGGCCACCGGCAACGCGGCGGCCACCGGCAGCGGAAGGGCAGCCGCGCCCACGCCCGCCGGGACCGCTGCGCCCACCGGAAGCACACCCGCCGGAGCGCCGATCGGGATGGGCGCGACCGCCGGCACCGGAGCGCCGATCGGGATAGGCGCGACCGCCGGCACCGGAGCGCCGATCGGGATGGGCGCCGCGATCGGAACGGCACCCGCACCCACGGGGACGGGCACGGCCGCAGCCGCAACCGGCAACGGGCCCGGCAACGCCAACGGGACACCCGCCATGTCGGCCACGGGTGCGCACACGGCCGCCGCCGCAGCGGCCGGTCCGTCGACGACCGCCGGCGCGGCTACTGCGCCCGCCGCGTTCTCGACGCACGCGTAGCCGCCGGTCTTCAGCGGTGTGGCCGCCGCGTCCGGGCTCAGCGCCAGAGCGGCTCCGAACAGGCCGGCGCCGGCAACAACCTTGATGGTGAACCGAGTGGTGGTGCTTGACATGGCATTTCCCATTCCGTGGTGAGTTACGAGCCGAAACTACAGACCTGTAAGACGCGACCCGGGTAGACGATTCGAGGGTTTACCGAACCGATGCCAAGCGGTGTTGTCGGGGTTACGAGAGCACGCGAATCGGGACTACTTCAGCCCCGCCGCGTCCATTCCGCGCAGTTCCTTCTTGAGGTCGACGATCTCGTCGCGCAGCCGGGCGGCCAGTTCGAACTGCAGGTCGCGGGCGGCGACCATCATCTGGTCGGTCAGTTCCTTGATGAGATCGGCCAATTCGGCGCGCGGCATCGTGGTGACATCGCGTCCTTCCACGATGCCCGAACTCGCGCCCCCCGTGGACCGGCCCGGCGCGCCCTGGGCTCGCCGGCCACGTGAGGCGTTGCGGCCGGAACCACCGATGTCCACCGACTCGCCCGCCTCGGTGTCCTCGGCCTCCCGGTAGACCTGGTCGAGGATGTCGGCGATCTTCTTGCGCAACGGTTTTGGGTCGATCCCGCGCTCTTCGTTGTAGGCGATCTGTTTGGCCCGCCGGCGCTCGGTCTCGTCGATGGCCTGTTTCATCGAGTCGGTGATGGTGTCGGCGTACATGTGGACCTCGCCGGAGACGTTGCGGGCGGCGCGGCCGATGGTCTGAATCAGGCTTCGCGCGGAGCGCAGGAAACCCTCCTTGTCGGCGTCGAGGATCGACACCAGCGACACCTCGGGAAGGTCCAGGCCTTCGCGGAGCAGGTTGATGCCGACGAGCACGTCGTACTCGCCGAGGCGAAGCTGGCGCAGCAGTTCCACGCGGCGCAGAGTGTCGACCTCGGAGTGCAGGTAGCGCACCCGGATGCCCATCTCCAAGAGGTAGTCGGTGAGGTCCTCGGCCATCTTCTTGGTCAAGGTGGTGACCAGCACCCGCTCGTCGCGCTCGGTACGGGCCCTGATCTCTCCGATCAGGTCGTCGATCTGGCCCTTGGTGGGCTTGACGACGATCTGGGGGTCCACCAGGCCGGTCGGGCGGATCACCTGCTCCACGAACTCTCCCCCGGACTGAGCCAGTTCGTAGGGGCCCGGCGTCGCCGACAGGTACACCGTCTGACCCACCCGGTCGGCGAACTCCTCCCAAGTCAGGGGCCGGTTGTCGACGGCCGAGGGCAGGCGGAACCCGAACTCGACGAGGTTACGTTTGCGGGACATGTCGCCTTCGTACATGCCCCCGATCTGCGGAACGGTGACGTGCGACTCGTCGATGACGAGCAGGAAGTCTTCCGGAAAGTAGTCCAGCAGGGTGGCCGGCGCCGAACCGGCCGGGCGCCCGTCGATGTGCCGCGAGTAGTTCTCGATCCCCGAGCAGAAGCCGACCTGGCGCATCATCTCGATGTCGTAGTTGGTGCGCATCCGCAGCCGCTGCGCCTCCAGCAGCTTGCCCTTGTTCTCCAGATCGGCCAGCCGTTCGGCCAACTCCGCCTCGATGGTCGAAATGGCCTGGGCCATCCGCTCCGGCCCCGCGACGTAGTGGGTGGCCGGGAAGATCCGCAGCGAGTCGACCTTGCGCACGACGTCACCGGTCAGCGGATGCAGGTAGTACAGCGCCTCGATCTCGTCGCCGAAGTACTCGATTCGGACGGCCAGTTCCTCATAGGACGGGATGATCTCGACGGTGTCGCCACGGACCCGGAAGGTCCCGCGGGTGAACGACACGTCGTTGCGGGCGTACTGCACATCGACTAGAAGCCTCAGCAGTCCGTCTCTGGGCACCTCGCTGCCCACCTGCAACTCCACCGACCTGTCCAGATAGGACTGCGGGGTACCCAGGCCGTAGATGCACGACACCGAGGCGACGACGACGACGTCGCGGCGCGACAGCAGCGCCGAGGTGGCGGAGTGCCTAAGCCTCTCCACGTCGTCGTTGATCGAGCTGTCCTTCTCGATGTAGGTGTCCGTCTGGGCGATGTACGCCTCCGGCTGGTAGTAGTCGTAGTAGGAGACGAAGTACTCGACAGCGTTGTGCGGCAACATCTCCCGCAATTCGTTGGCCAGCTGCGCGGCGAGCGTCTTGTTCGGCGCCATCACCAGAGTCGGGCGTTGCAGGCGCTCGATCAGCCACGCGGTGGTGGCCGACTTGCCCGTGCCGGTGGCGCCCAGCAAAACGACGTCGCGCTCCCCCGCCCGGATCCGACGTTCCAACTCGTCGATGGCGGCCGGTTGATCGCCGGCCGGCTTGTATTCGCTGACCACCTCGAACTTCGCGCCCGAGCGCACCACGTCGTCGACGGTTCGGTAGTCCGAATGCGCCAGAACTCCGGGGGCAGCCTGCTCGCTCGCGAACGCCATGCCAACCAGATTAGGCGGGAGCCCCGACAAGTCAGACCGGGTGGCGATCCGGTGACGTCCAGCCGACCACGGGGTGACCGGAATCTGACCGATCGGTGTCCGTAACGGCCTGTCGCTCCATAGGCTCCCAGGAATGGTGACGCAGCGCGCGGTGATGGAACGCGTGAAGACGCACTTCGCCGAAGACTGGCGTCTTTTCCCGACGTTGCGCGGCTACCGCCGGGCATGGCTGGGCCGGGACTTGTTGGCCGGACTCACATTCGGTGCGGTGACCCTGCCCGGCCAGTTGGCGACCGCCCACCTGGCGGGCATGCCACCGATCACGGGTTTGTACGGCTTCTTGTTCGCGACCATCATCGCCGCCGTCGTCTCCACCAACCGCCACCTGGCCCTGGGCGTGGACAGCACCGTGGCCCCCATCCTCGCGGCCGGCCTGGTCGCCCTCGGCGCGGTGGCCGAGACCCCGCACTACATCGGGCTGGCAGCGCTGACCGCCGGGATCGTGGGCATCTTCACCCTCTCCATCGGCGCGGGCCGGATGGGCTGGGTCGGGGATTTCCTGTCCCGCCCGGTGATGATCGGATTCTTCGGCGGGATCGCGATCATCATCATCATCAACCAACTCCCCGGCCTGCTGGGCCTCAAGGAGGGCCACGGCCGCACGCTCGCCCGGATCGGGCAGTTGGCCGCCCAGATCGACAAGACCAATATCCCCAGCCTCATTCTCGGCCTCGTGTCCCTCGCGATCCTCCTGGGCATCGCCAAGGTCAACCGCAAGATCCCAGGGGCCCTGATCGTTCTGATCCTGTCGACCCTGTCGATGACGTTCTTCAAGCTGGAACGCAAAGGCGTCGCCGTCCTCGGGCCGCTGAAGCGGGGACTGCCGGAATTCCAGCTTCCGCCCTTCTCGCTGGAGGCCATCGAGTCGGTGTTCACCACCGCGGTGATCATCGCGACGCTGTGCCTGGCGCAGACCGCGGCGACGTCGCGCTCGGCGGCCAACCTCGGCGGCTTCGACACCGACATCAACGCAGACTTCCGTGCCCTCGGCGTGGCGAACGTCGTCTCCAGCTTCTTCGGGTCGTTCACCATCAACGCGAGCCCGCCGTCGACGACGATCATCGCCGAGTCCCGGGCCAAGAGTCAGCTGGCCTCGCTGGTTGCCTCCGCGATGGCCGTCGTCGTGTTGTTCTTCAGCCAGATCATCGAGAACCTTCCGATGGCGACCCTGTCGGCGGTCCTGATCTACATCGCCATCCGGATCTTCCGTGTCGACCAGATGAGGGCCACTCAGCAGTACTCCTGGCGGGCCTTCGGACTGATGCTGGTCGCCATGATCGGCACCGTGGTGTTCGGCATCGTCGACGGGGTGCTGTTCGCCGTCATGATCTCGTTCATCTACCAGGCGTCGCGGACCGCCCGGCCGGAACTGCTGAGGTTGGGGCGTTCGGCCCTGGGCACCTGGCTGCCGCTGGACGACGAACGCTCCGAGCCGGTCTCCGGCATCGCCGCGTTCGCCCTGAACGGGCCGCTGTGGTTCGGCAACGCCAGCTGGTTCCGGATGCAGTTGATCGGCGCGATCCCCACTGAAGAGGAGAAGCCCGGCCAGAAACCGGAACTGCTCGTTCTGGATGCCCGACGAATCGACGACGTCGACTTCACCGGAGCGGAGGCGCTCACCGACGTCGCGGAAATCGCATCGTTGCGAGAGGTGCCGTTCCTCATCGTCGCGCAGGAGGGCAGGGCGCTGCGCGCCTTCCACGGCGCCGGATTCTCCAACAAGCTGCTGGCCAAGACCCGGTTCTTCGACACGATCCCGCTGGCGATCGCGGCCTATCCGAACGTCGGTGCGCACGTCGTGCACCACCGGGACGAAGGGACTCACGACGGGCGCGACGAAGGAGCTGAAGCGCATCCACCCGCCCAAGCGTGAGATCTTCGACCTGACCGAGGGAACCAACACCGACCCGAAGGGCATCGTCCGCGAGGTCGACGAGTACCGGCTGCTGCCCTGGGGCCTGTACATGGCCAGGCCCACCCCGGGCCGGGTCCAGTTCCACTACCTGGAGTCCTGGCTGCTCCCCGCGCTCGGACTGCGGGCCAACGTATTTCACTTCAACCCGGGCTACGAGCGCGACCAGGACTACTACATCGACGTCGGGCAGGTGACTGCCGGCAAGGATCGCTGGCATACCGAGGACCACTACCTCGACCTGGTGGTGCGCACCGGACGCGGCACCGAACTGGTCGACGTCGACGAGCTAATGGAGGCGCAGCGACACGGCCTGATCACCGCCGAGACCGCCGAGAAGGCGATGCGGACCGCGGCGAGCGCCGTCGACGCACTGGCCGCCCACGGCCATGATCTCGGGGCTTGGTTGACCGCGACCGGAGTCGAACTCACCTGGCGATAGGCGTACGCTCGTCCACCGTGAGTCGCACGGAACGCTCGGTCACCGCCGGTGCCGTCGTCGCGCTGATCGCAGCGCCCCTGTTCGCGGGGCCCGCTGTCGCCGATCCCACGGTCGAACCGACCGCCGATCCCGCCGTCGCCGGCGCACAGCACAACGTGACATACCGGGCCAGGATCGACGGCCTGGCCCGCGGGGCGGTCATCACCTACCGGATCAGCGACGCGCAGATCAAGAGTGCCGACCCGACCATGCTGCCGGGGCGGACGTTCGAGACCAACGCCGTCCTGACCGACCCCAAGCAGGCGGGAATGCGGATCTCGATCGAATGGCCCTACTCGGCCAATCTGCACTGCGAGATCCTGGTGGACGACCAGCTGGTCACCCAGGCCGACCAGATCATCAATCCCCGGATCACACCGTCGAAGAACGATCCGGACTACGGGGCGATGAACTGTGGCGCCCCGCTGAGTAACGCCGTAGGTGTCCCGATCACGGCCGCGACGCCGGGTGCCGGCAGTCCCGGCACCGGCAACGCGGTGGACAGCGCCGCCGTTAACTAAGGGCGGTCCAGCTGAGGGCCGTCAACTGACGGGCCTCGGAGCCCAACCGCTGGCCTCGGCCCACGCTTTCGCACCGGGATAGGCGTCCAGGAACCAGCGCGCGGCCCCCCGTGACCGTTCGCCTTCGGTGCCGTGGCGCAATGCGTTCCGCTTGACGGCCAGATAGTCCGCGTGGGCGCCCGGATTCGCGGTGAGCCAGTCGACGAAGAACAACGCGAACCGCTGGTTGGGGTGGCCGTCCACCCTGAGATGGACGTGGGTGGGCCGCCCGGGATCGGCTGAAGCGTGGAATCGCTTGTGCCACAGGTGTTCCGGGCCCTCATGGCAGGCGTCGGCAGTCACTGCTCCCACCCGTGGGTAGCCCGCCTTCAGCAGGTCGTCGGCAAGTTCGTCGGCATCCTCCAGCGAAGCGACGGTGACCTGAACGTCGATCACGTCCCGGGCGTCCATCCCTGGGATCGCGGTCGAGCCGATGTGGTCGATACGTAGCGCGCGGTGGCCGCAGGTGGTCCTGAGGCGGGCCACGATCCGGGCGGCCTGCTCGGTCCAGGTCGGGTCGGCCGGCACCAGCCGGCGCGGGTCCCCGGCCGGCTTGGCGGCGGACAGGTTGTGGGCGAACGGCAGGATCCGCTGATACCAGAGGTCGCGGGCCCGTTCCACGAGATCGCCCTCGGTCCCGGAGTTGTCCAGCCAGACGTCGGCGACACGGCGGCGCTGCTCGTCGCCGGCCTGGGCGGCGATCCTCGCTTTCGCGTCGGACTCGTCCATCCCGCGGTGGGTCAGAAGCCGTGCCAGCCGCACATCAGCGTCTGCGTGCACGACGACGACGAGCGGGAACAGCGGCGCCATCCCGGACTCGACCAACAGCGGAATGTCCTCGACGACCACCTCGTCCTCGGCCACTGCGGCCACGATCTCCGCGCGCCGCCGCGCGACGAGGGGGTGCACGATGCCGTTGAGCTTGGCGCGCTGTCCCTCGTCGGTGAATGCCCGGGCGGCCAGCGCCGGACGGTCCAGCTTGCCGTCGGGAAGCAGGATGTCGTGGCCGAAATGGTCGACGAGTGCGGCCAGGCCCTCGGTGCCCGGCTCCACCACCTCGCGGGCGATCAGGTCGCCGTCGACGACGATCCCGCCACACTCAGCAAAAGCCCTTGAGACCGTGGACTTTCCGGCCCCGATACCGCCGGTCAGGCCGATACGCAGCATGACTCTCCCCCGCTTGCGCGTCCTGCACCTACCCCGAAACTGAAACCACGCAGCGAGTCAGTTGACATTTCGCTGCGTGGCTTCAGTCTCGGCGAAGAGAATTTAGGCGTTGCCGGCCAACTTCTCGCGCAGGGCCGCCAACTGGGCGTCGCTGGCCAGCGAGCCGCCGGCCTCTTCGGAGCCCGGCGTGCTGGACGAGGTGCTGCCCGACGGACGCTCCGCGGCTGCGGCGGCGTCCGCGGCGGCGAACTTCTCCATCTGCGTGGTGTGCATCTTGTGGCGACGCTCGGCCTCGGCGTAGCGGGCCTCCCACTCGGTGCGCTGCTTGTCGAAGCCTTCGAGCCACTCGTTGGTCTCGGCGTCGAAGCCCTCGGGGAAGATGTAGTTGCCCGCGTCGTCGTAGCTGTCGGCCATGCCGTACTTCGAGGGGTCGAACTCCTCGGTGTAGTCCTCGTTGGCCTGCTTGAGGCTGAGCGAGATCCGGCGACGCTCGAGGTCGATGTCGATGACCTTGACCATGGCGTCGTCGCCGACCGCGACCACCTGGTCCGGGACCTCGACGTGACGCTCGGACAGCTCGGAGATGTGCACCAGGCCCTCGATGCCCTCCTCGACGCGGACGAACGCGCCGAACGGCACCAGCTTGGTGACCTTGCCCGGCACGATCTGGCCGATGGCGTGCGTGCGGGCGAAGTGACGCCACGGATCTTCCTGGGTGGCCTTGAGCGACAACGAAACCCGCTCGCGGTCCATGTCGACGTCGAGGACCTCGACGGTGACCTCGTCGCCCACCTGGACGACCTCGGACGGATGGTCGATGTGCTTCCAGGACAGCTCGGAGACGTGCACCAGGCCGTCGACCCCACCGAGGTCGACGAAGGCACCGAAGTTGACGATCGAGGAGACGACACCCTTGCGGACGGCACCCTTGACCAGCTGGTTGAGGAACTCGCTGCGGACCTCGGACTGGGTCTGCTCGAGCCAGGCGCGACGGGACAGAACGACGTTGTTGCGGTTCTTGTCCAGCTCGATGATCTTGGCCTCGATCTCCTTGCCGATGTACGGCTGCAGATCGCGGACGCGGCGCATCTCGACCAGCGAGGCGGGCAGGAAGCCGCGCAGGCCGATGTCGAGGATCAGGCCGCCCTTGACGACCTCGATGACGGTGCCCTTGACGGCCTCGTCGGCTTCCTTGAGCGCCTCGATGGTGCCCCAGGCGCGCTCGTACTGAGCGCGCTTCTTGGACAGGATCAGGCGGCCTTCCTTGTCCTCCTTGGTGAGGACCAGAGCTTCGATCGCATCGCCGACGGACACCACTTCACTGGGGTCGACGTCGTGCTTGATGGACAGCTCGCGGGAAGGGATGACACCTTCGGTCTTGTAACCGATGTCGAGCAGGACCTCGTCCCGGTCCACCTTGACGATGGTCCCCTCGACGATGTCGCCATCGTTGAAGTACTTGATGGTCTTGTCGATAGCGGCGAGGAAGTCCTCGGCAGTGCCAATGTCGTTGATGGCTACTTGCGGCGAGGTGATGGTGGGACTGGGCATGTGTTGAGTTGCTCCGGACAGGGTT
>CAYTOD010000019.1:56916-57186 GCA_964439315.1 uncultured Mycobacterium sp. | reverse complement strand
CAGATCCCGACGGGATTGGTGCAGGCGGCGGTCGCCTACTACGGCGAGTACCGCGACGAGATCGACACCGAAATCGCTGCCAATGAGGCCGAATACGAGCTCGGCCGCGCGGCGGCCGCCGCAGGTGAGCCGGCCCGACGGGGGTGAAGGTGGGGTAGGACTTGGCTTCGTAGAACTGAGTCTGCGGCAGCTGGATATCGCGGGCGGACACGTCGTTGGTCACCACCAACCCGGCCACGTAGTCGGACAGGTTGGACTCGTCGATGGTGC
>CAYTOD010000019.1:0-56906 GCA_964439315.1 uncultured Mycobacterium sp. | reverse complement strand
TTAGGTTTTGTAGCGCTAGTTTTTCTACACCTATATGGCTCAAATTGAGGCTTAATTGGTGGTGGGGGGGGGGGGGGCCGCCGCAGGTGAGCAGGCCCTACGGGGGTGAAGGCACTGCTTGATGAGCACCTGTCTCCGCATATCGCCGCGCTCCTGCGTGAAGCCGGCTTCGATGTGCTTGCCGTTGCCGACCGCGACGACCTCGTGGCGTGCAGTGACAGGGTCGTTTTTGAGGCCGCCGCCGCTGAAGGCCGGGCATTGGTCACCAACAACATCAAGGACTTTCGTCCCCTCGCGGCCGAATGGCTCGCAAATGGCCGGAACCACCCCGGGTTGATCCTGCTGCCCTCGGCCCGCATCAGGACCCGCGCTGCTGTCCCTGCTTTGGCTGCCGCCCTTCAAGCTGTGCTCAGTGCCAACCCAGAGGGCATCGCCGGCAGCGAGCTGTGGATCGGCGCGGCGCCAAGCCACTAGACGGCCTCCGCCCACACAAGGCCGCGCCGAACGCTTCGATCAGTAGAGGAAGATGAGGGCGTTGTTTCCGCCGGTGCACGTCACGACACGGTCGCCGGAGCAGGTCATCCGGTAGGTCTGCCCCGTCACGGGACTGTTCGCGTCAAGCGACACCGTCGTCCCGCGCTGCGGTTGACTCACGTACTGGAATCGGACCGCTTCGGCGAACTCGCACGACGTCGCCGCGCTTCCCACCGCTGATGTGGGGAACTCGTTGTTGGAGAACACTTCCGGGCACGGGGTGGAGTACGGGGGCACCGCCTCGGTGCCGGTCGGGATCACCCTTTGGGTGTCGGTCGGGACCATCGTTTGGGTGTAGGTCGGGATCACCGTTTGGGTGTTCTGAGCCTGATTGGCCTCGTCTCGGTGGCCAGTGTCGATTTTCGGCCGGAACAAGAAGAACCCGACGATCCCGAACCCCACCAGAGCGGCCACGAAGATCGCCGCCCACATCCACGCCGACGGCTTGGGTCTGGACGGTGGCTGGGGCGACGAGCCGCTCACCTGCTGCGGCGGATCTGTCCTCAGCGCTTGCGGGTACCCAGACGCATTCTCGGCGCGCCTGACCTGGTCGTTTATGCCCCAGTCGACAAGGGTGCGGCCCACATCGGCATAGATCTCCTCGCGCCTGCTGAAAGTGTCCAGGATGTAGTGGGCGCCTCGCTGCTCTTCGGGGTCGGCGGACCGGAGGGCGGGCTGTATCTGGGTGAGGATCTGATGTTGCTGTTCGTGGCTGAGGGGGTCGGGCTGAGAGACTTGGTCGACCAGGTCGGTGAGGTAGGACAGCGGGGCCGCCGGCGGTTCAGGTAGTGGCTCAGGTAGCGCCGGTGCGGGCGGGAGGTTCGTCAGGGCACCGGCGAGCGCGAATGCGGCCTCCTGTCCGGGCTCGGAATAGTCGACGATCTGCCGCACGGAGAAATCTCGAGGGAGGGCTTCCGGAAGGCGCTCCACCGCAATTGGGAGGACGGGCTTGCCAAGCGCCAGTGCCCATTTGAGTTCACGTTTGCACGCCACCGAGTTCAGGCTGTTCGGGGAGACGATTGCGGTGAAAACATCGCATTCGGATATCCGCCGGAGGATCTCATCCCACCAGGTCTGGCCACCGCGAAGCGCGGTGTCGACCCATGGCTCATAGCCGAGAGCGTCCAGGTGCCTGACCAATTCGTCGACGTGTGGCCTGTTCTCGCGGGCGTAGGAAACAAATAGTTTTCGCAAACTCACTCCCTCAGAGGATGATGTTGCAAAGTGTCGCCGTGCCGCCAAACACCCACAAATTCAGCGTAGTTCCACCAGCTGTCCGACCGCCGCGAAAACCGGAAGAGTCGCTACTCCGAAGGTACCGGCCCTTCGTAGCGCTGCCAGAACTGCCCGGCGGGAACCGGCCACTCCTCGCCTTGTTCCCCCCGCACGATCCAATCACCGTCGGCGGCGATCGCGGGACCTTCGAGGGTGTCGATCAATTCTCCAGCCCGGGCGGGGCGGGCAAAGGCGAAACCTGTTCGGCGCCAACGATCCTCACCAATGTTCTCATGGGTTGCGCGGAAAATGTCGTCGCGTACCGACCATGCGTTGCCTGCGTCGTCGCGCACCGACCAGTCGCCGGCGCTTCCGTGCAAGGTGTTTCCCGAGCTCGATGTCCATTTCCACGCGTGGTGTCGTTGCTCAGCGCTGAGGATGCCCTTCCGGCGATATCGCTGCCACAGCGGTCTGGACCGGTAGCCGAGTTCGGCGAGTGCCAACAGGGTGGCCGCCAGGCTCGTCAGCGCCGCGTCCAGGACCTCCGGGGTTTTTGAGACGGCATCCCAGTCGAGCAGCTTGTCGTGGATCTTGTGATCGTCGTCGCGAACCGGACCGTATCGCCACCCGGCCTCGCGGTAGTAGCGGCACCAGTCGTCGTGCTCAGCGCGGGCCATTGCCATGCAGGCATCGGAATCGAAACCCATCAGCCGAAGCGCCTCAAGAGGTTCCGCGTCGTATACCGCGGAGTCCAGCCGCGGTAACGGCTGGCCGTTCACGGTGTTCCAGGTGTGGCCGGCGATCGTCTCCACCATCCACAGCGCGTTGCGCACCTGGCGCCGGTTTGAACCGCGATAAAATTCGTCAAGTTCGGCCCATGGCAGCATTGCGGCAGTCCGGTGGCCGTGTTGGGCGGCGAATTCGTCGGCGTAGTGCTCGTGAATGAGCATGGCCGCCCGCTCCCATGCGTCCTGCGCGGCGCCGGCCGGCAGGTCCATCGCCAGGGTGAAGCTACGGAGTTGACCGACGATGGGGACCCTGTCCTCGGTCCCACGCGCGTGTGGATCCCACGCGTAGATCGCCAAGCCGGGGAACCGGGTAGCCAGCCGTGTCCCGACGGTCGCGTCGGTTGTCGCCGCGTTGCCGTCGACGAAGATCACCGCCTGCGAATCGGCATTGCTTCCCGCACTGATCAACCGTGTCAAGACCGGCACCGACGGGCGTTCCGGCACGGCATCGATGTCCGGACGACTCGCGGAGAGTCCGAGTTGATCCTGGTGGAGTTCGTGGTCTTCGCGGTATTCCTCGGCGTTCTCCCCTACCAGGGTCAAGATCGGCAGCGGGGCGTCGGTGGGGGCTGTGTGGATAGTGCGCTCCCGGTGGCGCTGGGCCATGTCCGCGCACAGCGCCAGGGTCAGCGGGGAGGTGCCGCAGACCATGATCCGGGTGACCGGTCTGCCGGTGATGATCTTGTCGAGCAACCGGCGTGCCGTCACTTCGTAAATCCCCACGGCGTCGGCGGCCCACAGGGTGTCCGAGCCGCCGAACTGTTGGGCTCGCCAGGCCTGCGCCTGCCAAGGGTCGTCGATCCGCACAATGAGCGGAAGTCGGCGCCTCTTACCGATAGCCGACATCCGCGCGCTGATCGCGCCGAGGCGTATCAGATTCGCCGAAGGGTCGGGCGAGAGCAGGTACAGCCTGTCCAGCTTGGGCCACAACGACAGCGATTCGAGGTTGTCCAGCCGGTCGAAGTCCACACGGATCACCCGCGCACCGTCGCGGCGAGACTCCTGCACGCACGGGAGATCTGGGCTCTCCGTAATCAAGATGAGCCGACTGTTCGCCTCCAAAGTCCTTCTCACGGCGCTGAGCATCGAACGCGCATCATTGTCGATGCCGGCCACTACGGTCACCGACTTGTCCAAGCGCACGCGTATCCGATCGGCCTGTGACTGCAGCAGGGCGATCACCACGCCCCCGATCCCCAGCAATATCGCCGCGAGGACAGACAGCCGTGCGACCTCCAGGGCGACCGGCGTTTGAGCCGGACAAATCTTGTTGTTGATCGACCGTTCGTCGATGCCTCCCTTGACCAGGCCGATGGTCCACATCAGGGGCGTGTAGAAGAACGTGCGCGGGGAGTCGTAACAACGCCAGTAGGAACTCAAACCCAAGACGAAGTTCATGACAGTGAGGCCCACAACGATGGTGAGAGTGGCGTTTCCGGCGCGATCTGCACGACCAGACACGAAGGTGAGTGCGCAAACCACTGCCAACAGCGCCACGACCAACGTGATGGTCTGCCACGACCCAGGTCGGCCGAACCACCTGAGTCCCAGCGGGATTCGCTCCCGCAGTTCGGGGTGCCAGGCCAGCACTGCAAGATAGGACACCATCACGATGGCCAACCCGAGCAGGGCCGACCGAATACCGCCCGAGACTCTCGGCATCCGAGACATCAACCCAGAACCTTCGCCGTCTACTTCGGCGCGGTGTTGGCGCCCGAGGTCCAGCTTTTCACCATGGTCTAAACCCTACGCAGTTGCTGTACAGCCGGTTCGCCCGTCTATGGGGACCATGCGAACGCGTCCACCCCGGTATCGACTTGTTTGGGGATGCGGTTGTTCACGTCAGAGACGATGAGGTCGCCTACCGCGCGCTCTCCGCGGGACGCATTTTGGAGGAACGCGACGAAGTCACCCGGGCCCCACTGCGGCCCAGGTCCGTTGGGCGCGACGCCGGTGATCGTCGTCCTCGGTTGCGACGAGCCGGCATCGAGAACATGGACAGTCTTCGGCACGCCGTATGCGCTCTGTTCGGTGAAGGCCACAGCGCCGGAGGCGAGTGCCGCGACGTCATCGTACGAGCGTGTTCTCCCGGCGAAGAGTGAGTTCGGGGAGGACGGTGGATTCCCGGGGGCTCCGCCGGGGGTGGCGACGGAATAGATGCCGCCGGCCCGGATCGCGACCGGGATTTCGGCGAAGTCGTCACCGGAGGCGTCGCCGTTGGCGAACAGGATCGTCTCACAACCGTTGCCATAGGTGACGGAGAAGGAGTTGGTCCCCTTTGCGACCGGCGCCGAGGAGGCGCCGACCGTCAGGGCGTTGACGTCGTCCGGCCACATGTCGCCGCGCGCGCCTCTCCAGGCGATGTGCTTGCCGTCGGGCGCCCACGCGTATCCGCGGGCGGCGAGCAGCTGCTGCGGGGACGGCTCGATCACGCCGGTGTCGGCGGCCGCGACCAAGAGAAGGCCGCCTCCCACTTCGCTCTTGAGGAATGCGACCTGCTTCCCAGCCGGCGACCAGCGCGGGTCCTGGATTTCGCTGCGCTCACTGTCGAACCACTGGGGAAGGGCGGCGGGGTCGACGAGCCGCCGCGGTGCACCCACCGGCGTATGCTCCGGCGAGAGGTCGAGCACCCACAGCTCGCCGCCCCAGCCGGAAGCGTTGTGGATGTAAGCCACGTGCCTGCCGTCGGGGGAAGGCGCCGGTTGGGTGTCGGCCGGTCCGTCGGTGAGCTTCCGACCCGGAGTGCCCGCGGGGTCACTCACGTACAGCGAACCCGCCTTCGTATAAAAGAGCGGCGCCTGCGAGACAACCGGTGCGGTGGTTTCCGCCCCAGTGGAATTGGTTGTCGTCTCGGCTGAATTCCTACGATTTGCGGGGGCGCACGCGGCAAGAACCAACACCGCGACCTGCGCAACGATCCAAACGGCAGGCGGTCGCGACCTCATGACCGTCACTGTATCCCCGTGCTGCTACCTATCGGGTTTCGTCGGTCCCGCCGCTGAGAGTTCAGGGGCCCAGCATTGCCAGGCGGGACACGCCGATACCTTGCCGATGCGTTGACCTAATTGCGACCTGCGGGCCGTGGTGATCTTGGCCGATCAGTATGCTACTCGGGGCAGCTAGTCCGTTGGTCGTGTTGGGCTGCAATCGAATTCGCAGTAGCGAAGTATCGACGAACGTAGTGGTGAGCGGGCAGAAAGTTATTGAGGCAGTAGCGTCGAATCGGCCCAGGCTTGCCTGCGTAACCCTGGCCGGCCATCGGTTCACTAGAGTCCAAGCCATGGCGGCGGCGAGGATGTTCAGGGGTTACGCGGTTGGCGCGACGGCTTTGGTGCTCGCGGTGTTCGGGGCCGCGCCGGCGTGGGCGCATGTCACGGCGACCTCTGATCACAGTTGGCGCGGCGGGGTGGCCATCGTGACATTCATGGTTCCGAATGAATCCGAAAAAGCCTCGTCCACAACACGATTGACTGTTGATCTACCCAATGTGACCTCAGCGCACGCTGAGGTGATGCCGGGTTGGAGCGTGCAGCTCGATCACGACATACCGTCGGGCACCTTCCGCTCAGCGACCTGGACCGCCGCCCCGGGAGCGGGCATTCCGGCCGACCAGTTCGCCCTGTTCCGCATTCAGGTGACATTGCCCGACACCGACACCGCCAGCTTCCCGGCCACCCAGACCTACGCCGACGGCAAAGTGGTCCGCTGGGATCAGCCGCCGCTGCCCGACGGCAGCGAGCCCGAACATCCAGCACCGCACCTGGTCCTCACGAAAGCGACCCCCGGTGCCGACCAACCGGCAGCGCCGTCTGCCGCGACCGACTCGCCTGGCCGCTGGCTCGCTGGGACCGCGCTCGCCGTGAGCGCGGCCAGTTTGATGTTGACGGTCGCGCGCAGGAGGCGGTCGTGACTGTGCTCAGGGTGCTGCTCGCGCCCCTGCTGTGCGCCGCCGTCTCGCTGATCGCCCCAGCGCCGGCGGGCGCCCACGCCGTGCGCATCGCCACCGATCCCGCTGTCGATGCACTGCTCGACAGCGGCCCGCCCCAGGTCAGCGCCACGTTCAACGAACAACTGCAGGCGACATTCGCCGCCATGACGGTGGTCGGCCCGGACGGCAACCTGTGGTCCACCGGCGACACCCACGTCCAGGGCGCGGTTGCCAGCGTGGGCCTGTTGCCGCTCGGCCCGGCGGGCGCCTACACCGTCAACTACCGGGTGACCTCCGCCGACAGCCATGTCGTCACCGGGTCGTGGGCGTTCCACCTGAAGAACCCGGGCACCGGCACACCCGGCCTGCCGGCGGGCGCACCCAAAGCCCGGTCGATGTCCTGGTGGCCCTTCGCGGCCGCGGGGGCGCTGATCGTTCTTGTCGCAGCGCTGGGGCTGGTGCGGCGCCGAACCTGAAGGCCAATAGGTCGGCCGCAGGACCGTCTGCAAAGTATGTTCTCCGTACGGCAACGACCAAAACCACGAGGGCGGCAACAATGCGGATCGGACTTCTTGTAGGGATTCTGACAGTGGCGGCAGGGACCGCTGTCGCCTGCAGTTCCACATCGACAACCGGCTCGCCATCAACCACCGCAACCTCAGCCTCCGCCACCAGCGCGGCAACCACGACTTCGGCGGCCGCGCAAGCCGGCCCCGTTCTCGACGTCACCATCGCCAACGGCGAGGTCACCCCGGCGAACGCCGCATTGCAGGCCCATGTCGGCCAACCCATCACCGTCCATGTCACCAGCGACGCCACTGACGAACTGCACGTGCACTCCACCCCTGACCGTGAGTTCGCCGTCTCGGCCACGCCCAACCAGACTTTCACCTTCACCATCGACAACCCCGGCAAGATCGAGATCGAACTGCATCACCTCGACAAGACCGTCGCCACCGTCGACGTCACTCCCTGACCTTCGTCCCGCGACTCTCGGATCCTCGGGAACCGAACCTGGCCCTCGCACGACTATGTGACAGAACGCCCGTGCGGCGGCGTCGGCCAAGGAGATGAGTGGGACATGGCAATGCTGAGGGGTCTGGGCGATCTCGAGCGCGCGGTGATGGACCAGCTGTGGGACAACGACGGCGCCCAGACGGTGCGTGAGGTCCACAACGGGCTGCTCGCCGAGCGTGAGTTGGCCTACACCACGGTCATGACCGTGCTGCAGCGTCTGCACTCCAAGGAACTGGTTGTGCAGATCCGATCCGGACGGGCCTTCCGGTACGCCCCGAGCTACGGCCGCGACGAACTGGTGGCCAGCCTCATGGTCGACGTGCTGGATCAAGTCACCGACCGAGGTGGCCGGCAGGCCGCGCTGATGCGCTTCGTCGGGCGAGTGGGGGTCGACGAGGTCGACGCGCTGCGCAACGCCCTGACCGAAGCCGGCAAGCAGTTCAGCGGCGCGCGACTCCGCGCGGCAGGAGTGGCGTGCCCGGCATACTGACGGCGGGCCCGGACTTTTTCCCGGGCTGGGTCAGCATCCTCTTCTCCCTCGGCTTGGCACTCGGGATTGTCCATCACCTTCCGTGCATGATCGGCGGGCTCGGGAACCGCTGGTTTCACGCCGCGCACACCGCGATGGCGCTGTCGATGATCTACATGTATCTGTCCATGTCCTATGACTGGAACTGGTTGCCCGCCACCTGGCAGATGTGGTTCTTCGTCGCCACCTCCGTCGCCATCACCGCGTGGCTGCTCACCAAGATCCTCCGTCATCAACCCGTCAACCTGCTCTGGATTCTGTTGCTGATCCAGCAGGCCGCCATGGCCTACATGTGGTACCCGATGATGCGCTGGAACGCGATCGTCATCTTTGTTCTCGTGTCCTGGTTCGCCATCGAAACCTTCGGCTGGGCCGCCAACCTGTTGCCCGATGACATCCGAATGGTGGAGAACCGCAACTGGTTCCCCTACCAACTCGGCAGCGAAGAAGCAGCCGCCGACGCGACGCCCGGCTGTCACGCCGGTGCTCACCTCGTCGGCTCGGATTGGAAAGACCGCACACTGATGGCGATCATGGCCCTGTCGATGGGCTACATGTTCTACGGCATGCAGCTCCTACGCTGACGAACACCGACATGGCCAGACGGCCCTAGTCGGTGGTCTGGCACTGCGGGCACAGGCCGTGCAGGGTGAGTCCGGCCTGTTCGGACAGCTGAAACGCGCTGCCCTCGACGGCCTTCTGCAGTGCCGCGGTCAGCCGCGGTGCGGGGACCTCGATGATGGCGCCGCATGAGGTGCATACGGCGTGGTGGTGCGGATGGTGGGCCATGCCGTAGGTGATGACCCCGCCTTCGATCGCCAGGGCGTGCAGCACGCCGCGTTCGACCAGGGTGCCGACCGTCCGGTACACGGTGGCCAGGTCCGGCGGTGGGGTCCCCGCCGGTGCCGCCTCGGCCAGGCGCTGGTGGATGTCATTGACGCTGAGATGGGTGTCGGCCGGGCTCAACACACTGAGCACCGCGACCCGTGGCTGAGTGCGGCGCAACCCGTGGGCAGTGAGGACATCGGTGAAATCCGGCGGCGGACCAACGGCGGCAGTGTGCTTTCCCACACCACCAGTATTGATGCAAAGCACGTGCAGGGGTGATTATTGCGAATCGCTTGCATTAACTCCGGGTGCGGCTTACGTTCGAGCCGCCAACGACGGACGGCGACGAAAAGGACACCGCGTATGACAACGACGGTCGCTGATCGCCCCACCCGCTGGCCGGCTCGGATGCGGGCAGCCCTGACCGGCCCGGAGTGGCGGCGGTTGGGGGCGATGGCCGCGGTGATCGCCGCCCTGCATCTCATCGGCTGGGTCACGCTGGTGTTCGTTGTAGCTCCGCAGCATTTCAGCCTGGGCGACAAAGCATTAGGGGTCGGGGTCGGGTTGACCGCCTACACCCTGGGGATGCGGCACGCTTTCGACGCCGATCACATCGCCGCGATCGACAACACCACCCGCAAGCTGATGAACGACGGTCAGCGCCCCCTGGGTGTGGGTTTCTTTTTCTCCCTGGGACATTCGACCGTCGTCTTCGCGCTGGCGCTGCTGCTTTCGGTCGGGGTCAAGGCCGTCGTAGGACCCGTGCAGGAAGACTCCTCGGCCCTGCACCACTACACGGGTCTGATCGGCACCACCGTCTCCGGAGTGTTCCTGTACCTGATCGCGATCATCAACATCGCCATCCTCATCGGCATACTGCGGGTCTTCACCCGCATGCGCCACGGTGACTTCGACGAAGCCGCCCTCGAGGATCACCTCAATAATCGCGGTCTGCTCAACCGGTTCCTGGGCCGCTTCACCCGCTCGATCCGCAAGTCCTGGCAGATGTACCCCCTGGGGATCCTGTTCGGACTGGGCTTCGACACCGCCACCGAGATCGCCCTGCTCGTGCTGGCCGGCACCAGCGCCGCGGCCGGGCTGCCCTGGTACGCGATCTTGTGCCTGCCGGTGCTCTTCGCCGCTGGCATGAGCCTGCTGGACACCCTCGACGGATCGTTCATGAACTTCGCCTACGGGTGGGCGTTCTCCCAGCCCGTGCGCAAGGTCTACTACAACATCGTCATCACCGGGCTGTCGGTGGCCGTCGCCTTGATCATCGGCACCATCGAACTGCTCGGGCTGCTCGCCGACCAGTTCGGCTGGACCGGCGGCTTCTGGGATTGGATCTGCGACATCGACCTCAACACCATCGGCTTCCTCATCGTCGGCCTCTTCGTAATCACCTGGGCTGCTGCACTACTGGTCTGGAAGTACGGCCGCATCGAAGACAAATGGAACGCCCGTTTGGCACCCCAGCCCGCCGGCGACTAACCCGGCACCTGGCTTCTTGCCGAGAGTGTCGCAGCGGACGGCACGCATCCACCGTTACCGACGGAAGCCCACCCAGCGAGCGAGGAGTCGCTGCAGCGGGCCGCCTGCACGGCGGGTGTCGGGATCGTCGATCTCGACCGTGACCACGGACCGCTGTTCGGCGCCGTAGCCGGCTTTGCGCACCGCGTCGCAGAGTTCGGCGACAGTCACGCCACCGCTGGCCTCGATGGTGGCGGCCCTGGAGGCGAAGCTGACCGACGCGCGTACCCCGTCGATCTTGTTCAGCTTCCTCTGGATGCTTGCCGCGCACATGCCACAAGTCATACCTGTCACATCAAGTTGGATCTGTCGGATACCTGACACCGCGTCCTCGGGTGCTGCTAACTCTGTCAACGCCATTCCTCACTGTCCGCGGTCGGACGCCGCCTCACGCACTAATAGTCGTGGGGGATCTCCTCTGGGTTCCCGGACAAGGTGGAAGGTCGAATCTCACTGCGAAAAGGCTCGTTCAGTGTGCAACCCGTGCTTCAGCAGTTCCCGAAGTGAATGCGGCGTTGTGACAAGCTCGGTGACGAGATCGATGTCGAGCTCGATGCTCGGGTACGCGCCCAGGTAATCCGCGTAGGAGCGCGTACCGAGTCTCATTCCCAAGGTGATCCAGGCATCGATGACCGACCAGCGTCGCGGATTACGCTTCGCCCACTCGCTGTGATCCAGGCGATCCTTCCACTCCATGGGATCGAGTTCCTCGCGAGCGAACTCGCCGAGAAACTCCGCGTAGGCCAATGCCTGACCACGCAGCACGGCAATCCCGCGTCCCAGCTCAGTCGATCCCGCCAATTCCGGCAACAGGCCCAAGATGCCATGCGCCGCGGCACGGCCAGTGGTGACCTCTTCGGTCAACGCCACGGACGGGAAGGCCTGCAACGCGACACACGCATCAACGATCGAGACAAGAATGTCGGCGGAATCGTGCAGTTGCTCCGGTTCGCCAAGCACGCGAGGCAGACGGACGATGGTGAAATCGATCGTGTTCGCCGATTCGGCCACGGCCAGCTCCGCCAGTGACTTGGACGCCGCATACGGGTAGGGCGCATCACGCGGGTCGGTGACTCGGGCAGTGGCGACGTCTGCGTTGACGACGAACGTCGACAAATGCACCAGCCTCGTTCCACGGCTCGCGCAGGCATCGGTGATCGTGGAAACGAGCTCGACATTCGCTGACCGAAGTTCGCGGTAGGGCACGAGCACGTTCGTGTTTCCGATGCAGTTCACGACGGTGCCGGCTCCGGCGTTGCCTACCAGTTCGTTCAGCTCTCCTGGACGCGGCGCAGAAGAGAGCTGGTGGATCCGCACACCGTCAACATTGCGCAGAGCAGACCACGGATCGCGTTCGGGCAGATCTGATCTCGCGGCCAGGACAACGTCGGGACACCGCACTCCAGACCGCTTGAGCTCCAGGACCGCCCGGGCAAAGCCGGTTCCGAGAATCCCCGACGCGCCGAGCACGACGATTGCCGGTGGCCTCCCGCTGTTCGGGGGCCGTGTGGCGATCAACTCCGGAGCAGGCGGTCGCCGCCCGAGTGCAGCGAAGTCACGTTCTATCTCGGCAGCCGTAGTGACGTCCATCCATGCGTCGCCTGCCGCCGCGTCCCGGACCAGGTTGGCAGCAGTATCGGCACTGATGAGATCGAGAATGGAGACGTGCCGACCCAGATATCGGCGCGTGTACGGCAAGATTCGGATGAGATCCAGTGAGCCGATGCCCTCGGCGAGCAGCGATGCGTCTGGGCCGATGGGCCTTCCCAGATGCCGGCTCCAGATGTCGGCAAGCCCTGCTGCTTGCTCGCCGGTCTCGGCGCCGTTCGGCGCAGCGTCCACGAACTGCGGCATCGTCCGTAGGTTCTCGCTATCGACTTTGCCGTTGGGTTTCCTCGGGATGCTCGGCACTTCGACGACGAAGAAGGAGGACACGCCCAAACTGACGAGAATGCGTCGGATCCGGCTGGCGGCCTCGGCGTCGTCGGCGCCCTGGCGAGTGCGATGTGTCTCGACCCACACCCCGAGACCACCGTTGTGTACCTCGACGGCGACATCGGTCACCGCAGGATCCCGGGAAATGCGGCTCGTCACCTCAGCGGTGTCGACGCGCTTGCCGGAGATCTTGACGATCGCGTCTCGGCGTCCGGAGAAGACTGGAAAGCAGCCGTCATCGAGGGTCACGCGATCAGCAGTGGCGAACGCGCGCCGACGCGAACCCGCAGGGGTGGTCACAGTGCCGAAGCTGTCCCCGTCGATCCCGAGGTAGCCGGCGGAAACCAGATCACCGACAACGACGACTTCGCCGAAGGCGACGAAGACCGTGTTCGGCACTATCGGTCGGCCAAGCCTGATCCGGGCACGGCCCTCCGAGAACGTTCCCTGGGATGCGATCGGCAGGTAGGTGGCGATGACTGTGGTCTCTGTCGGACCATAGGTTGAGATAAGCGAAATCCTCTGGGCTGCTGGGGAATCGATCCACTTGTCGACGGCGCCGGGGCGGATGGCTTCACCGCCGATGACGATCTGGCGGAGGTGGGATCGCCCGACCGCGTGAAGCGCGTCGGCGTCGTCGCACAGCAGGTGCCATATGGCGGTCGGCAGATCGATGACTGTCGGATTCTTGGCAAGGAGGTCTTCCGCGAGCGCCTGGAGGTCACCCGCGCGCATCGCCGTGGATCGGACCAACTCGGATCCGCAGATCGCGGCGCAGAAGATCTCCTCAACGCTGATGTCCGATGTCAACGGCGCGCACTGCAGGATGGTGTCGTGCGGCCCCCATCCGTAGGCGCGTCTGACCGCGTCGCTGAAGAGGGCGAGCGAACCATGGGTGACTCGGACCAGCTTGGGCTGACCGGTCGATCCTGAGGTCGGCATGATGTAGGCCGTCTTGGTGGCGAGTGCGCTGTCCTGTGTCACCTGTTCAATGCGCCCGTCGATCAGCTTTCGCAGCGCGTCCTCTGGATCCGGCGCGAGCCGGGCGCCAGACACGTCGACCACGTGCGCGCTCAGGCCAGCCCCGTGCTCGGCAATCGAGTCCGCCCGGGATGGCAATTCCTCGGCGGTGTCGCAGACGCTGTATCCGCAGCCCGCGAGATGGCACGCGATCATCAGGTCGATGGTCTTGCCGGTGTCGTCGTCGGTGAACACCACAACATCACCCGGTGCGACGCCGCTCTGCACCAGCCAGGCAACCCATGGGTAGATGTAGCGTCGGCTCTCAAGGGTGCGTTGCGCACCGCCGGAGCGGTCAAGGAACCAGGCTGGGGGCCGCAGCTGTTCTTCGTGGGCCCTCCGATCGCTTCGGTGGCAGTCCCCCTCTGCGCCAACCTCGAGCCACTCGCCGACGGTCATCGCGAGCGGGTTGTGCCACATCGCTGTCATCGACTCCAGCGCCGCGGCGATACGTTCTGCGACCCCAGAGGGGTTGTCCCCCTGGGGCAGATCCGCTCTATTCCAGATCCCGAGATTGAGAATGCGCTGCTCTTCGTCCAGGACGCTCGCCACCGTCATGCTCTCGACAGGGCCGATATCCGTCGTGGCCGGCGGCTCGAGCAGGTAAGGGCGAAGCTCGGGCGCACATGGTTCACGAAGGAAGTTCAGCGTCAGCGACTCCACATGAGAAGTCCGGTTGATCGCCAGATACATCCTGCGGTACTGCTCCTCGCGAAGCCACCGGCGCCTGACTGCCTTGACGTAGCCCCGGTCCAGTGTCCGAACCACATCCTGTACGGACGCAAACGGCGGAAACCGGACCGCGTGTGCGACCGAATTGACCAGACACGAAGCCACATTGAGATCCGGCTCACCGAAGCGGTTGTCCACTGCGTGAACCAGCAGGCCCTCGGTGCTGTGGCGAAGGCTCGCGTCCACCGCAACTGCGGCCGTCGCCACCAGAACATTGAGGGGGACCTGTTTCTCCTCCGAGAGTGCGAGGATTGCGTCGTAGGCGGGGCCGGAAATCCGCACCGATTCCCGAAGAACTCCTTTTGCTGCGGTTCCGACAGTGTCGTTCGAGCTCTGTCCGTATCCACCACGGTGTGTCTCGTCGGTGAGCTCACGCTTCACGAGATCGCCGAAGCGCTCAAGTGCCTCCTCGGTCTTGCTCGCCTCACGCCGGTGGGCTTCCGCCAGTTTGGTCAAACCCTCTGTGACAGAGGGGACCTCGGTTGAACGGCCCGCTGAAAGTTGGCGTGCCAGTTCGGCCTCGATGAGTCCCGTAGCGCCGCCGTCGACCACGAGGTGGTGGGTGTGCACGTCGAGACCCGAGACACGACCGTGGTCGTCGGTGCGCACGGTGTAGCGCGCGAGGGGTGTGGCGAGGATTCCGGAATCCCAGGACCGGGTGAGTTCATCGCTGTCCCGATCCGCCTGGCATTCGCCTTCTGACCGGACACGCACGATGTCGCCGAACTGCAGTCGCGGCACCAGATCCGGATAACCGGCCCCCGTCAGGGGCGCCTCGAGCACACACAGCTGTACGGGGTTGCTCCGAATCGTCGCTTCCAGTGCCGCAAGGAAGTCCGGCAGCTTCTGCGGGCGGAATCGATAGCTTCGGCCGATGACATAGAGCTCCTGGTCGCTGTCCTGCAGCACTCCGTTGTAGATGTTCTGTTGGGACCGGCTGAGCGCAACTCGAGGCAGCTGTGGGTCGTCAGGCAGAGTCACCCAGACCCTCCAGCTCGCCAACCCATCCGGCAATAGACAGCTTCTCCGCTAGTCGGGCCGGCACGTCGGACTCCCGGTCGATGCCGAGCTGCTTCATAAGGAGAACGAACCGGACGGAGTCCAGGCCGAGGTCCCTCAGGTCGGTTGCGTCGCCGTCGATCAGATCCGTCTCGTCGATGTAGAGCACCTCGGAGAGCGCGGCGAGAACCCTGTCCCGGACCGTCTCAGGCAATGACCGCTCCGCCCGCGGTCAGCGTCGCAGCCAGCGATGCCCGCATGACCTTGCCGGACTGCGTGCGCGGGATGTCGGCGACGATCACGATCATGGATGGACGCGCCATCGACTCCGATTCGCTCCGAAAACGGCGGGCGATGGCCTGCTTCAGCTTTCGGGCGTCCGACTCATCGAGCTCTGCCGACGGAACCACGGCAAGTGCCACCAGCGCCCCGAACTCTGGATCCGGGACTTCGAAACACGCGGCCTCGCGAACGCCCGGCACGCCCTCGGCAATGCGGTCCACTTCGTCGGGAACGACGTTCACGCCTCCGGAGATGATCATCTCCGACGATCGGCCCTTGATGTAGAAGAAGCCGTCCTCCTGAATCTCCAGAAGGTCGCCGGTGTTAACCCAGCCGTCGATGAGGGTCTCTTTGGTGCGGTCCGGATTGGCCCAGTAACCCAACATGTTGGCGGGCGACTTGATCCACAGGGTTCCGGAACTGCCAGTGCCCGAGGGTGCTGAGCCGAAAGAACCTGTGCCGGTGGGCGGTCCACTGCCGTCGCTGTCCAGATAGACCTGCACTCCCGGGTAGGGGCGCCCGACGGCACCCGACTCGATTTTCGAGACCGACCCGTCATCCGTGGGCAGACACAAAGCGGTACAACCTGTTTCGCTCAAGCCGTAGACCTGAGCCGTGCTGACTCCGGCGGACTCGACGAATCGGACATCGGTGGCGATCGCCCGTGACCCGCCGTACCCGACCAGACGCAGCGAAGCCGGGAGCGGCGCTCCGGTGGACTTCAGGTCGGAAACCAGTCTGGACAGCAGAGTCGGAACCAGGCATGTCGTCGCGATTTCATGTGTGGTGAGAATCTCCAGCAGCGACGATCCGCCCTCACCGCCGGTGACGCACAACCCTCCCTGCATCAGGCAGTTGAGGATCCACCACAGGCCGCCGATGTGCGTCGCCGGAAGTGGTGAGTAGGTGGCTTCGCCGACGACCCAGGTGACCCACGTCAACTGCTCCCGCTGCAGGATGTCCGCGACGGCGTAAAAGGTTCGATTCGCGAGCAGCACGGCTTTCGGCTCGCCCGTGGTTCCGCTGGTGAAGATCATCGCCAGGGGATCGTCGGCACCGAGATCGGGTTCGCCGGGAAGATCCTGGGAAGCCGGCTCCGGAATGACATCCGCTGGGCCCGAGGAGATGGCGACGCTGGTCACCGGTATCGACCCGAGGGCGGCGGGCAGATCGGAGGCCTGAATCCGGCTTGCCGGCGCGACGAGAATCGCGCTCGGCTCGGTGATCTGGCAGAAGCGTTCGATGGTGGCCGGCGGGAGGTTTCCGTCCACCATGACGGCGATCGCTCCGAGCTTCGCGCAGGCCAGCACCGAGAGATACGTCTCTGGACCGTTGTCGGAGATGACGATCACCCGGGATGCCCGACAGACCTCCTGATCGCGCAGATCCCGGGCGAGTCTGTCCACTTCGTGGACAAGGTGCTTGTAGCGGATTTCGCTGGTTCCGTCGCAGCGGCGCAAAGCGATTGCGTCAGGACGCTGGCGTGCTTGTATCAGAATCCGGTCCAGAACGGTTGGCGGTGCGTCGATCACAGCAGGTTCCCTTCCAGGCGGGCTATGGGATGTTCAGAGCCGCGAGTTCCACCTCGCCGGAGGCGGCCCCGCCCTGCTCGTCCCAGAACTCGATGGCGCATGGGACCTTGAGGTAGCGCCAGGATCGTTCGATGACTTCTAAGTCCGTGCAGAGCAGACGAGCGGAAAACTTGTGGGCGTTGATCGGCCTCCTGAACCGCGATGCGGTCGTTTTGATCAACATGCTGGGAAGTTGGTGGTTGAAGTAGTCGTCGATCGACCAGCCCCGCAGAGCGGCGATCTCACCGTTGAGGACGGCGGGGGCGAAGGCGCTGTAGGCGAGTTGGTTGAAACACAGCACCAGTTCCACCGCGTTGAAGTGGCCTGTGCTGCGAATGTACGAGGAATCGCCGATGCTGAAATTCCCGTAGGCCAGAACCGAATCTTCCGTGGCCCGGTACTTCGCGTCGATGAGATACCGGGAGCCCTTGCATGCATAGGGTTCCAGCACCGTGGCGAGCAAATCCTCCGCAATCGGCGCCATATCGATCGATTCCGACTCGGCGCGCCGGGATGGCGTCACATCCGCGGCGGTCATACGGCATATCCCGGTGTCTCGAGGCCGTCGAGCATGGTCAGGCGGTAGGTCGTCAGAGTGCCCGCAGCGGTACCGTGCTTGGCTCGGTGCATCAGCACTCTGTTGTCCCACAACACGATGTCGCCGACCTCGTAGTGCTGGGTGTGGATGAACGGCGAGCTGAATTCGGGATCAAGCTGACCGGTCGCGGTCATGAGTCCCTGCAGGATTGCCGGGTCGAGGACATTGCCGTCCTTGTCCTCGATCTTGGTGGTGCCGGACGCGCAGATGTAGAGGATCTCTTCGCCGGTGGCCGGGTGCCGGATCACCGTGGGCCACTTGATGGGTGGGGTGGCCTTGGTGATCTCGGCCCACACCTCGCCGATCGGCTTGTAGACATCGCTGGGTCGGATCTTGATGTGCCTGCGCGGATCGTGGGTGCTGAATGTTCCCCGGGCCGGGTCCTGCTGGGCGGGGGGGAGGGACTCCCAGACCTTGTTGAGGTCGATGAAGTAGGTGCCGCGGTCGCTCCCGGGCACTGCGAGAGGCAGCACCATGGAGAAGGCGAACGGTTCCGGCATGAACATGTAGTCGATATGCCAGAACGCACCGGTCTTGGGTACCCCCCGGCCCTGCTCGGTCGACGAGACGAAGATTTCCGGGTACTGCTCGTGGTGGTACATCGGCTCGTAGTAGGGAACGATGTCGCCGAGAATTCTCCCGAGCTGGATGAATTCCTCCGGAGACGGATGGACATCCTTGAGGACAACGAGTTTGTTCTCGTAGACGATTTCCCGGATCTCGTCCCTTGAGAGACCGCCAAGGTTCTTGGGATCCACCCCGGTGATCTGCGCCCCGAGGCCCTCGCCTTTCACATTGAGGGTCATCTGCTCTCCTGTCCCTGCGTCGTCCGCGGCTGTCGTGGAGCTCCCGCTTGCGCACGGGTCCCAACAGAACAGTCGGATGAGACGGAGAAAAGTTCCCTACTCGCGTCTGGCGGTGTCCTCGGCGCCGGTCGGCCAGGTGGCGGGGAGCAGTGGGACGGTGGTGGGTTCGCCCGCCGATGAGAGCTGGGCCATTCCCGCGGCCTCGGGGCTGGCGGTTTTCGGGGCAGCGCCGGCGAAACCAAGGGGGCCGGCGCCCTGCGGGCTCGCCGCTGTAGTGGGTCCGGCGTCCGCGGGGCTCGCCGAACTGTTCATGCTCGCTGGTTCCTCGATGAACTCATACCGGTACCCGCGTGCGCCTGCTCTGCTCTTGCTGGTTCTCCTGTCGCGGGTTCGACCGGGGGCCGCCGCCCGTGCAGCAGCGAAAGCGGCGACGGCGTCGTTGAGGGTGTCGGTCGCGCCCGTGCCGGTTTTGGGGCCCGAGCCCACCCCGGGTGGTGCCAGACCGGGTACGGCGTAGCTGATCAGAGGGGAAGGTGCGGGGTTGGCCGCCGGGGAGGCGGCGGATGCACTCGGCCCGGGGGTACCGGCCTGCGGAGTTGCACTGGCAGGACTTGTCGGGGCGGCCACTGCGACCCCGGACTGTATCGCTGAGTCGACCGGGCGCGAAGGTCCGCTGACCGGCTCCGCCGGCACGGGCGCTGGGAGCGGCTCAGCCGGCAGCTCCGGGTTCGTTGGATTCAGCAGAAAGCGCAGCGCACCCAGGGCGCTCAGGGCACTCAACGCGGGGCTGAAGAACGGGAGGAGCAATAGCGAATACGACAGGTAATAAGGGATGAAAAGCGCGTCGTACAAAACAAATGCGATGGCGGCGAGGGCGGCGGCGGCAGGTCCGAGTCCGAGATTCTGGAAGAACTGCAGAAAGTACTTGTAGGGATCCTCGATGAATTTGGTGATGTCGTCGATGAGTTGCTGGATCGGGTTCGGCGCGTTCAGCGGGAGGGATTGCGCTTCTGCTCCGGGTGCAAGGATGGCCGGCGCGGGTTGGGCGGTCGGAACTGCCGATGTCGCCGCCGCGGCGATGGCCTGGTAGGCGGTCATGGTTTCAGCTGCCTGCACCCACATGCGGGCGTAGTCGGCCTCGTTGAGGGCGATCGGGATGGTGTTGATGCCGAAGAAGTTGGTGGCGACCAGTGCGCCGTGGGCGAGGTGATTGGCGGCCAGTTCTACCGGGGTGGGCATAGCAGCCAGCGCGCTGCCGTAGGCAGCGGCGACCGTCTCGTGCTGGGCGGCGGCGGCCGCGCTGTCGACAGAAGCCTGTTCGAGCCAGGACAGCCAGGGGGCGTGGGCGGCCACATACTGCGTGGCGCTGGGCCCTTGCCAGCTGCCGGCCGCCGCCTCAGCCAGCACCCGGGTTAATTCCGCGGCCGTGCCGCTGTAGTGGAGACTGAGCTCCCGCCACTGCGCAGCGGCGGCGAGTAGTGCTCCCGGACCGGGGCCGCCGCTCAATAGGGCCGAGTGCACTTCGGGAGGAACGGCCATCCAGATCGGGGTCGTCACAGCTCCTTGACCTCCTTGCCCGCGACTGGCCGATTAGTCGGTTGGGCCGGGGCGATAGTTCCCGCCCGCGCAGAACGGGGACCGGGGAACCAGAATCTCCCCTCGCCCGACTGTATAGCTGAACGCCTCCGGTGGTGGCGTCGGTCGGAGGTGAACGAGGCATGACAGAGCTGCCGACCATCGACGCCCGGCACCTCGACGGGATATCCGAAACAGCGCTGCTCACCCTGTATCAGCGAGCGGCCGAGGCTGCCCGTCCGGACGGCATCATCGACGACCCGATGGCTATCGCACTGCGCAACAGCCTCGACTACGACTACCACCACTTCGGTCGCACGCACCAAGCCACCGCCATGCGGGCCTTGATTTTCGACGCCGCATCGCGGGCGTACCTGGACACACATCCCCGCGCGACAGTCGTCGCCCTTGCCGAGGGGCTGCAGACCAGTTTCTGGCGCCTCGACAACGGTGAACTGAACTGGCTTTCGGTGGACCTGGCTCCCATTGTGCGGTTGCGCCAGGAGTTGCTGCCGGCATCGGACCGGCTGCGCTACCGCGCCCAGTCGGTGTTCGACCACTCGTGGATGGACGGCGTTGATCCGACCAACGGTGTGCTGATCACCGCCGAGGGTCTGTTCCAGTACCTGGATCGCGAACCGGTCTTCGACCTGATCGCGGCCTGCGCCAAGCGATTCCCCGGCGGTCAGCTGATCTTCGACAGCGTCCCGAAGTTTCTGAGCGTCTATTCGCGCCGACGCGGGATCAGGCTCAGCAAGCACTACACGGCGCCACCGATGCCGTTCTGGTTCACCGCAAACCACTACGACGAGTTGCGGGCGGTGGCAGGTGTACGCGCGGTGCGCGAGCTGGGAATGCTGCGGGGCCGCGGACGGATTCTGGGCTGGGCTGCTCCGTTGGTCTACGGACTACCCGGGCTCGATCGGCTTCGGGCTCCCACGACCGTGGTCGAATTCGGCTGAGTGGCTGAGCTTGTGGCCGGCTCCGGCCAGGCCGCGGGGATCGGCCGCGGACGAACCACCTGCGGCCACCAGAACCACTTGCCCAACAGGGCGGCGATCGACGGTGTCATGAACGAGCGGATCACCAGGGTGTCGAACAGCAGGCCCAGGCCGATCGTGGTGCCGATCTGTGCCACCACGGTCAGCTCACTGACTGCCATCGACATCATCGTGAAGGCGAACACCAGACCGGCCGAGGTCACCACCGAACCGGTGCCACCCATCGCCCGGATGATGCCGGTGTTCAGCCCGGCTCCGATCTCCTCTCTGAACCGCGCCACCAGAAGTAGGTTGTAGTCCGACCCGACGGCCAGCAGGATGATCAGCGACATCGCCATCACCATGAAGTGCAGCTCGATACCGATGAGGTGCTGCCACACCAGCATCGACAAGCCGAACGATGCCGCCAGCGACACCACCACCGTGCCGACGATCACCACAGCGGCGATCAAGCTGCGCGTGATGATCAGCATGATGACGAAAATCAGGCACAGCGCGGCGATTCCGGCGATCATCAGGTCGTAGTTGTTGCCTTCCTGCATGTCCTTGAACAGCGATGCGGTCCCGCCGAGGTAGATCGTCGAGCCCTCCAGCGGAGTGCCTTTAATCGCCTCCCGGGCAGTCTGTGTGATGGAGTCGACGTGCCCGATGCCCTCGGGTGTCAGCGGATCACCGTCGAGGGTGACGATGAACCGCACCGCGTGGCCGTCGGGTGAGATGAAGTTCTGCATGCCCCGCTTGAAGTCCTCGTTGGCGAACGTCTCCGGTGGCAGATAGAACGTGTCGTCGTTCTTGGCGTCGTTGAATGCCTTACCCATGGCCGATTGGTTGTCCTGTTGCGCGGCGATCTGCTCGAGCATGCCGTTCTGGGTGGAATACATCGTCACCAGAATCGTTTTCATAGTCTGCATCGCCTCGATCTGCGGCGGCATCTGCTGCGCGAATTGCGGAATCAGTGCGTCGAGGCGATCGAGATCGGGCAGCAGATTCTGGATGTCCCGGGTCAGGGTGTCGGTGCCGTCGAGGGTGTCGAAGACCGATCGCAACGACCAGCACGCCGGGATGTCGTAGCAGTGCGGTTCCCAGTACAGGTAGTTGCGCACCGGCCGGAAGAAATCATCGAAATCGGCGATGTGGTCGCGTAACTGAGCGACATCGGCGGCCATTTGATGGGTCTGGTCGACCATGCCGTGCGTGGTGTCACTCATCTCGGTCATGAGCGTCTGCATGCGGGTCATGGTGTCGATGGTGGTTTGCAGTTCCTCTGCCTGGGTGAACACATCGGCCATGCGGTCTTGAAGGTAGCTCTGGTTCAAGGTCTGCAGAACACCTTGGGTGCTCATCTGCGCCGGCAGCGTGCTGAACTTCACCGGGGTTCCGTCCGGCCGGGTGATCGACTGCACCCGGCTGATGCCCGGCTGGTGGAAGATACTTTTCGCGATCTTGTCGATCACCAGGAAATCGGTGGGGTTGCGCAGGTCCTGATCGGTCTCGATGAGCAGCAGTTCGGGGTTCATCCGCGCGGTGGAGAAGTGCCGCTCGGCCGCGGCGAAGCCGGCGGTGGAGGGAAGATCAGGCGGTAGATACCTGCGCTCGTTGTAGCTGGTGCGATACCCCGGCAGCGCGAACAGGCCGATCAGGGTGACCGCGAGGCTCGCCACCAGCACGGGTCCCGGCCACCGGACGATGAGCGCGCCGAGCTTGCGCCACCCGCGAATCCGCATCGCACGTCTGGGCTCCAGCCGTCCCCACCGGCTCGCGACGGCGATGACCGCCGGGCCCAGTGTCAGGGCCGCGAACATCGCGACCATCATCCCGACCGCCAGTGGAATGCCCAGTGTCTGAAAATAGGGCAACCGGGTGAAGTGCAGACAGAACGTCGCACCGGCGATGGTCGAGCCCGAGGCCAGGATCACGTGCGCGGTGCCACCGAACATCGTGTAGTACGCCTCTTCCCGGTCCTGGCCGTTCGACCGGGCCTCCTGGTAGCGGCCGACCAGGAATATCGCGTAGTCGGTCGAGGCCGCGATCGCGAGCGTGACGAGCAGGTTGGTCACGAATGTCGTCAGGCCGATCAGGTTGTGGTACCCGAGGGCGGCCACCACGCCGCGGGCTGCCGACAGCTCGAGGAACACCATCGCCAGGACGATCAGCGCGGTGGCGATCGACCGATAGACCAACAGCATCATGGTGATGATCACGGCGAAGGTGAGGCTCTCGATGACTCGCGCGCTGCGGTCACCGGCGGCCTGCTCGTCGGCCGCCAGGGCGGACGGGCCGGTGACATACGCCTTCACACCTGGTGGGGCCGGGGTGTCCTTGACGATGTCCCGGACGGCTTCGGCCGACTCGTTGGCCAGCGTCTCACCCTGATTGCCGCGGAGGTAGACCTGCACATAGGCGGCCTTACCGTCGCTGCTCTGCGCGCCGGCCGCGGTCAGCGGGTCGGACCAGAAGTCTTGGATGTGCTCGACGTGCTTGGTGTCGTCCTCGAGGCGGGCGACGATCGAGTCGTAGAAGCGGTGCGCGTCCTCACCGAGGGGCTGCTCGCCCTCAAGAACGATCACCGCGGAACTGTCGGAGGTGAACTCGCCGAAGACCTGGCCGATGCGCTTCATCGCGACGACCGACGGCGCGTAGTCCGGGCTCATCGACACCGCGCGCATCTTGCCGACGACCTCGAGCTGCGGAACGGTCATGGTCAGGAACGCGACGAGCCCGATCCATCCGATGATGATCGGGATGGCCAGCCGCCGAATCCATCTGGCCGGACCGGAGCGAGTTCCGCCGCGTTTCATCAGCCCACCGGATAGCCGTTCGCGGGCCACCGGATGGCCGAGAGACCGCCGACCGAAAGGATCTCGGCGTCAAGCGGTTTCGTCGACGTCGGAACCAGTGCGCCCAACGCCTGCCACTGTGTGCCGCGCCGCGAGATCAACCCGGCCAGCGGAGGCTCCGCCGCAGGCATCTGCCCGGTCCGGATCGCGCAGCCCGCGGCAAAGCCGGCGTCGCTCATCTCGATCGCCGTCCACAGCTCGTCCCAATCGCGGGACCACAGTTCATTCAGGACTTCGGGCAGCGAGTCGGCGGCCAGGCTGTACGCGGCCAGGTATCCGCTGGTGTCGGCTACCGTGCGCCAGTGCTCCCTGGCCTGCGGACCCGGCAGATCCGGGATGGCGAGATCGGCTGTGGTCAGCGACCACCCGTGTTCGCGAAGGTGATCGGCGAGGCGCCGCAGTGTGATCTCGGCGGTCTCGCGCAGCGGGATCTTCGGTGAACGCGCCTGCAGTGCAACGAGATTAGCCCTTGCCGACATGGTCAGGCTGATCCAGGTGGTACGCCCCGCGCTGGTGTCGCGGCTGGTGACCCGCAGCGATTCGCAGCGAACTCCGTAACGATCGAGATAGCCGCGGATAAGGTCCAGCGGCAGGCCGGAGTCGGTACCGCCGAGCACCCGCAGCGCGACTGTGGTGCGAGCGTCCGTGTCGGCGCGGTCTACTGGCTGGTGCTTGCGCCCACTGCGGAACAACAAGGCGAGCTGACGTCGCACGATCGTCGTCAGGTGCAGGCCGCGCCAGCATCCGAACAGCACCAGCACCACCACCGCGGCCACCCCGAGCATCCGGCGTCCCGATTCGGCCTGCCACGGGTAAGCCATCACGGCCGGCACAACGGCTAACAGCGCCAGTGCGACGCGCCCGGTGCCGGGCACGAGGATCCTCACTCCCGGTGGTCCTTTCGTCGACGCGCCGCAATTCCGGTCGCGGCCACGGCGAGCGCCAGCGCGGCCGTGCCGGCGAACGCGATGGTCCGCCCTGCGTGGTCCTCGGACGGGGCACCCGCCGGAGCTGCGATCCGGGTCGGCCCGCCACCCAGCTGATCGGCGGCGGGCGGGGGCAGCTCCCATGTCAGCGCGGCGACCGGGTCGACGGTGCCCGCACCCACCAGATTGGACGGGTCGCGCGCACCATTGTGGGCCGTGGCCTGCATTCGCTCGATGATCTGTGCTGCGGGGAGGTCCGGAAAGCGGCTCCGGACCAACGCGGCGACACCCGAGACATAAGCCGCGGCATAGCCTGTGCCGTTCAGTGTCATCCACTGTCCGCGCGGGCCGGGAAGTCCGTTGGCCAATCCGGCGTCGCCCGCGTTGCTGACCGACACGATGCCTTCACCCGGTGCGGCGATGCCCAGCCAGGGGCCGGTCATCGTGAAGGCAGAGGGTTGGCCGCTGGACGTCAGTGAGCCGACCGCCACTACATAGGGCTGCCACCACGACGGCACCGACACCGCGGTAACTCCGCCCCAGTTTCTCGGATCGCCGGGATCGGCGGAGGGGCTGATCGGATTGGCCGCGCACTCGGTGCCACCCGGGAGGCCGGCCGATCCGGTGTCTCCGGCCGCGGCGACGATCACCGCATCCCTTTCGACGGCGGCATAACGCAGCGCGGCCCCGAGTGCCTGCTGGTCCACGGCGCTGTCGGCGCGCAGGCAGGTGACCGTCGAGATGTTGATAACCTGCGCACCAAGGTCCGCGGCGTGCACGACGGCACGCGCCAGGGAGGCGATATCGACGGTTGACCTGGCCGTTGCGGGATCGTCGCCCAGTTCGAGCGGCGAGAACGCGGTGGACGTCAAGCGAATGGACAGCAACCGGGCCGCCGGCGCCACACCTGAGAACGCATCGTCGCCCGGTTGCCCGCCGATGATCCCGGCCACCAGCGTTCCATGCCCGTCGCAGTCGGACAGTCCGCTGGTGTCGCCGACGAAATCACCGCCCGCTTCGACGTTGGGCAGTCGCGGCCCAGGCGTCACACCGGTGTCGATCACCGCAACGGTCTGGCCCGCGCCCCGGGAGAACCGCCAGGCTCCGGCGAGATCCAGCATCTGCTGATTCGGCGCGGTCGCATCGGCCGAGGTGTCCGGAATCAAGCCGGTGGTCATGCACGGTGACCGCTGCACCATCGACACCAGCGGCCCCGCTCCGCCGGCGGGAGGCACAGCATCGGGGTCGACGGACGGCGGAGTCACGGCCCACGCCGACGGGCTCATCAGCAGCAATGCTGTCGAGCCGTATGCCGCCATCCGCAGTCCAGTCCTGATCATCGATTGAGCACCCAGGCGAACAGGCCCGTCAGATAGGCCAATACCGGGATGAGTGACGCGTCCACAGCGGAGGCCAGTAACCCGACCATCCGGCGTACCGGAAGCGAATAGTTCTCCGGTGCAGCGAGATTGGGGTTCGCGGCCACGATCACCAATCCTGCGGTCAGTACGGCCAGCGCGACCAGGACGGACACCGCGGCCGGATAGCGGCCTTGTGCGGTGAAGAGCACCAGCAGGCAGATCGACACCAGCAACGGTTGCGCCAGCAACCAGGCCTTGCAGGCTGCGGAGTCCCACACCCGTGCCCGCAACACGGCAGCCGCCGACGTTGCGATCACGGCATACCAGGCCCAGCCGCCGATGGACTCCGCCCGGCCCACGACCGCCAGCGAGCCGAGCACCGACAGCACCACCGAACCCGCGATGAACCCGGTCTGGTGCGACTCGCTGATCCGAACGCGGCGGGGCAGATCCTCGAGGACCCGCAGTGCGGGAGCTGACGGGGACGGATCCCCCGGCGCGGGGATGACAGGCAGTGGCAACCGAGCCCAGAGCGCGGACAGCGGGGCGGTCTGCACGGTCACCACAAGTGCCGCGGCGATCAGACCGCAGCCGAGTGTTCGCAGCGGAAGATGCCAGATCTGCGCGACCGCCCCGGCTACCAGCACGGCCATACCGACCACGGTTGCGGCGGTGAAGAACGACAGGCCGCGTTCGGAGAGGATCATGCACATCAGTGACCAGGCCGTCACACCGGCGGCGGCCAGCATGGCCTGCGCAGGTCCGAACCCGCCGGGCACCGCTGACGCGAATGCCGCGGCGATCGGAACGAGGGCGGCGATCGACAGCACCACCGCGGACTGATCAGACCGCGCTCGCCGCGACAGCGCGGCAACCACCGCGCCGGCGGCCAGCGCGCTGAGCGCGTAGCGGCCGGTGATATCGCCGGTGGTCACGTGGTAGACGGCCAGAAATGCTGTGGCGGAGACGATCAGCGCGGCGAGGGCAAATCGCGTGAGCGTCCGGATGTGCGAGATTCCCCAGGGCCGCAATCGCGACGGGGAGAAGATGACAGCGGCGTCGGCGATATCTTCGACGATTCCCGGCGCGGCCGGGCCCACCGGAACCGTTTGCAGGACAAGCAGGTCGCCGTCGACCACGCCTACGGTGTCGAGGCTGGCATCCAGCGAGAACGGCGCGCCTCCGATGGGGGACAGGCTCACCCGACCCGGTACGTCGTCACGGACCGTGCCGTCGTGGCTCTCACCGGGTGGAAGCAATCGGTGCACCGCAGGCAGGATCTCGCGCAGGGGCAGCCCGGCGGGAAGCGCCATGTCCGCGATCCGGCCGTCGGCCAGAACCGCGATCCGCACGATCGGCAGGACCGGGGTAACGGGAGCCCCGGTGATCTCATTGCTGTGTTGGTTCACTGTTAGCTTCCCTGGGTGATGAAATCGCGGGCCAGTTGAGTCGACGGAAACCATCGGCCGTCCGGAAGTGTGGCGCAGAGGCGTTCGAGCGCAACGGCTATGGCCAATGATGTGCCCGGTGCGAACACCGAGACCCAGTCGCCGTCGAATGCGCGGCTGGGACTGACCACGACCCGGCCCTCCGTCGTATCCACCACGGCGATCCCGACTTCGGTGCTCTGCTTCGTCGCTTCCAGACGCTGGCCGGCCACCACTTCGACGTAGCTGCGCGGGCCCTCGAACACTGCCCGCACGACATCGCGCGCCGAGACTGGCACGCCCAGGTAATCCATCACCGCGGAGAGCTCCGCGCCGTCGCGAATCTGTTTGTCCGCTCGGGCTCCGACTCGGGTCGGGAGCTCGAACTCGTCGAACTGCGCCGGCGGGCGGCCCGACAGCCCGGCTGTGACGACAGGCACCAGCGTGTGTGGGTCCTCGACGTCCACCTCGGTGAACGTCACCAGTTGGGCATTGCGCAGCGCGACGACCGTCTGCCCGCCACGGCGCGCGACGATGCCGCGGAGCAGGTCCCCCGATGACGCGGCACTGCCCACGTACCGCAGTTCCAGCCAACGATCCGCGTAACAGACGGTACGAATCCATTGCCGCACAGCAGGATTGATCGCATCATTGTCCATCACGCCGAGACGGTTCAGCTCGGAAGTCTGTCGCAGACCGAAGCCCGCACGCTCGGAGGCGTCGCGATACGGCGGGGTGATCGCCAGCACCCATGGAAAGGTGCCGGCGCCCACCACGTCCCCGATGAACCAGGCCGCGTCGACGCTGAGTTCGACCCCGTCAGGCACGAACCCGGTCCTGCCTCGCCCCGCATCGTCGTCGAACTGGACCCGATTGTTCGACTCCTCCTCGGGGCTCGTCCCTCGCCCCGCATCGTCGTCGAACTAGGCCCGATTGTTCGGCTCCTCCTCGGGGCTCGTCCCTCGCCCCGCATCGTCGTCGAACTAGCCCCACTTGGCGCCTTCGGCCTGATCCCTGGCCTGCATGGACAGGGTGTTCGTCTCATGGGTGGCCGACATCGCGTGGTAGGCGCGCACCAGCTCCTCCATGGCGGAGTTCCACTGTGCCTGCCAGACCTGGTAGGTCACTCCGGTATCACCCTGCCAGGCTCCCCGGAGCGCGGCCTGTTCGGTCGCGATGTCGGCGCCGATGGCCTGCAACGTGCCCGTGTAGCCCGCCATATCGGCTGCGTGTCCGAGCATCGCGGGGTAGTTGTACTGGATCTGTGACATCAGATACCTCCGTAGGTGCTGGCGGCGGCGGCGTCCTCGGCCACGTAGGTGGCTCCGGCCTCGCCGAGATTGCCCTGTGCGATGTCCAGCAGGGAGTTGATCTTGGCGGCGGCCTCCACGAACCGCGCGTGCGCTGCCTGGAACGCGGCTGAGGACTCGCCAGTGTGGAACGCCTGCGCGGCGAGCGCCTCCTGCTCGGCTTGCGCGATGGTACTGCGCATCAGCGCGGTCTTGGCTCCGAAAGCCGACTCCGACGCGATGAGCTGGGGAATGTGCGCATCGAGATGACTCATGGTTGAAGATCTCCAATCACTATGGACAACAGCTGGATTCGTGGGTCATCGAAGGACAGTCGGTCCCCCCTCTCGGTACTGATCATCCGCAGTGGCACCAGGTGGGTTCATCGTCAGTCGCGCACAATCGGGTAGGACTGCGCCGCCTGCGCGTCGCCGGTGGCGTAACTGGTACCGGATTCACCGACGCCCACACCTGAGCGCCCCAATTCCACGGCGCCCTGGGCCGCCACACCGGTGTGTTCGGCGCCCCGGGCGCTGAAGGCGAGTGCGGCCTGCAGTGACACCGGGTCGGCCGCGGGCGGCGTCACCGCCGTGATGAACGGAGCCGCCGCCGCTTGTACGGCGGCGAGGCGTGCGGTGAGCGCTTCGACCGCCGCGCTGGTGGCCGCCAGGCCTTCGGGGACGACGCGAAGTGTCATGGTTGTGTCCTTCCTTCGATCCGTGCACCGGCGAGCGGATTGACCAGTTGGAGATGGGTCGGGGATTCGGTGTCGTCGAGCAGCAGCCCGCGACCCGGCATCTGCCTGGTGAATCGGTGGCCGCGCACCTTGCCGCCGTCCTGCGGGTTGCCCGACAGCATGAGAGTGGTTGCCTGCAGGTCGTTCATCCTGCGCAGCAGCGGGTTGGTCATCAACGCATGGGCCGACCCGGTGGCGCGTGCGGCGACGATCACCCGTAGCCCCAGATCGGCTGCCTGGGAGAGCAGCCCTATCAGCGGTGTCCACGGTCGTTGTCCCGCATAGGGTCCCGACATCGCCGGGCCGTCCGGGATCTGATCGACGTCGTCGATGATCAGATAGTGGGTATGGCCGGTATAGGTCCACGCCGCCAACTCGGTCGCGGACAATCCGGCCGGTGGGCGGCGGCCTTCGATGATCGCTGACAGGCCCAGCATCGCCGGGATGACCCGGTCGATGTTGGTCGTGTACTCATTGTCGTCGAACAGCGGCTCATCGACGAGGTGCAGCCTGCGGTCCAGGACCGTGAACGCGACATCGTCCTGGGTCGAGTTCGCCCGCAGTGTCCGGATGAGATGGCGCAGCAGTGTGGTTTTCCCGGACTTGCTGTCGCCCAGCACTATCAGCAGCGGGTGCGCTGCAAAGTCCAGTACGACCGGTGCCAGGTCCTCCTCGCGCTGGCCGATCACCACCTGTTCGGGTCCGACGTAGAGCGGTGCGACGTCGGCTGGCGTGAGCTCGGCCGGTAGCAGTCGCACCGGCGGAGCGGCCTGACCCGGATAGCGGGCGTTGAGTGCCGCGATCTGCGTGGTGTCCGGGGCGGCGAACAGGAAGTGTTCGGCGGCCATGGTGAGACCGCGCCCAGGCTGGTCGTAGGGCACGCTCTCGGCGGGCCGGCGCAGCGCAGCGGCCACCCGGACGTTGCTGTCGCGCGGGTCGGGCAGCCGAAGCTCCAGCCGCAGACCCAGCCCGTCGCGCATCGCCAACGGCACTTCGAGCCAGTTCGGCGTGGTGATCACCACGTGGAGCCCGTATGCCAGTCCTGTGTTGGCCAGTTCGGTCACTTTGGCCAGCAGGGGGTTTCGGGTGTTGAACTGGTCGGTGTTGTCGCGGCTGAACGCATACAGGTTGTCGATCACTAGGAACACGTGAGGATGCACCGTGCCGTGCCCGGCGCGCTGCCTATCGTGCAGCAGTTGCTCGATCTCGCCGAAGGTCCGCCGGATCCGTTCGGGCTCCAGCGGCGACGCGACGCTACCGACATGCGCCAGTTGCTCCAGTGCCCGCAGTTGTCCACCGCCGTAGTCAAGGCAGTAGAACATCACCTCGCGCGGCGAGTTCAGGGTGGCGGCCGAGAGGATGAACGTCTGCAGCGCAGTCGATTTACCCGACTTGGCACCGCCGTGGATGACCATGTTCCCGGCGGCAGAGTTGGCATCGAAGATCAGCGGATCGCGCCTCATCGCGAAGGGCCTATCGATTTCGCCGAGGGGCCAGCGGCCCTGCCCTTCCGGCACACCGCTGGCAGCCAGAACATCGGAGAGCGCGATCACGCCGTCGAGCGGTGGCAGCCACAGTTGCGGGGCGCGCGGGCCGTATTCGGCCAACTGTTCGCCGATCGTCTTGATCAGTTTCTTCGGTGCGCGGGCCGGTGGTTGTCCACCCTCGTCAGGCATCAGGACGGCGTCCTGGTCGGCATCGACCGTTGCCGCGGTGAACAGACGTGGACTCGGATCAGTCGGCACCACATAGTGTTTCGGCCACCGCGGTGGGTCGTAAACGCCGTCGACGTAGGTGCTGCGGAACTTGATCGGCTCGGCGCCCGGCGCGGGTACGAGGAACCCGACGCCCTTGTTTCCCTTGCCCGACTCGATGTGGTACGCGTCCTCGACGCCGATGATCTGCCGGGAGATTGACGGGCTGGCCACCTTCAGACCGATCCGGTACGACGTGTTCTTGTCGATGTCCTTGATCCTGCCCACGTCGAGAGTCTGCGATGCGAACAGGATGTGGATCCGGAACGACCGGCCCTTGCGCGCAACGTAATCGAACAACTCGGCGTATTCGGGATGGTCGGCAAGCATCAGGGTGAACTCATCGGCGACCACGAACAGCGTCGGCAGCGGCGGGAGTGTCACGCCGGCTGATTCGGCGAGGTCTGCGGCTTCCTCGTACTCGGTGACCGAGTTGAACGCACTGCCCTGGATGCGGCGGCCCGTCTCACGCAGCAGCGTTTCACGACGTGCGACCTCGCCGCGCAGCGTGTCGGCGAACCGGTCGGCGAGCGACTTCTTCTCGGCCATGTTGGAGATGACCGCGACGACCTGGGGGAAGTCGCGGAAGATGTCGGCTCCGGCCTCGCCCTTGAAGTCCGCGTAGATGACGATCAGGCGCTCCGCGGAGTGAGTTGTCAACAGCGACAACAGAATGGACATCAGCGTTTGGGACTTCCCCGATCCCGTCATGCCGATCATCAGTCCGTGCGGCCCCATGCCGCCCTCGGCCTCGTCCTTGAGATCGAAGTACAGCGGCTCCCCGGTTGCGGTAACACCGATCGGGACCCGCAATTCCTGTTCGCGGCGGCGAGGCGCCCACAGTGCGGGCACATCGAGCTGTGTCGCGTCGTCGATGCCGAGCAGGTTGGTGAAGGTGGCACCGGTGACGGCGGCGGAGCGCAGATCGGCGTGCGTCGGGTTGGAGTCCCAGCGCGACAGGCGGCGCGCCAGATGCGTCACCTCGGCAACGGACATCTGGTCGGCGTGGTCCGCATGGGGCTGCCAGCCACCGGCCGCCCAACGCTGGATGTGCCCCCCGGCGACCTTCAACACCGGCCGCTCGGGATCCGGATACTGCTCGCGGTGGGGCTCGGCCTCGGCGATCTGCACGACGGTGACCCCGGCCAGTCCGGCCGACAGCACCGACGCCGACAGGTCGTAGTCCGGGTCGTCGACCACGATCAGCAGGTGCCGCAGTCCGTGTCCGGCTTCACCGTCGAACAACGGTCTGTCGGCGAGAACCGGTCCGATGTGGGAGATGAGTTCGTCGGCGGTCGGACTGAGGTAGCGGGCCGGGCCCGCACCGTCGATCGCACCCGGAATATCCACGTGCGGAAGCCATTTGAGCCACGACCAGTCCTCGGACTCCAGATGAGGGCTGGCCAGTGCGACGCCGAGAACTCCCGGGTCGTGCCAGGTGACCGCCTGCGCGATCCAGGCTCGCGTCGCCGCGTGCACCTGATCGCGGTCGCCGATCACCGTCAGCCGCGAGATCCTGGACAGGTCGATGCCCTTCGGGGCGCCACGCACCGTGCGCTGGGTGTCGAGCAGTCCGCGAAGCGCACTGTTCGACAACGGTTCCAGGTCCGCGTCATCGGCGGTATCCCTGACCTGCACGGCCGTCTCCAGTGGTACATCATGCAGGCCGGCGCGCAGCACCAGGAAGTCGGAATCCGGAGGGTCACGCTCCCACTGCCGCCGGGACCCCGGGATGGTCGCAAGTGCAGAGGGATCCGGATGGGACCACTCCAGCGCAGCACGCTGATCGGCCGCCTGGGCACGGATGTTGTCGCGGACTACCGACAGGTAGCGCAGATAGTCGGCGCGCTCGGCGTCGATCTCCTCGGTACCCGTCTTGTTGTCGTTGCCGCGGAACAGGGCCGTCGCGGCCAGCAGCAGCACGAAGGGAAAGAACAGGATCTGCGGCGAGATCAACCGCATGCCGGTCGCGAACAGCGCGACGACCATTCCGACGATCAGGATGATGATCAGATAGGGCAGGGCCCTGCGCAACAACGATGGCGGCACGACGCGTTGAAGTTCCGGCGGAGGCTCGATCGTGATGCTGCCCTTGCGGACCTGCGGTCGGGGCAGCCGCTTGCGTGCTTCGAAGATGAGCCTGCTCATCGTTTCGCCCCTCCGGTGTAGACGACCAGCGCGTCGGCCTTCGACAGCGCCGGACCGGCGGGGAAGAGCGTCAACACCGACCAGGGAATTGGCGTCGTCGGTTGCTTCAGCCCCAGCGCCGTCACCGTTCGTGCCAGCTCGTCCTGATTCGGCGCCTCGATTCCGTACCTGATTCCGGTATCGGACAACCAGAACAATGTTCCGGCCGTCGGCCCGGCCGGCTCCTGACCCGCCGTCTGGACGAAGTATCCGGTGCCGGTGGGTATCACCACGCGCGCTGCGGTCGCGCCGTCGGCGGCACTGGGAAGATCGACGGCACCCGCGCCGTCGCTGATCGGCAGAGCCGCACCTGACAATAACGTCAGCGAATTCACCTGAGCATCAGCAGGTCTGGCCCACCGCAGACAGGTGACCGGTGCGCTTGAGGAGTCCACCAATTCGACCCGTTGTGCGGGAAGCGCCGTTGTATCAAGCATGTGTGACGCCGGCAGGCGGGCGATTTCGTCGGCACCGAGTTGCGGAGGGTGTTCCAGCCCAAAGGAATTGGTGCTTCGCAACACGGCGGCGAGCACCGCAGAGACAGGCTGCAGACCGTCCGGGAGCACCGCGTAATAGAGCAGGGTGTTGTCGGTGTCGTATGCCACCACCACCGCGCCGACCGGTGCGGGCACGGAGAGCGCGAACTGCGGCGGAGCCCCGGTATCCGGGATGGCAGGGGCCCGCAGCGGGGCTGCCTCCGGAATCGTATTGAGAAGTCCGGGGTTAACAGGCCTGACGGCGAGAACGTCGGCCCCGAACCCCAGCGCGCCGGTGACGGCTCGATCGGACAGGTCGATGCGGCTCCGCCGGCCGTCCCACAGCAGCCAGGTCATCGGCGCCCCGGGCGAACCGCTGTCTACCAGTATGGCTCTGCCCTGCGGCAGCGCCGTCGCGCGCTCACCGCCTGCCGCGGACGGCCCGGCGATGACGGTGACGCCCGGGTTCACCGAGCCCGTGCTGTCGCACACCGTCCAGTCCGCATCACCAGAATTGTTCTGCACCATACGTTCCGGAGCACCGGGGATGCCGACCATCGCGCCGCGGGGGAGCTTGTCCAACTCCACACTGCCTACCCGGGTGGGCTGATCGGCTTGGCCGACGATCAGACGCGCGGAGGTCAGGTTGAGCACCGGATGCAGGTGATCGTCGACACGCACGTACAGCGCCGAGGTGTCGCGGTCGGCCAGAATGGTGTTGGTGCCGACCGTGCCGTTGGGTCTGATCAACGAGAACACGAAACACCCGATAAGTCCGGTGATCGCTATCAGCGCACCCATCAGGACCGAACGGGATTGCGTGCGAAGGGGATCGGTCAGCATCCGGGTGTCGTGCAGCGCAACGCCCGAAGCGATCCGGCGCATCGCGAAGCGCCACCCGGAGACCTGATGGCGGGTGACGAACCCTCGCCGGTAGCTGACCTGATCCGGATTCCCGTTGGCCGGCGTGCGGGATGTGAAGCTCATCCGGGAACCGTCAGTCCGAGGCCACGCAGCAGGGGCGCAACGGAATTGCCCACGTCTTCGGCGGTGATGGTCATCAGCTGCTCATCGCTGAACGCGCCAGTCCCGGCAAGCTCGGAATGGTCAAGCCGGAACTCGCGCTCCTCTTCCGAGCGTTCGACCACGTTGCGCACGAACCGGCCATTGCCCGCGATGTCGAGGCTACGACGGTTCACGCCGTTGGTATCCGGGGCCATCGTCGATGCCAGGTTGCCGAACAGGGTCGCAAGATCGTGGAGTGCGCGTTCCTCGAACACGCTGTCGCGCTGGCGCGCCATGGCATGGGCGATCTCGACCAACTCGGTCGCCGAATACGAGGGGAAGTCGATGCTGCGGGTGAACCGTGAACGCAGACCCTCATTGGTGTCCAGAAAGCGATCGAGATCGGCGCGGTAGCCGGCGACGATGACCACGAGCCGGTCTCGGTCGTTTTCCATGCGCGCCAACAGCGTGTCGATCGCGACGAGGCCGAAGTCGTTCTTGGCGCCGGTGGCGACCAGCGCATAGGCCTCGTCGAGAAACAGAACGCCGTCAAGGGCGCTGTCGATGATTGCGTTGGTCTTGGCTTCGGTCTCGCCGATGTGTTGTCCGATCAGGTCCGCGCGGTGGACTTCCCTGACGTTTTCCCTCTTGAGCAGGCCCAGACCGCAGTAGATCTTGGCGACGACGCGCGCGATAGTGGTTTTTCCGGTGCCGGGCGGGCCGGCGAAAACCAGGTGGTGCGACCGCTGTGACACGGCCAGTCCACGCTGTTGGCGCAGCAGCGCCATGGCAACCGAACTCTTGAGCCGGGCCACCTGATCCTTGACCTCATCCAGCCCGATGAACTCTGCCAGTTGCGTCTCGGCTTCGGCCAGGAGCTCGGCCTTGCGCTCGTGGGCACCCGGATCGATGAAGTCGGCGTGGCCGGGTTCGGTCTCGACATCCCAGGGATCGGTCCGAGCGTCGATCCGCGCCGCCGTCGTGGCGACGATGCCGTACGACGGATCCGAGAGCGCCTGCTCGACTTCGGCATTCCCCGGATTGGAGGCGTAGAGACCCTGCAGCACCTCGGTGGCGCTTTCCTCGTCACCCGCCGCCCGCAATGCAAGCCCCTTAGCGAGTGCTGCGTCCACCGCGGCCACCGCAAGAGGACCTTCGGGCTGTTCCAGATACGACAACGCGGGCGCGGACATCCCCAGCCGGGCCAGTGCGGTTCCGAGGGCGACCTTCGCGGCATGCGCGAACAGCACATCGAGGCTCTCGTCGTTGACGACGGGGGTGAGCAACTTGACGACGTCGGCCCATCGCTGTGCTCGATAGTGGATGGCGGTCACGACCCAGCGCGCTTCTCGGGATTCGGGACGGCGGCCCATCACCTCGGCCGCGATCGCGTCGGCATCCGCGAACCGACCCGCTCCGGCGAGCGCAGCCGCGTAGGCCAAGGCGAAGTCATCCGGACCGGTTGCGCGGAACTGGAGGTACAGGCCGGTGTCGTAGCTGAAGCCCAGTGCAGTGGGCGCCAATTCGATGCGGCGGGCCAGCACACCCGCGGTGTGCGACTTCGCCGCAACTTCCTCAAGTACCGCCGGTGAGGTGTCACCCGCGGCGGCTAAGCCCGTCCACACGTCGCACTGATCGTGGGCGAGGCGGGTCAGCGCGGTGAAGCCGGCACGCGCGGCGGGTAGATCAGCGGGGCGCCGGCGGTCGTCCACCGCCAGACCCAGCGCCTTACAGCACGCCGCGAAGCGGGAGACGATGTCATCATCGATCCGGGCCGGCGCGGGGGCTGTGAGGACATCCTTACCGATGGTCATCGTCCCCCCAGGCAGATTTTCGGTCCGAACCGGACGCTGGGCATGCGTGCGCACACCGACTTCACTCAAACCTCCTCAAATGGCATCGGCCCCAACCAGTCCCGCGAGCGGACACCCGCGTCAGGGCGTCCGCTCGCGGGACTGGCGGCGTCAGTGCCTACTGGCCCGCTACATGCCGCCCATGCCGCCACCCATGTCACCGCAGGTCGGTGAGCCACTCATCCCCATCTGGCCCATCATCGAGCCCATCCCGCCCATGCCGCCGCAGCCGCCCATGCCGGTCCCGTTGCCGCCGTCACCGCCGTTACCCATGATCGGGGTGGAGTTTCCGCCGTCGCCCCCATCAGCCGCCAACAGTCCGTCGCCGGCGTTACCGCCGTTCCCGGCGTTTCCGATGAATACCGAGTCACCGCCGTCACCGCCCCGGCCGCCGGCGCCAAATTCGGCCGCGCCGCCATTACCTCCGGCTCCGCCGCTGCCAAGGACACCGGCGGTTCCGCCGTTGCCTCCGGCCCCGCCGTTGGCATTCAGACTGCCGGCTCCGCCCCCGTTGCCCCCGGCTCCTCCACTGCTGATCCCGACGCCGTTTCCGCCCCGGCCGCCGTTGCCGCCGTTGCCTGTGCCGAATCCGCTGCCGCCATTGCCGCCCTTGCCGGCTGCACCAAAGATGAACCAGGCTCCTGGGCCGCCGTTGCCGCCGTTGCCGCCGGTGACCGAGCCGGTGACGCCCTGGCCGTAGGTGCCGCCGTTGCCGCCGCTGCCGCCGGGGCTGAAGAGCACCATCCCCATGGCGCCGCCCCCGCCGTTACCCGCTGTGCCTCCGTTGGTTCCGTTGACGTCGCCGCCGTTGCCGCCGTCACCGCCCTTGCCGATCAGATAGCCGGCCATGCCTCCGTAGCCGCCGTTGCCGGCGGTCCCACCACCCATTCCCGTTATATTTCCGCCGGCTCCGCCCCTACCGCCGTTGCCGACCCAAGCAGCCATTCCCGCGCTGCCGCCCTTGCCGGCCGTGCCCATCACGGCATCTCCACCGGCACCGCCGCTGCCGCCGTTGCCCCACAGGCTGGTCGGCACCATCAGCCACGGGATCATCCCGCCCGCCATGCCCCCGTGACCGCCGGCTCCGCCGTTGCCCATCATGGTCGCAGCAGCGCCGCCGGCGCCGCCGTCGCCACCGTTGCCGAAGAACGTCCCGCCCTCACCGCCGTTGCCGCCGGCCTGGCCGGCCCGGCCGGTTCCGCCCTTGCCGCCGTTGCCGAACCAGCCGGCCGCACCGCCGGCTCCGCCGTTGAAGCCGTTGCCGCCGTTGCCGATCAGTCCACCCTTGCCGCCATCGCAGGCGCCGGAGACGCAGGCTCCCTCATAGGAGGTGTAGCTGTAGCCGTTGCCGAACAGCAGGCCTGCGTCGGGATGCTCGGCTGTGCCGTTGCCGAAGAGGCGGAACTGCGTCGCCGACGCCGATGCCTTGGCCGCCGCACTCGGTGCACTGACCTGGACAACACTGGGCCCAACGCTCGCCGCCGGGATGCTCGGCTGAGCCGCCGCCGCGGCGGCAACGGCCGCACTCCCGGGCGCCGGCACCGCCGAACTCCCCGAACCACGCCCACCGACATGCGCCGCGTCGACGTTCACAGAAGCAACGGGCGCCGGCCTCCCTGCGGTGCTCACCCGCGCCGATGCGGCCCCTCGTCGGGTCGAATTCGCCGTGCCTGCCCTTTCCCGGCTGCCCCGACTGGCCCCGGCGCGCTGATCAGCATGAGCCGAGGACTCGGAGGAAGACGATGACGCCGAAGGCGAATCGCCCGAATCCGCCCGGGCCACGCCCGGAGCGGCCGCAAACGCCAGCCCTATTCCCAACGCCACCGCCAGTGAGCCGACCCGGCCCACACACGCTCCAGCAGCCACAGCGCTCTTCCTTTCACCAGTAAGTCATCGAGATCTCAAGTCCGAAGGTCTCTCAGTACGTAGTCGCGGTGGAATCGAATAAGTTCCCCGCAGACCCGAAACCGTGCCCGACGGGTAATGCCGCGAGATCGCGGGAACAAATCAGCCAAGGTGCGCGACTATTAACGCATGGACGGCATGACTTGCGACATCGCGCGTGAGGCGCTGTCGGCGCGAATCGACGGGGAACGCGAGCCGATCCCCGCCGCCCGCGTCGACGAGCACCTGGCGGGCTGTGCGCCGTGCCGTGAGTGGCACTCTGCGGCGGTGGAGCAGACCCAGTTGCTGCGTCGATTGGCCGGCCGTTCCCAAGTCGCTGTTGTCCGCCCGTTGGCGGACGAACCGGCGCGGCGGTTCCGATTCTCGGCGGTGTCCTGGCAGCGGTGGGCTCTGGGTGTGATCGGCGTCGTGCAGTTGGCGATGGCGGTCGCCCAGGGTTTGGGGGCCCACCTCGGCGTCCCACACGCGGCGATGGCAGGCCACGTTCTCAACGAATCCACCGCATGGTCGGCGGCCTTGGGTGTGGTGATGGTCGCAGCCGCAATCCGGCCCCTTGTCGCGGGGGGTTTGACCTGGGTCCTGGGAGTGTTCACCGCGGTCCTGTCGGTCTATGTGGTCGCCGATGCCGCCGCCGGCCGAGTCACTGCCGAACGGGTACTGACCCACCTCCCGCTTGTCGCCGGGGGCTTACTCGCCTGGATCGTGTGGCGCCAAGGCCGCCCCGACGGGCATCATCCCGACCAGACGGTGATCGCGGACTCCGATGAGATCGTGTTGCCCGAGAACGCCTCTCGGGGACGTCGACGCGGGCACCTGCGCCCCAGCGACGGCTCCGCGGCCTGATACGCCCGTTAGAGCATCACTGCGAACATGATGGCCATGCCGGCCGCCATGGCGAGCTGGCACAGTATGCCGACGGTCTCGTCGGACTTGTCCAGTGCAGGCTGCAGCCGCGCGGTGATCAAGCGGTAGAGCCAAAATGCTGCCGCAGCGCCGAAGCCGAGAGCGCATACCCAGTTCAACAACCCGACCCAGTTCGCGGGTTCCGTGCCGGCTTGCCCGGCACCGGAGTGCCCGGAGTGCCCGGCGTGCCCGGATGACGCGTCCATACCGGGCATTCCCGGCATGTCCATCCCGGGCATGGACGACATGGCGGCGGAGTCCGACTGCCCCGCCTTCTGCAACGGGAGGCCACCCATCGCGGCGTACATCCACGCCATCGCCAACATCATCAGCGTGTGGTAGACATTGCCACCCCGGTGGTCGGCAGTCCGCAACGTGGAGATGGCGAACCACACCGCGGCAGCTGCGAAGAAGATCATCGGCGCCCGGGGCGGGAGTTCGGCACCGCGTGGCCAGGCCATGACCGCCATCGCGATCGCCATGATCGCGTGCAGCGAGTGGCTGACCGCTTTGGCGCCGGAGTGCCGGTTGGCCGCGATCGCCTGCACGCAGACCGCGGCGCCGAAAATAAAGCACAGAGTAACGACCCATCGCAGGGTCACATCCTGAATCATCTCGCCACTCCGGTGCGCTCTAGACGTCGTGTCACGATCAAGTAATCAAACTCGACGCGGGGAAAGTTCCCGCAATCAACCCGCAGCATAGGCAGTTCTAGACTCACGCTGGCCTATCGAAACGGGCCGAGTCGGGACGGAAGGCCATGGACACCACGCACGGAGAAGTTCCCCGACTGGGGGCGGGCGCTTCCCCGACGCGGGCCGCGGGTCGGCTGATGCTGGCGGGCTACGTGGCGGTAACGGCGGCTGTTGGGGCGTACGCGATCCTGTTCCTCTCCCCCGCGATGTCGACGACCGTCGTCGAGGCGATAGGCAGTTTCACGGCGACTCTCGCAGGTGCGGGCTGCCTGGGTGGTCTGGTGCTGATCCTCATCACCGCGCGGCCTGACGATCGTGGAGTCATCGACGCCGTCGCGTTCCGGGCTCACCGAGTTGTGGAACGGCTGTCTGCGGTGTGGTTGGCGGCCGCGTTGATCATGATCCTCGTCCAGATCGCCGCGGACGCCGGCTTCACACTGTGGCTGCTGTTCAGCAGCGGCCGGATCGGCAATTTCGGCGACGCGTTGAGCGCCTCATCGCCGGCCCAGGCCTGGGTGGTGGTGGCGATCTGCGCGGCGGTGATCACGGCGGGTTCACGTCTGACACTTCGCTGGGACTGGCATGTGCCGCTGGTGATTCCGGCGGTCATCGGAGTGATCGCGTTTGCGATCACCGGCAACGCCAGTTACGGTCCCGGCCACGACTACGCAACGAGTTCGGTCATTGTGTTCACGATTGCGCTCTCGGTGTTGGCCGGAATGAAGATCACTGCCGCGTTGGCAAGCCCACACGATGCCATCGACCGCAACCTTCGGGTGGCCGCCATGATCACCGGCGGGGTGACACTGGCCTACGGGGCGATGCTGATGGTGCTCCTGGCCGGCTCACCACTGGCCTCCGGGTATGGACGACTCGGACTGCTGGCCGGGGCGGCATTGCTCGCCGGCCTCGTTTTCGATGCGCGGGGACGAGCGTTGGCCTTCAGTGCCATGACCGCGATCATCGCCCTTGCCGCGACATCGGTGATGGCCATCCAGATCGCACCGCGGCTAATCCCACTGTGGTCGGCGGTGTGCTGCTTCTATGACGTCCAAACCAGTAGCCGCGTCCTGAGGACCGGCGATGGTTCGACCGTCTCCGTACTTCTGATCCTGCTCGGCTACGACCTTCCCGGATCGCCGAATCCGCTTCGGCTGTTGACGTTCTGGCGTTTCGACCCCTTCCTCGGAGCCGCGGCCCTTGTCCTGGCGGGCGCATACGGACTGGGGGTGATGCGGCTGCGCCGGCGGGGAGATCGGTGGCCGGCCGGACGGACGGTGTCCTGGCTGGCCGGCTGCGCGGCGCTGCTGCTCGCGACCAGCTCGGGGGTGCGGTCCTACGGGTCGGCGATGTTCAGCGTGCACATGGTCGAGCACATGACACTCAACATGTTCGTCCCGGTTCTTCTGGTCCTGGGCGCTCCAGTGACCTTGGCGCTGCGGGTGCTGCCGAGCGCCGGACCGGGCGCGCCACCCGGGCCGCGGGAATGGATTGTGCGGATCGTGCATTCGCCGTTCACGGCGTTCCTGTCGAATCCGATCACCGCGTTCGTGTTGTTCGTCGGCTCGCTGTATGCGGTGTACTTCACGCCCCTGTTCGACAATCTGGTGCGCTACCACTGGGGCCATGAATTCATGGCGCTGCATTTCCTGATCACCGGATATCTGTTCTATTGGGGCATCATCGGCGTCGACCCCGGACCGCGCCGGCTGCCGTTCCTCGGCAGACTCGCGTTGCTGTTCGCCGTCATGCCGTTTCATGCCTTCTTCGGCCTAGCGATGATGTCGTCGGAGTCGACGGTCGGCGCCAGCTTCTACCGCGGGCTGGCCTTGCCCTGGGTGCCTGACATCAATGCCGATCAGCATCTGGGTGGCGCAATCGCATGGGGGGCAAGTGAAGTCCCGCTCGTGATAGTGGTGATCGCCTTGGTAACGCAATGGGCACGGCAGGACCGCCGCGAGTCGGTTCGCTCAGACCGTCACGCAGACGCCGGCTATGACGACGACGTGGATGCCTACAACAACATGCTGCGCGATTTGGCCCGTCACCGCAGCAGCGAGTAATTGCCCTCCTCGGACAAGGCTTTCTGCACCTGGTCGTCGGTGAGCGGCTGGGATGCGTCGACGTGAACTGCTGAGGTGCCTTTGGGCTCCAGTTCGATCGACACGCTCTGGACACCGGAAAGGGCGCTCAGTGCGCTGGTGACGTGGCCGACGCAGCTCTGGCAGTTCAGGCCGGTCACGGAAAACGTCTGAGTCATGGCGCTTCTAACCTTTCGACTGAGGCGATCTCGCGGCCGAAGTTGCGCAGCCGCAAGCTGTTGGAGACGACGAAGAACGAGGAGAAGGCCATCGCTGCGCCCGCGATCAGCGGGTTGAGCAGACCGGCGGCGGCGATCGGGATCGCTGCCACGTTGTAGCCGAACGCCCACACCAGGTTCATTCGGATGGTGCGCATCGTGGCCCGCGCCAGGTCGAGAGCCTGGGGGACCGAGCGCAGATCGTCGCGCACGAGGATGACGTCGGCGGCGGCGATGGCCACGTCGGTGCCGCGCCCGATCGCCAGGCCGAGATCGGCCGATACCAGGGCGGGGCCGTCGTTGATGCCGTCGCCGACCATCGCCACGACGCGGCCGCGTTCCCGCAGTTGCTCGATGACGTCGACTTTGCCTTCGGGCAGTACCTCGGCGATGACGTCGTCGATCCCGACCTGGGCGGCCACCTCGCCGGCGGCGGTGGGGTTGTCGCCGGTGAGGAGCACGGTGCGCAGGCCACGCTGATGCAGCGCCGCGACCGCGGCGGCGGCGCTGTCCTTAACCGCGTCGGCCACCGCGATCGCTCCGCACACCGCGTCGTCCACCGACACCAGCACCACGGTTTGGCCCTGGGACTCGCCGGCCAGGCGCGCGCGCTGCACCATGTCGGGTACAGCCTTGTCGCGTCCGATCCAGCTCGGGCGCCCCACCTGGACGCGGCGCCCGCCCACCGTGCCGCTAACTCCGCGGCCTGGCAGGGCCCGGAAGTCCTCGACCGGCATGGGATCGCTGGTGGCGGCGAGGATCGCGGTGGCGATGGCGTGTTCGGAGCCGGACTCCACCGCGGCGGCCAGCGCGAGAATCTCCTCGGAGCGCCACCCGTCGCCAGGGGTTGCCGCGGTGACGGCGAGGTGGCCGGTGGTCAGCGTTCCGGTCTTGTCGAACACCACGGTATCGACGGTCCGGATGGCTTCCAGGGCCCGGTAGCCCTTGAGGAAGATGCCCAACTGGGCGCCGCGACCGGACGCCACCATCATCGCCGTCGGGGTGGCCAGCCCGAGTGCGCACGGACAGGCGATGACCAGCACCGCCAGCGCCGCGGCAAAGGCCTTGTCGGCCCCGGCGCCGGCCACCAGCCAGCCGGCGGCGGTCAGCGCAGCGACGGCGAAAACCGCCGGCACGAAAACGCCGGCGATCCGGTCAGCCAGTCGCTGGGCGTCGGCCTTGTCCGACTGCGCCTCCTCGACCAGGCGCACCATCCCGGCGAAGTGGGTGTCGGCGCCCACCGCCGCGGCCTCCACGATGAGGCGCCCGTCCAGCACCACGGTTCCGCCGATCACACTGGAACCGGGCTCGACCCGAACCGGCCTGGACTCACCGGTCATCGCACTCATATCGACGGCGGCGCTGCCCTCGACCACGAGCCCGTCGGCGGCGATTGTCTCGCCCGGCCGGACCACGAAGCGTTGCTGCTCCTTGAGTTGTTCTGCGGGAAGGACCATTTCGGTGTCATCGGCAAGCAGCACCGCAACGCTCTTGGCGCTCAGTGCGGCCAGCGCCCGCAGCGCACTGCCGGCCTTGGACTTGGCGCGGGCCTCGAAGTAGCGGCCCGCCAGAACAAACACCGTCACCCCGGCGGCGACCTCAAGGTAGATGGCGTCGCTGCCCATGAGCGCCTGCCACACCCCCGCGGTCCGGCGTTGCGGGTGTGTGCCGAAGATCGTCGCCAACGACCACAGCGTTGCGGCGGTGATCCCCACCGAGATCAGGGTTTCCATCGAGGCGACGCGGTGACGCGCATTGCGTAACGCGACTCGGTGGAAGGGCCAGGCGGCCCAGGTGACGATCGGCAGCGCCAACGCGGTGAGAATCCACTGCCAGCCGGTGAACCGGGTCGAGGGCAGCACCGCGAACATCACCGACAGATGTGACAGCGGCACGAACAACACCGCCGCCGCCGCCAGACGCACAAGCAGAGAACGGGCTACCGCGTCGTCGGGGTCCGGACGCTGATCGGGCCCGGGGGTGCGGACCTCGGCCTGATAGCCCGCCCGAGTCACCACGTCGCACAGCGCATCGGAGGACAACGCCTCGGGGGCATCGACGGTGGCCACCCGGGTGGCGTAGTTCACCGAGGCCCGGACACCGTCGACTTTGTTGAGCCTGGTCTCCACTCGGGCCGCGCACGCCGCGCACGTCATCCCCGACACAGCGAGTTCGACGCGGCGGACCGGCGGCGCCTCAGTCCCCCCGGTGACGGTCGTGGTCATCGTCCTCCTCGGCGCGCCAGACGACCCGGCGCACAGTCCTCGCCTGTTGAGTCGGCTCGAACGGGCTCCAAGTTCCGCGCGAACAGGGCCAAACTACCTGCTGATCCCGCATCCTCGCTGCGCCGTTAACGCCGATCACCTAAGGTAACTGCCCGTGACCGATACCGATCAGGTAACCGTACTGGCGCTGGCCGCCGGTCGCGGCGACCGTGCGGCCCTCGATCAGTTCATCAGGGCCACTGAGCGCGACGTGTGGCGCACCGTGGCTTTTCTGGCCGATCCCGGCAGCGCTGATGACCTGACCCAGGAAACCTACCTTCGGGTGATCGGTGCGCTGCCCCGCTTCGCAGGGCGCTCTTCGGCCCGCACCTGGCTGCTGTCCATCGCCCGCCGCGTCGTCGTCGACCAGATCCGCCGCAATCAGGCCCGCCCCCGCACCACCGGCGAGGTGAGCCTCGAAGGACTTCTCGACACTTCGCAGGGAGCGCGGTTCGAAGACGTCGTCGAGATCAGGATGCTGCTCGATAACGTGGACTCCGACCGCCGCGATGCGCTCGTTCTCACCCAGGTGCTGGGTCTGTCCTACGCCGAAGCGGCGGAGGTTTGCGGATGCCCGCTGGGGACCATCCGCTCCCGCGTCGCGCGCGCGCGCGAAGATCTGATCGCCGCCGCCGCAGGGCGGGGCGACCGGGCCGGCTGACACCGGAGGTTTCTCCTGCGCACGCAGCCGATCAGGATCAGCGGAACAAACCTCACACCGACAACAAGGCGCCTCCCGGACAAGGCGCCGCAAACACGGGTCTTGGAGGGCTGTGGTGGTCACCGTAGAGCGTGAACAGCGTCGTGGCGAGGCCGCGGTATTGCGCCGGATCTGGCGGCTGCATTTTTGGGTCGGCCTCTTCGCAGCCCCGGCCCTGATCACCCTGGCCTGCACCGGTCTCATCATCCTCTACTCCCAGCCGCTCGATCTGTGGTTGAACCGGGATCTCAAGGTGGTTGCGCAGAGCGCCTCGCAGGTCTCGCTGGACGCCCAGGTCGACACGGCCCGCCAGGAGGCCGGTCCGGGCATGGCCTTGGACGCGGTGACCCCGCCGGACGCGCCCGGCCGATCGACCCAGGTGGATTTCCTGCCGGTCGACGCCCCCGAGGTTGGCGAGCGCAACGTCACCCAGGTATTCGTCGACCCCTACACCGGCCGCTATCTCGGTCAGCGAAAGGACCTCTCCGGGCTGGTGGGCTGGGCCAATCAGCTGCACCGGTTGTTCGGGAACGACGGGCCCACCCTGTCACTGCCCTCCCTCGGCCATCTGATTGCACCCGCGGCCTACCCCGAGGCCTCGATCAAGGTCGGGGTGGGTAACCTCCTCATCGAGATGACCGCGGTCTGGGTTTTGGTCCTGGCGGCCAGCGGCATCTACCTGTGGTGGCCCCGAGCGATCGAAGCAGGAAAGCCGCGCCTGGCGATCCGCTGGCGCAAAGGCGGCCGGATCCGCTGGCGCGACGTCCACGCCAGCACCGGCATCCTGCTCTCCGCCGTACTGATCTGCTACATCGTCTCCGGGTTGACATGGTCGCGGTACTGGGGAGAGAACTACCGGGCCGTCGCGGCCACGGTGACGCCCTCGACCGAGGTCGACGCTCCCTCCACGCCTGCCAAGGTCGGTGACTTCGACCGGCTCGGACGCAGGATCGCCTGGGCTGCCAAAGACGACCCCGTCTACGCATCGGCACACTCCGATCCTGCGGCCAAGCCGTTGGGGTTCAATGACATTGACCAGATCGCCAAGTCCGAGAACATGATCCCCGGGTACTCGATCATGCCGCCGTCGGACAGCACCCAAGACGGGGAAACGGTCTACGGCAGCTACACGGTGGTCAACCACTGGCCACAGCGGTTGTCCGAACAACGCACGCTCTACCTCAATCAATTCACCGGACAAACCATCACCAACGCCACCGCCGCCCAGGACGGCGCCCTGTCGCGGGCCACCAGCTGGGGCATCTCCATGCACATGGGAAACCAGTACGGCCTGCTCACCAGGATTTCGGCAACCCTCGCCTGCCTTGCCGTGCTGACCAGCATCGCCACCGCGACGCTCATGTGGTGGAAACGCCGGCCCACCGGCAGCGCCGGGCTACCCGGCCGGACCAGCGACGCCATGCGCGCCAACACCCCACGCGGTGCCGTCGTCGCGGTCGGCGTCATCGCCACCGCGTTGGCCGTTCTCTACCCCTCCTTCGGCGTCACGTTGATCGTGGTACTCATCGCCGAGGCGATCGTGGAATCACGCCGCAGGAGCCGACAGGAAATGTCACCGTCCGACGCATCGTGAGAGACTTGGTGCTATGACCGCAAAGACGAACGAGCAGCCCGCGAGCTGCGATAACCCCAACTGCACCTGTTCTCCATGCGCCTGCGGACCTGACTGCGCGTGTGGCCAACCCGCCGGCTGCACCAATCCGAATTGCACCTGCTCGAACTGCACTTGCGGATCTGATTGCGCCTGCGGCAGCTGACCGCACCTCTTCAGGGCTCGAATCGGTACCCCATACCGGCTTCGGTCAACAGATGCCGCGGATGAGACGGGTCGTCCTCGAGTTTGCGGCGTAGCTGGGCGAGGTAGACCCGCAGATAGTGAGTTTCCTTGGCGTACAAGGGCCCCCACACCTCGTGGAGGAGCTCCTCTCGGCCGACCAGCTTGCCGCGGTTACGGACCAGAAATTCCAGAATGCCCCACTCTGTGGGAGTGAGATGGACTTCGGTTTCGCGTTTGAGGACCTTCTTGGCGGCCAGATCCACGGTGAAGGAATCCGTCTCGATGACCGGTTCGCCGACATCGGCCGACACCAAACCCCGGCGAACCGCGGCACGAAGGCGGGCCAGGAATTCGTCCATGCCGAAAGGCTTGGTCACGTAGTCGTCGGCGCCCGCGTCGAGCGCGGCGACCTTTTCCGCCGAATCCGAGCGCGCTGAGAGCACGATCACCGGGGTCTCGTTCCAGCCCCTCAGCCCCGCAAGAACTTCAAGGCCGTCGATGTCGGGCAGGCCGAGATCGAGCACGATCACATCGGGTCGGACTTCGCTGGCCGCGCGTAACGCTGCTTCCCCCGTCGACGCCGTGGTGATCTCGTAACCGCGCACCGAAAGATTGATCCGCAGGGCCCTCAGAATCTGGGGTTCGTCGTCGACGATCAGGACTCTTGTCATCGTCACAAGCTCCCAGGAGCGGGGAGTTCGACGATGACGGTGAGGCCGCCGCCGGGGGTGTCGGTTGCCGAGATTGTGCCGCCCATCGCTTCGACGAATCCGCGGGCTACGGAGAGTCCCAGTCCGACGCCGGATTTGTTGATTCGGTCGCCGAGCCGCTGGAAGGGCTCGAAGAGTCGCTCTTCATTGCCTCGAGGTATTCCCGGGCCTTCGTCTATCACGTTGATGAGCACCGTTGGGCCCACCCTGCCGGCGTTCACGCGGACGAGGCTCCCGGGGGCATACCGCAGGGCGTTGTCGATGAGGTTGGCCAGCACTCTTTCGAGCAGTCCCGGATCTGCCATCACCGACGAGTCGCCGACGTCGACCTTGACCCGGTCGAGTCCGCCGTCGCCGAATCCCGTGGCACCGCGGCCGATGCTCAACAGTGCGCGCTGGACGACCTCTTCCAAATAGACCGGGACGAACTGGGGCCGTATGGCGCCGGTCGCAAGTCGTGACGAATCCAGGAGGTTGTCGACCAGTGCGGTCAGCTGGTCAATCGACTCTTCAACTGTTGCAAGAAGCTCGGCAGTGTCCGCTTCGGAGAAGTCAACCTCGTCGGACCGCAGACTTGATACCGCGGCCTTCGCCCCGGCCAGTGGTGTACGCAGATCATGGCTGACCGCGGACAAGAGGGACCGCCGCAGTTCGTCAGCCTTTTCGATGGCTTCGGCCCGGTTCGCTTCGGCGGCGAGTTCACGCTGTCGGACCAGGCCTGCAGCCTTGTTGGCGACGAGTGTGAGTACTCGCCGGTCGGCGGGCGGCAGGCTGTGTCCGGCGAGCAGCATCCAGAACTCGTCATCGCCGACATCTATCGCGGTGTCTGCGGAATCCACTGCGGTGCAGGGCGTTTCACCGACACAGGCGACAACCTGATCCTGCTCGCCGCGCACCCTGATCAGGGTAACCGCGCGTTGAGAGTAGGCCTCGCGAACCTTCTCCAGGAGGGCGTCGAGGTCCGCACCCCGCAGTACCGAACCGGAGAACAACGTCAGCAGTTCGGCTTCCCTGGATGCCTGCCGGGCCTCCCGTTGGCGGCCTGCTGCGCGATCGACCAGAGCGGCGACTGCCACCGCCATCAGGAGCAGTACCACCTCCGTCACTGCGGCGTCGGGTTCGGCGATGGTGAAGGTGTGGCGTGGGTCGGTGAGGAAATAGTTCAGTAGCAGCCCGGACAGGACAGCTGAAAAGGCCGCGGGCGCAACACCGCCCAGCAGTGCCACGAACAGGACGCCGACGAAGAACAGTGCCGTCTCACCAGGGATACGGAGGTATTCGTCAAGGAATAGTGCGGTCACCGCACAGAGCGCGGAGGGCACCACCACCGCCGCCAGCCATGAGATCAGCCGTCGCCGGTGCGGTGCGGCCGACTGAAGTTCGGGATCCCGCGCGGCCTCCTCATGGGTGACCATGTGGACGTCGATTTTGCCGGAGTCCTGCACGACGACGGCGCCGATACCTTCATCGAGTATTCGGGCCCACCGGGACCGCCTGGACGTGCCGATGACCAGTTGGGTGGCGTTGACCTCGCGGGCGAAGTCGAGCAGTGCTCTGGGCACGTCGTCTCCTACGACGGTGTGCACGGTCGCGCCGAGGCTGGATGCGAGTTCCCGCACCTTGCCCATCTGCGGTGCCGAGACCCCGGAGAGTCCGTCACCGCGAACGACGTGGACGATCATCAGTTCGGCGCTGGACTTCGAGGCGATCCGTGAGGCCCGCCTGACCAGCGTCTCGGATTCGGGGCCGCCGGTGACCGCGACCGCGACCCGTTCGCGGGCCTCCCAGGTGTCGGTGATTCTGTTGTCGGCGCGGTATTTCGCGAGTGCGGCGTCGACCTGATCGGCGAGCCACAGGAGGGCCAACTCCCTGAGCGCGGTGAGATTTCCGCGTCGGAAATAGTTCGAGAGCGCCGCGTCGACCTTCTCCGCCGCATAGACGTTGCCGTGGGAGAGTCTGCGTCGCAGGGCTTCCGGTGTGATGTCCACCAGTTCGATCTGGGCGGCTCCGCGGACAACGTCGTCGGGAACGGTCTCCTGCTGTTCGATTCCGGTGATCTGCGCGACGACGTCGTTGAGGCTCTCCAAGTGCTGGACGTTGACGGTGGAGATCACCGAGATTCCCGCGTCCAGCAATTCCTCGACATCCATCCAGCGTTTGGGGTTCTTGCTGCCGGGCGTGTTGGTGTGGGCGAGTTCGTCCACGAGAACGACTTGTGGACGACGTGCGAGGACAGCGGGGACGTCGAGTTCGGGGAAACGGGTGCCGCGGTAGTCGATGTAACGGGGTTGGATGATCTCGATGCCGTCGAGCAGTTCGGCGGTCTTCTTGCGGCCGTGGGTCTCGACCACTGCGGCCACCAGGTCGGTGCCGCGCTCGAGTCTGCGGTGGGCCTCGCCGAGCATCGCGAACGTCTTACCCACACCGGGTGCGGCACCGAGGTAGATCCGGAGCTCGCCCCTCTTGGATGCGGGGCCGCGCGCGGCGGTCGGCTCGTCACTTTCCGACGAGGTCTCCGGCGGCGGTTCGCCGCCGGACTTCACCCTCGGCGGGACCACGGATTCCACGTCCCCATCATCCTCTGTCCGGCGTCACGGCACGGTCAGCCCGTGGTCGGGAACGTCTGGTCGAGCGCGACGTTGAGCTCGACCACATTGACGGCCGGCTCACCCAATACGCCCAATGCCCGGCCCTCGGTGTGGGCGGCGACGAGTTGACGGATGGCCTCGGGGCTTGCCCGGCGTGCCTGTGCGATGCGTGCCACCTGCAGGTCTGCGTAGGCGGGGGAGATGTGGGGGTCCAGGCCGCTGCCGCTGGCGGTGACCGCGTCGGCCGGCACCGCGGGTTCCGACGCAGTGCCCTTGACCGGCACGATCTGTCCGAGGGCGTAGTCCTCACCGGGTTTGGCGCACTCGACCCGAACGCCCTCGTAGGTGTCGAGGAACGGGCGCGTGGCAGTGCCACAGAACTGGTTCACGCTGACCACCCGCGTCGGCGTGGTGACGTTTCCGCGGCTGTCACGCGGGCCGATCACCGCAAGCACCGCGCCCACTCCGTCGCCGGTGCAGAACGGCCGCCTGCCGTCGACCCCCTCGAGTTCGCCGACCGCCTTACTTCGCGAGCACACCTGGGTGAGCAGGCTCGGCTTGTCCGGAAGGTCCACGATGCTTTCGGGCCCGAGATTCGACGCACCTGTAGCCAGCGGGTCGTAGCCGGCGCCTGCGGCAGAGGGCCGGCTCTGGAAGTAGCCCGGCATCGGAGTGCCCTTGCCGTCGGTGAAGGACTGGCCGATGAGACGGGAGGCCGCCGGCTTTCCGTTGAGTTCGATGATCGAGCCGTCGGCTTTGCCGTTCAGGCCCGAAATCTGGGCGATCAGCCACACCATCAGGGGGTAGGCGATGCCGACGATGAGGGTGAGCACCAGCAGCGCGCGCAGCGCCGCCCAATGCTGGCGAATCAGCGTGGATAGATTCATGTCACATCCCCGGTAGGAACTGGACGACCAGGTCGATGATTTTGATCCCGATGAACGGGGCGATGATCCCTCCGAGACCGTAGACATAGAGGTTGCGGCTCAACAGCTTTGACGCACTGCTCGGCGTGTAGCGGACGCCGCGGAGCGACAGGGGGATCAAGGCGATGATGACGAGGGCGTTGAAGACGACGGCCGACAGGATCGCCGACTGGGGGCTGTGCAGCCGCATGACGTTCAGCAGATCCAGGCCCGGGAACAACGCGACGAACATCGCCGGAATGATCGCGAAGTACTTGGCGATGTCGTTGGCGATGGAGAACGTGGTCAGCGCGCCCCGGGTGATCAGCAACTGCTTGCCGATCTCGACGATCTCGATCAGCTTGGTCGGATCGGAGTCCAGATCGACCATGTTGCCGGCCTCTTTGGCCGCCGACGTACCGGTGTTCATCGCAACCCCGACGTCGGCCTGCGCCAGCGCCGGCGCGTCGTTGGTCCCATCACCGGTCATCGCGACCAGTTTGCCGCCTGCCTGCTCACGCTTGATCAGTGCCAACTTGTCCTCGGGCGTGGCTTCGGCGAGGAAGTCGTCCACACCGGCCTCGTCGGCGATCGCCTTGGCGGTCAATGGGTTGTCGCCGGTGATCATCACGGTGCGAATGCCCATCTTGCGCATCTCGTCGAACCGCTCTCTCATGCCCTGCTTGACGACGTCTTTGAGATGGATGACGCCGAGCACTTCCGCTCGTCCGTCCAGCTTCTGCCCGACCACCAGCGGTGTGCCGCCGCCGGCGGAGATGCCGTCGACCAGTGTGCCGAGATCTGCGGGCACGGCGCCGCCCTGGTCGCGGACCCACTGGGATACCGAACTGGCCGCCCCCTTGCGCAGTTGGTGGCCGTTCTCGAGGTCAACGCCCGACATCCTCGTCATGGCGGAGAACTCGACCCAGTGGGCGTTGACGAGTTCGCCCGGAGTGCGGGCCCGCAGGCCGAAGTTCTCCTTGGCGAACACCACGATCGAGCGGCCTTCCGGCGTCTCGTCGGACAGGCTCGAAAGCTGTGCGGCGTCGGCAAGCTGATCGGGCGAAACTCCCGGCAGTGGAACGAAATCCGAGGCCTGGCGGTTGCCGAGGGTGATGGTGCCGGTCTTGTCCAGCAGCAGCGTGTTGACGTCGCCGGCGGCCTCGACGGCACGCCCGGACATGGCCAGAACATTGCGCTGCACCAGCCGGTCCATGCCGGCGATGCCGATCGCCGACAGCAGCGCACCGATGGTCGTCGGGATCAGGCAGACCAGCAGCGACACCATCACGATCCCGGTCACACCGTCTCCGGTCAACGCCGGCGAGTCGGCCACACCCGGATTGTTCGCCTTGGAGTAGATCGCCAACGGCTGCAGGGTTGCCACGGCGACGATGAAGATGATGGTCAACGCGGCCAGCAGGATGTTCAGTGCGATCTCGTTCGGTGTCTTCTGCCGGTTGGCTCCCTCGACGAGCGCGATCATCCGGTCGATGAAGCTGTCGCCCGGCTTCTGGGTGATCCGGACGACGATGCGGTCCGACAGCACCGTGGTGCCACCCGTCACGGCGGATCGGTCACCGCCGGATTCCCGGATCACCGGGGCGGACTCGCCGGTGATCGCCGACTCATCAACCGAGGCAATACCTTCCACCACGTCACCGTCGCCCGGAATGACCTGTCCGGCCTCGACGACGACGATGTCGCCCTGCTGCAGCAGGGGAGCGGCGATCTCCTCTTCCCGGCCGGGCGCGCCCGGCTCCCACCCGGTCAATCGGCGGGCCATCGTGTCGGCCTTGGCTTTTCGCAGCGATTCCGCCTGCGCCTTTCCGCGTCCTTCGGCAACGGCTTCGGCGAGGTTGGCGAAGGCCACCGTCAGCCAAAGCCAGAAGACGATGATCCAGGCGAACCAACTCGGGCGCAAGATCGCCAGGACGGTGCTCCACATCGCGCCGATCTCGACGATGAACATCACCGGGTTGCGCCACAGAGTGCGCGGGTTCAGCTTGCGCAGGGCGTCGGGCAGCGACGTCCAGAGCAGTTTCGGGTCGAGCAGACCACTCGATACGTGTTTTTTGTCAGCGTCTTTCGGCAGGACTGCGGCCTCGATCGCGTTGGCGGCCATGATCAGTGGATTCCTTCGGCAAGGGGCCCGAGTGCGAGCACGGGTAAGAACGTGAGGGCCACCAGGATGAGCGTCACCCCGGCGACCATTCCGACGAACTGCGGACGATGCGTGGGTAGCGTGCCGATGGACTCCGGGGTGTGGCCCTGTCTCGCCAGGGATCCGGCCAGGGCCAGCACGAGGATCATTGGCAGGAATCGTCCGATCACCATTGCCAGCCCGAGAGCGGTGTTGTACCAGACCGTGTTGACGCTCAAACCGGCGAACGCCGACCCGTTGTTATTGGCAGCAGAGGTGAACGCGTACAGCACCTCGGACAGCCCGTGCGGGCCCGCGTTGAGCATGCCGGCGCGCTGGTCGGGCATCGCCATCGCGATCGCGGTGCCGGTGAGGACGAGCAGTGGGGTGACCAGGAAATAGCTTGCCGCAAGCTTGATCTCGCGCGGCGTGATCTTCTTGCCGAGATATTCCGGTGTGCGCCCGACCATCAGTCCGGCCACGAACACCGTGATGACCGCGAGGATCAACATCCCGTAGAGACCTGATCCGACACCCCCCGGCGCCACTTCGCCGAGTTGCATGTTGAAGAGCGTCATCATTCCGCCGAGGCTGGTGTAGGAGTCGTGGAACGAATCCACCGCACCGGTGGAGGTCAGGGTGGTGGCGTCGGCGAAGACCGCGGAGTTGGCGACGCCGATGCGCTGCTCGACGCCCTCCATTGCGGCCCCGACGGCTGTGGGAACGGTCCCGTGGGCCTGCAACTGGAACCGCAACATCAGCGAGACGCTGAGCACCGCCAGGACTGCCATGACCGCGGCGATCGCGTAGCCCTGTTTCTTGCTGTCCACCATCCGGCCGAAGGTCCGGGGCAGCGAGAAGCTGATCACCAACAACAGGAAGATTTCGATCCAGTTGGTCCAGGCTGTCGGATTCTCGAACGGGTGGGCCGAATTCGCGTTGAAGAAACCGCCGCCGTTGGTGCCGAGTTCCTTGATGGCCTCCTGGCTGGCAACCGGTCCGCCGGTGATGGTCTGCTGCCCGCCTGCCAGGGTGTTGACCACCTGGTCGTGCAGGTGAAAGTTCTGGACGGCGCCACCCGCGACGAGGACTATCGCCGCGACGACCGAGAGCGGCAGCAGGATGCGCAGCGTCCCGCGGACCAGGTCGACCCAGAAGTTGCCGAGCTCGCTTGTATTGCGGCGGGCGAAGCCGCGCACCAGTGCGACGGCCACCGCCATGCCGACCGCGGCGGAGACGAAGTTCTGCACTGTCAGTCCGGCCATCTGAACCAGGTGGCCCTGAGTCGTCTCACCGGAATAGGCCTGCCAGTTGGTGTTGGTCACGAAGCTGATCGCGGTGTTCCACGCCAGCGAGGCTGTCATCGACGTGGCCGGGTCGTTGAGGTGCAGCGGCAGCCGGCCCTGGACCAATTGCAAGGCGAACAGGAACAGGACGCTGACCGCCGAAAAGGCGAGCACGCTGCGGGCGTAAGCACCCCACGTCTGCTCTGATTTCGGATCTGCACCGATCGAGCGGTAGACGAGCCGCTCGACCGCGGTGTCCTTCTCGGAGTTGTAAACCCGGTACATGTAGTCGCCCAGCGGTACATGCACGGCGGCTAACGCAGCAATCAGCAGGACCAGGAACGTAGTCCCGGCCATCGTGGCGTTCACTCAGAACCTTTCCGGAAAGAGCAGCGCCGCGAAGACAAACAGCGCCAGCAGCACCACCAGAACGAGACCGGCGACGTTCTCAAAGCTCATAGCCGCTCGACCAGCTTCTGCACCACACCGAGCAACCCGAACACTCCGATCGTCACCGCCGTATAGGCCACGACCCCCACGAGAACCCCGCTTTCCGACCGGCTACGTGCCGCCCCAAAAAGAAGCTAGAGGTCGCACACGCGCGTAACCAGATGCCTTGACGGTTTCTTTACGACTGCGCGGCCAACATTTGCGGGATCCCAACAACTGCGTTGCGACAGGCTCGTCAAACTGTGGTCATGCGAAATTTGCGGATTCTCTCGCCCACCGGAATGACCGCGGACGTCATCGGGGTACTTGAGAGCGAACCGTGCGTCAGTGGGCTGGCACTCGTCAAAGGCGCAGCGCTGCGTCCGACGGGTGATCTGGTGCTCGCCGATCTGCCCCGTGAGGCGGTGAACAAAGTCGTCGAGCAGCTTCGCTCTCTGGGACTTCATCGCGACGGAACGATCGAGGTCCAGCAAGCAGCAGCAGCAGCTGTAGGTTCCGTTTCTGGTTGGCGAACGGACACTGCGACGAACTGCACGTTCCCTGTTTTTCCGGTCTATTTGGCGAAAAGGTTTTTCCGCTTTTCGTGGCGAATCCTAGAACCGTACGGCTGTGCAGATCGAATGTGTCGCAGCGGAAATGCCTTACCGACCCAAGCCGGAGCCTTGGTCCGACAGTTGGGCCGGCGCCGCGGGAGCTGCGGTGCCGGCCCACTTAGATCAACTTCTCGGGATCAGGCTGGGTTGAGCAGTCGCCGTTCCAGCAGTGAGCTTTCCTTAAACTGGTGCAGGCTCTTGGCTGCGGCCAGAACGGTGAGGTCGGCCAGTGGCTCGACGATGATCACCGTCATGTAGGCCGCGCCGAATGCCGCGATGCTCTGCACGGTCTGGGCGGTGAAGCCCTGACCGTAGAGCGCCCAGAATCCCACCCAGGTGACGATGCCCGCCTGATACGTGGTCGACAGCGCGAGGGCCTGCCGGTACCGCAACTGAACGTATGGGGTGTTCGGGGCGACCACCCGACTGGCCACGTACTGCAGTCCGAACAGCGGCACCAGCAAAGTGGTCACGTTCATGCCGTACTGCGGCAGGTCGAAGGGCGCGAAGAACAGCCCCTGCAGCAGCAGGCCGGCGACCAGGCCGATCGCGGCAGGTGCCATACCGAACAGGAGGAACAGTGTGGAACCGAGGATCAGATGCACCTCCGAAATCCCCACCGGGACATGGGGGAACACCTGGAAGAAGGTGAACACCAGGGCGGTGGTGGCAAGGCTGCGGAACACCACAGCGGGCAGCCCCCGCTCCTTGACCAATTGCCAGGCTGCCCGTAACGCATGCAGGCCGGCTCCACCGGCGGTGACATAGCTCAGGATGATCTTGGGACCTTCGACGATCCCGGGTTCGATATGCACGTTGTTTCCCTTCGGGACGAAACCGATGACCCATCGCCCACGAACGCACACACCCTTCGGCTGTGCGCCCATTCCACGAGGCGATGTGCCGCCGGGTGCGGCGCACCCGGCAC
>CAYTOD010000018.1:0-57224 GCA_964439315.1 uncultured Mycobacterium sp. | reverse complement strand
GGACACCGTCCCGTCGCGGCCCGAAGCGCCGCGCCCGCCCGCGGCGCCGTTGCCGCCGTTGCCGCCGTTTCCGGCCGCGCCGTCACTTCCTTCGGCGCCGGGCTTATCGATGACCAGCAGGCGCCGGCCCGTTCCCGGCGTTCCCGCCAGGCCGCCGTTGCCGCCGGTTCCACCGGCGCCTCCAGTCCCGCCGGCCTCGCCGGATCCGCCCGCAAGCAGTGCGTCCTTGCCGGCAATCCCCGAACCGCCGTTACCGCCGTTGCCGCCTGCTCCGCCCGAGCCGGCATTACCGCCAACGCCGAACGTCCAACTGCCCGCGCCGCCGCTGCCGCCATTGCCGCCGTGGCCGCCCGATCCGCCGGCGGTGCCGCTGTCGCCGGGCCGGACTCCGTTCGCACCGTCGAGCCCGTCTTGGCCGTTGCCGCCGTTGCCGCCGTTGCCGCCGTTGCCCATCAACGACATCAGGCCGGCGCCGCCACCCGACCCGCCGTTGCCGCCGATCCCACCGGCGGCGGTGGCTGCACCGCCCGTACCGCCATCGCCACCGCTGCCGGCCCACATCGCGCCGGTACCGCCGCGCCCGCCGTCCCCACCGTTACCGCCGGCGTCAGAGCCCGTCCCACCGGTACCGCCGGCTCCCCCGGTGCCCCACACACCGAAGAGGCCGGCGTTGCCCCCTGTTCCCCCGGCTCCGCCGACCAGCGCGGCGCCTGCTCCACCGTTGCCGCCGGAGCCCCACACCGAGCCGCCGACCCCGCCGGCACCGCCCGCCCCGGTGTGGATGCCCGCGACCCCGTCGCCGCCGGAACCGCCGTTGCCCACCTGGCCCGCCGACCCGCCCCGGCCTCCGGCAAAACCGTTGCCGCCATTGCCGAAGAGCAGGCCTGCCCGGCCGCCGTCGCAGGCGCCGCTGGTGCAGGCGCCTTCGTAGCTCGTGTAGCTATAGCCGTTGCCGACCAACAAGCCCGCGTTGGGATGATCGGCGGTGCCGTCGCTGATGAAGATCCGGATGAAGTCACTGATCGGGTTCGACGCGGCCGTCGTGTGACCCTGAGGCCCGACCGGTTCCCCAACGGCGATGGACGTCGGATTTGCCGTCCGCGACGCCGAGCCCGTGTCGCGGCGGGCGACCGCGGCGATCGCCCACAGGGTCGGAGCGGCGGCGGGATCTTTGCCATCGATACCGGTTGCGAGCCAGGCGAGCAGCTTCACGCCGAGCGCCTGGCGGGGTGGTGCGGCATGCGGGACCGCGGCGATAGCCGGAGCGACGGCGGTGCGGGCCGACGCAGTCAGTGACTGGGCCGCGAGGGCGGTTGGTATCGGTGGTCCCGTATCGAGAGGAGCTTGTGGCAGTTTCGGCCGGTCCTCGCCCGGTGGGTCCCGCAACGCCGGCATCCACGACCGCGAGGCCACGACGCCATCCGGCGGGACGAGGGTGTGTCTCGGTGTGGACGAAGCGCTCTCGGCAGGCGACGCTGAAGGGCGACGATCAGGCTGTTGCCGTTGTGCCACAGCAGATTTCGATGGTCCAAGGCTGGAGCCGGAGCGCCTGCCCGTCGGTGGGGGGCTGTCCGGTGTTGCTGGTGTACCGGAATCCGAGCGCCGCTCAGTGGGGTTACTGCGGGGCGGCTTCGGAATCGAGACGCGCGACGATGGCGGCGTATCCGAAGACCCGGTGGAACCGGACGAACCGTTGTTGTCGGCGAACGCAAGCGGTATCCCCGAGACGGCCGACGACCCGATGCCCAGGGCCAGGGCGAGGACACCCACCCGGCCCACATGTTCGGCGTAGCGGGTGACTCCTGGCTCTGACGCGGTGACCGCACGGCGGCCGTACTCGATGGACCGCACCCGCCCCTTGGCGGCCCGGCGGTGCCGCCCGTCCGGCTCGGTTACCCGACGATGTTTGCCGACCCTTACTTCCGGATCCGAGGCAAGGGCCATGCACGCACCCGTTCTCCCAAATTCGGCGCTATTTGCCAGATTTGCCAGACCACGTCTCCATAGTGGGCGATAGGTTGGAATTTGTCCATGAAATTGGAGCCTTCGTCGGGCATCTCCACACTTCTGGCCGTTGCGTTTTGGGTTCTCGAGGTGAGGTGTCTGGTCTCCGAACTGCGGCCCTTTTCGCTGTCAGCGCCGAACTTGCGCCGGGCAGGCCATCGGTGGATCTGAAAGCCGGGCGGCTCGTCGAGCGCGAGCGCCACGTCGTGCTAAGCGGCGTGCACGGCGCGGTGGTGGGCCACGATCACCGGGATGTGGGCCTCGTTGATGACCGACGAACTCACCGACCCGCGGAGCGCCCGGACGAACCGGCCGCGGTCGTGGCAGCCCACCACCAGGAGTTGAGCGTCCTTGGCGAGATTGAGCAGCCGGGGAACGGGGCGATCGGCGGCGACGATGCGGTGGACGGTGACATCCGGATACCTCGAGGCGAACCCGGCCAACCGTTCCGCGAGAACTTCCTCTTCCTGGGCTTGGAAATTGGCCCATTCGACGGGAGCGTGAGCCGGCCGGCCGAAACTGACCGGTCCGTCGTCGCTCCAGGTGTGGACCGCGATCAGATCCACCTTGCGCCGTGAGGCTTCCTCGAAGCCGATCTGAAGCGCGGACTCCGATGCGGGCGATCCGTCGACGCCGACCACCACGGGAGCCTCCGGGCAGAGCGTCGATACGGGGTCGTCGTCGTGGACGACGCCCAGTGGGCAGTGCACATGGTGATCCAGCGCGCCGCTGACCGAGCCGAAGAGGGCCCGGGGGATCGCCGTTCGGCTGTGGCAGCCCACCACCAGCATCGCGGCCCGTTCGGCGTAGTCCGTCAGCGTCGGCACCAGCGCGCCGATCAGGACCTCGGTGATGATGGGGGGCGCTTCCCGGTCGGGCGACAGTGCCCGCACCGCCGTCTTGCGGGCTATCTCCAGAATCCGGCGGGCTCCCGTTCTGTCGGCCTTGAAGCGTGCGTAGTCGGCGTGCGCCGGGACTCCCGCCCACGGTGAGCTGCTCGTGATCGACAGCGGCGCGACGACATTGACCAACCGGAGGGGTACCCGGCGCAACTGGGCATCACGGGCGGCCCAGCCCACCGCCAAGGCCGACGCCGGTGAATTGTCCACACCGACCACGATTGCTTGTTGCGCATCTTGTATCGCCATGGGAAACGGGTACCCGCGACCCGAGCGAGTAAACACCGGCCGCCCTAGGATGAAGCCTCCGCCCAGCCTCCCAAGGGAGTCCGATCATCAAAACCCGGTACGCCCTGATCGCCGCCGCCGTCGCCCTGGGCGCGCTGGCGACGCCGCAGGCTCACGCCGATGATCGGACCTGCACCACCAGCGGCTCCAGCACCATCTGTACGCGGCCGGGCGGCAGCACCGCGATCACCGCAACTCCACCGGTCGTCGGGCCCTACGACGACTGCGGGTTCGGTATCGGCATGGAGTACATGTGCGACGGCGGGGTCACCTGGAATATGGGCGGGATCTTCCGCAGGGGCAACTGACCCCCGGCCGTGCGGTACGTTGCGGCCGTGGGTTCCGTCAACAACAAAGTCGTCTTCATCACCGGTGGCGCCCGGGGCGTCGGGGCTGACCTGGCTCGCCGGCTGCGGCGTAAGAACGCCAAGCTCGTATTGACCGACATCGATGTCGAACCGCTGCTGGCACTGGCCGCCGAACTCGGCGAGGAGCATGTCCTGACCGCGGTGGCCGACGTCCGGGACCTCGACGCCATGCAGGACGTGGCGAATCGGGCGGTTGAACGGTTCGGCGGCATCGACGTCGTGGTGGCCAACGCCGGTATCGCCACCTACGGGTCGGTGCTGCAGGTCGATCCGGAGGCCTTCAAGCGGCTGCTGGACATCAACGTTCTCGGGGTCTTCCACACGGTCCGCGCCACCTTGCCCGCCGTCATCGAACGGCGTGGCTATGTGCTGATCGTCTCGTCGTTCGCCGCCTATACGGCCGCGCCGGGGCTGGGTCCGTACCACGCTTCCAAGGCCGCCGTGGAGCACTTCGCCAACGCATTGCGGGTGGAGGTCGCCCACCGCGGCGTGGATGTCGGCTCGGCGCACATGTCCTGGATCGACACCCCGATGGTCCAGGACGCCAAGAGCGACCTGGGCAGCTTCGCTGAGATGTTGTCGAAGTTGCCGAAGCCGTTGGGCGAGACGACAAGTGTGGACAAGTGCGGTGAGGCGTTCGTCAAGGGGATCGAGGGCCGTAAACGCCGGATCAACGTCCCCGGCTGGGTGGGGGCCTTCCGCTGGCTGCGGCCTTTCCTGTCAACACCCCTGGGAGAGCGACCGATTCGCGCCGTGGCGCCCTCGATCCTGCCGAGGATGGATGCCGAAGTCGCCGCATTGGGGCGCTCGACGACTGCCCGGGCGGAAAAACTCGAAGGAAGATGAAGCGGGCGCCGACGGTCGCCGGCGCCCGCTGGTGGTCAGGTGTGGGGGGTTGCCGTGCTCGGTGACGTCGTGCTCCCCGGTGCGATTTCCGGCGTGCTACCCGGCGGGTGAAGCCGCTGCGCTTTCGGTTGTAGCAGTTGGGCTTTCGGGTGCAGCAGCGCGGCACGGCTGTGTCCATGTCCACCCTGGCCGCCGTGTCCACCGTGTCCGCCGAGGACGAATCCGGTCATAAACAAGCTGCCCGCGATGAACACGCTGCCGGCTGCGATTGCCACCCAGGCTGCGGCGCGGTAGAGCCGGCCGGTCGGCGGCGCGGATGCACGAGAGTCGGACGTGGGGTTGACGGTGGGCTCGTCGGCCCGCTGTGGTGTTTCGTTCACATCAGCGACGATGCCGCGCTAATCGCGGTACCAGCTCTGTGTGACTTAGGTATTCGCTGTGTGCGTCTGCCAAGCTGGTGCACGTGATCGAGATTCTGACGAGCTTCCCCGATGATGTCGCGGCCTATGTGTGCCACGGCAGACTGACGGCGGCGGATTACCAGGCCGTGCTCGCCGACATCGAGGACAAACTCACCCGGCACGAGAAGCTGAGGATGTACTGCGAGGTCGGATCCGACTACACCGGATCCGGTGCCGACGCGGTCTGGGAGGACTGGAAGTCCAGTTTCAGCACCTGGTTCCATTGGGATCGCGGCGCGATCGTCACCGACGTCGACTGGATGGTCTGGGCGACCATGTTCTTCGCGCTGCTGGTCCCCGGGGATTGGCGCGCCTACGGCGTGGCCGACCGCGAGGCGGCCCGGCAGTGGATCACCGAGCCCCGCGCCTAAGAGCGCCTCAACAGCACCGCGTTCTCGAAGGGCAGCCGCCCGAACACGGCCCGGCCCGGCCCCGTCACCTGGGAAGCGGCCTGCGCCTTGGTCATCACGCGCGGATCGGTCACGGTGAAGGTGCCGCCGTGTCGGTGCATGCGCGCGGTCCCGGCAGCCGTGAGGTTCTTCAGCCAGTCCCGGTCGGGCCCGTAGGTCAGCAGGATTGCCACCCCGTCATCGGTGGAGAACACCGTCAGCGGCGTTCGGTAGGCGCGGCCCGATTTACGGCCGACGTGCTCGAGGATGCCCATGCCCGGGGCCCGGCCCGCCCACAGTCGCTGAAGCGGATTGGTGACGTGGCGGTTGAACCGGGCCAGTCGCTGCGGCAGTTGCATACGACCATCAAACGCCCCGGTTCGGGCTACCTCAAGTCGCCGGCCAGGAGCATCTGCGGGACCTGCGCGAACCGCCAGCCGTTGCCGTTCCTGTCCAACACCCAGATCAGGTCAAAACGGCCACTCGGCCACGACGAGGGAGGCGCCGGCGTCACGGTCCCGAGGCGGGAGACGATCGCGGGGATCTGCTCGTGCTTCCAGGCGATCAGCGCCGGCCCGGTACCGGCCTGGATGGCGGCGGCGACCTGAGCGCTCTGCGCGGAGGCGAACCTGCTGTCCACGCGAAGGTTCAAGGTGGCCGCCAACGGGGTCACGGTCTCCAGCGACCGCCTGCTGCGGGTGTCCCCCGGGTCGCACGCGAAAATCCTTGTCGGCCTGACCAACTCGGGGCGCGTCGGAATCTGGTTACCGTCCGGGTCGCGCGGGTCGAACAGCCCGACCAGTGCGCCGGCGCGCGTCCAGCCGCGGACGCTCAGCGAACGGGGATCGGCCTCGCCGGCTTCCGTCATCCCGGACGGCCTGCCATCGGCACCGGGTTCCTCGCCGTGCCGGATGAACATCAGGCGCTGCTGACCGTTCGCGGCGGGCGGGGTCTCCTGACGTCGCCCCGAGCAGGCCGCAACCAGAGAGCCCAGCCCGGCGACCGCGGAAAGTCTTAGCGCTGAACGCCGGTCGAGATGTGCGCCCACGACACCGCCTCTGCCGCCGTCACGCCGTAAGTCACACCCCGACCGAAATCTCTTCGGTGCTCGGGTCGAAATGAATGGGAACCAGCTTCTCCACCTTCGGGGAACCAGCCATCGGCTCGCCGGCCGCGCGCACCAGGAACCGGTAGACGAACCTGCCGCCGGTGTACTCGACGTCCTCCGGCTTGATCCGGTCACCCAGCGGCAGCACGTTCGTGGCATGCCAGGCGCCGTCCTCGTTGACGGCGAGGACGGCGTAGTAGAACGTGCCGCTGCCGCCGGGGTCGTTGCTGAGCAGAAGCGCCGCCTCGGGCTTGCCGTCGTCGGTCACGTCACCGCCCACCGGATCCCCGATGACACGGAGCGTGTTGACCGTGGCCGAGTCCGGTGCGGCGGGTACTTCCGCGACCCCGTCGACGAGGGTGAAGGGCTGGTCGTCGATCGTGACCGTCAGGTTCTGCGCCGCCGAGGCGGGGTCTAGGGCAGCGGTCTTCGTCTTGCCCCGCTCGGTCGCGTGAAGGACGCCGATCACCACCCCGACCGCAACGACGGCCAGGATGACGCCCGCGATGACAAGCCATGGCTTCTTCACGGCAACTGCACCTCCGGTCTGACGGACCCGAGAAGTAGCCGAGCCTAAACTCCGCGGATCCAACGCTCTGGGCAACAATAGGGCCATGACAGTCCCACGTCGCGTAGTCGAAGAAGAAGAGCTCAAGCCCTACCAGGTGGAACTCCTCAAGCTCCAGCGCTATCTGGAGGAAGAGAACCGCCGGATGATCGTGCTCTTCGAGGGGAGAGACGCCGCCGGCAAGGGCGGCACCATCCGCCGCGTGACCCGCTACATGAACGAGAAGCACTACCGGGTGGTGGCGCTCGGCCGCCCCACCGAGGAGCAGCGCAGCCAGTGGTACTTCCAGCGCTACGTGGCGCAGTTCCCCACCGGCGGGGAGATGGTCCTGTTCGACCGGTCCTGGTACAACCGGGCCATGGTCGAACCGGTGTTCGGCTTCTGCACCGACGAGGAGTACCGCAACTTCCTCAAGGGCGTGGTCGGCTTCGAGAAAGACCTCGTGCGGCAGGGCACCACGTTGGTGAAGCTGTACTTCAGCGTCACCAAGGACGAGCAGGCCCGCCGCTTCGAACGGCGCCGCGACGACCCGCTGCGCCAGTGGAAGCTCAGCGAGATCGACGTTCAGGCCCAGGAGCACTGGGACGACTTCACCGACGCCAAGTACAAGATGCTGCGCCGGACCAGCACCCCCGATTCCCCCTGGACGATCATCCGCTCGGAGAACAAGCACAAGGCCCGGCTCAACGCCATCCGCGTGATACTCGACGCAGTGCCATACGGTGGCCGGGCCGAAGACGTCGACTTCGTGCCCGATCCCGAGATCGTCATCCCGGGTGCGCAGGAGCTGGCGCTGATGGAGGCCGACCGGATCCGCAGCGGCAAATTCACTGGATGATGCAAGGGATCTCACGCCGGCGCCTGCTGATCGCCGGTGCCGCGGCGACGATCCTGTCCGCCTGCGGGCGTCCGTCGCGCCACGACCCCGCCGCCCTCGTCGACGCCAGCGAGCCGCTGCCTGAGTTCGAGGCGGCCCTGGCGGACCTGGAACAGCGGTACAACGCGGTGATCGGGCTTTACGGGCTGAATCTCGGGAACGGCCGCATGCTCGACCATCGGGCCGACGGCATGTTCGCCACCTGCTCGGCGTTCAAGGCGTATGTGGCGGGGCTCGCGCTGAAGAAGGACCAACTCGGCCAACTGAGTCTGTCCGACCAGATCTACATCGACCCCGCGATGCTGGTGACGGTCGCCTCCCCGATCACCGAACCCAACCTCGGCCGCACCATGGCGCTGTCGGAGTTGGCCGCGGCCGCGGTTCGTCATAGCGACAACACCGCGACGAACCTGATGGTCGCACTCCTCGGCGGGCCTTCGGCGATCACGGAATTCGCCCGCTCCACCGGCGACGACCGCATCTGGATGGTCCGGTGGGAACCCGAATTGAACTCGGCGCTGCCCGGCGACCCCCGCGACACGACCTCCCCACGCGGAATGGGCACCGGGTTCTCGAACATGTTGACCGGCAACGTGTTCGACGAACCACACCGCGCTCTGCTGTACGAGTGGATGAGCACCATCGCCACCGGCGACAAACGGATCCGGGCCGGCCTGCCGCCGGGCTGGAGCGTCGCGGACAAGACCGGCACCGGTGACTACGGCAGCGCCAACGACGTCGGGGTGGCGTTCGGGCCCGGCGGCGAACGGCTGGTGCTGGCTGTGATGACGCGAACCCGGTCCGACGATCCGAAGGCATCTCCGTCGGACGCGTTGATCGCCGAGACGACGGCCCTCGCTGTGCCCTGGCTCCTGAGCTGAGTCACGGCCCCAGCCGAACGCGGGGTGAATTGACCGCTGCTGCAAGGCCCTCTACACAGTGAGGTCATGCAGGGAGTTGACGAGGACGACCGGGACCGGGTCGACGGCGTGCTGCGCGATCTGCGGCAGGCGGCCGATCATTGGGCGGCGGTACTCGCCGACGCCGACGCGACCACGTTCTGCGTCGATCTCGGGGACGTCCGCGCCGTTGTCGACGCCGACGGCAGGCTGACGTCCCTGGCCCTGTCGCCCAGCGTCACAACCGATTACACGCACACCGAGCTGGCGGCTCGGCTCAACGGCGCCCTGGCTGTGCTCAGGGAAGCGGCCGAAGCGGACTTCCGCAGCCGATACGGCAACCCGATGAGCAAGCGTCCGGAAGGACCGCCGCGGTGCCCCTGAACCTGTCCAACCGGGACCAGAACTCCGGACACCTGTTCTATCGGCGCCGGCTTCGCGCCGCGATCACCCGGTTCTCCGTGCGCATGAAGCACGATGACCGGAAATTCCAGGCAGCCCTGAGCTTGTCGATGGTCCTGGTTCTCCTGGGCTGCGGCTGGATGGCCCTGTTGCACGTGATCAAGCCGGCCGGCCGGATCGGTCAGGCGACGATCGTGGGCAACCGGGACACCGGCGCGCTGTACGCGCGGATCGACGGCCGGCTGCACCCCGCTCTCAACCTGACCTCGGCACGCCTCCTCACCGGCATCGCGGCGAACCCGACGTGGGTCACCGGTGGCGAGATCGACAAATACCCGACCGGTCCACTGGTCGGGATACCGGGCCTTCCCGACTCCATCGGGATCGGCGGCGGAAACACGTTGTCGGCGTGGGCGGTCTGCGACACCGCTTCGGGACGCGAGACCACGGTGACGGCGATCGCCGGACAACTGTCCAACACCGGACGCGCCGTTCCGCTGCGGGACGACCAGGCCGTCCTCGGCGTCCATGCCGGTGCGACCCATCTGGTCTGGAACGGGCACCGGACCCCGGTGAACCTGGCTGACCGGGCGGTGACCCTCACCCTCGGCCTGGACCACGCGACGCCGCGGCCCGTACCACTCTCCAACGCGCTCTTCGATGCGATACCGGCCACCGAACCGCTTGTGGTGCCGCAAATTCCGGAGTGGGGAACGCCGTCGCGCTGGTTACCGGACGCCACCGTGGGCCAGGTACTCGTCATCGAGGGTCTCAACGGAGAGCCGAGTGGATTCTTCGTGCTGTTGCCCACCGGGGTGCAGAAGATCACCGGGTTCGTCGCGGACCTGCTGCGCACCGCCGGCCGCCAGGGAGTCGGGCCGCCGCGTTCCGTCTCCCCCGCAACCGTCGCGGGTATCCCGGAGGTCGACGTGATCAACGTTGGCTTCTATCCCACAGGCAGGATGGCCTTCGTCGACACGGCGGCGAACCCGGTCACCTGTCTGTCCTGGAACAAGAACTCCGGCGATCCACGTGCGACCACCACGCTGCTCACCGGACGGGGTTTGCCGACGCCGCCGGACCTCGACGGCCGCATCACCCCTCTGGTGCGCGATGACCGGAGACCGGATTCGGTTGAGGCCCAGCGGGTTCTGGTGCTGCCGGGTGCGGCGACCTTTGTGGCGGCCACCGGCGGCGCGCCAGAGTCCGCCACCCGGGAGGCGCTCTACTGGGTCTCCCAGCAGGGAGTCCGGTACGGCATCGACGCCGACGAGAAGACGCTGCAGGCATTGGGTCTGGATCCGCGCCGGGCCGTCCAGGCCCCCTGGCCCGTGCTGCGGATCCTCGCGGCGGGGCCGATCATCAGTCGTACCGACGCAATGGTGGCCCGCGACACGATCACCCCGACCGGCGCGGGCGGCCCGGTCGGCCCGGGCGAATAGCGTTGTCCACGAGACCGTTTGCCCGGCCGGAGCGGGTCAGTCCCCCGGTGATCCCACCAACCCGGCTGGCCATCGCTCCCCCGCTGTCCCTGCCCGAGCGCGAATCGCGCAATCTGCTGATGATGATCGCGGCGCCTGCCCTGCTGGTCGGAATCCTGGGAACCGTTGTGGTGCTGTATTCCTCGGGCGCCCGGTCGCTGCAGTCCGGCTTCTTCCCCGTCATCGGTCTCGTCGGTTTCGGCGCCCTGATGGCCGGTGGCCGGTTCGGCCGGGGCCGCCGGATCAGCTGGGGCGAGCAGGAGCGGCAGCGCCGCGGCTATCTCCGCCGGCTCGACGAGGACCGCGACGAGGTGCACCGCGCGGCCGACGCCCAGCGGCGCGGCCAGCTGTTCGTCCATGGCGATCCGCGCATGCTCGAGACCGTGATCGGCAGCCCCCGCATGTGGGAACGGCGGCCGTCGGATCCTGACTTCCTCGACGTCCGGCTCGGCGTCGGGGTGCAGTCGACGGCGGACTCGACGGTCCTGCTGCAATGGCCGGACGTGCCCACCGGTGAGGAACTCGAACCGGTGACGGGCCGCGCCCTGCGGGACTTCATTCTGGAGCAGAGCAGGATTCGAGACATCGGGAAGGTGCTCAGTCTGCGCTCCCAGCCGGGGTTCAGCCTGATCGCCGACGACGCCGCCGCCCTGCACGCTCTGGTCAGAGCGATGCTGTGCGGGATCGCCGTCCACCACAGTCCCGCCGATGTGAAGCTGATCGTCGTCACCCGTCACCCCGAGCGGTGGACGTGGTTGACGTGGCTGCCGCACAACCACCACGACGAGATGGTCGACGCGTGTGGGCCACGCCGCCTGGTCTTCACCTCCCCCACCGAGCTGGAACACGCCCTCGACGCCGAACTGCACCGCAAGGGCCGTGGCCCCTGGGCGCCGTCCGTCGGCCCCAGCCCGACCGTCACATCGCCGGCCAGCGAACCCGCGGGCGGACCCGGCCCGCACTGGGTGATCGTCGACGACAACGCCGGGACACCGGAGCAGTGGGAGCCGGTCACCGGCCAGAAGGGAATGTCGGGAATCACGATGCTGCGCCTGGCATCCCGGCCTGGCTTCGGGATCGGATTCGGCGAGGACCGTCAACGCTTCGACCTGTGCGACGGACGGCTGCGGCACCGCGACGCCTTCTACGCGGTCGCCGACGGACTGGCCGACAGCACCGCTGAGCGGTACGCGCGGGCCCTGGCCCGGTGGTCGCCGTCCACCGGGGACGATCCGGCCCGGGAAGACTCCCAGACCACCGAACTCCTGCGCGCCCTGGGCATCGGCGATCCCCGGCACCTCGACCTCGACCGGCTGTGGGCCCGCACCCAGGGCCGGGGCGACGCCGACTGGGCGACGATCCCGGTCGGCATCCGACCGGACGGGGAATTGCAGAACGTCATCCTGCGGGCCAAGGATTTCGGCGGATACGGCTTCCACTCGGTGGTGATCGGCACCTCGGGATCGGGAAAGTCAGAGTACTTCCTGTCGCTGTGCAACGGCATCGCCCTGACGCATTCGCCGCAGAGCTTCGTGGTGATCTTCGTCGACATGAAGTTCGAGTCCGCCGCCCAGGATCTCGAGGGCCTGCCCCACGTCGTCGGTTCGCTGTCCAACCTCGGCAGCGACGACCGCCACCTCGCCGCCCGGATGCGCAAGGCCGTCGACGGTGAAATGGCCCGCCGCTATCGGCTTTTCAAACAGGCCGGCGCCCGCGACGCCAACGAATACGAGGAGATGCGGCTCGCGGGCCGCGACCTCGAACCCGTCCCGATCCTGCTGGTGATCATCGACGAGTACCTCGAACTGTTCCAACACCACCCGGAATGGATCGACCTGGTGATCCACATCGGCCAGGAGGGACGCGGCTGCAACGTGTTCTTCACCCTGGGCGGGCAGCGACTGGACCTGTCCTCGCTCAGCAAGGTCAAGAGCAACATCGCCTTTCGCGTGGCGTTGCGTGCCGAGACCGCCGAGGACTCCCGTGACGTGATCGGCACCGATGCCGCTCTGCACCTGCCGGCCAAGGACAACGGCCATGCGCTGCTGAAGGTCGGGCCGCGGGATCTCGAGCAGTTCCGATGCTTCTACCTGTCGGCGCCGTTTGCGGTGCCCAGAATGAAGACGAGCGGGCAGATCGCGGTCGGGTTCACCAGTCCACGGCCCCTGACGTGGCAGTACCAGCCGCTGCGCGACGAGGATCAGCGGGCACTCGCCGCAGGAATCCAACCCGAGCAGCCAGACGAATACCTCTATCACGCAGACGGATTCAAGCGAAAGAAGCTCCTCGATGTAATCCGGGAGTCCCTGGCATCCCATCCCGTTCGGGCACCGCACGCCATCTGGTTGCCGCCACTGGAAGTCAGCGCCACGGTGGATTCCCTGGTCCAGCTCTGGCGGGGCAAGCCGTGGTGGGTGGACTACGGGCGCACGCCGGGTCTGGTGTTCCCGGTCGGCGTCGAGGACTTCCCCAAAGAGCACGCCCAACGGGTGCATGTCTTGGACGTGGAGATGGACAACGTGATGGTGGTGGCGACCGCCCAACGGGGGAAGTCGACGACGCTGATGACGATGATCACCGCCGCCGCGCTGATGTACCGGCCGGAACGGGTGACGTTCTACTGCGTCGGCGCCGCTTTGCACCCCCTCGAGGACCTCCCCCACGTCGCCGGAGTGGTCAGCGTGGCCGACACCGAGGGCGTCGGGCGCATCGTGGCCACCGTCGAGGGCCTCATCCGCGCCCGCGAAGCCGCGTTCAAGCGCGACAAGATGGATATCGCCGAGTTCCGCGCCCGCCGATTCGGAGGCGGCGGCCCGACCGATCCCCGGGACAAGTTCGGCGATGTGTTCCTGGTGGTCGACAATTTCGGCGACCTCTACGAGAAGGACGCCGCCCTCGGCGATCGCGTGATCGCCATCGCCCGGCAGGGCCTCTCCTACGGCGTGCACCTGATGACCAGCGCCAGTGGCTGGCTGGTGGGCCAGAAGCAGGCGCTGCTCACGGTAGCCAACGCCAGGGTCCAACTGCGCCTGAGTAATCCGGACGAAACCCAGATGGGCACCGGCATGGAGCACCGTCGTGCGGCCCGCCAGACCCTGGACCGGCCCGGTTTCGGAGTGACCCGGACCGGCCACGAACTTCTGGTCGCCGTTCCGGAGATCCTCGGCCCGGACGGCGGGCGGGTGAGCACGCGGGAGGTGGGCCGGCTGATCGCGGCGCAGACCGGGGCGGACCGGGTGGAATGCCTGGCCCGGCTGCCGGAGCGAATCGCGCTGGGGGACATCGCAACCGCGTTCGCCGCGATTCCCGACGCCGCCGATCCGTTCACCATCCCGTTCGCCATCGGCGAGACCGCCCTGCAACCCGTTGCGCTCCCGGCCCGGCAGGTTCCCAATCTGCTGGTGGTCGGGCGGCAGGGCTGCGGGAAGACCACGGCGTTGGCCGCCCTCGGTCAGTCGATCGCGCGGCGATTGACCCCCGAGCAGGCGCAGATCACCATCATCGACCCGAAAACCGCTCTGATCGGCACGATTCAGGGGCCCTGCGTCCGCGCCTACGCCTACACGGCCGAGGACATCGACCGCACGCTGGCCGATCTCGTCGATCTGCTGCGCGACCGGTTACCGCCGCCCGGCCTCACTCAGGAGGAACTCCTCAGCCGCGCCACCTGGAAGGGCCCGCACCACTTCGTGCTCATCGACGACGAACATGAACTGCGCACCAACGGGATTGGCGGCAGGCCGGCCGCCACCGCCCCGCTGGGCGACCTCATCGAGCGCGGCCGCGAGATCGGACTGCACGTCTTCGCCGCCCGCCTGCCCGGCAACTGGGCCGGTGTCTCGGCGATGAACCCCTTCCTGCAGAAACTCACCGGCTCGCGAACCCCGACGCTGTACATGGACAACGATCCGCAGGCCGTCAAAGTCTTCGGCCGGATCAGCGCCCAGCAGTTGCCGCCGGGCCGCGGGCTGCTGGTCACGACCGAGGGGGCCATCGAGGGCGTGCTCATTGGAACCCCCTCCCCTGTCCAATCTGACTAGTGCAAATAGTCCGAACCACGGCTACCGTGAATTGATGACCCAGGAGCAGAAGACGATGTCGAGTACCGAGGCCAAGGCATCGCTCAACGCCGTATTGGCGGAACTGCGGCGCACCGGAGTTCCCGTCACGATCACCAGCCACGGCAGGCCGGTGGCGGTTCTGATGCCCGTCCAGCAGAGCCCGCGGCGGTTCGGTCAGCTGGCACACCTGCGCGTCGCCGAGAACTTCGACGATCCGCTACCCAACTCCGAACTGGCCGTCTGGGAAACACCCTGATGATCCCGGCCCGCAGCGTCCTTCTCGACACGCACACGCTGCTGTGGTTGGTATCGACGCCCGACGTCATATCGGCTGAGGCAATCGGGATCTTGTCTAACCGTGACTGCGGATTGTGGGTATCCGCCGCTTCGGCGTGGGAGATCGTCATCAAGACCGGCCTCGGCCGCGTCGACGGAGAGCCGTTGTTAACCGCATGGTCCGCGATCATGGCCGACTTGGCAGCGACAGAACTGGCGATGGATGCCGACGACGCCATCCTGGCCGGCCGGCTGGAGTGGGATAACCGCGACCCTTTCGACCGGATGCTGGTGGCGCAGGCCACCCGGCGCAACCTCACTCTCGCCACCCGCGACGAGAAGATCATCGGCGCCGCGCCCGTCGTCACCCTCACGGTGTGACCCAGGCCCTGGGACTGGCCAGGTCCCCTCTACTACGCTGGTGCAATGCCTGCTCCCACCGCTGAAGTGTTCGATCGCCTGCGCAGACTGGCCGCGATCGAGGACGTCGCCGCACGACCCACCAAGACCGTCGACGACGTGTTCACCGGCACGCCGCTGACCACCATCCCGATCGGCACCGCCGAGGACGTGGACGCGGCGTTCGCCAAGGCACGTATCGCGCAGGCCAACTGGGCCCGCCGGCCCGTCGCGGACCGGATCGCGGTCATCGAGCGTTACCGCGACCTGGTCGTCAAGAACAGCGACTTCCTGATGGATCTCCTGCAGGCCGAGGCCGGCAAAGCCCGCTGGGCGGCGCAGGAGGAGATGATCGACCTCATCGCCAACGCCAACTACTACGCGCGGGTGTCCGAAGCCCTGCTCAAGCCGCACAAGGTGCAGCCTTTGCTTCCGGGGATCGGCAAGACGACCGTCTGCTACCAGCCGAAGGGCGTCGTCGGGGTGATCTCCCCGTGGAACTACCCGATGACGCTGACGGCATCCGACTCGGTGCCGGCGCTGATCGCCGGCAACGCGGTGGTGCTCAAACCGGATAGCCAGACCCCCTACTGTGCTCTGGCCTGCGCCGAACTGCTCTACCAGGCCGGCCTGCCGCGGGATCTGTACGCGGTCGTGCCCGGTCCCGGCTCGGTGGTCGGCACCGCGATCCTCGAGCACTGCGACTACCTGATGTTCACCGGCTCGACCGAGACGGGCCGCCATCTCGCCGAGCAGGCCGGCCGCCGGCTGATCGGGTTCTCCGCCGAACTCGGCGGCAAGAACGCGATGATCGTCACCCGCGGCGCCAACCTGGACAAGGTCGCCAAGGCGGCCACCCGGGCGTGCTTCTCCAACGCCGGGCAGCTGTGCATCTCGATCGAGCGGATCTACGTCGAGAAGGAGATCGTCGACGAGTTCACCGCCAAGTTCGGCGCAGCCACCCGGGAGATGAAGCTCGGCACCGGCTACGACTTCTCCGCAGACATGGGCAGCCTGATCTCGCAGGGTCAGCTGGACACCGTGTCCGAACATGTTGAGGACGCGAAGGCCAAGGGCGCCAACGTGATTGCCGGCGGCAGGGCGCGGCCCGACATCGGCCCGCTGTTCTACGAACCGACCGTTTTGACCGGCGTCACCCCGGAGATGGTGTGCGCGGCCACCGAGACGTTCGGGCCGCTGGTGTCGATCTATCCGGTGTCGGACGTCGAGGAGGCCATCCGTCGGGCCAACGACACCGAGTACGGGCTCAACGCCAGTGTGTGGGCGGGTTCGGACGCCGAGGGCGAGAAGATCGCCGCGCGTCTGCGGTCGGGCACGGTCAACGTCAACGAGGGCTACGCGTTCGCCTGGGGCAGCCTCAGCGCGCCGATGGGCGGCATGGGCACCTCCGGAGTCGGCCGGCGGCACGGTGCCGAGGGCCTGCTGAAGTACACCGAGGCTCAGACGATCGCGACCGCGCGGGTGCTCAACCTGGACCCGCCGTTCGGGATGCCCTCGGCGGCGTGGCAGAAGTCGCTGCTGCCGATCGTGCGGACCGTCATGAAGCTTCCGGGACGGACCTAACCGGCACCTCGTCGGGCATCTCGAGTTCGACGGCCAGCGACTCCCCCAGTTGCCTGGCACTACCCGACGCCGCTAGCGCGATGGCCAGACCGATTGCGCACCAATACAATCCGAGTGCGGGCGCGGCCGCCCAGCTGTCGGCGTCCTTGACGCTGAACCACAGCACCACCACGATCACCACGGCGCCGACCGCCGGCAACACCACCCCGGCCACCCTCCCGCGTCCGCTGTGCATCGCGGCGAACCGGGGGGCGCTGACGAACCACGCGGCGGCGACTTCCACCAGCAGGTAGCACACCATCAGGCAGACCGAGCCTGCGACGGCGAACACGAAGTAGGTGTCGATGGCCTGGTTGCCGGTGTCGGCCGGTGGCCACCCGGTCGCACCGCAGACCAGGCAGACGACGACGGCGGTGGCGACGACGAGCACAGTGGCCCGCAGGGGTTCACCGCTGCGAGAGTCGATGTGCGCCAGCCTCTTCGGGGCCATTCCGTCGCGGGCGAAGGCGTAGAGCATGCGACCGGAAGTGGTGACGGTCGCCATGTGGCAGGCGAATGCGCTGATCGTCGTCGTGAAGATGACCAGCAGGCTGAACCACCGGCCGACGTAGGTGTTGGCCAGGTCGCCGAGGGTGTTGGCGGATCGCTCGAACGCGCTCAGGCCCTCCGGGCCGGTGCCGAAGCCGATGGTTTGCGCGAACATCACCACGATGAACAGGGCTCCGGTGAGCAGCAGGGTTCCGATGATCGCGCGAGGGATGTTGCGATTCGGGTCGTCGGTCTCCTCCCCCATCGACGCGCAGGCCTCGAACCCGGCCCAGCACAGGAAGGCGGCGACCACGCCGCCGAGGATCGCCGACGGGGGAACTCCATGGGGCGAAAGGGTGCTGAAGTCCACCCCGGTGGGCGCGGCACCACCGCGGGCCAGGATCACCGCGGCCAGCACGACCATCGCCACGATGCCCACCCCTTCGATGGCCAGCAGGATCTTGGCGAGCACCCGGATGTCGAGTGCGGTGAGTACCGCCGACACCGCCCCGCCGACCGCGACCGGCACCAGCCACGGCAACTGGTAGGGCTGGCCGGAGCGCTGCAGTTCGGCGAGGAACGAGTTGGCGAAGCCCGCGGTCAGCGCCAGCGTTCCGATGGCGAACGTGACGTACGCCCCGAGCATGGCGAAACCGGAGAAGAAGCCGGCGCGGGGACCGATCGTGGCCCCGACCAGCGCATAGGCGGACCCGGCGTGGTTCAGGTGACGGGTCAGCCGGACGAAGCTGTAACCGACCAGCGACACCCCGAGCAACCCGATCACGAACACCAGGGGGATGGCTTTTCCGACGCTGGACACCAGCCCCTGGCCGTTGCCCGCCATGGCCAGAGTCGGGCCCACGGTGGCGACGGACACCGCAAGGGCAACCCACAGCGGAAACTGCTGACGGGGGAGACCGTCCGGTGTTTTCACCGCTAGGAATTTAGCGGAGAGTCTCGGCGGAAGAGCCGTTTAGCCGACAGACCGGGGCGAGTCCGCGGAGAAAAGAGGAAAAGGCTTAGGCCGCGCGGTCGACGAGCTTCAGGTGCCGACGCCGCGACCCCTGCACGCCTTCGACCTGCTCAGCGGGGGTCGCCGGGGCCTTCCGGGAATGAACGGCGACGCTCGACCCGGAACGGACGACACCCAACGGGCCCCGTACCGCGAACCGCACGGCACCCGAACTTGCCATCGCGAAGCCGAACTTCGCCTGGCGACGCCCGAGTCCGACGCCAGTGGCGAAGAAGAAGATCAGACCAACCGCGCCCGGCAACGCGGCCAGGGCGAGCTCGGTCAGCGAGACGTTGCGCAGGGCTTCCCGCACGCCGTGGAAGATCTGCGTGGCGATGCCGGAGATCCAGCTGTTGGCGGTCGGCGGCGTCACCGGCGCGGTGACCGCGGGCTGCGCAGGAGTTACCGGGATCCGGTCGGAGAGCAGCTGGGGGGTCATCGCCGGGACGGACGACGGCGCGACCTGAGACAGTCCGGCGACGGTTGCCACGTGCGAGAGACCGGGGAGGACTGGCCCAGGCTGGTCAGCCGAGAGGGACGGCGTCGGCGCGGACTGCGACGGCTCGGCGACCGGTGTCGGCAGCTGGTTGCTCACCCGCGGGCTGACGCTGGCGCTCTGGATGGGTGCCGTCATGCCGGCCAGCAGCTGGTTGGCAGCGTTCATGATCGGCTGCAGTGCCTGCGGCCCAAGAAGAGCGCTGGTCATGTTCTCGACGAAGGACCCCAGCGGCTGGAGAACCTTGCCCAGGGTGAGTTGACCCGGGAGTGCGCTCGGGACGGTGGTGACGATCGGGACCGTGGGAATGGCCGCGGGAAGCTGCGTGACCGGGCGTCCGGCGGCGATGGTGGCTGTGGTGAGGTCACCGGCGGCGACCATCGCCGCGCCGACGGACTCGGGCACGTCGGTGGCTGCTATCGCCGAGGCGCCGGGGCCTTGGGTGCTGCCCACATAGGTCGAGGGCGTCGGGGCCACCTCAGGGGCGGACGTGCTCGGCGAACTGGTGCTCGTCACACGGTTCGCGCCACCCAGCACCCTGCGCGCGATACCTCCCGCGAACCTTCCGTTGCCGGTCCTGGCGGCCGTGGAGTTGCCGGCCGTCGACCCGGACGAGGCCGGAGCCTTCCCGGCCCTGCGATTGGTGGGCGCGCCATGAGAGAAAGCACCCGAGGGCGAATTACCAGCCTGAGCGGTGTTGTCCTGGGTGTCGGGGGTAGCCACTGCGACGCCGCCGCCGGTCAGGAAAAGACCGGTAGACACGAGGCACACACCTGCAGCGGCCCGCAAGTAGGACGGCACCATGTGGTTGAGCTCCCGACGTCAGGCAAATGTGACGCGTTAAGAATAGCAACACCGGACTGCAAAGGAAAAGGCCTGTTCGAGACTCTACGGAAATCATGCCACCGGAGCGGTCGTGGGCGGCTCAACGCCGACCGGCGCGCCTACAAATCGAGGGCGGCCTGTGCCTCGGTGAGCGTCCGGGCCGACCCCTGCAGGCCGAGGAGTTCCGGGACCGCCAGCGGGACTTCCAGCACGTCACCGGCCCCGGATGCGGACACCAGGGTCGGCAGCGACAGGGCCACGCCGGAGATCTGGTAGGCGCCGCGCTGGACGCTCGACACCGGCAGAATCCGGCGCTGGTCACCGAGCACCGCCTCGACGATCCGCGCCGTCGCGAGCCCGATGGCGAGGTTCGTCGCGCCCTTGCCCTCGATGATGCGGTACGCCGCGTTGACGACATCCCGGGCGATCTCGTTGCGGGTCGCCTCCTCGAACACCAGCCGGCCGCCTGAGCGGAACTGGTCCGCCGGCATTCCGCCGATGGAGACACTGGACCACAGCGGGATCTCCGAGTCGCCGTGCTCCCCGACGATGATCCCGTGCACGTTGCCGACGTCGACCCCCGCTCGCCGGCCGATCAGGTAGCGGAAGCGGCTGGAGTCGAGCACCGTCCCGGAGCCGAAGATGCGTCCCGGCGGGAGGTCGACGGACCGGGCGCTGGCGTAGGTGACCAGGTCGACCGGATTGGTGACGAACAGGATGACGGCGTCGGGGGAGTGCTCCAGTAGCTGCGGGGTGAGCTGCTGGGCCATCGCCACATTGGTCGCCGCCAGGTCGAGCCGGCTCTGCCCCGGATCCTGCTTGGCGCCCGCGGTCACCACGATCATGATGGATCCCGCCGTGACACCGATGTCGTCCGAGCCGGTCACCGTGCAGTTGGGCACGAACTGGGAGCCGTGATTGAGGTCGAGGACCTCGGCCTGAACCTTCTTGGCGTTGGTGTCGTACAGCGCGATTGCGCCGGCCGACCCGCGGATCATGCAGGCGTAGGCGATCGCCGTCCCGACGGAACCGACGCCGATCACCGAGATCTTGCTGACCGACTTCTCCGCCATGCGCGGATTCTGTCAGACCTCCGTCGCCGGCGGGTCCGTCAGCGACAGATGGAACAGGATCGCCATCACCCCGAAGATTATTGCGGCGGAACAGGCGTCGAACCACTGGAACGGGAAGATGGCCCCGTCGATGGACAGCACCAGCGTGGTCTCGATGAGGCCGAAGGTCGCGAAGAAACTCCCCAGCACCCACCCGGTGAATTCGCGGTGCAACTCGGTCCGGCGCAACTCGACCGCCAGGGTCAGCAACAGCAGCGGCAGTACCTGTGCCAGGGTCGATGCGGTCGCGCCGTCGAGCAGCGTGAAGGTGTGTTCGTGGTGCTCGAGCCCTGCCAGGGGGAGCGGCGCCATTAGCGGCTCGCCGACGAACCGCCTCCCACCTCGGCGGGCAGCGGCGGGGGCAGCGGGGGTGCGGAGGGCACCGGAGCCGAGCTGGCCTGGGCGGAGCTCGCCGGGGCGGCGGACTGCTTGGTCGCCGTCGACGGAACCGCCCCCGACGTCGTCGGAGACGCGGTGCCCGATGTGCTCGGCTTGGCCGAGGTCGTCGCCGTTGCGGTGGCGGACCCCGAGGTGGTCGGCTTCGTGGTCGCCGTACCCGTACCCGTACCCGTACCCGTACCCGACGCCGGGGACAGCGGACTGTGGAAGTCCGTCCAGGACTCGGTGCGGACGGTGCTCCCGCCGACGGTCACGCTCAACGCGGTCGGGGTGATGGTGTACGTCGAGCCGTCATTGCTGACGGTGAAGCTGTCCGACGACGTCGCCGTGGCCGGCGCGATCAGCTTGGCGCCGTCGCGAACCCGCACGCCGCGGTACTCGTACGAACCGCTGGCCGTCTTGCAGATGGCGATACGAGAGCTGTCGGTGGTGCCGAAGAGGACGGCGGTGTCCGGCGCCGTGCAGCGGGCCGTGGACTCGACGTAGCCCTGGACGTCCGACGGCGGGGTTGCCGTGGGCGGCGCGGCCATGGCCAGAGGAACGCCGACAGCGACCAGTGCCGAGGCGGCGGCGGCTGCGGCGAACAGGCCGGGCTTGCGCAAAACCGAGAGGTTCCGGGTCTTCTGAGTACTCATCACGATCCACCAGACCACGAGGCGGTGGAAGATTGCGAGGAATGATGCCGAGCCAGAACGCAATCGTTACGGAGCGGCGCGAAACCGTTAGATTCCCGATACCCATTCGCCGCGGGCCAGCACGCCGGTGACGGTCAGATCGTCGTCGAGGGTCACCAGGTCGGCCCGCGCGCCGGCGGTCAGCGTCGGGGATGGAAGGCCCAGGGCGCGAGCCGGATTCATCGACGACTGCTGCACGGCGAGCGCCAGCGCATCGTCGCGGTCGAGCCCGCAGTGGGTGACGGCGAACCGGAAGAGCCGGTCCATCGTCGCCGTACTCCCGGCGATGGTGTCGGTTCCGGCGAGGTGTGCGACGCCATCGAGCACCTCGACCGCCAGTGGACCGATGTTGTAGGCGCCGTCGTTCATCCCAGCGGCTGCCATCGCGTCGGTAACCAGCGAAACCCGTTGTGGTCCAACGCTACGGCTGACGTGACGGTAGAGAGCCGCGTCGACGTGCACTCCGTCCGCGATCAACTCCACCGTGACCCGCGGATCCTCGACCAGGGCAATCACCGGCCCGGGCTCGCGGTGGTGGATCGGGCGCATGGCGTTGAAAAGGTGGGTGGCCACCGTCGCGCCGGCGTCGACCGCGGCCCGCGTCTGGGCGTAGGTCGCCTCGGTGTGCCCGACGGCGGCGACCGCGCCGGCGGCGACCACCCGGCGGATCGCGTCGAGGGCACCTCGGCGTTCCGGGGCCAGGGTCACCATGCGGATCGTCCCGCGGCCGGCCTCGAGCACGCGGCGCAGTTCGTCGGGGTCGGGGTCGCGCAGTAGTGCGGGGTCGTGCGCGCCGCAGCGTTCGGCCGCCAGCCACGGTCCCTCGAGGTGGATGCCCGCGATCACCCCGGCCCGAACCTGATCGGCGAGACTGGAAATCTGCGCCAGCAGGTCCTCGGGGGACTCGGTCACCAGGGAGGCCACCATCGTCGTGGTGCCGTGGCTCCGGTGCAGGGCCACCGCGGCCGCGGTGCCGTCCGGGCCTCCGGAGAAGTTGCCGCCGCCGCCACCGTGAACGTGGGTGTCGACGAAACCTGGGATCAGGATCGGCGCGGTGACGTCCGCGGGACAGGGCGGCGGCCCCGATCCGACGGCGTCGACCTCGGTGCCGGAGACCTCAATCCAGCCGGGCCGCAACAACTCTGAGCCGGTAAGGAGTGTCCCGGCGGCCAGCAGCACCTCAGATCCCCTGCCAGTCCGGTTTGGAGAGGTAGGTCTCGCGGTAGTAGTCGGCGAGCTGGAGCCGGCGCGCGGCGGCGTCGTCTATCAGCACCGTCGCATGGGGATGGTGCTGGAGGACGGTGGCCGGCCACATCGCGCTGACCGCCCCCTCGACCAACTGGTGGACCGCCTCGGCCTTGTTGCGGCCGGTTGCCACCAGCACGACGTGCCGCGCGTCCATGATGGTGCCCAACCCCTGGGTGATGCAGTGGGTGGGCACGGCGTTGACGTCGTCGTCGAAGAACCGGGCGTTGTCCATCCGGGTCTGGCGGGTCAGCGTCTTGATCCGGGTGCGCGAGGCCAGCGACGACCCCGGCTCGTTGAAGCCGATGTGGCCGTCGGTGCCGATGCCCAGGATCTGCAGGTCGATCCCCCCCGCCGCGCGGATCGCCGCCTCGTAGGCGGCGCAGGCGCCCGGGATGTCGGTGGCCAGGCCGTCGGGCCCCTGGACCGCGCCGGGCGCGAAATCCACCCGGGAGGCGAACACGGTGTCGATGACGGTGCGGTACCGCTCGGGGTGATCCGGCGGCAGACCGACGTATTCGTCGAGGGTGAAGCCCTTGGCCTTCGCGAAGGACACCCGTCCGGCGCCGCAGCGGGCGGCCAGTTCGTCGTAGATCGACAGCGGTGACGATCCGGTGGCCAGCCCCAGGACGGCGTCGGGCTTGCGGTTGAACAGAGCCTCGATGGAATCAGCGGCGACCGCGCCGATCTCGGCGGAGTCCTTGAGGATGACGACTTCCATTGCGCCGGTTACTTGTTGGCGGTGAACAGCACGCTGCCGCTCGAGATGCCGCTGCCGATGGCATCGGAGAGGGCGATGTTCGACTCCTCCCGCTCGTCCATGACGACAACCGGAACCACCGGACTGAAGCCGGCCGCGATGATGGCGGGGACGTCGTAGGTGATCACCCGCTGGCCCGCGGTGACCGTGTCACCCTGGGCGACGTGCGCGGTGAAGCCGGCGCCGTTGAGTTGCACGGTGTCGAGCCCCAGATGAACGAGAACGCCGACGCCCTCCGGGGTCAGGATGACGTAGGCGTGCGGCATCAGCTTGAGGAGCTTTCCACTGACCGGGGCGACCGCGTCGATGACCTGATGGGGCGGGTCGACGGCCGCTCCGTAGCCGACCATGCCCTGCGCGAAGACCGGATCGGGCACCTCGGCGAGCGGCAGAGCGCGGCCGTCAATGGGGGCGAGGACCGGGGTCTGGCTCACGGGGGCTCCTTGGTCGGGGCTGGGATATGGGCGAGCTATCAGGATAGGGATTTGGTGCGATTGCGGGGTCAAAACCGGCTCTCACGTCGGGAGATTGACTAAGCTTCGCTCTCGAGCGGCGACACAGGAAGGCCCGGCCCCAGATGACTAACGTGACGAAAGCCTCAGGCGCGCAACCGAAATCGGGCCTCAAGATCCCCGGGTTCGCGCAGTTGCAGCGACTCGGCAAGAGCCTCATGCTGCCGATCGCGGTGCTGCCCGCCGCCGGCATCCTGCTGCGCCTCGGCCAGGACGACCTGCTCGGCCGGATCAAGGCGCCGGTCATCGGGCCGTTCTTCCAGGCCATGAGCGCCGCCGGTGGTGCGCTGTTCGACAATCTCGCCCTGCTGTTCGCGGTCGGTGTGGCGATCGGCTTCGCCCGCAAGGCCGACGGTTCGACCGCACTCTCCGCGGTCGTCGGATACCTGGTGATGCAGGCGGTCTTCAAGACCATGTCGCCGTTCGTGCTGGAGGGAGTGCTCGACAAAGCCGGCAAGCAGGCGCAGATCAACTACAGCGTGCTGGGCGGCATCGTGGTCGGCCTGATCACCGCCTGGCTGTTCGACCGCTACCACACCATCCAGCTGCCGCCCTATCTCGGTTTCTTCGGCGGGCGGCGGTTCGTTCCCATCGTCGTCTCGCTGACCACGCTCGTAGTGGCCTTCGCGATGAGCTACTTCTACCCGATCTTCAACCAGGGCTTGACCGGGCTGGGCAAGTTCATCGGCGGTGCCGGCGCCCTCGGGGCGTTCACCTACGGATTCGCCAACCGCATGCTGATTCCCGTTGGGCTGCACCACATTCTGAACTCCTACATCTGGTTCCTCTACGGCAGCTACACCAAGCCGGACGGCACCGTCGTCACCGGCGAACTGCCGCGGTTCACCGCGGGCGACCCGACCGGCGGGCATCTGACCGCCGGCTTCTACCCGATCCTGATGTTCGGCCTGCCCGCGGCCGCGCTGGCGATGATCCACGTGGCCAACGCCAAGCAGAAGAAGGTGGCCTTCGGCATCCTCTCCGCGGCAGGCCTGACGGCGTTCCTCACCGGCGTCACCGAACCGCTGGAGTTCTCGTTCATGTTCGTGGCGTTCCCGCTCTACGTCGTCCACGCGATCCTCACCGGACTGTCGCTGGCGATCGCCTATCTGCTCGACATCCACCTGGGCTTCTCGTTCTCGGCCGGTCTGATGGACCTCCTGCTCTACGGCACCGCCCCGGCCGCCAAGAACGTCCCGCTACTCATCGTCATGGGCGTGGTGTTCTTCGCGCTGTACTACGTGCTGTTCCGCTTCGTGATCACCAAATGGAACATGCGCACGCCCGGCCGCGAGATCGAGTCGGAGTTCGAGGAGGAGGAGAAGGCGAACCTCAGCGTGGGCAGCGATGCGGCCACCGCGATTCCCACCGGCGCCGCGGCCGGCGCGGTCGCGACCGCGCCGGCCCGCGCGGACAGCAAGATCGAGCAGATCATCTCCGCGTTCGGCGGCCGGGAGAACCTCGTCAGCGTCGACGCCTGCATCACCCGCCTGCGGATGGAGGTCGCCGACACCAGCAAGGTCGAACCGGAGCGGCTGAAGAGCCTCGGTGCGGCCGGGGTCATCGAGGTGGGCAACAGCGTCCAGGCGGTATTCGGTACTCAGGCCGAGGCGCTGAAGAACGAGATCCTCGAGGTGCTGTAGCGCGGCCCGGGGCCCGGCGGCGCCGGCACTCGGGCCCTGGGAGTTGGTTCCGCCCTGGGAGTTGGTTCCTAGGAATTCGTCGACGAGACGATGGCGCCGAACACCCCGGTGGCGAACAGGATCAGGACGAGCGCCATCAGGGCTGTTCCGATGATGCCCATGATGAACCCCGCCTGGGCCTGACCCCGCCCGCTGAGCTGGCCGCCGGAGGCGTCGATCTCACGCATCGACTTGTGCCCGAGCCAGATCGCGAAGGGGGAGGCGAAGCCGCAGAGCACCAGTCCCACGATGCCCAGCACCATCGCCGTCGTGGACTGCGGATGCGCGGGCGGCGCGTAGTACATCGGCGCGGCGTAGCCCTGCGGGGGTCCGGGGTAGGGCGGGTACGGGGGAGGGGGATAGGCGCCGGCCGGCGGGGGCGGGGGATACGGCGGCGGCTGGTTCGGATCGAAGGGCTGATCCCAGGGGTTCGTCATGAGGCCCGAGTGTGCCAGCCGACCCCGACAGCCCATTTGACAGGGCAATTTCGAATCACCCAGGCTGATCGGGTGAAGCGTTGGCGGGGGTGGGCCGCACTTGCCGCGACACTGGTCGTCTTCACCGGAGTGGTCGTGCTGGTCAGGGCTGAGACCCCGCGGAACAGCCTGGCCGACAACAGTATCGGCGGCCCCTACGCCCGGTTGCTGGCGGAATCGGAGGACTTGGGTCCGGCCCGCGACAGCCGCGCCGAGCTGACCGTCGGGCTGCATCGTCCCGCAGAACCGAGCCGGCTGATCGCGTGGGCGGACCGGCATGGACTGGCCGTCCACTGGCGCCGGGGTGATGCCTGGGCGGTCCTCAAGGGTTCGCCTGCCGCACTGTCGACGGCGTTCGACGTTGACGTCCACGACTATCGGGCCCGACGGGGCGACCTCTTCTACGCCTCAGCGCAGCAGCCCGCGGTTCCGTCCGGGACGGGAGGTGAGGTTTCCGGCGTCGGCAGGATCCTGAGTTACACCCCCTACCGCGACGGCCTGCCGCCCACCCCGCCGCGAGACGTGCCCGACGGCGGCCTGCTGCCGACCCAACTGCTGACCGCCTACAACGGAAACCACCTGCACGAAAAGGGCTTCACCGGTAAGAACACCACCGTCGCGGTGTTCACCTTCGACGGCTTCAAGCAGGAGGACCTGGACAGCTACGCCGATTGGTTCCACCTGCCGCGGTTCACCCCCGAAGTGATCGGCGCGGTGCCCCAGCAGGTGAACGGCGAAGCCACGATGGATCTGCAGGTGATCCACGCGCTGGCCCCCGACGCCAGACTGGTTCTGGTCAACGTCCGGCCGACGGTCGAGGGCGGCGCGCCGTTCACGAAACTGGCCTCGTTGATGGAGTCGGTGGACAGCCGGTATCCCGGGGCGATCTGGAGCATTTCCGTCGGTTGGGGCTGCGACCGGATGATCACCGCCACCGATCTGCTCCCTGTGCGGGAGGCACTGACCGCGGCGCACCGCAATGGGACCACCGCATTCGACGCCACCGGGGATCTGGCCGGACTGGAGTGCAAGGGCGGCCACACCTGGTCGGACCCGCCCAGCCCGGACGACGTCGGTCTCGATGCGGTGGCCTCGGTGCCGGAGATGACGACCGTTGGCGGAACCTCGCTGTCCACCGATGCCCAGGGCGAATGGCTGGCCGAACAGTCCTGGTACGACGTGCCGCTCACGCAGGGCAGCGCGGGCGGCGCCTCGGCGCTGTTCGAACGTCCCCCGTGGCAGTCGGTCAATTCCAGTGCCGGCCCGGCCGGCCGGAGGCTGGTTCCCGACGTCTCCGCGGTCGCGGACCCGTTCACCGGCGTCAAGTTCGTTCTGCGCCAACAGGTCGTGGTCGGGGGAGGAACGTCGCAGGCCGCTCCGATCTGGGCGGGTCTGGCCGCGCTGATCGACGAGTTCCTCGCCGACCGCGGCGTCGAGCCGCTCGGCGACCTGAACCCATTGCTGTACGGCGTCGCCAAAGGTGCTGCGGTGCCGGGCTTCCGGGATATCCAACTCGGCGGCAACGCGATCAGTCCCGGCGGAATCGGCTACGACATGGTGACCGGTCTGGGTACCCCGAACATCGAGAACCTGATCAAGAACATCCTGCTGGCCAAGTCGGTCGCTCGATGACGGAATCGTTCGAGGGCTACGCCGTCCCGCCGGGCCGCTACCGCGCGCAGCGCACCCATGGACCGAAATACTTTGCCACCCTGGGATTCTGGGTCATCGCGCTGGCGTTCTCGATGATCGCTCTGACGATCGCCGACCGCCAGGTCGCCGATGTGCCGACCCGCTATGTCTGTCCGCCGGACTGCGGACGCCCGCCGACCGGGATGCCGGTGGCCACCAACCCCCGATTCGTCTCGCCGGACGGCGCGTTCTCGGTGTCCTACCCGGCGGCCAGCGCGGCATACGACGTCACCCTCGACACCAACGGAGTGACGGCTCGGTGGACTGGCGGCGACGGCGGCACCATGCGGCTGTTCAGCCGGCCGGCGCAGGATCGCAACTCCCAGCAGATCGCCGACGCGCTGTTGGAGCAGGCATTCCCCGGCGCGCGCAAGGCGTACGTGCTGCCCAACGCAACCGTGGGCTATCACCCGGGCTACGGCGAGGTCGCCGACTTCCAGCCGTTGGAGGCGTCGAACCGGAGTGACCGGCTGAGGATCATCGTCGTCGTGGCGGTCAAGAACGACCTCGCGCTGATCGCCGCCGCGGCCGGCCCGTTCCGCGAGTTCACTCCCAGCTTCGGCCCCGGTCCGCCGTCGCCGGCGAACGTCCAGATCGCCCAGGACATGGGCAAATACGTCAACAGTTTCGCGTGGCGGGGCGATCCACCCCGCTGAGGGCGCGCAGCTCAGGAAAGCGCGTCGTCGTCGGGCTCAGCCGGGGGGTTGGGCGTGGGCGGCTGCCGGTCCAGCCAGTCCTTGAGACGGAACAGCTGACTCGCGACCAGGCCGAGACCGACCAGCAGCAGGCCGCCGATGATCACCGCAGTCGTCATGGGCGACTCCTCCCGTCGTTTCGGCCCAACTATCCTGGTTCCAGTGTCCCAGGCGTCTCGTGACGACGTGCGCGCGTTGCGTGCACGCCTGGACGGCCTGACCCTTCGGGACGCCTCCCGGCTGGGCCGACGGCTGAAGTCGCTGCGCGGCCCGGTCAGCGACGAGCAGCGTGCGCAACTCGAACGGCAGATCCGCGCCGGCGAGGAACTGGTCGCGGCGCGGGTCGCCGCGGTCCCCCAGATCACCTACCCCGACCTGCCGGTCAGCGAGCGGCGCGGGGAACTCGCCGCCGCCATCCGGGATCACCAGGTGGTCGTGGTGGCCGGCGAGACCGGGTCGGGCAAGACCACCCAGTTGCCCAAGATCTGCCTGGAGATCGGGCGCGGGGTCCGCGGCACCATCGGCCATACCCAGCCCCGCAGACTGGCGGCCCGTACCGTCGCCCAGCGCATCGCCGAGGAACTGCACACCCCACTCGGTGACGTGGTGGGCTACTCGGTCCGATTCACCGATCAGGTCAGCGATCGCACGCTGGTCAAGCTGATGACCGACGGCATCCTGCTGGCGGAGATGCAGCGCGACCGGCGGCTGTTGCGGTACGACACCCTGATCATCGACGAGGCCCACGAGCGAAGCCTGAACATCGACTTCCTCCTGGGGTATCTCCGCCAGTTGCTGCCCCGGCGACCCGACCTCAAGGTGATCGTCACGTCCGCGACCATCGATCCGGGGCGCTTCGCGGCGCACTTCGGCGGACCGAACGGCGATGCGCCCATCGTCGAGGTGTCGGGGCGGACCTATCCCGTCGAAATCCGCTACCGCCCTTTGGAGTTGCCGGCACCCGCCGAGGACGCCGACGACCCCGATGATCCCGACCACGAGGTGGTTCGCATCGAGCCGAGGGACCAGACCGAGGCGATCGTCGACGCCATCGGTGAACTGGCCGCCGAACCCCCCGGCGATGTCCTGGTGTTCCTGTCCGGGGAGCGCGAGATCCGCGACACCGCCGAGGCGGTGCGTGGAGCGGTCAAGAACGTTCAGGTGCTCCCGCTCTACGCCCGGCTGCCGACCGCCGAGCAGTACAAGGTGTTCGAGCCCAACAACAGCCGCCTGACCCGGCGAATCGTGTTGGCCACCAACGTCGCCGAGACGTCGCTGACGGTTCCGGGCATCCGCTATGTCATCGATCCGGGTACAGCGCGGATCTCCCGCTACAGCCGTCGCACCAAGGTGCAGCGACTGCCGATCGAACCCATCTCACAGGCCTCGGCCGCCCAGCGGGCCGGCCGGTCCGGTCGTACCGCGCCCGGGGTGTGCATCCGGCTGTATTCCGAGGAGGATTTCGCCTCCCGGCCGCGGTTCACCGACCCGGAGATCCTTCGGACCAACCTGGCGGCGGTCATCCTGCAGATGGCCGCGCTCGGCCTGGGCGACATCGAGAGCTTCCCCTTCCTCGACCCGCCGGACAATCGCAGCATCCGGGACGGTGTCGCGCTGTTGCAGGAACTCGGGGCGTTCGACGAGTGGGGGTCGTTGACCGACGTCGGCCGGCGGCTGGCGCGACTGCCGATCGATCCCCGGCTGGGTCGGATGGTGCTCGCCGCCGAGGCCGAGGGGTGCGTCCGGGAGGTACTGGTGCTCGCCGCCGCGCTGGCGATCCCGGATCCCCGGGAGCGGCCCGTCGACCGCGAGGACGCGGCCAGGCAGAAGCACGCCCGGTTCGCCGACGATTCCAGTGACTTCATGTCGTATCTGAACCTGTGGAACTACCTGCGCGGCCAGCGAAAGGCATTGTCCGGTAGCGCGTTTCGACGGATGTGCCGCGAGGAGTATCTGCACTACCTCCGGATCCGGGAGTGGCAGGACCTGGTGGGACAGTTGCGGGGCATCGCCCGCGACATCGGAATCAGGGAAGGAGGCCGCGAGTCGGCGGACCCCGAACCCGCCGACCCGGCACGGGTCCACGCGGCGCTGATCGCCGGCCTGCTGTCCCACGTCGGCCTGCGCGAAGGGGATTCGCGGGACTACACCGGCGCGCGCAATGCAAAGTTCGTACTGGCGCCCGGGTCGGTGCTGACCAAGCGCCCGCCGCGCTGGATCGTCGTGGCCGATCTCGTCGAGACCAGCCGTCTCTACGGGCGCATCGGCGCGCGCATCGAACCGGACATGGTCGAACGGGCCGCCGCGCATCTCGTGCAGCGCACCCACAGCGAACCGCACTGGGATGCCCAGCGCGGTGCGGTGATGGCCTTCGAGCGCGTGACCCTGTACGGACTGCCGTTGGTCGCGCGCCGCCGGATCAGCTATGCGGCGGTGGAGCCCGACCTGTGCCGCGACCTGTTCATCCGGCACGCACTGGTGCAGGGGGAGTGGCAGACGCGCCATCACTTCGTCGCCGACAACGCCCGCCTCCGAGAGCAATTGGCCGAATTGGAGGACCGGGCCCGGCGGCGCGACCTGCTCGTCGGGGATCAGGACGTGTTCGCCTTCTACGATGCGCGGATTCCGGAGCACGTGGTGTCGTCGAGACACTTCGACGGCTGGTGGCGCAAGCAACGGCAGAAGACGCCGAATCTGCTGACCATGACGCGCGACGACCTGTTGCGCGTGCACGATGCGGACACCGACCGTCCGGACCACTGGACGTCCGGTGACCTCGAACTGCCGTTGACCTACCGTTACGAGCCGGGCGCGACCGACGACGGCGTCACCGTCCACGTGCCGCTGGGGGTGCTGGCCCGCCTGGGTGGGGCCGAGTTCGGCTGGCAGGTGCCGGCGCTGCGGGAAGAACTCGTCACCGCGCTGATCCGCTCGCTGCCCAAGGATTTGCGCCGCAACTTCGTCCCGGCGCCCGACACCGCGAAAGCTGTTCTCGAGTCGATCCGCATCGGCGGATCGGGTTTCGCCGAGCCGCTGCTCGAGGGCCTGCAACGCGAATTGCATTGTCGCACCGGGGTTCTCGTGCCGCTGAGCGCCTTCGACATCGAGAAGTTGCCGGCACATCTGCGGGTGACCTTCGCCGTCGAGGGGCCGGACGGCAAGGTGGTGGCACGCGGGAAGGACCTGCCCGCGTTGCAGGCGAAGCTGGCCGGGACCACCCGTCGCGCAGTGGCCGAGGCCGTCGCCGGCGACTGGGAGCGGCGCGGGCTGCGCACCTGGCCGGAGGATCTCGACAAACTGCCGAAGATGGTGGAGACGACGGTCGATGGACACCGCGTACGCGGCTATCCCGGCTTCGTCGACACCGGCAAGGCGGTGGACGTCCGGATGTTCGCCACCCAGCCGGAACGCGACGCGGCGATGGGTGCCGGCCTGCGGAGGCTGCTTCGGCTCGCGGTGCCGTCGCCGGCGAAATCCGTTGAGCGGGGCCTGGATCTACGGACCCGGCTGATGCTGGGCGCCAATCCGGACGGTTCGCTGGCGGCCCTGCTCGAGGACTGCGCGGGCGCCGCTGTCGACGCCCTTGCCCCCGCCCCGGTCTGGAGCAGAGCCGAATTCACGGCGTTGCGCACCCGGGTGGCCGCTGACCTCGCCTCGACCACGGCCGAGATCGTGGCCCGGGTGGGCAAGGTCCTGACCGCACTGCAGGCCGTGGAGGTGGCGCTGCCGGAAAAGCCGCCGCCCGCTCATGCCGAGGCGATTGCCGACATCCGGCGTCAGCTCACGCAATTGATGCCGGCCGGATTCGTCGGCGCGACCGGGGCCGCGCACCTGACCGATCTGACGCGCTATCTCACGGCGATCCTCCGGCGTCTGGAGCGACTCCCGCAGGGACTGGTCGCCGACCGGGACCGCATGCACCGGGTGCACGTGGTCGAGGCGGAGTACGACCAACTGGTGAAGGCACTGTCGCCGACCCGCGCGGCGGCGGCCGACGTCCGGGACATCGCCCGGATGATCCAGGAGTTGCGGGTCAGTCTGTGGGCGCAGCAGCTCGGGACCCCGCGGCCGGTGAGCGAGCAGCGGATCTATCGCGCGATCGACGAGGTACTGGCATGACACGCAAGGACATTCGCCCACTGGACCTGGTGCTGGCCGGCGGCGGGGTGAAGGGCGTCGGCCTGGTCGGGGCCGTCGTGCGGCTCATGGAGGCCGGGTACCGCGCCTACCGGGTCGCCGGTTCGTCGGCGGGGTCCATGGTCGGCTCGCTCGTCGCCGCGGCGGCCAAGGGCAATCAGCTGACCCCCCGTGAACTGGCCGACCTGACGCTGGGTATCGACTACCGCAAGTTCCTCGACCCTGGTCCGATCGAGCGGCTGCCGCTGATCGGGGCGGGCTGGGCGATATTGCAGGGCAACGGTTTCTACCAGGGCGACTACGTCCGAACGTTCATGGCCGAGCAGTTGCGCAACCTCGGCGTCGAGACCTTCGGCGATCTTCGGCTCGATGACGACGAGCTTCCCGAGGAGCGCCGCTACCGCCTCGTGGTCACCGCGGCTGACGTCACCCGTGGCCAATTGGTTCGCCTGCCCTGGGATTACCGCGCGGTCTACGGCCTGGACCCCGACGAGCAACCGGTGGCCGACGCGGTGCGGGCGTCGATGTCGATCCCGTTCCTGTTCCGGCCGGTCACCATCACCAGCGCCACCGGGTTCGAGTCCCGTCTGGTCGACGGCGGTCTGCTGTCCAACTATCCGATCGATTCACTGGACCGCCTTGACGGCAAACGGCCGCGCTGGCCGACTCTGGGCGTGACCCTGTTGCCGAACCTGCCGGAGGGCATCGACATGGTGCTGCCCGGTCTCGCGCCGTTGCGGGTGTTCGGCGGCCCGCACCTTCTGGAAGAGGTGCTGACCACGCTGCTGGTCGGCCGGGATCAGGCGTATCTCAACGAACCATGGGTGAGTGCCCGGACCATCCGGGTGGACTCCACCGATGTCGGGGTGCTGGATTTCGACATCGCGAAACCCGAGGTCGATGCGCTGTACCGGAAGGGGTACCGGGCGGCCGACGTGTTCCTGACCGGCTGGGACGAGGCGGCCTACCTGCGGCGATTCCGGCACGGGCCGGACGATTCGAATTGACCGTGATCCAGGTCACAACTAAGGTGCATCTGGTCGGGGAGGACGGTGGGCATTCGTATGTCGATTCTGGGCAGTGGAATTCGGGCGGGGGCAGCCGCCGTCGTGGTGGTGTTCTCCTTGGCGGGACCGAACGCGGCTGGAGTCGCCCGCGCCGACGGTCCCGATTCCTCGACGGTGGTAGCGAACCCGGCTGACCCGGGTCCCGCCGTCCCGTCCCGATCCGCGCGCGCCCCGCGGGGCGTCGCATCGTCGGCACCGGTCGGTGCGCGGCGTGCCGCAGCTGCCCGGAGTCAGGCGCCTTCGCGGACGCCGGCGTCGAGGATCGCTCACTCCCCGTCGGCGCTGCCGGCCGCGTCGGTGACCGCTCGTTCCCCGTTGAGCACGGCCGTCGTCGACCCGCGGGCGGCCGACCTGCCCACGGTTGCTCCGGCTGAGGGCGCCACGGCAACCGGCACGGTACCCGCCACCACCGCGGCCATCGTCGCGCCACCCGCTCGAACGGCGTTGCAGGACAAAGCATCCTGCGGCAGCTGCTGGGCGTTCGGCGCGGCGCTGCTCCATCCGGCGGTACCGCCGAAACTCGCGGCAGCGATCAACCACTTCTTCGACAACGCCGCGAACTGGCTCTCGGGACTGCCGCCCAGCCCGATCCGGGATCTGGCCGCCGGCGCCCTGGTGCTGGTGCGGCGGACGTTCTTCGATTTCGGTGGCAGCGACGGCAGCTCGGCCGGATCGATCGCCATCCCCGAACTCGATACATCGGGTTCCCCGCTCGCGGTTCGGGTCGACAAGACCCAGTCGGTGGCGGACGCGATCAAGGTCGACGCCGAAACGACGTTCACTCTGACGCTGCCCGGAGCGGGCTACACCGTGGTGGCCAACAAGCCGGACCTGGTCGGGATCACTCAGTCCGGCAACCAGGTTCAGATCAGTGCGAAGACCTCCGGCTTCCTCGGACTGGCCATCAAATCCCCAACCGGCGACGCCCGCTATGTCGGTCTCTACATCGCCGACAAGACCACCCACGTCGTGCCGGACACTGTGACTGGCTACGTTCCGGTGGGTTCGATCACCTCGGTCGATGCCAGCGGCGCCCGTTTCCTCGAGAGTTTCAACTACCGCACCGGAGTCGCTCCGATCGACTACCTCTACATCTACGACCAGGGTGGTGCCGACTACACCGACGGCAACCTGAAGGGCTTGCTCACGCAGGCGGCACAGCACGGCATGGTGCCCGTCGTCGTCTACTACAACATCCAGAATGTTCTCGACTCGGCCGGTAAGTCGACCAACGTCGTCGAGGGCGAGGACGCCGCTTACCAAGCCATCAACAACTACAGCGTGTCCGGCACCCTGCAGGACCCGCACTTGTTCGACGGATACATGGGGCGCTACTACGCCAAGATGAAGACCGACTTCACGACCATGAACGATCTCGGGATACCGGTGCAGGTCGTGATGGAACCGGACTTCCTGGGCTACATGATGGTGAGACAGCCGTCATTCCAGTCGAATGTCTTCGTGCCGGTGCAGGGTGACCGTTCGCAGAACACCGCCCAGGTGTCCGCCATGTACGACCAGGGGTTACTCGATCCCAACGATCCCGACGCCCCGAAGCTCCCGGACACCGTCGCCGGAATGGTCCAGGGCATCAATTACTACGTGGGCAAGGAAATGCCGAACCTGCGGATCGGCTGGAAGACCAACATCTGGAGCGTGAGCGACCAGCAGAACTGGACGCTGGGCCTGCTCCACATCACCGACTCCAGCAGGTATCCGTGGCAGGGTGCGTGGACCGGTCCGGCGCCCAGCTTCGACGATGGGCGCACGTTCCTCACCAAACAGGTGGCCGGGCTGTCCACGTTCCTCAACAACGTGGGTGTGACGTACTGGAAGGGCGCGGCCGATCGGGCGCCGTTCGTCGCGATCGACAAGTATGGCGTTGACGGTGCGTACACCTTCGACTCCCTGTTCAACCCGCAAACGGAGACCGCGGCCTTCATCAACCTCGGGGCCTTCGTCACCGGCGCCAATGTCAACCTCGCGAACTTCAGCGAGGCGGACAGCCAGAAGTACTTCGGGTTGTCCAAGGCGGAACTCCAGGCGTTCTGTGCGAAGTACTCCCGCGGATTCAATCCGGCGGCCGCCGATGTCCAGGCCGTGTTCACAACGCTGCAGAATGCCGCCAAGGCCGATCCGAACCTTGCGATGTGGTTCTTCAACGCCGACCAGTGGAGTAACTACCTCTACTTCGTCAAGAACCTGTCGGCAGGCCTCGGCGGCACCAAGGTGATGCTCTGGCAGATCCCGCAGGGTCACATCAACGGCTCGACGACGCTACCCGGCCGGGACCTGTCCAACACGGTCGCCAACTTCGAGGATTCCGCGACGAGCTACTTCTTCGGCGACTCGTTCACCGCGACGGGTGGACGGTTGGCGCACTTCAGCGCGAACCAGGCTGGCGATCAAGGTGTTTCGGTCTCCGGCGACACCGTCACGTGGGGCGAACACATGACCCAGGCTGAGCAGTCGGGTGTGATGTCCGTGCTCTTCGGCGCCGGCCTCGGACTCTCCACCCGCGGTACACCGACCCCCGGTGGCGGCATCAACGACCACAACTTCTGGTTCCAGAAGGCCACCGGCTACCTCAGCAGCGTCAGCCAGTAGCGACCTTCACCGCACCGCTGTGCGCGACGGCGTTGTCCAGCACAAGTTCGGCCACCCGGTCCCGGTGTTGTTCGGCGCTGCCGAGCAGGGCGGCGTCGGTGGCGGCGCGCTTGAAGTACAGGTGCGCCTGGTGTTCCCAGGTGAACCCGATACCACCGTGCACTTGGATGGTGTCGGCGGCGATCCGGCTGAACGCCGCCGAAGCGAGCGCCTGGGCGATGCTGGCCACCAGGGCCGGATCATCGGAACCGTCGGCCAGCGCCCAGACCGCGGAGTAGGCCGCCGAGCGCGCGTGCTCGAGGTCGACGAGCATGTCCGCCAGCCTGTGCTTGACGGCCTGGAAGGACCCGATCTGCCTGCCGAACTGCAGGCGCGACTTCGCGTACTCGACCGACAGGTCCAGCAGATGCTGTGCGGCGCCGACCTGTTCGACGGCCAAGAGTGCCGAACCCACCTGCAACGCGCGGGTGATCACCCGTTCGGCGTCTCCCGGCCCGGCGAGCAGTCTGGCCGGGGCCCCACTGAACTCGATATCGGCCTGCGGGCGGGTGAGGTCCATGGTGGCCAGCGGAGTGCGCAGCACCCCGGGGCCGTTGGCATCCACCGCGTAGAGGCTGACGCCGTCGGGACCCGTTGCGGCGACGAGCAATTCGTCGGCGGCATCGGCATCGACGATCCGTTCCGCGGTGCCGCTGAGGATCTCGCCGTCGGCGGTCACGGTGACACGCTCCGGATCGAAGGAACCGGCCCGATCGGCGACGGCGACCGCGGCGGTGCGCTCGCCCTCGACCAGAGCTGCCAGTAGTTCGTCACGTGCCGCACCCGGCGGGCAGGCGACCAGGGCCGGGATGGCCAGATACACCGTCCCGAACAGCGGACCGCAGGCCAGCGCAGCGCCGAATTCCTCGACGGCGACGGCCTGATCCACCAGCGAACCCCCGACTCCGCCGTCGTCCTCCGGCACCGCCATGCCGAGCACGCCGAGTTCGGAACCCAGGCGTCGCCAGACTCCGCGGTCGAAGCGCGGTTCGGATTCCATCAGCCGGCGGGCGGCTGCCTCGCCGAAGTTCTCGGCGCTGAACTTCCTTACCGCGGTGCGCAGTTGGCGCTGCTCGTCGGTGAACCTGAAGGTGAGCGTCTCGGTCGAGTTCTCAGCCATCCGGTCGGGCTGATCCGCACGCTTCTCAGCCACGGGGAATCTCCTTCCACGGCATACCGGCGTCGGCCCGCAGGTCGCCGGGCAGGCCCAGCACGCGCTCGCCGAGGATGTTGCGCATGACTTCGGATGTCCCGCCCTCGATGGTGTTGGCCCGGCTGCGCAGGTAGCGCTGCTGGATCGGCCCGCGCCAGTCGCCGTCGACCACGGCGCCGCTATAGCCGTGGTACAGAATGCCTTCCGGCCCAAGCAGATCCATACAGAACTCGTAGATCTTCTGGTTCAGTTCGGCGCCCACCATCTTGCCGATCGACGCCTCGGGCCCGGGCCCTCCCGCCGTCGCCGAGGCACGGGAGCGCTCGGACGTCAGCCGCTGGGCCTCCGAGCGCAACCACAACTGGGTGAGCCGGTCCCGCAACACGGGGGTGTGCAGATCCGGGCGCGACGCCCACAGCGAGACGGCTTCGGAGATGGTGCCCGAACCGCGACGGTTTGCGCTGCCGCCCAGGGCACTGCGCTCGTTCATCAGCGTCGTCATCGCGACCCGCCAGCCGTCGCCCACCGCACCCAGCCGGTGCTCGTCGGGGATCCGCGCGTCGGTGATGTAGACCTCGTTGAACTCCGCCTGCCCGGTCATCTGGCGCAGCGGCCGGCACTCCACGCCCGGGGCGTGCATGTCGAGCACGAAGTAGGTGAGCCCCTTGTGTTTCGAGGCATCGGGGTCGGTGCGGGCCAGCAGCAGACCCCACCGCGCCTTGTGCGCCAGGGAAGTCCACACCTTCTGGCCGTTGAGCACCCAGTCGGCACCATCCTGCACCGCGGAGGTGGCCAGCCCGGCCAGGTCCGAACCGGCGCCAGGCTCGGAGAACAGCTGACACCAGATGTCCTCGGTGGTGGCCAGGGGGCGCAGGAAGAACTTCTTGAGGTCCTCGGTTTGAGCGTGCTCCCGCACCGTGGGGGCGGCCATCCCGTAGCCCATCGGATTCAATCCCAGCGGTACCGGGCCACCGGCACCCTGCAGGATCCGGTCGGCCACCGCCTGCAGGCCGCGGGACAGTCCGAGCCCGCCCAGCCCCACCGGGAAGTGCACCCAGGACAGCCCGGCGTCGTAACACGCGCCGAGGAACTCCGGTATCGGGACCTGTTTGGGATCGTGGTCGGAAACGACGGCCCGGGCGAGATCGGCAACCCGGTCGGAGTCGGCGAGGGTGCTCATGGGCTCACGATACTCACGGGCCCAGCACGACTTCAGGGACGCGATCGTCCGGGACGCGATGCCGTGTTAGGTTCGCCCGGATGAGCAGGGCCCGTTCACTGGCTTTGGTCGCTGCGGCGTACCTCGTCGCCGTCGCGGTCGCCGCGGCATGGCTGCGATTCGGTCCGCAGACCGGCCGGCTGTGGCTGGACACCCTGATCGCCGACCTGCTGGCCACCCTGGTGGTGTTCGGCTTCTCCCGGGCTTACCGCAACTCCAGCTTCTACGACGCGTACTGGAGCGTGATCCCGCCGCTGCTGTTCGCATACTGGTGGTGGCAGGGGCCGATCGGGGTGTCCGGACCGGGTGCGCTGCGCTGCTGGCTGCTGGCCGTCGTGATCGGCTACTGGGCGGTGCGGTTGACCGGCAACTGGGCCTACGGATTTCCCGGCCTGCATCACGAGGATTGGCGCTACCCGATGCTGCGCGACGGTGCCGGTCGCTTCGAGTTCCTCGCCGACCTGTTCGGAATCCACCTGTTTCCCACCCTGCAGGTGTTCGCCGGGATGCTGCCCGTCTACGTCGCCACAGCCCGCTCCGACGCGGGGCTGCTATGGCTGACCTGGTTGGCATTCGCCGTCGGAATCGGCGCTGTCACTCTCGAATTCACCGCCGATGTGCAGATGCACCGGTTCGTCGCCGCGCGCCGACCCGGGGCGGTGATGGATCGCGGGTTGTGGGCCTGGTCGCGGCATCCGAATTACTTCGGGGAGATTGGCTTCTGGTTCTCCCTTGCGTTGTTCGGGGTGTCGGCCGCGCCGCGTGCGGCGTGGTGGTTGTTCGCCGGCGTGGTGCTGATGGCGGCGATGTTCCTCGGCGCGAGCATCCCGATGATGGAGAAGCGCAGCCTGGAACGCCGTCCGCAGTACCAGCAGGTGATCGACCGGGTGCCGCGGCTGGTCCCGCGCCCGCCCCGCAAGGTTCGCTGATGACCCGGCAGCGGGTGGTCGTCGCGGGGCTGGGGGACAGTGGACTGCTCACCGCGATCCGGCTGGCGGGGGAGGCCGACGTGGTCGGCATCTCGGCAAAACCCGGATTGGTCAGCGGCCAGGAACTCGGCCTGCGGCTGACCCGCCCGGAAGACTGGGCCCGCGACTACGTGGTTCCCTTCGACCGCTATCGCGCCCTGGACGGGGTGCGGACGGTGCAGGCCAGGCTCACCGGCGTCGACCTGGCGAACCGAACGGTGCGCGGTGAACATCCGGACGGGACGCCCTTGACCGAACCCTTTGACTCCCTGGTCATTTCGACGGGGGTCAGCAACGGTTTCTGGCGCCGGCCCGCACTGCAGACACCGGCTGACATCGCAGGAAGTCTCGCCGCCGATCATCAGAGACTCGCCGCCGCCTCGTCGATCGCCGTGATCGGCGGTGGTGCCGCGGCGGTGAGCGCGGCCGCCAATCTCGCCGCACGCTGGCCGGCCAAGCGGATCGACCTGTACTACCCGAAAGACCGTCCGCTGCTCGGCCACCATCCCCGGACGTGGGAACACCTGCGGCGCAGACTGATCCGGCACGGGGTCGGACTCCACCCCGGCCACCGGGCGGTCATTCCCGACGGCTTCGACGCCGACGCGATCACCAGCGACCCCGTGCAGTGGAGCACCGGCCAGCAGCCGGCGGAGGCCGACGCGGTGCTGTGGACGGTCGGGAAGGTGCGCCCCAACACCGACTGGCTTCCCGCCGAACTGCTCGACGAGCATGGATTCGTCACTGTGACAACGGAATTGCGGGTACCCGGGCGCCGTGGTGTTTTCGCCATCGGCGACGTCGCGGCCACCGACCCGCTGCGGTCGTCGGCGCGCAACCGTGCAGATGCCCTACTGGCCTACAACGTCCTGGCCGAACCGGCCGGAAGACCGTTGAAGTCCTACCGACCCCGCCGCTGGCGGTGGGGTTCGGTGATCGGCCCGCAACCGGACGGCATGGAGGTGTTCACCCCCGACGGGCGACCGGTGCGGATCCCGGCCGCCGTCGTCGAGCGGGTCCTCATGCCGTGGATCGTCCGCCGCGGCATCTACCGCGGCGTCCGGAACAATTCCGGCCGCTGACGGCTACTGGCGGGCGGGCGCCGTGCTGGTGGTGACGGCGGTCGGCTCCTCGCCCGCGGTCTGCCCCATCTGCATGCCGGGAACGTGGGGCGCAACGTAAGAGGGACCGGAGCCGCCGCCTTTGGACTCGAAGCCACCGGTGCTGGCGGTTGCCACGCCGGTGTAGATCGCCGTGCCGCCCAGGACGGCCAGTCCGGCGGCCCCGGCTGCGGCGGCGAGGAGCTTGAACTTGCTCGGGTTGTTCGTCGTCATGGCATCTAGGGCACCACAGCAACCTGTACGAAACCTGGCAGTGGCCGGGCAAGCCGCTGCCAACACCGGAGCCGAGGCGTCCTCCCTCGTCGATACGATCTGTCGGTGCACCCTTTCGACGAGGCCATCGCGCTGGATCCGGTCGGCGCCGATCTGATGCGGGGACGCACCCACCCGGGCTGGAGCAATATGGTCGGCCCCTTCGGCGGCATCACCGCCGCGGTGCTGATGCGGGCTGTCGAGGCCCACCCCGAGCGAATCGGCGAGCCATTGGCGTTGACCGTCAACTTCGCGGCGGCGATCGCCGACGGTGAGTTCGACATCGCGGTGCGGCCGGCCCGTACCAACCGGAGCAATCAGCATTGGATTCTCGAACTGACCCAGGGCGGGGCAGTCACCACGACGGCCACGGCGGTCACCGGCATCCGCCGCGACACCTGGGCTGATACCGAGGCACAGCCACCGGATGTCCCGGGACCGGAGCACTTTTCGTCGGCGGCGATGGGTTCGGTGGTGCTGTGGGCGCGCAACTACGACATGCGTTTCGCCGAGGGCGCGCTGCCCCACGACGGACAGGACCGCCCGGCGTCGACCACGACGTGGTGGATGCGCGACGTCGCCGGACGCCGACTGGACTACCCGGGCCTGGCCGCACTGGGCGATGCCTTCTACCCCCGGGTGTTCCTGCGCCGGGGTGGGCTCGCGCCGGCGGGCACCATCTCGCTGACCGTGTATTTCCATGCCGACCAGCAGCAACTCGACGCTCTAGGAGCCGACGACTTCCTCCTGGGCAGCGCTTACGCGAACCGGTTCTCCAAGGGCTACTTCGACCAGACCGCCCACCTCTGGTCGGCCGATGGCGGGCTGCTGGCCAGCTCGCACCAACTGGTCTACTTCAAGGCGTGACCGTCAGCAGATGACGGTGACGTAGACCGACGTCCCGGGCTGGACCGCGCCGCTGCCGCGAAGACCGTCGACGGAACCGATCCGGCACATCGACAGCGGCTGATCCTGCCGTCCGCCGCCCCAGTTGATCCGGACGCTGTAGCCCTCGGACTCCAGCGCGAGGATGCCGTCGGCTGCATTGCCGCCCTGATTGAACGACCTCGGTGGCAGGCCGCCGATCACACCCTTCTCGGTCGGCTGGGGTGGGTTCTGCACACTCGGCGCGGGTGCCTGCTCGGCGGACTTGCCGCAGCCTGCGGACAACCCGACGACGATCAGACTCGCTGCCACCAGAACGGCGGGCCCACTACGCATGATGTGCACCTATCTCTGTTTGTGAAAGCCCAGCGTATCGACTGGCTGGCCGACGGCGCTACTGGTCAGCGCGGGCGTCGGACGACGGGCCGTCCGGATCGGCCGAGATGTCCGGCGCCCAGGCATCGGGACCTGGTCCACCGCCGGCGCGTTCGCTGGGTTGCCGGACCCGGGCCTGCTCGGACCTCCAGTCCCGCAACAGCAGGACCATCCCGGCGGCGGCCGTCGCGATCGCCAGGACGGCGAACGAGACGCTGCCCGTCACCAGCGTGACGACGAGCGCGACCACCGCCACCGCCGCCAGCGCCGCAACCACCTGCACGGCGAACAGTCTGCTACGTCCGGAGGCCCGGGCGCGGGATTGCCCGCAGGATTGCGGTGCGCGAGATTGCGGGGCGTTGGGCGGCGAGCACGTCAGGCCGCCGTGCCGGGAGGCTGACGTAGCGGCAGATGGAAGACGGCCGCTGTCGGGGTCGGTAGCGGGTCGTGACGCGAGAGCAGCTCGACGTTGTCGGCAAGTTCCCGAGGGTTGATCGTTCCCTCGGCGATGGAGCGCAGCAGTTCGTGGGCGAGTGCCAACTGGTGGCGCTTGCGGTATTGACCGCCGGGCAGTTTGATCGCCGCCCACACGCCGTACTCCTCGCCGGCATCGACGGCGCGGCGTGCGCAGTCCCGCTGGTGTGCCAGCGCGCAGTGGCGCAGGCAGATGGCGCGCGCCTTGGAGGCGGACTGCTCGTAGGCCCGGGCTTTGGCCGCGCCGTCGCTGGCGTCGTCGTCGGCGTAGCCGAACCACAGGTCGGGATCTGCTGAGCAGGGACGGTGGTTCATCGGCGGCTCCTTCTCGGTTCGGCTGCTTCGGGATTCGATGAAAAAAGCGTATAGCCGTCTGGGCGGTGCTCCGTGCAAAACATTTCCAAAAACGTATACAGAAGCGCCGCTGTGTAATACTCGTTTCATGGCTGGAGTCCGAGCATGAGCCGCGAGGCGGCCGGCGCGGCCGTGCGGACCCTGCGGGAGGCCAGGGACTGGTCACTAGCCGACTTGGCCGCCGCCTCCGGAGTGAGCGTCATGGGTTTGAGCTACCTCGAGAGGGGAGCGCGCAAGCCGCACAAGACCACCATCCAGAAGGTGGAAAATGGTCTTGGCCTGCCGTCGGGCACATATCAGCGGCTGGCCGCCGCACGTGACCCCGGTGCCGAGCTGGCTGAGTTGCTGCCGACGGTCAGGCCCGCGGTTCCCCCGAGCCGCGCCAGTCGGGCCAAGGACGTGGACGTCCTCGAAGCTCATGCGGATGCCCACATCGAATCGCTGACGGCGCTGGTGTCCCGGTTGCCGGCGGATACGGAAAACGACTACGAGACATATATTCAATCCGTGATCGCGCAGTGCGTGAGGGCCGAGATGCTGGCCGCGAACTCATGGCGGGTGGCCGTCCAGAACGGCGCCGACTCCGCCGAGCGACTGATGGCCCAACTGCGGACCCTGGAGCAGATGCGGACGGGCCTGTTGGCGCGGCTACCGGGGAGTCTCGCGGCGCGCTTCGATCGAGCCTGCGTGCGCTCCGAGTTGCCGGAATCCGTGATCGCGGCGTTGCTCGGGGTCGGGGTCGACGAGATGTGGGACATCCGCAACCGCGGAGCGATCCCGCCCGATGCGCTTGCGCGGGTGCGCGCCTTCGTCGACGGCGACCGGTGACGGCGGAGATCGCCGCCCTGGAACGCGCGCACGCGTTGTTCGCCGGGCATCCCGGTCCCGGCCCGGTCGTCACCGCCACTGCGGACGCGGCACAGGGGGCGACGGGAGCGGCCGGGGAATACGCCAGGGCCTATCGGGAGGCGAGCGCCGCGAGTCGCGCAGTCCTCGACGGGGCCCGTGCGGCCGACGCCGAACTGGCCGCGATCCTGGCGGCGGCGCGCCGCGATCACGACGAAGCGCGCCGGAACACCGGCACGGTTCTGGCCGCCGCCCGCAGCGATCCGGGTCCGGACCTCGACAATCCGATCGCCGCACGGGAATGGCTGCGCCGCAGAGTGCTGCGACTGCGGGCCCAGCAGTCACATGTTCGGGCCGCCCGGCGCAGGGCCCGCCGAAGGCAGGCCGCGCTGCGCGCCCTGCGATACCGGGCCGGTCGGTCCCGGGATGGCCGGGGCGGTGTGCCGGACTCGCGGGCGAGGGCCGCCGTCCGGGCCGCGCTCAGTCGACTCGGCTGCCCTTACGTCTGGGGAGCCCAGGGGCCCAACCAGTTTGACTGTTCCGGATTGGTCAAGTGGGCCTACGCCCAGGCGGGAGTTCCCCTGGAGCGCACCACCTATGACCAGATCAACGCTGGCATACCGGTTGCGCGTTCACAGGTTCGGCCCGGCGATCTGGTGTTTCCGCACACCGGCCACGTTCAGATGGCCATCGGTGACAACCTCGTCGTCGAAGCCCCGACGCCGGGGGCGCGGGTGCAGATCAGCCCGTTGGGAGCCAGCATCGCGATCCGCCGGCCGGTCTGACAGTGCCTGTCCACAGCGGTGAATTGTCCCGTGCTGCCGATCTGAATACAGTCACCGCCGACCGTAAGACGGGAGCATGCCTGTGACACAGTCCCTTTCCGCGGCGCCGGGCGAATTGCGTCGACTGGCGCATTCGTACCGCGAGAACGCCGAGCGGCTCAGTGCGGCGTCAGCCGACCATGCCCCGCTGATCGAGATGCTGCACTCGTTGGGGCCGGTCTTCGCCGAAGTGGCGGACGCCGGCAGGAACCTGCTGGAGCAGCGGGGGGTCTGCTATCGGGAGCAGGCTGCCGCCCACGCCGACGTGGCCGAAGGCCTGTGGCAGGCGGCCGCCGCGTGGGAGCAGCACGACACCGACTCGGCCATACGGTTGAGAATAACTGCGCAGGAACAACTGTGAGCGATCCGGACCCGCTCTTCGATACCCCCCATCCTGGGGGACAGGTGATGGTCCGGACCTGCCGCAGCGGCCAGGTGCACAGCGTGGTGCTCGGTGAGGCGGCGATGGATGCCGGGGCGGCAACCTTGGCGCACGCCATCCTGCTGACTGCGGAGGTATCCCACCTGAAGGCCGTGATGACGGTCCGGGCACAGATCATCGAGGCCGGGCTCACCCCGTCAGTGGAACTCGCTTCGCCCGTCGATCTCGATGTGGCGTGTGCGGCGCTGGAAAGGCATCGGCGCCCGGCCTGAAAAACCGTTAGCAGCAGGGTATCTCGGCGGTGATCCGGTTCAGCAATGCGGTGTACCGCCCCGCCTCGGGATGGCGGCCCGGCTTGCCGCTGCTCACCAGCCCCGCCGCCAGTCCCCGCTGCGGGTCCGCCCACACCGCGACGTTGGTCAATCCGGTGTGCCCGAAGGCGGCGGCCGCCCCCCGGCCGAAGGGGCCGAACCACTTGGAGCCCAGCATGAATCCGGTTCCCCACCGGATCGGCGCCAGGCCGGTTGCGACGTCGGGTCGCAGCCGCCGGCACTCGCGGATCGCCGCGCGCAGCGTGTCGGGGTTGCAGACCCGGACTCCGTCGAGTTCACCACCGCGCCGGAGCAGTTCGGCGAAGCGGGATAGCTCGTCGGCCGTCGAGACGGTGCTCGACGAGGGCACGACGCTGGTGAGAAACATCGGGGTGTTGGAGAACGGGATGATCCGGTCCATTGTGCCGCCCAGTGCGGTGCGGAATGCGGCGGCCAGCGGGGCCGGTAGCGGCGGTCCGGTGACGTAACTGGGCGCCACCAGTGGAACGTCGGCCTCGGCGACGCCGTAGTTGGTCCACCGGAATCCCAGTGGCTCGAGGATCTCGGTCGCCAGGATCTCCCGGATGTTGCGTCCTGTTGCTGCCGAGACGATTTCGCGGACCAAGGGACCCCAGGTCAGGCCGTGATAGATGTGCATCAACCCGGGACGGTGGATCGGCTTGAGTTCGCCGAGCTTCTCCCGGGCGTAGTCACTGTCGTTCATCCGCCGCAGATCGGGGCGCGGTCCGGTGGCGAACGGCACACCGGAGCTGTGGGTCATCACGTGCCGGATGGTGGTGCGGTCCTTGCCGTGGCTGGTGTAGCCGGGCAGGTAGTCGCACACGCGGTCGTCGAGAGAGAAGGACCCCCTTTCCACGAGCATGTGCACCACGGTGGTGGTGACGGCCTTGGCCGCCGAATACACGCAGAACGGTGTGCGTGTGGTGACCGGGATCCGTTCGGCGTCAAGCGGATCGGCGGGACCGTTGCCGAGTGCGTGCCCGATTGCCCGGTTGAGCACGACCGTACCGTTGTGCCGCAGGCACAGCTGGATCGAAGGCTGCAGTCCGGCCTGATACCAGTAGACGACGGCGTCCCAGATCCGTTCCACCGCGGCGGGATCGAGATCGCCGCGCTCCTCCGGGCCGACGTCGGTCACCGCGGCGAGATCGGCGGGGATCCGGATTCGCCCCCGGGGGTCGGTCACGAAACCCGGTGCAGCGTCGCCGTCAGATGGTGGGTTAGGGGCTGGCCCACGGCGGCCATCGCCAGGGTGTAGGTGAGGTCGTCGCCGTCGAGCCGGAACGAGCGCTTCACCTCCAGTACCTCCTTGGCCGACGAGGTCAGACCCACGTGGGTGGACCGAACCTCGATGACCAGCGCGCGTCCGCTGCCGGTGACGGTGCCCTCATCGATCTCGGTGATGCCACTGGGCTGGGAGAGCAGTAGTTCGATCCGGCCGGGTTCGGGCGTCCTGAAATAACCGGTCTCGGTGTGAAGGGGGAGGCCGTCATCGGAGCGGGTGCGCTGCGCGTAGGTGAGGAACGGCTTGCCGACGTGACCGATGGTGATGTCCTCGGCGTAGCCGAACGGGGCGATGGTCGGGTATTCACCCGTGCCGCGCCCGGACCAGGTTCCCACCAGCGCAGCCAGGCCGGCGATACCGGGATGGAGGTCGGTCACCCCGCTCACTCCTCCGGCTTGGTGCCGACGGTGATCAGGTCCCACACCGGCCGGGTCCACAGCGGCCGGTTGACCCGGTGCTGATCGGTGAGCGCGAATCCGGCGCCGGTGAACAACTCGCGCATCTCGGTGGGCGTCGGGCTGTGGGCGGGATTGGTCAGGGTGTCCGGCAGCAGCCAGAACAGCTGTGGCAGAGGCGGGCTGATGGTGGCGACCGCCACCAGGCCGCCGGGAGAGAGCACGCGGAAGAACTCGCACATGGCGGCGGGCTGATCGAACCAGTGGAACGCCGAGGTGGTGACGACGGCATCGAGGGCGCCGTCGTCGAACGGCAGCTTCTCGGCAGGGCCCTTCATCCACCGCACGTCCGCGGAGCGTGCCTTGGCCTGGGCCAGCATGCCGTCGGACATGTCGACGCCGAATACCTGCTCGGGGTGAACCTCGGATTGGATCCGGCTGGCGAGTATGCCTGTCCCGCACGCGATATCGGCGATCCGCCGGGCGCCGTGCGCGCGCAAGAGGGCGATCACCTCGTCCTGCGCGGGCTGGTAGACCCAGCGCTGCAGCGCCGGGGTGTCGTACAGCGGCGCCGCGAGGCTCCAGAATCGGGTCACCGCGTCGTTGAATCGTCGACCGGGGTTAGTCACGTTCGGAGCCTAACCGGCCGGGTTTTCCGGACCGGGTGCTATCGCGGAACGGCCCGCAACGGCGGCCGGCGGCGCCGGCGGCGGGTCAGTGCGGCCACCGCCGACACGATGTTGGGCGCCGTCGGCAGTGCCCCGTCGGAGTCGCACAACCGGAGCAGGCGTTCCACCTCGGGCCCCGGAACCAAGACCCAGTCCACGGAGGTGGCGAGGCATCGGGCATGGACCCGGGCCAGGACGGAGTAGCCCGCCGCACCGAAGAAGTCCAGCCTGGAGAAGTCGAGGACCAGTTGCCGGTGCCCGCCGAGATGGCGCTCGATCCCGGCGAACAGATCGGCGATGTTGGCGGCGTCTATCTCTCCGAACGCGGCCACCATGATGGTGGACTCGCTGAGCACGCGGGCGCGCACCAGGCCATCGAGGCTCCTGGCCCCCACATCGACGGTGGCCGGGCGCGCCACGAGAGATTGGGTGTCGAGTTTCGCTGCGAGCATGGTGGACCCCCTCGGTCGTTTTTCGCAGTGCACCGATCGCGCCGGGCCCGGGAATTTCGGCCGGTGGCGATAGCTCAACCGTGAGTGCGAGCCTGTCCCTGGAGCGGTCATTCGGTCGGCTTGCACCGAATGTACTACTGATTTCGTCGAGGAACTACCGGCCTGGAGATATTCACAAAGTTACTGCTCAGTATTGATATTTCCGGTCGTGGCAGGGCCAGTTCGATCAATTTCTCTTCGAATTAAACGTCTTCGACAACGGAATCCGTAGGAGGTTTTCTCAGGCTTTGGGATCAGTGGTGCCGAAGTTGCTGGATGACGAACTCGCGACCGTGCCCGGGCGGCGCACAGTATCGTCGTGGCCGAGATTATGAGCAGCCATTACCCGCCCGCGTACGGGCCCGCGACCCCCGCCTGCTACCGCCACCCGGATCGGCCGGCGGCGCTGGGCTGTCACCGGTGCGGCAGGCCCGGCTGCCCGGAGTGCGTGTACCCCACCCCAGCCGGACAGCAGTGTGTGGACTGCGTGTACGCGGCCGCACATGCCGCGCAGCCGGCGGCGCAGACCGTAATGGCACCACCCGCGCCCGCGCGGGCGAAGAAGGTCCGGACCGGTCCGCTGCCGGTGGTCAGCTACGGGCTGATCGCGGTCAACGTCGCCGTCTTCCTGTTGTTGAACGTCAGGCCCGAGCTTCGCGGGCAGTTCGCGCTGTGGTCTCCGGCCGTCGCCGGCGGCGACTACTACCGGCTTGTGAGCTCGGCGTTCATGCACTACGGGCTGATGCACCTGGCGTTCAACATGTGGGCCCTGTACGTGCTCGGCCCGCCGCTGGAGGAGCACCTGGGGCGGGGACGGTTCGCCGCGCTGTACGGGCTGAGCGCGTTGGGGGGTTCGGTCCTGGTCTACCTGCTGTCTCCGCTCACGGCGGCGACGGCCGGCGCCTCGGGGGCCATCTACGGTCTGTTCGGCGCCACCTTCGTGGCCGCCCGGCGGCTGCATCTGGATGTGAAGTGGCTCGTCACGCTGATCGCGATCAACCTGGCGATGACGTTCAGCATTCCGGGGATCAGCTGGCAGGGGCACATCGGCGGACTGGTCACCGGCAGCCTGGTGGCCGCGGCTTTCGTCTATGCGCCCCGTTCACGAGCCACCATCGTCAGTGTTGCGGCGACGGTCGGAGTGCTGGCCGTGTTGGCAGGCTTGACCGCCTGGCGGACAGCCGAATTGATTGATCAGCTCGGTCCCGCGCTGGGCCGGCGCTGACCTACATCCGCACCAGCTGAAACGGATAGCTCAGTGTGCCGCCCGGGGCGTTGTCGCACCCGGTGGCGAAGGTCGACTGTAGCGTCCCGCCGAACGTGACCGCGTCGAACGTGTAAACGTCCCGGGTCGGCAGGACGGGCCCGTAGTAGACGTTGCCGCACCGCAGGCCGTCGGGAACGTCGACGGTCAGCGTGTAGGTGTTGCCCGTCCGCTGGGCCTGGCCGTACCACTGGAACGCATTGGCGATCGGCGTTGGATTGGCCGAGACGTTCGCGCACTGGGAGAGCCCGGCCGGGGGATTGCAGGAACTGACCGACCAGATCCAGGCGTGGAAGTCGTAGCGGCCGTCGATGAAGGCGTTGTAGTTCCCGAGCATCAGATCGGCGTGGGCCACCGGGGTGAGGAGGAGGGGAACGGCCAGGGGAACCGCGAGGGGAATCGCGAGCGCGAGGGGAAGCCGGAACCGCACCCCCGAAATGTATGCGCAGCGACGGGCGGGTTGCCCGGGAATCCGGCAGATCGCAACCGCAGGACACCCGTGCTGCGCGGGGATAGCATCGCCCCACGGCGGTGGGGATCGCGGGGTTCGAGGAGAGGGCGGGACGGCCAGTGCTGACGCTTTCGGCGACGCCCACCCACACACCTCCGCAATCGGTGGGCCCGGGCATCGTTCTCGCCGCCCTGGGCGTGGTCTTCGGGGACATCGGCACCAGCCCGCTCTACAGCGTCCAGACCCTCTTCCATCCGGAGGGCCCGCATCCGGTCGCGATGGGCCAAAGTCACGTCTACGGAGTCGTATCGCTGATCTTCTGGTCGGTCATGCTCATCGTGACGCTGACGTACGTGACCCTGGTGATGCGTGCGGACAACGGTGGCGAGGGCGGTGTCCTGGCACTGGTGGCGCTGCTGCGCCGATGCGGGGACGGCAGCCCCCGGACGGTCGCAACTCTGACCGCACTCGGAATCTTCGGTGCCGCATTGTTCTTCGGCGACAGCATGATCACCCCGGCCATCTCCGTCCTCGCGGCCGTGGAGGGTCTCAAGGTGCTCGACCCCGGCCTCGCGGACTTCGTGGTTCCGGTCACCGCGGTGGTCATCGCCGCGCTGTTCGCCATGCAACGCAAGGGCACCGAATTGGTGGGACGGTTCTTCGGGCCGGTAATGGTGATCTGGTTCGCCGCGATCGCCGCGTGCGGGGCGCGGGGCATCGCCATGCATCCGCAGATTCTGCGCGCCCTCTCACCCACGTACGCGCTGGATTTCGTGCTGTCCTACCCGTCGAGCGCGTTCTACTCGTTGGCCGGCATCGTGCTGGCGGTTACCGGAGCAGAGGCCCTCTACGCGGACATGGGTCACTTCGGCCGGCGGGCCATCACCGTCGCGTGGCTCGGCGGGGTGCTGCCAGCCCTCACGCTGAACTACTTCGGGCAGGGCGCCGAACTGCTCGACGACCACGAGATGATCAAGGCGCCGTTCTTCCTTCTCGTCCCGCAGTGGGCTCAGCTACCGATGATCCTGTTGGCAACCGCCGCCACGGTGATCGCGTCCCAGGCGGTGATCACCGGCGCATTCTCGGTGGCCTCCCAGGCGGTGCAGTTGGGCTATCTGCCGCGACTGCGGGTGCGGCACACCTCGGAGTCCTCGATCGGGCAGATCTACGTGCCCTGGATCAACGGGGTCCTGGTGGTGGCGGTGATCGGACTGGTGTTCGCCTTCCGCAGTGCGGCGTCGCTGGCCTACACCTACGGCATGGCGGTGGCCGGCACCATCGTCATCACCACGGTCCTGTTCCTGTACTACGCCCGGACCCACTGGCGGGCCCCGATGTGGCTGGTGGCCGGCGGTGGGGCGATCCTGCTGGCCGTCGATGCCGCGTTCCTGGCGGCCAATCTGGTCAAGATTCAATACGGCGCCTGGTTGCCCCTGCTGATCGCGGTGCTGACCTTCATCGTGCTGACGACGTGGCGGCGCGGCAGCGAGATCGTCGTCGCGGCACGCATCCGGGTCGAGGGCCCGTTGCGCGAGTTCATCGCCGAGATCACCCACCGCACGCCACCGTTGGCGCATGTCCCGGGAACGGCGGTCTTCCTCAACCGGGCCGCAGAGACAGCTCCGATGGCGATGCGCGCGAATGTGGAGCACAACCAGGTTCTGCACGATCGGGTGATCGTGCTGTCGCTGGACACCCCGTCGGTGCCCTGGGTGTCGCAGGACGAGCGGATCAGCGTCGACGACCTCGGATACGCGGGCGGGCGTGTTCTGTTCGTGCGAGCCAACTTCGGCTATATGGAGGCGCCGGACGTGCCGGCTGTTCTGGGCCTGATCGATCCCCCGATCCAGCCCGACCAGGTGTCGTACTTCCTGTCGCGGGTCGATGTCGTCGCCGGACCTGATCCGACCATGGCCCGCTGGCGCAAGCGGCTGTTCATCGCCACGTCCCACATCGCCGCCGACGCGGCCGGCTACTTCAGCCTGCCGTTGGATCAGACGGCGATCATCGGCGCACGGATCGAGGTTTAGTGGCCACACTCGCACACACGCCGGCGCTTCCGCTGCGCACGGGCCTGGTGGTCGGCGCGCTCGGGGTGGTGTTCGGCGACATCGGCACCAGCCCGATCTACACCCTGCAGACGTTGTTCAACCCGGATGACCCGCATCCCGTCCCGATCACCCGGGACAACGTGTACGGCGTTATCTCGCTGGTCTTCTGGTCGGTGATGGTCATCGTCACGCTGACCTACGTCACTCTCGTCATGCGCGCCGACAACGACGGCGAAGGCGGAATCATGGCCCTGATCACCCTGGTCCGCCGGTACGGCGGCGCGTCCAGCCCCCGGGTGATCGCGGCGTTGTCGACGATCGGGATCCTCGGTGCCGCTTTGTTTTTCGGGGACTCCATGATCACCCCGGCGATCTCGGTGCTGTCGGCCGTCGAGGGACTCAAGACCGTCGATCCGCACCTTGGGGAACTCGTGGTGCCGATAACTGCGGTCATCATCACGGGGCTGTTCCTCGTGCAACGGCACGGCACCGCCGCGGTCGGGCGTTACTTCGGCCCGGTGATGATCGTCTGGTTCGTCACCATCGGGATCTGCGGGGTGGGCGGGATCATCCGGCATCCCCAGATCCTGCGAGCGCTGTCGCCCGGTTACGCCCTGGACTTCATCGCCGGGCATTTCCACATCGCGTTCTTCGCGTTGGCGGCAGTGGTCCTCGCGGTCACCGGCGCCGAGGCGTTGTATGCCGACATGGGCCACTTCGGCCGCAAGGCGATCACCTGGGCGTGGCTGGGCCTGGTGCTGCCGGCGCTGGTGCTCAACTACTTCGGCCAGGGCGCGCTGCTGCTCGGCGACCAGAGCGTGGTCAACGCGCCGTTCTTCCTGCTGGTGCCCGACGGCGCGAAAATCCCGATGATCGTATTGTCCACCGCGGCAACGGTGATCGCATCGCAGTCGGTGATCACCGGGGCCTACTCGGTGGCGTCTCAGGCCGCGCAGATCGGCTATCTGCCGCGGATGCGGATCGCACACACCTCGGAACACTCGATCGGCCAGATCTACGTCCCCTGGATCAACGGCATGCTGTGGGTGGCGGTGGTGATCCTGGTGTTCGCCTTCCGCAGTTCGGCGGCGTTGGGCTATGCCTACGGCATGGCGGTCACCGGGACCATCACCGCGACCACGCTGCTGTTCCTCCACGTGGCCCGGGTTCGGTGGCGGGCGCCGATGTGGCTGTTGATCGTCGGAGGCGGGGCACTGCTCACCGTCGACCTGATGTTCCTGGCGGCCAATCTCACCAAGCTGTTGCACGGGGCCTGGCTCCCGCTGCTCATCGGCCTGGTGGCGTTCACGGTTCTGACCACCTGGCAGCACGGGCGCGGGGTCGTCACCCGCGCCCGCGACAAGGTGGAGGGATCGCTGCCGGAGTTCGTCGCTCAGATCGACCGGAGCCGGCCGCCCTTGCCGCGAGTGCCCGGCACGGCGATCTTCCTCAATCGGGGAAGTGCCACGGCCCCGCTGTCCATGCGCGCCAACGTCGAACACATCCACGTCCTGCAGGAGCACGTGCTGATCGTGTCGGTGGAGGTACCGCCCGTGCCGAGAGTGGCTGCCGACCAACGCATCACGGTCGATAACCTCGGCAACCCGAACGACGGGATCTTCTTCGTCAACATCCGGTACGGCTACATGGAGCGTCCCGACGTCCCGGCGGCGCTGAGGCTCGTCGACCCCTCGTGCACCGAGGGACCGATCGACCTCGACAACGCCACCTACTTCCTGTCCAAGGTGGACGTGATCGCCGGCCCGGAGCCGACGATGGCGCCGTGGCGCAAAAGGCTGTTCATCGCGGTCTCGCACATGACGCGAGACGCCCCCGGCTTCTTCAACCTCCCGCTGGACCGCACGGTCATCATCGGCTCGCGGATCCAGGTGTGAATAGGCTGGTCGCATGACCACCACATGCGCCGTCGTCGGAGGCGGCCCGGCCGGCATGGTGCTCGGACTCCTGCTGGCTCGGGCCGGCGTCGAGGTCACGCTGCTCGAGAAGCACGCCGACTTCCTCCGTGACTTCCGCGGCGACACCGTGCACCCGAGCACGCTGCGCCTGCTCGACGAACTCGGTCTGTGGGAAAGGTTCTCGGCGCTGCCGCAGTCCCGCATCGACCACCTCGGCCTCGAGGCAGACGGCCGTGAGGTGACGCTGGTCGATTTCCGCCGGTTGCGTCACCAGCCGCACCCATATGTCGCGATGGTTCCGCAGTGGGATCTGCTCAACCTGCTGGCCGAGGCGGCCGCCGCTGAGCCGACGTTCACCCTGCTTCTCGAGCACGAGGTCACCGGCCTGCTTCGCGACCGCAACCGCACCACGGGGGTGCGCTACACCTCGCCGGACGGCCCGGGAGAGCTGGTGGCCGACCTGACGGTGGCGTGCGACGGACGCACCTCGACGGTGCGGCGGGAGTCGGGGTTGCCCGTCCACGAGTGGCCGGTGCCGTTCGACGTGTGGTGGTTCCGGCTACCCCGGGACGCCGATGCCGAATACTCGCTGGTCCCCCGGACCGCACCGGGCCAGGTGCTGATCATGATCCCGCGCGAGGGCTACTTCCAGATCGGCTATCTGATTCCCAAGGGCAGCGACGCGCAGCTGCGGGCACGGGGCCTGGACACTTTCCGCGCCGACGTCGCCGCCCTGGTGCCGGAGGCCGACACCTCGGTGCTGACGTCGTGGGACGACGTGAAACTGCTTGACGTGAAACTGAACCGGCTCAAGCGGTGGCACACCGAGGGATTGCTGTGTATCGGGGATGCCGCGCACGCGATGTCGCCGATGGGCGGGGTGGGCATCAATCTCGCCGTCCAGGACGCGGTCGGTGCGGCCACGCTGCTTGGCGAGCCGATGCGACGCCGGAAACTCACCGACGCCGATCTGGCCGGCGTTCGCCACCGTCGTCTACCCGCGGTGGCACTCACCCAGTTGGGCCAGCGGGCGATGCACCAGCGGTTGGTCGCCCCCGTCTTCCGCGGCGCCGACCCCGAACCCTCGGAGGCGTTCATCCGCCTTCTGAGCGCACTGCCGTGGCTGTCGGCGATTCCAGCCCGGGTCGTCGGCGTCGGTATCCGCCCCGAACGGGCCCCTGAGTTCGCGCGGCGATAGATGCGTGAACTGCGGCTGGGACTGCGCCCCAACCTCGTTCAGTTCACTCTGCTGGTCGCGGTCAACGCCCTGGTCGGCGGCATGGTCGGCCAGGAGCAGACGGTACTGCCGTTGCTCGCCGAGTCCGTCTTCGGCCTCCACGGGTACACGTTTCTCCTGACGTATGTGTTCGCCTTCGGGGTCACGAAGGCGCTGACCAACTACTTCGCCGGGACCCTGTCGGACCGGTTCGGCCGCAAGCCGGTGTTGGTGGCCGGTTGGCTGATCGCGATTCCCGTTCCGCTGCTGCTGATCTGGGCGCCGTCCTGGGGATGGGTGATCGCCGCCAATGTGCTGCTCGGTGCGAGTCAGGGGCTGGCCTGGTCGACGACGGTGGTGATGAAGATCGACCTCGTCGGTCCGCGTCAGCGCGGTCTGGCAATGGGCCTCAACGAGGCCGCCGGCTACGGCGCCGTCGCGGTCACCGCCTGGCTGGCCGGCTACCTTGCGGCGCATCACGGTCTGCGGCCCGCACCGTTCCTGCTGGGCCTCGGGTATGCGCTTCTGGGACTCGGTCTTTCGGCGCTGTTCGTTCGGGAGACTCGCGGGTACGCGCGCCTGGAGGCTGCACGCCATCCCGTCTCCGGATCCGCCGAACTGAGCAATCGGGACATCGTCCTGCGAACCAGCTTCACCGAACCGGCGTTGTCGTCGGCGTGCCAGGCCGGGCTGGTGAACAACATGAACTTCGGTTTGTCCTGGGGCCTGTTCCCGCTGTTGTTCGCGGCCGCCGGGCTGGGGGTCGAGCGGATCGGAATCCTGGTGGCCGTGTACCCCGGGGTGTGGGGCGCGACGCAGATCGTCACGGGAGCGCTCTCGGACCGCTGGGGACGCAAGCACCTCATCACCGCCGGGATGCTCACTCAGGCAGTCGCTTTGGCCTTCATCGCCAGCGGGCAAACCTTCGGCGGATGGCTGGCGGCCTCTGCGCTGCTGGGGGCGGGCACCGCGATGGTGTACCCGACACTGCTGGCCGCGATCGGCGATGTCGCACACCCGCTGTGGCGGGCCCGTGCCGTGGGCGTCTACCGGCTCTGGCGGGACAGTGGGTATGCGGTCGGGGCGGTGGTCGGCGGCGTGGCCGCAGACCTCTTCGGACTGCGCGCGGCCGTGTGGGTCGCGGCCGCCATCACGGCGTTGTCCGCAGTGGTCGTCGCAGTGCGGATGTACGAGACGCATCGGCGCGAGTAGTCGGTGACTTTCAACTTCTAATGCCGGACCCTCCCTCTAGAATCGAATGTATGTTCGATGAAGATATGCGGTCGGTCGGGGACGACGAGGTCGTCACCGCCATCGAGCAGTGGGCGGCTGCGGAGGCGGGGGGGGCCGCGCCCCCGCCCGCGGGGCGGGGGGGGGGGGTGGGGGGGGGGGGGGGGGCGGGGGGGCGGGGGGCGGGGGGGGGGGGGGGGGGGG
>CAYTOD010000017.1:39247-60673 GCA_964439315.1 uncultured Mycobacterium sp. | reverse complement strand
CCGCACCAAGAACAACCCGGTGCTGATCGGCGAGCCCGGCGTCGGCAAGACCGCCGTCGTCGAGGGGTTGGCCCAGGCCATCGTCAACGGGGATGTGCCCGAGACGCTGAAGGACAAGCAGCTCTACACCCTCGACCTCGGGTCGCTGGTGGCCGGCAGCCGCTACCGTGGCGACTTCGAGGAGCGCCTGAAGAAGGTGCTCAAGGAGATCAACAGCCGCGGCGACATCATCCTGTTCATCGACGAGCTGCACACCCTCGTCGGTGCCGGCGCCGCCGAGGGCGCGATCGACGCCGCGTCGATCCTCAAGCCGAAGCTGGCCCGTGGCGAGCTGCAGACCATCGGCGCCACCACCCTCGACGAGTACCGCAAGTACATCGAGAAGGACGCCGCGCTGGAGCGCCGCTTCCAGCCCGTCCAGGTCGGTGAGCCGACGGTGGCGCACACCATCGAGATCCTCAAGGGCCTGCGCGACCGCTACGAGGCCCACCACCGGGTTTCGATCACCGACGCCGCGGTGGTGGCCGCAGCCACCCTGGCCGACCGGTACATCAACGACCGGTTCCTTCCGGACAAGGCCATCGACCTCATCGACGAGGCCGGCGCCCGGATGCGAATCCGCCGGATGACGGCGCCGCCGGATCTTCGCGAGTTCGACGAGAAGATCGCCGACGCGCGCCGCAAGAAGGAGTCCGCGATCGATTCGCAGGACTTCGAGAAGGCCGCCCGGCTGCGTGACGAGGAGAAGCAGCTGGTTGCCCAGCGCGCCGAGCGGGAGAAGCAGTGGCGCGCAGGCGATCTCGACGTCGTCTCCGAGGTCGATGACGAGCAGATCGCCGAGGTGCTCGGCAACTGGACCGGCATCCCGGTGTTCAAGCTCACCGAGGAGGAGACGTCCCGGCTGCTGCGCATGGAGGACGAACTCCACAAGCGCATCATCGGCCAGGAGGATGCCGTCAAGGCGGTCTCCAAGTCCATCCGCCGCACCCGTGCCGGCCTGAAGGACCCCAAGCGTCCCTCCGGCTCGTTCATCTTCGCCGGCCCGTCCGGTGTCGGTAAGACCGAGCTTTCCAAGGCGCTGGCGGAGTTCCTGTTCGGCGACGACGACGCGCTGATCCAGATCGACATGGGCGAGTTCCACGACCGCTTCACCGCCTCGCGGCTCTTCGGCGCCCCGCCCGGGTACGTCGGCTACGAGGAGGGCGGCCAGCTCACCGAGAAGGTGCGCCGCAAGCCCTTCTCGGTGGTGCTCTTCGACGAGATCGAGAAGGCGCACAACGAGATCTACAACACCCTGTTGCAGGTCCTCGAGGACGGCCGTCTCACCGACGGCCAGGGTCGCACGGTCGACTTCAAGAACACCGTGCTGATCTTCACCTCCAACCTCGGTACGTCCGACATCTCCAAAGCGGTCGGACTGGGCTTCACCCAGGGTGGCGGCGCGAACGACTACGAGCGGATGAAGCAGAAGGTTCACGACGAACTCAAGAAGCACTTCCGCCCGGAGTTCCTCAACCGCATCGACGACATCATCGTCTTCCATCAGTTGACTCGCGACGAGATCATGGAGATGGTCGACCTGATGGCGGGCCGGGTCTCCAAGCAGCTGAAGGCCAAGGACATGGACATGGAGCTGACCGACAAGGCCAAGGCACTGCTGGCCAAGCGAGGCTTCGACCCGGTCCTCGGTGCTCGGCCGCTGCGTCGCACCATCCAGCGCGAGATCGAGGACGTGCTGAGCGAGAAGATCCTCTTCGAGGAAGTGGGTCCCGGTCAGCTGGTCACCGTCGACGTCGACAACTGGGACGGCGAGGGCGCCGGCGAGGACGCCAAGTTCACCTTCAGCGGTGGACCCAAGCGCGAGTCGGTCGAGCCGGATCTGGCCACCGCGACGACGGAGTAGTCAGCGCGACAACGACGGCGGGCGGTCACCTTCGCGGTGGCCGCCCGCCGTCGTCTCTGCAGCTATCCGTCCTTGCGCCGTCGCTCAGCGATAGCGCGGGAGCATTCCGAAGACCTGCTTGATGATCGTCATAACCCACCCGCCCGCGTTGGGGCTGTGGAACCGCGGCCAGTTCAACTGGAAGCTGACCACCCAGTCCTGGCCGGTGCGGTCCTGGGCGAACCAGCTGAAAGTCAAGTCGCCGGGCAGGTTTCCGGCTTTGGCCGCGATGTAGGGCCACTCGTCGCGGTCGAGGTCGATGCCCGACACCTCCGACATGATGTCGCGAACCGGCGCGACGGGTCCGACTGCGTTGCGCTGCAGTCCGGCATGAACCCGGCAGATGTCCTCGGCGCTGCCGTACCACTCGGCCCCGTAGGCAGAACCGGGTGAGTGGGTGCGTTCCGGATCGGGCTCGTAGGGACGGGAGTCGGCCTCGCGCAACAGGATTGCCCGCTGCTCCGGCCCGGCGTTCTTCCACTGCTCGCGGACGTCGGGGTTGCCCCAGCCGATGGCGAAGATCTCGCGCATGGTCGGGAACGGGGTCATGCTGGCCGGGTCGTGATGGCCGGCGTTGGCAAGGGCCTGCTCGACCGCGCGGGTGCCCACCCGTCCGATGAGCAGGTCGGTGGCCATGTTGTCACTGGTGGCGATCATCTTGCCGGCGGCCTGACGCACGGTGATCTGCGATCCGGGCGGCTGGGCGTCGAAACCGGAGGACCCCAGTTTTTTGGCCTCGCTGGTGATGGTGAGTAGGTCGTCCCAGTGCAGGGTGCCGGCGCGCACGGCGTCGGCGACGGCGTAGAGCACGTAGGTCTTGAAGATCGACGCCAGCGGCAGGGACTCCGATGTGTTTGTCCCGGCGACCTTTTCGCAACGACCGTCGTTGACTTTCGACACCATGAAGGAGTAGCGGGCACCGGTCTGGCTCAACGCCGCGTCGACGTCCTGCCAGGAGTTGATCTTCGGCTTCTGGGTATCGACCGCGAGTCTGCTGACCATTGTCTGGTCGTTGGCGTGCAATTCGATGTCCTGCCGCCCGCCGAACGAACTGATCAGATGCAGCCTGGCCGAACCGGCCCCGATGTCGATTCCGGTCAGGGTGTATGGGCGGTCCCACCACAACCGGTCCATTGTCGCGGTCACCGGTTCGACCATGTCCGGTGCGGCCAGGGTCGCCACACTCTGGGTCCCGATCGGCCAGTCCGAGTTCAGCATGTCCATCACCTGCTTGGCCCGGACGCCCTGCGGAGTGTTGGTCTCTATCCGCACTCCCGGGTTGGCTGCAGGTGCACTCGGGGGTGCGCAACTGGTCGTACCGGCCACGACGGCGATCGTGGCGGCGAGGCCGAGTGTGCGGCGGGCGAGCCGGCACCGCGGTGCCGCGTCTCGCCCCTGCTTATCCCTTCGCGCCTGCGCCAACGTCCAACACAACCTCGAACTCGAGCAGCTGGGAACCGCTGGCCACCGGGTTGGCCCGCTCGCCCGCGTGGGCCGCGATCGCCGGACCGCTGGCCCATGCCTGGAAGGCGTCCTCGGACTCCCACTGGGTGACGACGAAGTAGCGGTCGTCGCCTTTGACCGGTCGGAGTAGTTGGAACCCCAGGAAGCCCGGCTGACTGTCCACGGCGTGGGCACGATGGGCGAACCGCTTCTCCAATTCCGGACCCATGCCGGGGGGTACCTCGATTGCGTTGATCTTCACCACGGTCATGGCGTCAGGTTACCGGGCACGCGCTCACGGCAAGATGGGATGGTGTCCTCCACGTGGCTGACCTTCCGGGGTGGCTCCGGGCGCCCGCTGGTGCTCGTCCACGGGTTGATGGGCCGGGGCAGTACCTGGTCGCGCCAACTGCCGTGGCTCAACCGGCTCGGAGCGGTCTACACCTACGACGCGCCGTGGCATCGTGGCCGCGACGCCGCGGATCCCGAATCGATCAGCACCGAGCGGTTCGTGGCCGAGCTCGGTGCCGCCGTGGAGTCCCTGGGCCGGTCTGCCGTTCTGATCGGCCATTCGATGGGTGGTTTGCACTCGTGGTGCCTGGCTGCCGAGCGCCCTGAGCTGGTGGACGCCGTAGTGGTCGAGGACATGGCACCGGATTTCGTCGGCCGCACCACTGGCCCGTGGGAACCCTGGATGCACGCGTTGCCCGTCGAGTTCGATTCCGCTGAAGCGATTTTCGCCGAGTTCGGGCCGGTGGCGGGCCGCTACTTCCTGGAGGCGTTCGATCGGACAGCCACCGGGTGGAGGCTGCACGGCAGGGCGGAGAAATGGCTGGCGATCGCCGCGGAGTGGGGTACGCGCGACTATTGGCAGCAGTGGAGTGCGGTTCAGGCTCCGGTGCTCCTGATCGAGGCCGAAGCCACCGTCGCGCCGCCCGGCCAGATGGCGCGAATGCGTGAAGTCGCCGCCGGCCGAGCCCATTACGCCCGGGTTGCCGGTGCGGGGCATCTGGTCCACGACGACGCTCCCGAGGCCTATCGGGAAATTGTCGAGGACTTCCTCCGCCGACACGGGTTCGAGTGATCTACTGCTCGGCTCCTCTGCGGGCCTGGGGGCCCGCATCGTCGCCTCGTGATCTACTGTTCGGCTCCTCTGCGGGCCTGGGGGCCCGCATCGTCGCCTTCGCCGGCCAGAGCGAAGCGGCCCCCAGCCGTCTGCTCCACCAAACCGTCGACCAGCAACGAGTCCAGGGCACGGTCGCGCTGCGCGGTGTCGGTCAGCCACACCACGTCCAACTGTGCGCGCGGCACCGGCCCAGCACTCGCGCGCAGCACATCGAGCAACTTGCCCCGGACCTGACGATCGGTACCGGCATACGGTTGCGCCCGTCGCACCGCGGTGTCGCCGGCGGGGAAACCGGCGTCCCGCCAGGCGCACTCGCTCAATGGGCAGATTCCGCATTTGGGGGCCCGGGCCGTGCACACCGTCGCGCCCAGCTCCATCAAGGCAGCCGAAAAGACCGGCGCCACAGAGTCTTCCGGAAGGAAGGCGGCCACCTCGGCGTGATCCCGCACCGGTGACGGGCTGGCGGCCTCGGCCCGGCCGTGGACGGCGCGAGCGACCACTCGCCGGACATTGGTGTCGACGACGGGCACCGGCTTGCCGTAGGCGAAACAGGCCACCGCTCGCGCGGTGTAGGTGCCGACGCCGGGCAGCGTTTCCAGGATCTCGACGTCGTCGGGCACCCTGTCGCCATGCTCGGCGGCGATGACGGTGGCGCACTCGTGCAACCGTTTCGCCCTGCGTGGGTAGCCCAACTTCCCCCACGCCCGCAGCACGTCGGCGGCGCTCGCCGCGGCGGTGGCGGAGGGCGTCGGCCACCGGTCCACCCATTCGACCCAGATCGGTGCCACCCGCGCCACCGGGGTCTGCTGCAACATGAACTCGCTGACCAGAATCTGCCAGGCACTGACTCCGGGGGAGCGCCACGGCAGGTCCCGCTTCATCCGGCCGAACCAGTCCAGGAGATCGCCAGCGGGGATGCTCATCGCAGGCCGATCCCGGACTCGGGGCAGAATATGGGCCATGTTGACAACCAGCCCGGCCGAAGCGTGGAAGGCACTCCAGGAGGGTAACGAGCGGTTCGTCGCCGGCCGCCCCGAGCATCCCAGCCAGAGCATCGAGCACCGGGCCAGCATTGCGGCCGAGCAACGGCCCACCGCCGTGGTCTTCGGCTGTGCGGACAGCCGGGTGGCCGCTGAGATCATCTTCGACCAGGGGCTGGGCGACATGTTCGTGGTGCGGACCGCGGGCCATGTCATCGACTCGGCTGTCCTGGGGTCTATCGAGTACGCGGTCAGCGTGCTGGACGTTCCCCTGATCGTGGTGCTCGGCCACGACAGTTGCGGAGCCGTGCGGGCCACTCTTGAGGCTCTCGACGAGGGTCAAGTCCCCGGCGGGTATATCCGCGATGTCGTTGAACGGGTAACGCCATCGGTCATTCTGGGCCGGCGCGACGGCCTGACCAGGGTCGACGAGTTCGAGGCCCGTCACGTCATCGAGACCGGGGCGCAGATGTTGTCCAGGTCGATCGCCATCGCCGAGCGGGTCGAACGCGGCGAACTGGCCATCGTCGGCGTGACCTACCGACTCGCTGACGGCCTGATCACCTTGCGCGCTCATCTCGGCGACATCGGCGACATCGGCGACTAGCGCCGGGTCGACTTCCGGGCAAACAACGGGCGACACGCCGGGCCGGGTCGACCGGCTTGCCGCGACCTGGCTTTACGGTGAGAAGGTGCTGGATCTCGAACCGCATGGCCCGCTACCGTCGCAGATCTACTGGCGTCGGAGGGGATTGGCGCTGGGAATTGCCGCGCTGGTCGTAGCGCTACTAGTCGGCGTCGCGTTCGCGCTTTTCCACGGCTCCGACACCACCAACACCGCCAAGACGGAGACCGCTCAGACTCCGCAGCCCGAGGACAAGACGCCCGTCGTCCCGCCGGCCGCGTCCAGTTCGTCACCGACGCCGACCCCGACGTCGGCGGTACAACCGCCGCCGCTGCTGCAGGCCGGCGACGACTGCCCGGACTCGAATCTGGCTATCAAGGGCGTCGCAAACGCTCCGCAGTACGTCATCGGAGATCAGCCGAAGTTCACCATGGTCGTGACCAACATCGGCCTGGTCGCCTGCAAGCGTGACGTCGGGGCTGCCGTTCTGGCTGCTTATGTTTACTCGCTGGACAATTCCCGGCTGTGGTCCAACCTCGACTGCGCGCCCTCCAACGAGACCCTGGTCAAGACGTTCAATCCCGGTGAGCAGGTGACCACCGAAGTCACCTGGACCGGGATGGGCTCTGCCCCCCAGTGCCCGCTGCCTCGTGAGCCGATCGGACCCGGGACCTACAACCTGGTGGTCCAGCTGGGCAACCTGCGTTCAGCCGCGGTCCCGTTCGTGATCGCCGAGTCGCCGCCCCCAGCTGCTCCGGCGCCGGCTCCCAGCGCTGAGCAGAGTTCCGCGCCCAGCAGCGAGGCGCCTGCTCCCGCTCCTGCCGGCTGATTGTTTCCGACAGCCAGTCGAATCAGATCAGCTTCTTCGGCCCGAAACCGTTGTCCTGCACGACCGCAGGCAGAGCGGGGCCGGCCACGGTGAGGGTCAGCACCGCCCGCAACGCATCGTTGACGGTCGCTGATTCGATGGTCCGAAGGCCTGCCGGCGCCGGCCCGCATCCCATCGGGACCACGGCGTCGGTGTAGCCCAGCCTCGCCGCTTCGGCCAATCGGCGGTCCATCCCGGTCACTCGCCGCAGATCGCCGGCCAATCCGACCTCGCCGAACACCACCAGGGAAGCCGGCAAAGCCCGGCCGACGACGGCGGAGGCCATCGCCGCCGCCACCGCGAGATCGGAGGACGGGTCGACCAGGCGCATACCGCCGACCGTGGACAGATAGATGTCCAGCATGTCGACCGGAATGCCGGAACGCTTGTCCAGCACCGCGGTGATCATGGCGACCCGCGACTGGTCCATCCCGCTCACCACGATTCGCCGGGAGGCCTTCTCAAAGGCGGGTTGGGCCAACAGTGCCTGGATCTCACCGATCAGTGGGCGCTTGCCGTCGAGTGTGACCGTGACGGCGGTCCCGGGCACGGGACTGTCTCGCTGATCGCGGAACAGGCCGGAAGGATCGGCGACGCATTCGATTCCGTTGTCCTGCAACAGGAAACAGCCGACCTCGTCGGCGGCGCCGAACCGGTTCTTGATCCCCCTGACCATCCTGATGGCCGAGTTGCGGTCGCCTTCGAAATGCAGGACGACATCGACCAGATGTTCAAGAGAACGGGGCCCTGCGATGGCTCCGTCCTTGGTGACATGCCCCACCAGGACCATCGCCACGCCAGTGGACTTCGCGGACGCCGTCAGCGCGGCCGTGACCGCGCGCACCTGACTGACTCCGCCGACCACCCCGTCGGTGTCCCCGGTGGTGATGGTCTGCACTGAGTCGACGATCACCAGGCTGGGATCGACGGCGTCGATGTGGCCGAGAACCATTTGCGCGTCGGACTCCGCGGCCAGGTAGACCTCGTCGTGGCTGCAGCCGGTGCGCTCGGCGCGCATCCGGATCTGTCCCGCCGATTCCTCTCCGGAGATGTACAGGGCCCGCCTGCCGGCATTCGCCCAACGGTGTGCCACCGCCAGCAGCAACGTCGATTTGCCGACGCCGGGATCACCGGCCAGCAGTGTCACCGATCCGGGTACCACACCCCCGCCGAGCACTCGGTCGAGTTCACCGACGCCAGTGGGGAAGTGCCGGGTGCGTTCCGGATCGATCGAACTGATCGGCACTGCCGGAGTGGAGGCCACCGCGGTCCGGCGGGCGGTGTCGCCACCGAACGCGGCGATTACCGCGACCTCCTCCACGCTGCCCCAGGTGCCGCAGTCCGGGCATCGGCCAACCCATTTGGCCGCGAGGTGGCGACACTGCGAACAGCGATACTGGGTGCGTGCCTTGGCCACGCCGTCGACGCTAGCCGGTGCCCCCGACAGAACCGATTACTGCTTGACGTTTTCCCCGGCGGCGAGCGGTACCGCCACGGTGGTGCGGCCGGCCTTCTCGAAGTCGAAGGTGAAGTTGTAGCTCAGGCCATTGGTGATCGGCTTGGTCAGCGTCACCTGTGCCGAGGGCGGGGCGTTGGTGTCCAGCGGTTGGGCCTGCGGGGTTCCGGCGCCGGCAACGAGGGCGCCGTTGGCCGGAACGCCGGTCGCGCCGGTCAGGGCCACGGTTCCCACATCGGAACTGATGCCGACCAGGCGGTCGTTGACGTCGGGTGAGCTGTTGGCGGCGACGAACACCAACGGCACGATGCGGCCCGGCTGGAGGAAGTCCCCGGACTGCGTGGCCTGCAGATGGACGTTGCGCAGGGAGATGTTCTTCACGTTGGCCGACATGCCGTTGACAGCGGCCTGCTGGTCAGCGGTCTGCGAGATCTGTCCCGATCCGCAGCCGGTCAGGATCACACCGCAGGCTGCCAGGCCTGCCGTCGCAATGGTCACGCGATTCGTCAAGCGGTTCACAGCAGCCTCCTGCTCGGCCGAGCGGTCGGCACGATGTCAGCCGCCGCGTTCGACTATGCACAGTAGTAGGTAGCCGCGTTCCGCGGTAGCAGTAGGTAGCCGCGCCGCGCGGTAGCCAACGTCCCGATCGGGCTCCAGCAAATAAATACCGGTGCCGGAATCGTCTGGGCCGCATCGCCGACTACACGGAATCGCCGTCCTGTCAACCCCCTCTATTCCCCGGCGATGCCCCTGACCTGCGCCGTTGATCCGCGTCCGCTCGGCCGCCGTGCTAGCATTGGTCAGTGAAAGGGGCTTGAAACTTATGATTTTCAAGGTCGGAGACACTGTTGTGTACCCGCATCACGGCGCTGCATTGATCGAGGCGATCGAAACCCGGACGATCAAAGGGGAAGAGAAGGAATATCTCGTCCTGAAGGTCGCTCAGGGTGATCTGACGGTCCGAGTGCCCGCCGACAACGCTGAGTACGTCGGCGTGCGTGATGTCGTCGGCCAGGAGGGCTTGGACAAGGTCTTCCAGGTGCTCCGCGCTCCGCACACCGAAGAGCCCACCAACTGGTCACGCCGCTACAAGGCCAATCTCGAGAAGCTTGCTTCCGGCGATGTCAACAAGGTCGCCGAGGTCGTTCGGGATCTGTGGCGCCGCGACCAGGAGCGTGGCCTGTCGGCCGGTGAAAAGCGGATGCTGGCCAAGGCCCGGCAGATTCTCGTCGGCGAACTTGCTCTGGCGGAGAACACCGACGACGCCAAGGCCGAGATCATCCTCGACGAGGTTCTGGCCGCCGCCTCCTGACGGTGACTGAAGCGGTCGCGGTCGTCCCTGCGGCCGGTAGCGGTGAGCGACTCGGCGCGGGTATCCCGAAGGCCTTCGTTGAGCTTTCTGGACGCTCCATGCTCGAGCACGCGGTCGACGGGCTGCTTGCCTCCGGCGTGATCACCCGCGTCGTCGTCGCAGCCCCATCCGACCGGCTCGATGCGACAACGAAACTGCTGGGCGGGCGTGCGGAAGTCGTCGCCGGCGGCGCCGAACGTCACGACAGTGTCCGCAGCGCCCTTGCCGCGGTCGGTGACTCACAGTTCGTCCTGGTCCACGATGCCGCGCGACCGCTGACCCCGGCCGATCAGATTCGTCGTGTGGTGGCCGCGCTGAGCGACGGCCTGCGGGCCGTCATCCCGGTGCTGCCCGTGGTCGACACGATCAAGGCCGTGGACGCCAACGGGGTAGTGCTGGGGACGCCCGAACGGTCTGGTCTGCGTGCGGTGCAGACACCCCAGGGATTTGAGACCGATCTCCTGCGCCGGGCCTATCAGCGCGCGGGCGGGGCTTCGGTGACCGACGATGCGTCCCTGGTCGAGAACCTCGGAACCCCGGTGCACACCGTGGCCGGCGATCCGCTGGCGTTCAAGATCACCACGCCACTTGATCTGCTGCTGGCCCAGCAGGTGCTGGCCCGGTGAGCCTCCCCCGCGTAGGGCTGGGTACCGACGTCCACCCGATCGAGCCCGGCCGCCCCTGCTGGCTGCTGGGGCTGCTTTTCGACGGTGCCGACGGCTGCGCCGGGCATTCCGACGGCGACGTCGCCGTTCACGCACTGTGCGACGCCCTGCTTTCGGCGGCCGGCCTCGGGGACATCGGTGGCGTTTTCGGCGTGGATCAACCGCAGTGGCGCGGTGTCACCGGTGCGCAGATGCTCGGCCACGTCCGTGATCTGTTGCGGCAGTCCGGGTTCGTCGTCGGTAATGCCGCGGTCCAGGTGATCGCCAATCGTCCCAAAGTCGGCCCGCGCCGCGAGGAGGCCCAGCGGATCCTCAGCGAACTGCTCGGCGCGCCGGTGTCGGTCTCGGCGACGACCACCGACGGGCTCGGCCTGACCGGCCGGGGCGAGGGATTGGCCGCCGTCGCCACCGCCCTGGTCGTTGCGGGCTCCCGGTAAGCTGCCACGTCGTGACTGGTCTGCGCTTGCACGACACCTACACGGGGTCGGTGCGCGACTTCGCGCCCCTGCGCGCCGGGCACGTCTCCATCTACCTGTGCGGGGCGACCGTGCAGAGCATCCCCCACATCGGGCACGTCCGCAGTGGGGTCGCGTTCGACGTCCTGCGGCGCTGGCTGATGGCCAAAGGCCTGAACGTGGCGTTCATCCGCAACGTGACCGATATCGACGACAAGATCCTCGTCAAGGCCGCTGAAGCGGGCCGGCCGTGGTGGGAATGGGCAGCGACGCACGAACGGGCTTTCTCGGCGGCTTACGACGCACTCGGCGTGCTGCCGCCGTCGGTCGAGCCCCGCGCCACCGGGCACATCACTCAGATCGTCGAACTCATCGAGCGCCTGATCGACAACGGCCACGCCTATACCGGCGATGGTGACGTCTACTTCAACGTTTTGAGCCTGCCCGACTACGGCAAGCTCTCCGGTCACCGGATCGATGACGTCCACCAGGGTGAGGGGGCGGGTACCGGCAAACGCGACCAGCGCGACTTCACCCTGTGGAAGGGTGCCAAACCCGGCGAGCCGTCGTGGCCGACGCCCTGGGGCCGCGGCCGCCCCGGTTGGCACTCCGAGTGTGTTGCGATGGCGCACGAGTATCTGGGCGCGGAATTCGACATCCACTGCGGTGGAATGGATCTTGTCTTCCCGCATCATGAGAACGAGATCGCGCAGGCCCGCGCTGCGGGCGATGGTTTCGCGCAGTTCTGGCTGCACAACGGCTGGGTCACCATGGGTGGCGAGAAGATGAGCAAGTCGCTGGGCAACGTGTTGGCTGTTCCCGCTGTGCTGCAACGGGTTCGGCCCGCGGAGCTTCGCTACTACCTGGGCAGTGCGCATTACCGGTCGATGCTGGAGTTCACCGAGACGGCCCTGCAGGACGCCGCGAAGGCCTACTCCGGCATCGAGGAATTCCTGCACCGCGTGCGGACCCGGGTGGGTGCAGTGGCCCCGACGTCGTGGACCGAGAAGTTCGGTGCCGCACTCGACGACGATCTGGCAGTGCCGGCAGCACTGGCCGAAGTGCATGCGGCCAGGGCCGACGGCAACCGGGCTCTGGAGGCCGGTGACCACGAGACCGCACTGGCCAAGGCCGGCCAGATCCGGGCGATGATGGGCATCCTCGGTTGCGATCCACTGGATGAGCGCTGGGAGACCCGCGATGAGACTGCCGCCGCACTGGCTGCCGTCGATGTGCTGGTCCGCGCCGAACTCGGGCGTCGCGACGACGCGCGGCGCGATCGTGACTGGTCGCAGGCCGACGAGATCCGCGATCGGCTCAAGAACGCCGGCATCGAGGTGACCGACACGGCCGATGGGCCGCAGTGGGCGTTGTTGGGACAGGCCGGCGGGCAGGAGCGTAGCGGCGCGGGAATGGCCGGCGGGCAGGAGCGTAGCGACGCGGGAATAGGTGGGAAAAGCTGATGGCCGGTAATTCCAAGCGCCGCGGGGCGATCCGCAAGGAGGGCACCAAGAAGGGCCCGCAAGTGGGGTCCGGCGGTGTGCGGCGGCGCGGACTCGAGGGCCGCGGCGCCACTCCTCCGGCGCACATGCGGACCGGGCATCCGGCCGCCCGCAAGGCGGCGGCCAAGGCCCGCAAGGCGGCCGGCCGGCCGGCCGGAAAGCCGGTCGACGAAACCGAGACCGTCCTCGGCCGCAACCCGGTGCTTGAATGCCTGCGGGCCAAGGCCCCGGCCTCGGCGTTGTACGTGGTACTCGGGGCTGAGGCCGATGAACGGTTGACGGAGTCGGTGACGCTTGCGGCAGACCGCGGCATCCCGATCCTGGAAGTTCCCAAACACGATCTGGATCGGCTGAGCGCCAACGGATTACACCAGGGGATCGCCCTGCAGGTGCCGCCCTACGCCTACGCCCATCCCGACGATCTGTTGGCCTCGGCGACCTCCGACGTGCAACCCGCTCTGCTGGTGGCGCTGGACAACATCTCCGACCCGCGAAACCTCGGGGCCATCATCCGTTCGGTGGCCGCTTTCACCGGACACGGCGTGCTGATCCCGCAGCGCCGCTCGGCATCGGTGACCGCGGTCGCCTGGCGAACGAGTGCCGGCGCTGCGGCGCGGGTACCGGTGGCGCGGGCCACCAACCTCAATCGCACGCTCAAGGAGTGGTCGGACGCCGGGGTTCTGATCGTCGGTCTCGATGCCGAAGGGGACACCACCCTGGACGACTTCGACGGCACCGGCCCTGTCTGTGTCGTGGTGGGCTCGGAGGGCAAGGGCCTGTCCCGGCTGGTTCGGGAGAACTGCGACCAGGTGGTGTCGATCCCGATGGGTGGCCCGACCGAGTCGCTCAACGCGTCGGTAGCGGCCGGTGTGGTGCTCGCCGAGATCGCCCGCCAGCGGCGGCGGTGACCTACTGGCCGCCGCGCTGGGCGGCGGTGACCTACTGGCCGCCGCGCTGGGCGGCGGTGACCCGCAGGGCGGCGGTGGTCGCCACGTGTGCCGTCGTCGCAGCCTGCGTGCCGGCAGCGCAAGCGGATGCAAGCGATTTCGATCTCGAGGCGCATCGTGGCGGCCGCGGTGAAACGACCGAGGAGTCTCTGCGGGCCTTCGCCAAGGCGCTCCGACTCGGCGTCACGACGCTGGAACTGGACGTCGTACTGTCCAGCGACGGCCGGCCGATGGTGTGGCACGACCCTGTGATCGAGGCGGCGAAATGTGCCGACACCGGGCCGGCCTTCGCCGGGGATCCCCAATTCCCCTACGTCGGTAAACCGGTGCACGACCTGACTGCCGCGCAACTGCGAACCCTGGACTGCGGAAAGCTGTTGGAGGGCTTCCCGGCGGCAGAGGTTGTGGCGGGCAACAAGATCGCCACCCTTCCCGAGGTTTTCGCGCTGGCCGACGCGTACCACGCCGATGTCCGCTACAACATCGAGACAAAGGTCGAGGCCGATCGTCCCGAATTGTCCTCCACGCCAGCCGAATTCGTCGATGTGATACTCGCTTCGGTACGGGAGGCGCACAAGGTAGACCAGGTCGAGATACAGAGTTTCGACTGGCGCACGCTACCGATCGTCCGGCGTGCTGAACCACGGATTCCCGTTGTCGCACTCTGGGATGAGACCACCTGGTTTCCCGGTTCACCGTGGCTCAACGGAGTCGACGCCGGTTCTGGCGATCCGATAGCCGGCGCAATGTCGGTCGGTGCGACGGTCCTCTCGCCCGGCTACTCGGTGCCGTACGGGCAGACCCCGGCTGATCCCGGTTTCAGCCTCGTTGCCGATAGAGCGTTCGTCGAGCGTGCGCATTCCCTGGGTCTGGCCGTGATCCCGTGGACCATCAACGACGAAGCAACGATGAACGCGCAGATCGACGCCGGTGCCGACGGCATCATCACCGACTACCCGGGTCTGCTTCGACGGGTCATGGCCGACCGCGGGATGGCACTGCCGGCGCGGTACACCGACGGCGGGTAGTCGCCCGTCACACCGCGAGGCCGGCCCACAGTGCCAGCACTGCGACGAGCAGTCCAGCCGGCACCGTCAGCAATCCCAGCCGGGTGAACAGCGCAACACTCGTCGGCTCGCCTCGCTGATGCATGATGCGGCGCCACAACAGATTCGACAACGAGCCCACATAGGTGAGGTTGGGTCCGATGTTGACGCCGATCAGTGCCGCCAGCACCGGCCCGGTGCCGGTCAGCAGGGGCAGTAACAGCAGGATCGCCGGCAGGTTGTTGACCAGATTGGACAACACGGCCGCCAGGACGGCGATCATCAGAAGAGCGGCCAGGCCGTCGCCCGACGGCAACAGCTGACGGACCGCCACATCGGCGCCGTTGACCAGCACCGCCTTGACCACGACCGCCAGTGCCAGCACGAAGAGCAGGAACGGGAGGTTCAGCGAACGAACCATCCCGGCGATTGTGCTGCGGCCCTGTCCCATTGATCGTGCACCCAGCACAACAGCCCCGGCCAGAGCGGCCCACGCCGGGGAATGGCCGAGTGCCGAGGTCGCGACGAAACCGGCCAGGGTGAGGGTGAGCACGACGACGGGGAAAACCGGGACGGGCTGCGGCGGTGGCAGGGGGTTGGCACCGGGCAGCTCGACGAGGTCGCGGCGGAACATCCATCGGAAAGCCAGATATTCGACGGCGACAGCCGCGATCCAAGGGCCGGCCATCAGCATGCTGAACCGCGTGAAGGACAACCCCGCGACCGCGAACGCGAGGAGATTCGTCAGATTGGAGACCGGTAGGGGTAGTGACGCCGTGTTGGCCAGATGCGCGGTGCTGTAGGCGTGTGGGCGGGCCGGAACCCGCATGGCCCGAACGGTTTCCAGGACGACCGGTGTCAACAGCACCACGGTGGCGTCCAGGCTCAGGATCGCGGTGGTGCCCGCCGCGACCAGGAAGACCCGGCCGAGCAGATGACCGGGATCGCCCATACTCGACCGGGCGGCCCACCCGCCGGCGGCCCGAAACAAGCCCTCGTCGTCGCACAGTCCGGCAAGCACCAGGATCGCGGCCAGGAAGCCGACCACCGGCAGCAGACTGCGGATCTCGTCAAGCGCAGCGCCCATCGGGACGGCTCCCATGGCCACCAGCAGGCCGGCAGCCGGCACCGCCACCAAAGACTCCGACCACCGCGATGTCGCGGACAGCAGGACGACGGCCAACGCAACGACCGCGACCGCCAGATTCGCGGTCAGCGCGTCAACCAGGGATCGTCGCGCTGCCACAACCGCGGAAGATTCAGTGCCACATCGTCGCGGTCGGCCAGTGCGGCGAGGGCCGTCATCGTGACGTCGAGGTCATCCGCCGCATAGGGCAGCGCCCGCAGTGGCGCGCTCAAGGGCCGGAAGAAGTCGTCCCAGTGGATCAGAACCACCCGCCGCGCACCGACCGTGCGCACCGTCTCCTGCCAATATTGTTCGAGGTAACCCCTTGGCTGCACACCCAACTGACCCACCCCGAGGTAGGCGACGTCCGCCCGGTGGCCGTCCAGAGCCCCCGGTCGGAACCCCGCGCTGCCCTGGATCAGCAGCCGGCGATCGCTGGGGCGGTGGTGGACGAGGGTCGACCACGCCTCGCCACAGCGGAATGCCGACGCCTTCGCCGGCGGCACGACAGGTTCGGTGATCGTGCCCGGGAAGCGGTCGGGCGGACAGTGCTCCGATTCCAGCAAGGTCACTCCGAACGAGCCGAATTCCTGAATCGTGCCGGGTTCGGCAATCACGATCCGGTCTTCGGGAAGCCCTTGCCCGCGTGCGATGTTCGCCGCCGACTCGCCGCCGACCAGGCGGGCGCCAGTCCGTCCGGCCACCACTGCGCTGTCCAGCGCGTGGTCGAAATGGGTGTGGACCGGCAACACGGCCGCCAACCGGTCGATTCCGGCTCGGGTCAGTGCCTCGTCGATACGCTCCGCGGAGGGGTGTAGCCGGCGCAGTGCCACGTCGCGCAGACCCGGCCGGGAGAAGAATCCGTCGGTGAGCACCGCCGTCGAGCCGTCCTCGACCAACAGCGTCGAAACCCCCATCCAGCACACGCGGACAGCCGAATTGGGCTCGGCGGCAGGAACATCGAACCTGTCGCTGTAGCGCTTGAGATCGGGGCGCCCCGGCTTGAGCCGCATCAGGTGAACGCCGCCAGGTCGATACCGGAGGCCAGCAGTCGGTCGCGCACAGCCGTCGCGATACCCACCGCCCCCGGGGAGTCGCCATGGACACAGACAGATTCCACCGCAACCGTGATGACGGATCCGTCGATGGCCTCGACCGTCCCGCGATCGACCATGCTCAGAACCCGTTCAGCGATCCGCTCCGCGTCGTGCAGCACCGCCCCCGCCTCCTGCCTGGGCACCAGCCGCCCATCGGGCAGATAGGCCCGATCGGCGAATGCCTCTGTCACGGTTCGCAATCCGAGGCGCTGAGCCTCCGTGAAGAACACCGAACCGGCCAGGCCGAGTACCGGTAGCCCCGGGTCGGCGGCATGCACAGCCTCGGCAACGGCCCGGGCCTGCCCGGCGTCGTCGACGATCGTGTTGTAGAGCGCACCATGGGGTTTGACATAGGACAGCTCCGATCCGGCCGCGCGGGCCAGCGCCTGCAACGCCCCGATCTGGTAGACGACATCGGCGGTCAGCTCGGCCGGCGGAACCTCGATGCGGCGCCGGCCGAATCCGGCGAGGTCGAAGTAGCCCACCTGCGCGCCGATCCGCACACCCCGTTCGGCCGCCGCCCGGCAGGTACGGGCCAGCCCGACCGGATTCCCGGCGTGGAAACCGCAGGCCAGGTTGGCGCTGGTGACGATGTCCAGCATTGCGTTGTCGTCGCCGAGTTCCCACACGCCATAGCCTTCGGCGAGATCGGCATTGAGGTCGACGGTCGGCACGGATTCAGCCTAAGCAGCGGCGGCGTCGTGCTGGCCGAGCCTGCCGAAGCGGCGACCGATCAACCGGCAGATCAGGTAGATGACGAACGAGATCGTCGTCACGAACACCGACACCGGAACCCCGGGCGCCAGCGACAGCACGATGCCGCCGACGGCCGCTATTTCGGCGAACACCACCGAGGCGGCGATCGTCGCCGCCGGTGAACTGCACACCTGCGCAGCCGCGGCCGCGGGGGTGATCAGCAGGGACATCACCAGCAGAGCGCCCACGATCTGCACGCCCTGGGCGGCCACCACGCCGACCAGAGCGGCGAACACAATGCCGAGCGCCCGCACCGGAACTCCGCGGGCTGCAGCCACCTCCGGGTCGGCGGTGGCGAACAACAGTGGCCGGTAGCTGACCGCCAGCACCGCGACCACCGCGACGGTGACCGCGACCAGCAGCGCCAGACCGGAATACCCGACGCCGACGATCTGCCCGGTCAGCAGCGCGAAACTCGTTCCGGCCCTTCCCGGATAGAGATGGATGAACAGCACCGCCAAACCCAGCCCGAACGCCATCACCACGCCGATTGCGGAGTCGCGCTCCCGTGCGCGTTGGCCGAGGATTCCGAAAAGTATTGCTGCCAGGGCGCTTCCGACCAGTGCGCCCAGTCCGACGTTGAACCCGGCGAGCAGTGCGAACGAGGCACCGGTCAGCGACAGCTCGCTGGAGCCGTGGACGGCGAACGACATCTGGCGCATCACGATGAACGGTCCGATCAGGCCGGCCACCAGCGCCAGCAGCGCAGCGGCGATCAGGGCCTGCTGCACGAAGTCCCGGCTCAGCAGGTCGGCGGTGACGTCGAAGGAGAACAGGTTGTCCAGCAGATGCCTGAGCTTGTCATTCATGGGAGTGCCCGCGGGTGTGGCCGGAATGGTCGATGTGCTCACCGACGACGACGTAGCGATCGCCCACCTGGATCACCTGGATGTCGGCCTGGTAGAGCTCCGACAGCGTTTCCGACGTCATCACCTCGGCGACCGTCCCGATCCGGAAGCGGCCGCCCACCAGATAGAGCACCCGGTCGATGTAGGGCAGTACCGGGTTCACCTCGTGGGTGACGAACAGCACCGCGGTCCCGGTGTTTCGGCGGCGGTCGATCAACTCGGCGACCAATCGGGCGTTGGCCGGGTCGAGATTGAGCAGCGGCTCGTCGCACAGCAGCAGCACCGGGTCGCTGGCCAGTGCCTGGGCGATCCGCACCCGTTGCAGTTCGCCGCCGGACATCACGCCGACCGGCACATCAGCCAGTGCGGTCGCGTGAACCTGGTCGAGAGCGCGCGTGACCGCGTCCCGCCGGCGGGATCGGTCGGCGCGACGGATCGGGGCGATACCCCACCGGTGGCCATCGACCCCGAGTTGCACCAGGTCGCACCCGCGAAGGCTCAGCCCGCGGTCGACCGCGCGGTGCTGCGGTACGTATCCGATCAGCTCGCTGCCCGCCTGGACGGGCCTGCCGTCGATGAGTGCCGTGCCGGCGCTGAGCGGCAACTGCCCGAGCAGAACTTTCAGCAGCGAGGTCTTGCCGGTGCCGTTGGGCCCCAGTACCGCGATGAATTCGCCAGCCATGACGGTGAGGTCGAGGTGGTCCCACAACACCCGGTCGCCGAACGCGAGGCGGGCGCCGCTCAGCGCGACGACCTCTTGAGGGCGGGCCGCCGTCACCGCAGTGCCGCCGCCAGCCGGTCGGCGGTGTCAGCCTGCCAGCTCAGATAGTCACGGTCTGCGGGCAGGGTCTCGGTGACGACGACGACGGGAATGCCGGCCTGTTCGGCAGCGCTCCTGACCTTTTTGGTGGCTGCGGTGACGGTCTGGTCGTTGAACACCAGCGCGGCCACCTGCCGCTTGCCGATCAGATCGAGCATGGCCGCCAGATCGACCGGCGCGGGATCGGAGTCGTGCTCGATGGCCGCGGTGAACCCGGCCGGGGTCTTGTCGGTGAGTCCGGCCGCCCGCAGCAGGTAGTGCGCCACCGGTTCGGTCGCCACCACCGCCACTCCCGGGTGCGCGGCGTCGATGGCATGCTCGGTCTTCAGGATTGCGTCGGCGCGTCGCCCGAATTCCTCCGCGCGGGAACGGTATTGCGGACCCTTACCGGGATCGAGTGCGGTGAGCCGCTCGGCGATGTTCGCTGCAACCGCCTTCGCCGTGCCGAGTTCGTAGAACACGTGCTCGTTGGCGGGTGTGGGTTCCCCGACCGCGGCGGCATCGAGCAGCGAGTAGGCGTCGACGGCGGCCACGCCGGGATGGTTCTCGAGCACGCTGCCAACCCAGGCGTCGTACCCCCCGCCGTTGTAGACCACCAGCGACGCATCGGACAGCGCCGCGGCGTCGGCCGGACTCGCCTCGTAGGAATGCGGATCAGCAGAGCCGCTGCGGATGATCGAGCGGACGGACGCGTCGTCGCCGGCGACTGACTGCGCGACGCTGCCCCACACATCGGTGGACGCAACGACGGTCGGCTTGCCGTCGCCTGATGGTGCGGCGGGCTTGCCTGCGCAGGCGGCGACGGTCAGCAGCAGCGCGGCGCAGAGTGCACGTGCGGTGACTGCGAATGCCGCGCGCACAGTGCTCCTCAGTCTGGAGAAAAATCGGTCCGGTCAAGACTAGTGGACGCCGGTGCCGCTCAACGGCCGTCCTCGCCGCCGTCCCGGTCCCCGAGGAGCAGTCGCACCGCCAGGTCGAGGCGTTTGCTGACGTCACTCGCGGACGCCCGCCGCGTCAGCCAGGCCAGCAGATTGGACAGCCAAACATCGGAAATCACCCGCGCGATGCGGAACTGGTCCTCGGAGGGTTCGCCGTCGCTCATGGCACGGGCGAACATGCTGTCGATGATCTTCGAGACGTGGTCGACCTCGCCGGCGGCTGAGGCGTCGGCGAACACGTAGGCCCGCGTCATCGCCTCGGTCAGCAGCGGGTTGCGCTGCATAGCGCGGTTGAGCTTGCTCACCATGGAGTTCAGTCGCTGGTACGGGGTGCCGCCGCCGACCACGGCACGGTCGGTCTTGGCGTCGATGCGCTCGAACTCCCGGCCCAGCGCCGACACCAGCAGGTGCACCTTGGAGGGGAAGTACCGGTAGAGCGTGCCGACCGCGACGTCGGCGCGGTCGGCCACCGCGCGCATCTGCACGGCTTCGTAGCCGCCCTTGGAGGCGATCGCCATGGTCGCGTCGAGGATCCGCTTGCGCCGCTCCCGTTGCGCTTCCGAACCCAACTCGGAATCGGTGAGCACCGACACCGGCGCGACTTCGCGCGGCTGGGAGCCCGTGGTCGAGGACTTCTGTGCTGGGGGAGTCACGCCGGCCGGCTCCTTCCTCCCGCTGGGTCCGCTGTGAGGGGCGAGGACCACATGGCGTCGACTTGACGCCTGATCGCTGGCACTATTAGAACACGTTCTAGTCGTCCGGTACCTCTGAAAAGGAGTCGACGGTGTCCGTCACCACGACCGACCACCAGCACGCCGTGCGGGAACTGGTGCGCGATTGGGCGGCTGGGGCCCGGGCGTGCGAGGCGGTGCGCGCCGTCGAGAGCGGCGACGCGCACCAGCTGCGTTCGGTCTACACCGGTGTGGCCGAACTCGGCCTGTTCGACGTCGCCGTCGACGAGGAGTCCGGCGGGGCAGGCGGTTCGGTTGCCGACCTGTGCGCCATGGTCGAGGAAGCCGCGCGGGCGCTGATTCCCGGGCCGGTGGCCACCACCGCACTGGCCACCGTCGTCGTCGCCGATCCCGCACTGCTGCAAGCGTTCTCCGCAGGAAAACGGACGGCCGGGGTGGCTTTAGACACCGATCTGGCTGGAGCGGACGGACGGGTATCCGGGGTAGTCGAGCATGTCTTTGGCGCCGAGCCGGGTGGGGTGCTGCTCCTGGGTTCCGACGAGCACGTCGTGCTGGTGGATGCGACGGACCCCGGCGTTCGGGTCGAGGCTCTGCCGGCCACCGACTTCTCCCGTCCGTTGGCACGGGTGGTGCTGGATTCGGTGCCGGCGGTGCGACTGGAAGTGTCGCGCCGCCCCGTCCGCGACCCGGCCCCGCCGCACATACCCCCCCCGGCCGCCCGGGGGGCGCGGTGGGCCCAGGCC
>CAYTOD010000017.1:0-39237 GCA_964439315.1 uncultured Mycobacterium sp. | reverse complement strand
GGGGGGGGCGGGCGGGGCACGGGGCGGGGGGGGTCGTGGGGGGGGTGCGCGGTGGGGTGGCGGGGGGGGCGGTGGGCCTTGCGGTGCCGTTGGGGGGGCGGGGGGGGGGGGGTTTGGGGGGGGGGGGGTGCTCGTGCTGGGGGGGGCCCCCCGCTTCCGCGACCTGGCCGCGACGATCTTCGCCGCCGAGGCAGCCGGGGTGGCTCGTTGGGCACTGGACACCGCGGTCGAGTACGCGAAGGTCCGCGAACAGTTCGGCAAGCCGATCGGCAGTTTTCAGGCCGTCAAACACCTGTGCGCCGAGATGCTGCTGCGTTCCCAGCAGGTTTCGGCCGCGGCAGCGGACGCCGCGGTGGCCGTGGACGCCGGCGATGAGGCTCAACTCAACCTCGCCGCGGCCGTTGCGGCCGCGATCGGGATCGACGCGGCCAAGCGCAACGCCAAGGACTGCATCCAGGTACTCGGCGGCATCGGAATCACCTGGGAGCACGATGCGCACCTGTATCTGCGCCGCGCCTATGGCATTTCGCAGTTCCTCGGCGGTCGACCGGACTGGGCGCGCCGCGTCGCGGTGCTCACCGTCCACGGCGTGCGCCGCGAACTGAACGTCGATCTCGACTCGGTGGCACACCTGCGACCGGAGATCCGCGCAGCCGTGTTCGGCATCGCCGAACTTCCGGCCGCGGAGCGCCAGGCCGCGCTGGCCGAATCCGGTCTGCTGGCACCGCACTGGCCGAAACCCTATGGGCGCGAGGCTTCTCCGGCCGAGCAGCTGCTGATCGACACCGAGCTCTCCGCTGCCGATGTGCAGCGGCCCGACCTCGTCATCGGATGGTGGGCTGTGCCCACCATCCTCCAATATGGAACAGCGGCGCAGATCGACCGATTCGTCGCGCCCACGCTGCGCGGAGAGATCATCTGGTGTCAGCTGTTCAGCGAGCCAGGTGCCGGCTCCGATCTGGCGTCGTTGCGGACCAAAGCCGAACGCGGCGAAGGGGGCTGGATTCTTAACGGCCAGAAGGTCTGGACCTCGGCCGCGCATCGGGCCCACTGGGGAATCTGCCTGGCACGTACCGACCCGGACGCCCCCAAACACAAGGGCATCACCTACTTCCTGGTCGACATGCGCTCGCCGGGGATCGTGATCCGCCCGCTGCGTGAGATCACCGGGGACGAACTGTTCAACGAGGTGTTCTTCGACGACGTCTTCGTCCCGGACGAGATGGTCGTCGGAGCCGTCGACGACGGATGGCGGCTGGCCCGCTCGACATTGGCCAGCGAGCGCGTCGCGATGGCGCACGGCACCGCGCTGGGCAACCCGATGGAGCAGATGCTGGCCGGCATCGCCGAGCGGCAACTGGACCCGGCGGACATCGACCGCCTCGGCGAACTGCTGCTTGCCGCTCAGGTCGGTGCGCTGCTCGATCAGCGCATCGCCCAACTGGCGGTCGACGGCAAAGACACCAGCGCCGAGGCCAGTGCCCGCAAGCTGATCGGAGTGCGCTATCGCCAGGCGCTCGAGGAGTTCCGGATGGAGATGTCACCGGGAGCCGGCGCCATCGTCGACTCCGCTGTGCACGGCTTCCTCAACACGCGGTGCCTGTCGATCGCCGGCGGGACCGAACAGATCCTGCTCACCATGGCCGGCGAGCGGCTGCTGGGGTTGCCGCGCTGATGGGGTTAGTCGTAGCTGACTTCGACCGAATCGGACACCGGCCGGGACTGGCAGGCCAGGATCAGCCCTTCGGCGAGGTCGTCGTCCTCGAGGACCTCGTTGATCTCCATCTCCACCTCGCCGCTGACCACCGTTGTCGCGCAGGCACCGCAGTGCCCCTCCCGGCAGGAGTACGGCGCCTCGATGCCCTGCTCGAGCAGAACGTCGAGCAGCTTCTCGTCGCGGGGCCAGGACACGGTGTGGGTCTGCCCGTCCAGGTGCACGACGGCGGTGGCCGGCTGGTCGGTCACGGGAGATCGATCCTTTCCGCAACTAGAACACGTTCTAGAAATAGTAATACGATCACCTATCAGGCATTAGTTTGCCCTGCTCGACACGAATCGTAACGTGTTCTAGTCTTAGCTCCAGTAACGCACTCTCGGGAGGCATTGCAGTGACGTCCATTCAACAGCGTGACGCACAGGCGGTCCTGGCAGCCATCGACGAACTGCTTCCGCGCCTGCGTGAGCGCGCTCAGGAGACCGAGGATCTGCGCCGGCTTCCGGACGCCAACATCGCCGACCTCGAGGAGGCCGGCTTCTTCAAGTTGCTCCAGCCCGAGCAGTGGGGCGGCCTGCAGTGCGACCCGACGCTGTTCTTCGAAGCGGTCCGGCGCATCGCCAGCGCCTGCGGGTCCACCGGGTGGGCCGGCGGCATCCTCGGCGTCCACAACTGGCATCTCGCGCAGTTCGACCAGCAGGCGCAGGAGGACGTCTGGTCCGACGATCCGACGGTCCGCGTCTCGTCGTCCTACGCCCCGATGGGCGCCGGTGTCGTCGTCGACGGCGGCTATCTGGTCAACGGAACCTGGCTGTGGTCGTCGGGCTGCGACCACGCCACCTGGACCTTCGTCGGCGGCCCGGTGATCAAGGACGGCCGCCCGGTGGACTTTGGCAGCTTCCTGATGCCGCTGGGGGACTACCAGATTCGTGACGACTGGCATGTCGTCGGGCTCAAGGGAACCGGCAGCAACACCCTGATAGTCAAGGACGTCTTCGTGCCGCGGCATCGTTTCCTGTCCTACGGCGCGATGAACGACGGTTCCGCCGCGGGCCTGAAGAACAACATCGCACCCGTGTACCGGATGCCCTGGGGGACAATGCATCCCACGACGATCTCGTCCCCGATCGTGGGAATGGCATACGGCGCGTACGCCGCGCACGTCGAGCACCAGGGCAAGCGGGTCCGGGCGGCGTTCGCCGGAGAGAAAGCCAAGGATGACCCGTTCGCCAAGGTGCGCATCGCCGAGGCGGCCAGCGACATCGACGCCGCCTGGCGGCAACTGAAGGGCAATCTGGCCGAGGAGTACGAGTTGCTCTGCACCGGCCAGGAGATTCCGATGGAGTTGCGCGCACGGGCTCGTCGCGACCAGGTCCGGGCCACCGGGCGCGCCATCGCCTCCATCGACCGACTGTTCGAGGCCGCGGGCGCCACCGCCTTGAACAACGACCAAGCCCTGCAACGATTCTGGCGCGATGCCCACGCCGGACGGGTGCACGCCGCCAACGACGCCGAACGCGCCTACGTGCTCTACGGCAACGAGCAGTTCGGGTTGCCGCTCGGCGACACAATGGTCTAGCGGCGGCGATGACGTCGTTCATCCGCGAAGCGGAATCGCAGCAGGACATCACCTTCGAGTCGACATCCCGCTACGCCGATGTCCGATCCGGGGATCGCGACATCCGGTTGCACTATCACGAAGCCGGCGCCGGACCCACCGTGGTGATGCTGCACGGCGGAGGCCCGGGAGCGTCGAGCTGGTCGAACTTCGGGCGCAACATCGCCGTGCTGGCCCGGCGCTTCCATGTCATCGCGGTCGACCAGCCCGGTTACGGCCACTCCGACAAGCACACCGAACACGAGCAGTACAACCGCTACAGCGCCAACGCGGTCCTGGCCTTGTTCGACCACCTGGGGATCGAACGTGCTGCGCTGATTGGGAATTCGCTCGGTGGAGGAACGGCGGTCCGCTTCGCGCTGGACAACCCCGGCCGGGCCGGTCGCCTGGTTCTGATGGGTCCGGGCGGGCTCAGTGTCAACCTGTTCGCCCCCGACCCCACCGAGGGCGTCAAGCTGCTGGCGCGGTTCAACGCCGATCCGACGCGGGAGAACATGGAACGCTTCCTGCGGATCATGGTCTTCGACCAAAAACTGATCACCCCCGAACTCGTCGACGAGCGTTTTGCGATCGCCAGTTCCCCGGAGTCGCTGGCCGCCGCCCGCGCGATGGGAAAGTCCTTCGCGGGTCCCGATTTCGAGCTCGGCATGATGTGGCGCGAGGTCTACAAGCTCCGCCAGCGGGTGCTGCTGATCTGGGGTCGGGAGGATCGGGTCAATCCGCTCGACGGCGCGCTGGTGGCGCTGAAGATGATCCCGCGGGTTCAGTTGCACGTGTTCGGCCAGTGCGGGCATTGGGCCCAGGTCGAGAAATTCGACGAGTTCAACAGGCTGACAATCGATTTCCTCGGGGGTGAGGCGTGAACGGGATCCGGTCCCTGGGGTATCTGCGCATCGAGTCCACCGATGTCCCGGCGTGGCGGGAGTACGGACTGAAGATACTCGGGATGGTCGAGGGTAAGGGAGCCATCGACGGCGCCCTGTATTTGCGGATGGACGACTTCCCGGCCCGGCTCGTCATCGTCCCCGGGCAGCAGGACCGGCTGGCCGTCGCCGGCTGGGAATGCGCGAATGCCGCAGGGCTGCAAGAGATTCGCGACGCTTTGGATGCCGAGGGTGTGCCGTTCACGGAGGCCACCGCCGCTGAACTGGCCGACCGTCGCGTCGACGAGATGATCGCCTTCGCCGACCCGTCAGGTAACTGCCTCGAGGTCTTCCATGGAGCGGCCCTCGAGCACCGGCGGGTGGTCAGCCCCTACGGCCACAAGTTCGTGACGGCCGAGCAGGGTCTCGGTCACGTCGTGCTGTCCACCCGCGACGACGCCGAGGCGCTGCACTTCTACCGCGACGTGCTCGGCTTCCGGTTGCGCGACTCGATGCGCCTCCCGCCGCAACTGGTGGGTCGGCCCGCCGACGGCCCGCCGGCCTGGTTGCGGTTCTTCGGGTGCAACCCGCGCCACCACAGCCTGGCCTTCCTGCCGATGCCGACCCCCAGTGGTGTCGTGCACCTGATGCTCGAGGTCGAGAGCAGCGACGACGTCGGACTCTGCCTGGATCGCGCACTTCGGCGCAAGGTCCCGATGTCGGCCACGCTGGGCCGGCACGTCAACGACAAGATGCTGTCGTTCTACATGAAGACCCCCGGCGGCTTCGATGTCGAATTCGGTTGCGAGGGGCTGCATGTCGACGACACCGACTGGATCGCCCGGGAGAGCACCGCGGTCAGCCTCTGGGGCCACGACTTCAGCATCGGCTCGTATGGCGGAAAATAGCGGGATCGAGCCCTTGATCGATCCCAGGGCGTTCCGTCACGTGCTCGGCCAGTTCTGCACCGGGATCACCATCATCACCACGATGCACGACGGGGTGCCCAACGGATTCGCCTGCCAGTCCTTCGCTGCGTTATCGCTCGAACCGCCCCTGGTGCTGTTCTGCCCCACCAAGGTGTCGCGGTCGTGGCAGGCGATCGAGGCCAGTGGGCGATTTTGTGTCAACGTACTGACTGAAAAACAACGCGACGTCTGTGCCCGATTCGGCTCCAGGGAGCCCGACAAGTTCGCCGGAATCGACTGGCACTCATCCGAATTGGGATCGCCGGTAATCGACGGTTGCCTGGCCCACATCGACTGCACGGTGCACTCCGTGCACGACGGCGGCGACCACTTCGTGGTGTTCGGCGCCGTGCAGTCGCTGTCGGAGGTACCCGCCGTAAAGCCCCGGCCACTACTGTTCTACCGCGGCGAGTACACCGGCATCGAACCGGACAAGAACACCCCGGCGCAGTGGCGCGACGACCTCGAGGCCTTCCTCACCACCACCACGCCCGACACCTGGCTCTAGCTGCGACCGTAACCCTCCTCAGTCGTCGAACGGGTCGAGGATCGTGGTGTAGACCAGGTCGTCGAGCTGATACTGCCCGTTGGGAAGGATTTCGGGCTTCATGTTGATCCTGGCCCAGACGGTGCCCACGACGGGGCCGTTGAAGTTCGCCTGCAGTACTCCGGTGGCGGGATCGACGGTGCCGCCGGTGGGAAGGACGGGCCGCTCAGGCTTGGAATAGAAGTCCAGGGTGTTGTCCGTCTGGATTCTGAACGACCCGAGCCAGTTGTCGGCCCCGTCGTACAGCGTGCCCTGCACCAGAGGCCGCGCGGTCGCTGTGAACGGAATATTGACCGTCGTGGCTCCGCCGCCCGGGGCCTTTTGGCTGTCGAGGCTGCCGACGGCCGGCGATCCCGTCTGGTAGGTCACCGAGAGTGTGTCGTTGTATTTGGTGGTGTTGAAGCTGGGTCGGTCCCGGCCGAGCGACCAGAACGACAGCAGTCCGACGCCGTTTTTCTGAGCCCACTCCATGACGGAGGTTTCCGGACCCGAGCCCCCCACCTGATCGGGGGTGATCGCCTCGACGACGGCGGCGTCTCCGGCGGTATATCCGGGGGGTACCGGGTAGCGAGGGGGGTCGTTGATGTACAGGGTGTCGTCCTGCCCGACCATCAGCGTGACGCCCAGTTTGCTGAACGCGTCGGTGCGGTCGGTCGCCAGGCCGTACTGGACCAGATAGTCGACGGCGCCTTTGATCTTGAAGTTGGGATCTGCCGCGCTGCCGGTATCGGCCTCCTCGATCAGGATGTCGACCATGTTCTTGTTGTTGTCCAGCATGTATGTGTAGGACTGGGGCCCGTAGTCGAACGCCATCATGTTCCATGTGCTGACTTTCAGGCCGATCTGGCCTGCGGACTGGATGAGCCGGCCCGGGGCGGTCCCCGGCGCCCAGCCGGTGTTGGGGCCGATGGGCAGCACGTAAGAGAGTTCCATCCCGGGAAAGGTGTTCTCGTCCTGGAACGCCTTGAAGACGCGGTGGCGCTGGTCGTTGATGCCCGTTTGAGCGAGGGCGGTGCCCTCGATGTCGAGATCGAAGTGACGGATGCCCATGTCGTAGAAGTATTGGATGGCCTCGGAGTAGGCCTGCTTCATCCGCAGGTATCCGGCCTCCAGGCCATAGCTCACGTTCGTGTCGACCTTGCCGTAGTTCGCCGTCACCGGGGTGTCGAACTCGAAGGTGATCGTGCTCCCGTCCGGGGCGATGGATCCACTCTTGGCTGTGGGAGCCCACGTCGTCAGGGGGGTGAAGGTGAACTCTCCGGTCGTGTTGACGCTGTAGATGTCGGTCACCGCTTCGTTCATCCTGATCTGCCCGCTGATGCTGCCCGGCTCCATACCGGCCAGATTGATCGGCTTGTCCAGGGTGAGAGTGATCGATTTGCGGCCTTCGCCGTCGACCGGGGCGCTTACCCGGCGATCGGCCTCGCCGTTGAGCTGGCCGATCTCCACCTGGTTGTCGCACGCGGTGATGCCGCCGAAGGAGACGATGGTCTTCAAACCGTTGGCCAGCGCCGCCTTGACATCGGCGTTGGCCGCAATCCCCTCGGGGGAGTCGAACGCGATGTTGGCCTGCGCGTTTTGGGAACTGCCCCATACGAAGTCGCCGCCGCGGCCCTGCTGGTTGACGAACGCCAGTGTCGCGGCTTCGATCCCGGTCTTGGTCATGGTCGAGACCAGGCTCGGGTTTCCCTCTGTCTTCGGGGCGACACTGTCGTTCATGTACCAGGTCTGTTTGCGTTGTTCCAGCGAGCCCATGTCGATATAGGGGGCGAACGTCCGCGATCCGGCGCCGCCGCCACCGCCGCCGTCTGGGCCGCCGCCGCCCTTTGCGCCGTCGGCACCCGGCGTGCCCGGGTTCGGGATGATGGCCAGCAATCCCCCGGAGCCGCCCTGGCCGCCCTTGCCGCCGAGTCCCACGACACCTCCGGAGACACCGTCGACGGCCGCGCTGCCGCCGGTGCCGCCTGCGCCGCCGTCGCCGCCACCGCCGCCGAGAATCCAGCTGCCGTTGCCGCCGTTGCCGCCGTTGCCGGCGTTCCCTCCGTTGAGGGGGCTTGCGGTGCGCAGCAGCAGCAGTTGGCCGCCGTCGTAAACCTGGAAGTCGTCCGGCGCATCACCGGGCTGCCCGGTGATCAGTTGGTAGACCTCGTTGTTGTCCAGCGTGTTGGCCTGGACGTCGAACAGCCAGGCGCCCTGTCCGTAGATCGCGGAGACGTCGATGATGCCGCTGGTCTCCCAGGTGCCGGCGACGGCGGGGTTGACGAACTGCCCGTTTTCGGTGCGGGTGTACCAGACCGGCTGGGAGGGCAGTTGGCTCACCTGCGCCACGATCGCCAGCGCACCGGTAGCGGGGTCGTACTGCCAGATGCGTCCCTCACCGCCGGTGGGGTTCTCCGGCGACCAGTTGAAGGGACCCTTCCCGCGCCATTCCCGGTTGATGTTCTCCTGGATCATGATCTGGCCCTGCCGGTTCATGTCCACGTTGTCCGGGTTGATCGGGCCGTCGGTGAGGCTCGTTGGTGCGAGCTTTACCGTAATCCCGGCGCCGTCAAGGGGATTGAGCGGATTGTCGAACGTCATCTGGTAGAACCGGCCGTACTGGTTGGAGGGGCTGTCCTTGGATCCGGTGACACTGAAGTAGAAGACGCCCGCCTCGGTGGTGCTGGTGACGCCGTCCTCGACGCGCGCGAAGTTGAAGGCGTTGACCGCCTGGGAGGTGACGTAGTCCTGCAGAGCCTGCTCGCCGCCGAGGGCGTATTCCTTGGGGATCACCACCCATTCGCCTGGCAGGGTTCCGTCGCCCGGACCGAACTCCGATTCATCGTTCACCGCAGGGTCTTTCGCGCGGTAGACGTAGAGGTCACCGCCGACAAGTCCGTTGCGGATGATCGGGTTGGGGTCGTCGGGGTTCTTGGTGCCGACGTACATGAACAACTGGCTGTCCCCGGCTGCCCGGTCCTCCGGGATCAGCACGTAGGTCCTGCTGTTGTCGGGCGTCGGGAAGACGATCGCGTTCTCCTGCTGGAAATGACCCATCTCCGGCAGCGCATAGGCGATGCCATCGGCGATGGCCACCCGTTCGCCGCCGAGGGCATCGAAGGTCGGGTCGACTTTTCCACTGGAGTTGATGCCGTCCTCCTCGCCGGTGAAGAAGATCCGGTCCAGCAGACCGACCTCCGGCCCGCCGAGGAAGGCGGAGCAGAATTTCGCGAACTTCCAGGTGTCGGTGTTCGGGTCCTGCCACTGTGCGGTCTTGTCGTCGAACGTCTGGGTCAGCGGGTTCCAGATCTTGGCCTGGCTGAACGCCTGGTCGGCCGAGATCACCTGTCCGCTTTGCGGATCGAGGATGATCTCGCTGACGTAGGCGCCCTTGACCACGGCCGGGTCCGCACTCGGCACCGGGATCGTCTCTTTGATGTTCTCGAAGCCGTCGCCGAACTCATGGTTCATGAAGACGTGCAGCAGGCCCTGCTGATCGGTGTAGGAGCCCATGCCGTCGGGAAGGCCAGTGAGCCGGTAGCCGTCCGGGGTCTGGTCGCTGGTGAGTGTCGTCGTCTCGCCGACGGTGAACAGCGGCTCGGTGGTGGCGCCCGACCATTGGGTGGGGACGGTGTAAGGCAGTTGGGCGGTACTCGGTGCGAATGGCGTGGTGCTGGGGTTGCCGTCGCCACCACCGCCGCCGTTTCCGCCCCGGCCGCCGCCGCCGAGGACGGACAGCGTGCCGACGCTGCCGCCGTTCCCGCCGTCGCCGCCGATCCCGGCGATGGAGTGGTTGGTGCCGCCGTCGCCGCCCCGGCCGCCGTTGCCGACGAACAGGCCGCCGGCCCCGCCGTCGCCCCCGTCCTGTCCGGGCAGCCCGTCACCGCCGTCGCCGCCTTTGCCGAACCAGCCTGCCGCGCCGCCGTTTCCGCCGTTGTAGCCGTCACCGCCGTTGCCGAGCAATCCGGCCTTACCGCCGTTGCAGATGGTCTGTCCGGCGCAACTGGTGGCGTCGTAGCTGTAGCCGTTGCCGATCAGGAGGCCGGCATCGGGGTGTTCGGCGGTGCCGTTGCCGAACAGGCTGCGGAGGAAGCCCCCGGCTCCGACGGCCTTCGCCGGTTCACCGGTCGTGACCGCCCCGCCCGTCGATGCCGCGGGGGACGCATGCAACTCGCGGCGGGCGAAGGCGAGGGCCGTCCATGCCAGCGTGCCAGCGCCCGGGCCGACCGGGTCGCCGGCACCGCCCAGCCAGGCCAGTAGCTTCGCGGCCTTGGCGAACACCCTGGCTTGGGCCGCCGCGCGATGGCCCGGCATGGCTGATCCAGCCGAGGACCCGGTAGCCACCGTTGGCGCCGAGGATCCCGATGTCGCCGAAATGCCCTCAGCACCAGTGGCTGCGGACCCGCCTGCCGCCGAGTTGGGCGCCTGCACCGCGCGGGCTACCGACAAGGCGGCAGCCCCCGTTTGCTCAGGCGCGAGGACGATCTTGGCCGGGCGCCGGGATGAACTCCCCAGGCCGCGATTGGAAACGCCGTCCCGTTTGCCGGTCCTGGCCGGGTTGGACTGGTGCCGGCCGGGTGTTGCGGACCTTGCCGGTCCGGCTGGCGTCGCCGATCGATCGGTCGCGACGGAGTCGGTGGAAGGGGAGTTGTCGGCACCCGGCTCGGCGAGGGCCACCAACGGTGTGGACGCGAGTGAAATTCCCACCCCGAGCACGACGGCGAGACCGCCCACCCGACCGACGTAACGGGCGTAAACGGGAGTGAAACCCATTGCGAATGCACCTTTCTCGGCCAACCTCAACAGCAAGGCAATCGACAGCAGAGTAGGTCGACGCTAACAGCTAGTTCCCAGGTTGGGCGGTTTCCAGACCCAGATAGCGCCTTTTCTTCACAGCGACTTTTCCGGCCGGCGGCCTCCGACTCTAGGTCGGATTTGCTGTGTGTTCGTCGATGAAGCCGACGATCGCGTCCGCGACATCCCGGTGCATGGTGTCGTTAAGGATGTCGTGCCGGCCGCCGGGATACTCCCGGTACTGCAATGCCGGAATCTGCTCGGCGTAGGCGCGCACCGCGCCGGGCACCGCTATCGGGTCGATCGCTCCGTGCACCGCCAGAGTGGGCACGGTCAGTCGGGGCAGTTCGGCGCCGAAGCGATCCCAGCCCCGGTCCAGTTCGCGGGTAAGGGCGATGGCGTCGCCGTCGAGGAATGCCAGCGGGTCGGTCTCGATGCAGTCGAGGTAGAACGGATCCGCGGAGAGCGCTGCGGGGTTGAGTTCGAGCGCCATGTTGGCGTCGACGAGAGTGGGTATGGCGACCAGTGGTGCACCCGAGATCACCGCGGCACGGTATCTCGACGGTTGCTCTAGCAACCGGAACAGTGTCACCACCGCGCCATAGGAATGTCCCTGCGCGACAAGCGGAACCCCGGGGCTGGTTTGCTCGGCCACCGCGGTCAACCGTTCAGCCAGGGCCGAGCTGTCCTCGATGGTGCCGAACTTCCCCCGCTTTCCGGGCGACAGCCCATGGCCGAGTTGGTCGACCGCCCACAGGTCGATCCCGGCGGCGTTGAGAGCGAACGCGTACCGGTGGTAGAGGCCGGTGTTCTCGCCGAACCCGTGCAGAAAGATCACCGCGGCCTTCGGGTCGGTGGCCGCCCAGTGCCGGTAGTACACCGGACCGCTGTCGTGAGCGAGAAAAGGCATGGCCTCTACCCTAAGCGCGGAAGGAGCGCTGATGACTATTGCCGAACGGACGTCCGGACTGCGTCGTGTGGTGGCCGCATCGATGGCCGGCACGGTGGTCGAGTGGTACGAGTTCTTCCTCTACGGGACAGCGGCCACGCTGGTGTTCAACAAGGTGTTCTTCGCCAAGGGAACCAGTGACCTCGATGCCATCCTGGCCGCGTTCGTCACCTATGCCGTCGGCTTCGTCGCCCGGCCGCTCGGTGGAGTGGTGTTCGGGCACTTCGGCGACAAGCATGGCCGGAAGAAACTGCTTCAGTTCAGCCTGCTGCTGGTCGGCGCCGCCACCTTCCTGATGGGGTGCCTGCCGACCTTCGCACAGGTGGGGTACTGGGCGCCGGCGTTGCTGGTAGTGCTGCGGTTCATCCAGGGTTTCGCCGTCGGCGGTGAGTGGGGCGGCGCCATCCTGCTGGTCGCCGAGCACAGCCCCAGCCCGAGTCGGGGGTTCTGGGCCAGTTGGCCGCAGGCCGCGGTCCCGGTCGGTAATTCGCTGGCCACCGTGGTGCTGCTGACCCTGACCACGACGCTGCCCGAGTCCGCATTCCTGTCCTGGGGGTGGCGGGTCGCCTTCTGGTTGTCGGCGGTGGTCGTGCTGATCGGGTACTACATCCGCACCAAGGTCAGCGATGCACCCATCTTCGTCGCCGCCCGGCAGGAAGCCGAGCGGTTCAAGAGCCGCTCGTACGGCGTCGTCGAGGTGCTGAAGCGTTATCCCCGTGGGGTTTTCACCGCGATGGGTCTTCGCGTCGTCGAGAACATCCTGTACTACCTCGTGGTGACGTTCTCCATCACCTATCTCAAGGTCCAGGTGAAGGCCGACACGTCGGCGATCCTGTGGTGGTTGCTCATCGCGCACGCCGTGCACTTCGTCGTCATCCCGCAGGCGGGCAGGGCCGCCGACCGTTATGGCCGTCGTCCGGTCTATCTGGTGGGTGCCCTCGGGGCGGGAGCCTGGGGGTTCTTCGCCTTCCCGATGATGAACACCGGGCGCTACGAGCTGATCATCGCGGCGATCGCGCTCGGCTTGGTTTTCCACGGCCTGATGTTCGCCCCGCAGCCGTCACTGCTGGCAGAGATGTTCCCCACCCGGATGCGCTATTCCGGTGTCTCCCTGGGCTATCAGGTCACCGCGATCTTCGCCGGATCGCTGGCGCCGATCATCGCCGTCCGTCTGCTCCAGAGCTACAAGTCGTCGGTGCCGATCGCGGTGTATCTGGCTGGGGCGGCCGCCATCACCCTCGTCGCGCTGGCGTTCGCCCGCGAGACCCGGGGGATCGATCTCGCGGACGTCGACGCGCTGGACGCCCAGCGCCGTTAGCTAGCGGTTCAGCCAGGGGCCGAGCCGGCGCAGCGCCTCGTCGATGTCGGCCGCTGGGCCGGCGAACGACAGCCGGACGGAGGCGCCGCCGTCGACGGTGTCGAAGTCGATGCCAGGCGCGATCGCCACACCGGTTTCGGCCAAGAGTCTTTCGCTGAAACGCAGTGAGTCGGACGTGAAATCGGAGACGTCGGCGTAGAGGTAAAACGCGCCGTCGGCGGGGGCCAGTCGGGTGATGCCGAGTTGCCGCAGGCCGGCCAGCAGGGTGTCCCGATTTCGCCCGTAGTGGTCCAGGTGTCCGTCTGCCTCGGCGATGGCCGCGGGGCTGAACGCCGCCAGCGCGGCGTGCTGGGACAGTGCGGGCGGGCAGATGGTGAAGTTGCCGGTCAGACAGTCCACCGCCCGCCGTAATGGCTCCGGTACCAGCATCCAGCCCAGGCGCCAGCCCGTCATGGCGAAATATTTCGAAAAGCTGTTCACCACAACGGCATTGCGGGACGTCTCCCAGGCGCATGACGTCGTCGGGGCTCCGGAATAGATCAGGCCGTGATACACCTCATCGCTGATCAAGCGAACCCCTTCAGCGTCGCACCACCGTGCGATGGCGGCCAGTTCGGCCGGTTCGATCACTGTGCCGGTTGGGTTGGCCGGACTCGCGACGATCACACCCTTGACCGGTGGCAGTGCCTCGAGAAGGTCCACCGTCGGTTGGTAGCGGGTCTCCGGTCCACAGGGGATTTCGACCACCTCGCACCCGAGCGTCGACAGGATGTTGCGGTAGCAGGGGTAACCGGGACTGGCCATCGCCACCCGGTCGCCCGCATCGAAGCAGGACAGGAAGGCCAGCAGGAACCCGCCGGAGGATCCGGTGGTGAGGACGACGTCGTCGATACCGACGTCGATTCCGTACCGATCCCCGTAGGCCCGGCCGATATCGGCCCGAAGCTCAGGCAGGCCCAGCGCCACGGTGTACCCCAAAGCGTTGGCGCGCAACGCCTCTACCGCCGCGGCCCGCACCGGCTCGGGGGCCCCGGCGCTGGGCTGGCCGGCCGACAGGTTCACCAGGTCGCCGTGGGTGCGCTGGCGCTCGGCGGCGGCCAGCCAGACGTCCATGACGTAGAAGGGTGGGATGCCGGCTCGCGCCGCGACGTGGTCGTTGACCGCTGTGCGGTTCATGCTCTACAGGCTAATGGTGGGCCGGCGGTCAGAAGAACGTCCGGATCAACTCCACAACACGACCGTCCTCGTCGAGCATCGGAATCATCGGCCACTTGTCGAAGACGGTGCACGGGTGGGAGATCCCGAACTCGATCCACGTCCCGACGTCGACGGCGTCCTCGGCGGCGGCGGACAACTGGAGGAAGGCGTGCTGGTCATTGAGATTGACGACCCCGCTGCCGTGCAGTCCCTCGTCTGACCAGCCGCCGTCGGCACGCCGGAGTCGCTGCGGCACAGGAAGATCCTGATCGAACGACACATCCCGGCGTCCCATCGTCAACAAGGCCAAACCTCGTTCCGGTCGGGAGCAGACCTGCGCCCAGACGGTCATGGCGGCGCGGAATCCGCCGGGGGCGGATCCCGGCCGGGTCAGGGGTGACGTCCTCCGGTACAGCCCGTCGTCGCTGGTGAGGTAGCACCCACTGCGCAGGATCGTGCGCCAGGCGCCGACCAGTATGTCGGCGACCGCATCGAAATGCGTGCTCCCGCCGGCGGTGACGATCGGTTCGTCGGTCTCGCACTGCCCGAGGACCCGACGTGCGGTGTCCCTCACGGTGGTGAGGTATTCGCGGACAATGGCGACTCCTCGCGCGGAGACGTCGTGGCCGAGAGCGGCCTCGTATCCGGCGACGCCGACCAGTCTCAGACGTGGACTGGATCGCACCGCCGACACCACCTCGTCGACGGTGGCCGAGTCCCGGCATCCCGTCCGACCGCCCGTGGCGCCGACCTCGACGCAGACCTCAAGGGGGCGGTCCGCTCCGGCGGCGGCCAGTGCGTCCGTCATGAGCGTGACGCCTCGCACCGAATCCACCCAGCAGGTCAACCGAAACCCGGGATCAGCGTCCTGTTCCGCCGCCACCCAGGACAGTCCGGCGGAATCCACGAGTTCGTTGGCCAGAATCACTTCGCGCGCACCGAAGGCGCGAAAGATTCGCACCTGGCTCACCGTCGCGGCGGTCACCGCCGCGGCACCGGCCTCGAATTGTTTGGCGAGCAGTTGGGGAGCCATGTGGGTCTTGCCGTGCGGCGCCAGCTCCACACCGTGATCGGTGCACCACGCCGCCATCACCCGGAGGTTGTGCTGCAGCGCATCGGCATCGAGTACGCAGACCGGACCCATTGGTCCTGCGTCGAACAACTCGGGACGTTCCCGGCAGATCTGTGCCGGAGTCCGTTGCGTCCAGTTCGCGGGAAGTCCCTTGTAGCGCCAGTCCACGGGCTGATCCGAGAGAACTTGTACTGCTGAGGAATTCAGCATTGACACGGTACTCGCTACAGCACTTCGGATTCGAGCCGGCGGACGGCTTCGGCGGGGGATCCGAACAGTTGCGCACTGCTGTAGGCCCGCTTGAAGTACAGGTGCATGTCGTGTTCCCAGGTGATCGCTATGCCGCCGTGCAATTGGATCGCCTCCCCGGCGACGCGGCAGAACGTTTCACCGGCCGCGAGGGATGCGAGCGCGGCCGTGGTCGGCCCCGGCTGCGCGACGGCCTCGGCCACCACCGCCCGCGCCGACTGCACCGCCACGTAGAGATCGGCCATCCGGTGTTTGAGAGCCTGGAAGCTGCCGATCGGCCGGCCGAACTGAACGCGCTGTTTGGTGTAGTCCACGGTGAGATCGAGACAGCGTGCCGCGGCACCGATCTGCTCGGCGGACAACAGTATTGCGGCGGTGTCCGCAAGCCCCGGGTCCGCGCCGATGGCGACTTTCGTACCCCCGTGGAGTCGGGCGAGGCGACGCGTCGGGTCCAACGGTGCGAGAGGTTCGGACACGAAACCGGTCCACCGCAGGATGCGGCCGTCCTCGACGGACAGGACGACGTCGGCCTGGTCCCCGTTGAGCACATAGTCGGCATCGAAAGCCACTGCCCCGATCGACTCCCCGGCGGCCAGGGCCCCAAGGGTGCCGGAGTCGACGTCGTCGGCATGCAGCAAGGCCAACTCGGCCAGCGTGGTACCCAGCAAGGGGGTCGGTACGAGTGCCTTGCCGAGCTCTTCGAGAACCGCGGCGGAGTCGGCCAGTTCGCCTCCCGCGCCGCCGGCGTCCTCGGGCACGAGCAGTGCGGCTACGCCGACCTGCTCGCAGAGCAGTGCCCAGAGTCTCGCGTCGTAGCCAAGCGACGATTCCATCGCCCGTCGGACGGCCTCAGGTGGTGCGTGCTTGGCCACCAGCGTCGCCACGGTGCGGCGCAACAGGTCTCGTTCCTCGCTCATATGGCCTCCAGGACCCGGCGCCGGTGGTGGCCGGGGGTGCCCCATGCCGAGTGCAGTGCCTGCACTCTCAGCAGCCACAGCGACAGATCGTGTTCTGCGGTGTAGCCGATGGCGCCGTGGGTCTGCAACGACGTCCGGGCCGAGAGCAGGGCGGCATCCGCCGCGGCGCCTTTCGCCGCACTGACGTCGCGGGCGGCATCCGGGGAGCGGTCGGCCAGCGAAAGTGCCGCGCCATAGATCAACGGGCGGGCCAGTTCCAGGGCGATGTGCACGTCAGCCAATGCGTGTTTGATGGCTTGGTAGCCACCGATCAGGCGGCCGAACTGGCTTCGCTGTTTGGCGTAGTCCACGCTCATGTCGAGCATCGTCTGCCCGGCTCCCACCAGTTGCGCGGCGGTGGCCAGTGCGCCGAAGTCGTAGGCGCGGTTCACCTCGGCCGGCCGTTCCGGGCCGGTCGGCGTGACGTCGAAGAGCCGGCGGACGGGGTCGATGGATTCATGGCGTGGGCCGGCAACGGCGTCGCTGACGGCACCGTCGGCAGCGAGCAGCACCAGGCCGGCGGTGTCGGCGTCCACGGCTCGCGGCACCGTCGGCGGCAGTGCCACAGTGGCGATCAAATCCCCGGATGCCAACGCCGCGGCGCGGTCGTCGTCGCCCAGCAGAACCGGCGCCGCGGCAAGGGATTCGGCGACCGGACCCGGGACGCACCAGCGGCCCAATCGCTCGCAGGCCACCATCAGGTCGACCGGGTGCGCACCCAGGCCGTCGAGGTCCTCGGATACGGCGAGGGCGGTGACACCCAGTTCGGCGAGCCTGGCCCAGATCGCCAGGCCCTTGCTGGTATCGCCGTGAGCCCATGCCCGGTTGGCCGACGGCACATCGGCTGCGCCCAGTGCGGCGTCGATACTGGCAGCGAAGTCGCGCTGCTCGGCGTCGAGTGCGAACTTCACGACGTGGCCTCTCGCGGCAGACCCAGCAACCGCTCGGCGATGATGTTGCGCTGAATCTGGTTGGTGCCCGCGTAGATCGGACCACCGAGGGCGAAGAGCAGGCCGTCGGCCCACGGGCCGCCGAGTTCGCCGCCGGAACCCTGAACGTCCAGCGCGGTCTGGTGGAGCGCGACGTCGAGGTCCGACCAGAACACCTTGGTCACCGACGACTCGACGCCGAGTTCACCACCCTGCGTGAGCCGGGTGACCGTCCCGAAGGTGTGCAGCCGGTAGGCCTGGGCTTTTATCCAGGCGTCGGCGACCCGGTCGGCGAGTGCGGGGTCGCTGCCGTTCTTGCGCCACGCCGCCACCAGGCGCCGGGCCGGCGCGACGAACCGCGCCGGACTGCGCAGCGACATGCCGCGCTCGTTGCTCGCGGTGCTCATCGCCGCGCGCCAGCCCTGGTGCACCTCACCGATGACGTCCTCGTCGGGGACGAACACGTCATCGAGGAAGATCTCACCGAAACCCGTTGCCCCGCCGAGCTGTTCGATCGGTCGTACCGTCACCCCCTCGGCGTGCAGGTCGAACATCAGGTAGGTCAGTCCGCGGTGCCGCTCGGCGGACGGGTCCGAGCGGAACAACCCGAAACCCCGTTCCCCGAACACCGCGCGGCTGCTCCAGATCTTCTGTCCGTTGAGCAGCCAGCCGCCATCGGTACGGGCGGCGGTGGAGCGCAACGATGCCAGGTCGCTTCCGGACTCAGGTTCGGACCAGGCCTGCGCCCAGATCTCTTCTCCGCTGGCCATCTTCGGGAGGATGCGCTCCAGCTGCTCCTGGGTGCCGTGTGAGAACAACGTCGGCGCGAGCATGGAGGTGCCGTTCGCGCTCGCGCGACCGGGAGCGCCGGCGCGGAAGTACTCTTCCTCGAAGACCACCCACTGCAGCAGTGTGGCGTCCCGGCCGCCGTAGCGTTCCGGCCAGGTGATCACCGACAGGCGAGCATCGAACAAGGTGCGGTCCCACTGCCGGTGCTGCTCGAAGCCTTCTGCGGTGTCATAGGACTTGGTGGGGAACAGGGACCTGTTCTCGGCCAGGAAGGTCCTAACCTCGTCGCGCAGGGCGCAGGTGGCGTCGTCGTAATCCAGGTCCATCAGGGCATCTCCCGCAGGGTCGGCTTGACCACCTTACCGCCGGCGTTGCGGGGCAACTCCTCGACGAATCGGACCGATCGCGGCGCTTTGAAGTTGGCCAGATGTGTTCGTGCGTAGTCGATGACTGCGGCTTCGTCGATCGCGGAGCCGGGCCGGCGGACGACGAACGCCCGGCCCACCTCGCCGAGTCTCTCATCGGGGACCCCGATCACGGCGACCTCGGCCATCCCGTCCAGGCGTGCGAGCGCCTGTTCCACCTCGGCGGGATAGACGTTGAAACCGCCGCAGATGTACATGTCCTTGAGCCGGTCGGTGATGCGCAGGTTGCCCGCGGCGTCGAGGGTGCCGATATCGCCGGTGTGCAGCCAGCCGTCGGAATCTATTGCCGCCGAGGTGGCTTCGGGATCGTCGAGATAGCCGAGCATCACGTTGGGTCCGCGCAGCAGCACCTCGCCTGCGCCGGTGTCGTCCGCAGTTCCGATGCTCAACTCGAAGCCGGCGATCGGACGTCCGCACGTGCTCGCGATGGTGACCGGATCGTCCTCTGGCCGGCACATGGTGCCGAAGCCGCTCGCCTCGGTCAGGCCGTAGGCCGTCAACACCAGGCCGAAGTCCAATTCGGTTTGCATCCGTTCGATCAGGACGACCGGGATCGAGGCCGCCCCGGTGACGGCGAAGCGCAGCGAACTGAGGTCGAACTCTGTGCGGGACGGGTGGTCCAGCAGCATCTGATAGATCGTCGGCGGACCGGGAAGGACGGTGATGCGCTCTTCCTGCACGGTCTGCATGGCGTGCTCGGGGTCGAAGGTCAGCATGGGAAACAGGGTTGCGCCGGTCTGCAGGCAGGCGAGGATGCCGGCCTTGTAGCCGAAGCTGTGGAAGAACGGGTTGATGCAGAGGTAGCGGTCGGCATTGGTGACCCGGCCGCACTCCGCCCACGCTGCCGGTCCGGACAGCGACTGGCGATGGGCGGACATGACCCCCTTGCTGCGCCCGGTGGTCCCGGAAGTGAAGAGGATGTCGGCGACATCGTCGGGGTCCACTGCCGCGGCGCGGGCGTCGACCTCGGAGAGCGGTACCTGCGGGCCGGCCATGAACTCGTCCCACGTGCCGTCGGGCGCCTCGATAGGGATGCGCACGATGTATCGCAGGTCCGGCAGTCCGTCGCGGTCCAGATCGGCGACGCGATCGGTGTCGAGGAACCTCCCCATCGCGATCAGCAGTGGCGCATGGGTGCGAGCCAGGATGTCGGCGGCTTCGCGGGCGGTGTAGCGGGTGTTGATCGGCACGAGAACGGCGCCCGCGTAGTGCAGGGCGAGGCAGGCCACCACCCAGTGCCAGGTGTTCGGCGACCAGATCGCCACCCGATCGCCGGGACGCACCCCGTGGCCGGCGATGGCCGCGGCGGCGTGGCGGACCTCTTCGCGGAGTTCGGAAAAGGTGAAGGACCGATCTGGGGTGATGACGGCGGGGTGGTCGGGGAGCTCCCGCGCCATCCGGTCGAGCGCCGCCGGAGTGGTCATCGGGTGCGTGACCGCGGCCATCGGATCGCCCTCCGGGTGCAGGCTCAACAAAGCAAGTGCTTGGTAGGTTAGCCTACAGGGGTGCGCGTCGAGGAGTTCCGGGCCGAGGTCCGCGACTGGCTGGCCGACAACCTGGTCGGCGAGTACGCCGCGCTGAAGGGCCTCGGCGGCCCCGGCCGCGAGCATGAGGCCTTCGAGGAGCGGCTGGCCTGGAACCGGCATCTGGCCGCCGCCGGATTAACCTGCCTGGGGTGGCCGGTTGAGCACGGCGGCCGAGGTCTGTCAGTGGCCCACCGGGTGGCCTTCTACGAGGAATACGCCCGCGCCGACGCTCCGGACAAGGTCAATCACCTCGGCGAGGAACTCGTCGGGCCCACCCTGATCGCCTTCGGCACGCCGGAGCAGCAGCAGCGCTTCCTGCCCGCGATCCGCGATGTGACCCAACTGTGGTGCCAGGGCTACTCCGAACCGGGTGCGGGCAGCGACCTCGCCAACGTGTCGACCACTGCCGTCCTGGATGACGGGCGCTGGCTCATCAACGGCCAGAAGGTGTGGACGTCGCTGGCGCACTGGGCGCAGTGGTGTTTCGTGCTGGCCCGCTCGGAAAAAGGAACCCAGCGTCATGCCGGGCTGTCGTATCTGCTTGTCCCGCTTGATCAGCCGGGGGTGGAGATCCGGCCGATCGTTCAGCTGACCGGCGACTCGGAGTTCAACGAGGTCTTCTTCACCGACGCGGTCACCGACGCAGACCTGGTGGTCGGCGAGCCCGGCGACGGCTGGCGGGTGGCGATGGGAACGCTGCAGTTCGAGCGCGGCGTGTCCACGCTGGGCCAGCAGATCCGTTACGCCCGTGAGCTTTCCGCGCTCGTGTACCTGGCCAAGAAGACCGGGGCCGCCGACGACCCGTTGATCCGCGAGCGGCTCACGCGTGCCTGGGCGGACCTGCGGGCGATGCGATCGTTCGCGATGGCGACGATGGACGATGAGTTACGCGGTAGCCGCTGGGCCGGCGACATGGGCGGAGGCCAGGACAGCGTCTCGAAGCTGTTGTGGGCAAACTGGCATCGCGACCTCGGCGAACTCGCCATGCAGATCAGGGGCAAGTCGGGGCTTGTGCTGGCCGACAACGAGTTCGACGAATGGCAACGGCTGTTCCTGTTCTCCCGGGCCGACACCATCTACGGCGGCTCCAACGAAATCCAGCGCAACATCATCGCCGAGCGTGTGCTCGGCCTGCCGCGGGAGGCCAGAGGGTCATGACGCTGACTGTTCCACCACCGGAGACCCCGGGCCATGGGCTGCTGGAGGGCAAAGTCGTCGTCGTGACGGCCGCCGCCGGCACCGGCATCGGTTCGGCGACCGCGCGCCGCGCTCTGCTCGAGGGCGCCGACGTGATGGTCTCCGATCACCATGAACGCAGACTTCTCGAGACGCGAGAACAGCTGGTGGCGTTGGGTCTCGGCCGCGTCGAGAGCGTCGTCTGCGACGTCACCTCGACCGCCCAGGTCGACGCGATGATCGACTCGACCACCGCCCGGATGGGGAGGATGGACGTGCTGGTCAACAATGCGGGCCTCGGCGGGCAGACGCCGGTGATCGATATGACCGACGAGGAATGGGACCGCGTCCTCAACGTCACCCTGACGTCGGTGATGCGCGCCAGCCGGGCGGCGCTCGCCTACTTCCGCGACGCCGGGCACGGCGGGGCGATCGTCAACAACGCCAGTGTCCTGGGCTGGCGCGCCCAGCACTCGCAGTCGCACTACGCCGCCGCCAAGGCCGGCGTGATGGCGCTGACCCGTTGCAGCGCAATCGAAGCCGTGGACTACGGGGTGCGGATCAACGCGGTCTCGCCCAGCATCGCCCGGCACCGATTCCTGGAGAAGACCAGTTCGTCGGAACTACTCGACCGGCTCTCCGAGCGGGAGGCCTTCGGGCGCGCGGCCGAACCCTGGGAGGTTGCGGCCACCATCGCTTTCCTGGCCAGTGACTATTCCAGTTACCTCACCGGAGAAGTGATCTCGGTGTCGAGTCAGCATCCGTGACCACAGGGCAGCCGGCCACCCGCCGGGACGAACTACTCGGCCTGGCGGCGACGATGTTCGCCGCGCGGGGGCTGCGGGCGACGACGGTCCGCGACATCGCCGACGCCGCGGGGATTCTCTCTGGAAGTCTGTATCACCACTTCTCGTCGAAAGAGGAGATGGTCGACGAAGTACTTCGCGGATTCCTCGACTGGTTGTTCGCGCGCTATCAGCACATCATCGACACCGAGACCGACCCCCTTGCACGACTGGAGGGTCTGTTCATGGCGTCGTTCGACGCCATCGAGGACCACCACGCCGAGGTCGTCATCTACCAGGACGAGGCCAAGCACCTATCGGATCAACTACGGTTCTCCTATATCGACGAACTCAACGTCCGCCAGCGGACGATGTGGGTCGACGTTCTGACCGAGGGAATCGCGAAAGGCTGCTTCCGGAGCGACATCGACGTCGACCTGGTCTACCGGTTCATCCGCGACACCACCTGGGTGTCGGTGCGCTGGTATCAGCCCGGTGGGGCGTTGACGGCCGAACAGGTCGGCCGGCAATACCTGTCCATCGTTCTGGGCGGTATCTCGACTGAGAGCGGCATTTCGAAAGACACCGGCATTTCGAAAGACACCGGCATCTCGAAAGACAGGAGACTGTGATGGCAGACGCCTACGTGATCGACGCCGTGCGGACGGCCGTCGGCAAGCGCAACGGATCCCTGGCCGGCATTCACCCGATCGACCTCGGCGTGCGGGCCTTCCAGGGGATCGTCGACCGCACCGGGGTGGACCCGGCCGCGATCGACGACGCCATCGTCGGCTGCGTCGACGCGATCGGAGGGCAGGCCGGCAATATCGGGAGGCTGACCTGGCTGGCGGCCGGCTATCCCGAAGACGTCCCCGGGGTCACGGTCGACCGGCAGTGCGGATCCAGCCAGCAGGCGATTTCCTTTGGCGCCCAGGCGATCATGGCGGGTACCGCGGATCTGATTCTGGCCGGCGGCATGCAGAACATGAGCCAGATCCCGATCTCGTCGGCGATGATCGTCGGCAAGGAGTTCGGGTTCAGCACCCCCACCGCGGAGTCCGTCATGTGGGCCAAGCGGTATGGCGATCAGGAGATCTCCCAGTTCCGCGGTGCGGAGATGATCGCCGAGCAGTGGGACATCTCCCGCGAGGACATGGAGCGCTGGGCCCTGGCGAGCCACGATCGCGCCTTCGCCGCGATCCGGGGCGGCCGCTTCGCCAACGAGATCGTGCCGGTGGATGGCTTCGAGGTGGACGAAACACCCAGGGAGACAACCCTGGAGAAGATGGCGACTCTGCCGACGCTGAGTCCGGGAGGGCGGATGACGGCCGCGGTGGCCAGCCAGATTTCCGATGGCGCGAGTGCAGTCCTCCTCGCCTCGGAGAGAGCCCTCAAGGATCACGGACTGACACCGCGGGCCCGCATCCACCATTTCAGTTGCCGCGGTGCCGATCCGGTGCTGATGCTGACCGGCCCAATCCCGGCCACCCGCTACGCTCTCGCCAAGACCGGACTGTCCATCGACGATATCGACGTGGTCGAGATCAACGAGGCGTTCGCACCCGTCGTGCTTGCCTGGATCAAGGACATCGGCGCCGATCCGGCCAAGGTCAACCCGAACGGCGGCGCCATCGCTCTCGGGCATCCGCTCGGGGCCAGCGGGGCAAAGCTTTTCGCCACCATGCTGAACGAACTCGAACGCACCGGCGGCCGCTACGGCCTGCAGACCATGTGCGAAGGCGGCGGCACCGCCAATGTGACCATCATCGAACGGCTTTAGGGACCTCGGCCTAGCGCTGCGACAAAACCTAGGCGATCTTCGCCTGCAGGAAGTGGCCGATGCTGACGCGCTCGAAGGTTCGGCGCCGGTCCCGCGGCAGCAGCGGCAGTGCCTGGGTGGCCGAGATCAGTTCAGGCGATGTCACCCGGTAGGTGTGGCCCTTGCTGACCACAGTGGCCTCTCCGGAGGTGAGCACGTTGCGCACCCAGTCGACCTGAGTGCCGTAGGGGAGCGGGATGAGAACGTGATCACCCACCCGGTCCGCCACCACCGGTGTGGAGAAGCTCTTACCGGATCGGCGGCCGGTGTGTTCCACCACCGAGGCATACCAGTACGGCTTGCCGGCGAGGCGGAGCATCAATGGGTTGAGCAGGTACTTGTTCGACGTACGGATCAGTCCGCGGAACGGTGGTGGCCAACTCTCCGGTGCAAGTCCCATGAAACGACGGTACGCGCTATTCGATCAGCGCGGCCGCCGCCTGGAGATGGGTGATCGCCTCGGCGACGATTCCTTCGATCAGTTCCGCACACGACGGCAAATCGTCGATGATCCCGGTGACCTGACCGGAGGCCAGCACACCCGCGTCGGTGCTGCCATCAACCAGCCCGGCCTTGAGCAGCATCGGGGTGTTGGCCGCCATCACCACCTGCGACCAGGTCAGCTCCTTGCCGTGTCGCATCGCCAGGCCGTCACGCACCATCGAGGGCCAGGTCATCCCCGACATCTTCTTGAACCTGGCGGCATTGAGCAGCGCGGCGGTGAAACCTCTTACCCGCGAACCGCTTTCCAGCTTCTCCACGAGTCCCGTCCGCAGCACCCGGTGCGGCATGCCGTCGACCCGGGTCGAGACGACGGTGCCGTCCAGTCCGGCCTGCAGATAGCGCTGCTTGACGGCGTCGGGGACGGTCGAGTCCGACGTGAGCAGAAAGCGCGTTCCCATCGCCACCCCGGCGGCGCCGTACGACAGGGCGGCGGCGAGCCCGCGGCCGTCAAAGAACCCGCCGGCGGCGACGACGGCGACGCCGGTTCCAGCGACCGCATCCAGCACCGAGGGCAACAGCAGCGTGGTGGGAACCGGTCCGGTGTGACCACCGCCCTCGCCGCCCTGCACGATCACCGCGTCGGCACCCCAGCCGGCGACCTTGCGGGCGTGCTTGGCCGCACCCACCGACGGGATCACGACGGCCCCAGCCTCTTTGAGCCGTGCGATCAGTTCGGCCTTGGGGGCCAGCGCGAAGGAAGCGACCTTGACGCCCTCGCGGATCATCAGATCGACGCGGTCGCCCGCGTCGGCGGCGTCGGCACGGAGGTTCACTCCGAACGGACGATCGGTGGCGGACTTCACCTTGGCGATCGCGGCGGCGAGCTCGTCGATCGTCATCGTTGCCGAGGCGAGGATGCCCAGACCGCCGGCGTTAGCCATGGCCGAAACCAGTCGCGCCCCGGCGACCCAGCCCATGCCGGTCTGTACCACGGGGTGCTCGATACCGACCAGCTTCGTGAGCGGGGTGCGTATCCGCGATGCGTGGCCAGTCATAGCTTGATTTCCCTGTCCCGCAGTCCCTTCGGATCGATCGTGCGGATCAGCTCGAGCTCGTCGCCGGTCGGAAGCCGGGTGGGCCCCGCGTCGTCGAGGCCGTGTACCTCGAAGGAGGTGTTGGACCGAACCTCGTCGGGTTCGATACCCGGGTGCAGGGATACCGCCCGCATCGTGTGGCCGGGCCCGCCGAAGTCGAAGACGCCGAGGTTGGTCACCACGCGGTGGACGTCGACGAACCGGTAGGCGGCATTGGCAGGATCGACTTCGTCCCAACCGATTCCGGAGACCACATCCACGGTGTCGCAGAACACCCGGGCGGAATGGTTGCCCACCCAGTAGCTGGTCCTGTGGTTGATGGTGTTGCCCGGGGCGCCGCGCACCCCGAACATCTGCCGGGTGGGGTGCTGCAGTGGGCCGAATGCGGACAGGTTCTGGTTGCCGTGCCGGTCGATCTGGTTGGCACCCATCACCACATGGCGGCGCCCCCAGGCCAAGGTCTCAAAGACCCGCCCGAACGGCATCCACCCCTCGATCGCACCGGATCCGCCGATCGGCGGCGTATCGGCGAGCAGTCGCGCTTCGCCATCGGTGAGCAGGATGTCCGGGGCGAAGGTCAGCCGTGCCAATCTGGCGCCGATCGACACCATGGTGGTCATCGGGCTGACCATGATTTCACCTGCGTCGCGGAACAATTCTGCACAGGCGACGGCACAGACGTCGGCGCGGCTGACTTGAATCATGACGGCTCCCCGAAGCGGTGGATCATGACGCTTCTCCGAAGCGACGGACCGCGGCCTGATAGTCGGCTTCGCTGCCCGACAGGTAGGTGGCGACGAACTCGGCCCAGGTGGCTTCGTCCGCGGCGGCCTGGGCGTAGTGGCGCTGGAACTTCTCGTCGCGGTCGTAGTCGGGTGCGGCGGTCGTGAAATGCGCTCCGCCCGGGGCCTCCACCACTGCGTCGACCATCATCCGGTTGACCAGGAGCGCCTGGGGCGGAACCGCGGAGACGAGTTCTCCGGTCGGCACTATCCGCTCCACCGAGAGGAACCTGCGGTCCGCGGCCATCAGGAAAAGGTCGTCGAAATAGGGGTCGATGCCGGTGTACGCGGCGTTCCCGTACCGGTCGCCGAGATTGAGGTGGACGAAGGCGGCGTCCAGGCGCAGGGCGGGCATCGCGATCAATTCCTCATGGCTGTCACCGGTCTTATACGGCGAGCGGACCGTTGCGAGTTCGCCCTCCCAGAAGTCGGGGACCGAACTGCCAAGTCCGGCCCGGGTAGGCAGGAACGGAAGCCGTTGTGCCGCAGCCTGCAGTCCGCAGCGCAGCATTCCCTCATCCATCTCGCGCGCGACGATGGCGCCCGTCGTCCGGGCCCGGGAGAACCACGGGTCGTAGAAGGGCGGTGAGTCGAGCGAGACGAATCCGTAGTAGGCCTTGGCGACCTTTCCCGCCGAGCACAGCAGGCCGACGTCGGGCCCGCCGTAGGTGACGACGGTCAAATCGGTGACCCCGGTGCGCAGCAGGGCGCGGACGAAGGCCATCGGCTTGCGCCGGGAACCCCAGCCGCCGATGCCGATCGTCATTCCGCTCTCGACCGCGGCGACAGCTTCGTCGAGGGTGGTGCGCTTGTCTCTCACGACTGTGCTTTTTTCGTGCCGGCGAAGTCGTCGCGCAACTCATCGGATACCCCGGACAGGTTCAATTCGAACGTGAACCCCTGTTCCATCCGGTAGTTGGAGTTGACCTGTTGCGGGTCAATGAGATTTAGCGCTTCCTTGGCTGCGCGGATCACCCGGGTGTCTTTGGCCGCGATGTCGCGGGCCACCCGCAGCGCTGCTTCGTCGAGGTCGGCGCGCGGCACCACCTCGTGTACCGAACCGAACTGGTGCAGGGTGGCGGCGTCCACGGTGGCCGCGGTGAAGAACATCCGGCGCATCATGTGCTGCGGCACCAGCCGGGACAGGTGGGTGGCTGCGCCGAGGGCGCCGCGTTCCACCTCGGGCAGTCCGAACGTCGCGTCGTCGGAGGCAACGATCACGTCGGCGTTGCCCACCAGACCGATACCGCCGCCGACGCAGAATCCGTTGACGGCCGCGACCACCGGCACCGCGCACTCGTAGACCGCTTTGAACGCCGCGAAGCACCCGCGGTTGGCGTCGATCAGCGCCGAGAACCCCTCGGTGCGCTGCATCTCCTTGATGTCTACGCCGGCGTTGAAGCCGCGGCCCTCGGAGCGAAGGACCACCACATGGGTCGACATCTCCCGCCCGGCGGCGGTGATGGCGTCGGCAAGCTCGAACCATCCGCGTGACGGGATCGCGTTGACCGGGGGGTAGTCCACCGTTACCGCGACGATGCCCGGTTCGACGGTGCGCGACGTGATCGGCATGGCACTCCTGGGGGCCGTCCAACAGCTAAGCAAGCACTTGCTTGGTAGGCTAACACAATGGATCTGGGCCTGGGCGGACGCGTTGTTCTCGTCACCGGGGGTGTGCGCGGAGTCGGTGCCGGGATCAGTGCGATATTCGCCGAGCAGGGCGCGGTCGTCGTCACGTGTGCCCGTCGTTCCGGTGAAGCACTGCCGTATGAGTTCCACAGCTGCGACATTCGCGATCCCGACGCGGTCGGCGGCCTGATCGAGACCGTCGTCGCCCGGCATGGCCGAATCGACGTGGTGGTGAACAACGCCGGGGGCTCTCCGTTCGCACTGGCGGCGGAGGCATCGCCCAAGTTTCACCAGAAGGTCATCGAACTCAATCTGCTCGGGATGCTTCATGTTTCGCAGTCCGCCAACGCGGTCATGCAGAATCAGCCCACCGGCGGTTCGATCGTGTCGATCTCCAGCATCAGCGGGCGCCGACCCTCGCCGGGTACCGCCGCCTACGCCGCCGCCAAGGCGGGAGTCGACAGCCTCACCGCGTCGCTGGCCGTCGAATGGGCGCCCAAAGTGCGGGTGAACGCTGTCGTCGCAGGGATGGTGCTGACCGAGCAGGCTGAACTGTTCTACGGAGACGAGCAGTCGCAGGCCGCGGTCGCGTCCACCGTGCCATTGGGCCGGCTTGCGGACCCCGCCGACATCGGCTGGGCTGCGGCGTATCTGGCATCGGATCTGGCTTCGTATGTCAGTGGGTCGACGTTGGTAGTGCACGGCGGGGGCGAGGCTCCGCCCTATCTCGCGGCATCCACCGCCAACAAGGAATAAGGAGAAAGCATGGGATTGCTCGACGGCCGGGTCGTGATCGTCACCGGCGCCGGCGGAGGCATCGGCCGCGCCCATGCCCTGGCCTTCGCCGCCGAGGGTGCGCGAGTAGTGGTCAACGACATCGGGGTCGGACTGGACGGATCGCCGGCGGGCGGCGGAAGCGCCGCACAGGCCGTCGTCGACGAAATCCGTTCCACCGGAGGCGAAGCCGTCACCAGTGGCGCCAACGTCGCCGACTGGGAGCAGGCCGCCGGGCTGATCCGGACCGCCGTGGACACGTTCGGCGGCCTCGACGTCTTGGTGAACAACGCCGGCATCGTGAGGGACCGGATGATCGCGAACACCAGCGAGGAAGAGTTCGACGCCGTCATCGCCGTCCACCTCAAAGGACATTTCGCCACCACCCGTCACGCCGGGGCCTTTTGGCGCGCACTGGCCAAAGAGGGGCAAAAGGTTGACGCCCGGATCATCAACACCAGTTCCGGAGCTGGCCTTCAGGGCAGCGTGGGGCAGGGCAACTACAGCGCTGCCAAGGCCGGCATCGCCGCGCTGACATTGGTGGCGGCCGCGGAGATGGTCCGCTATGGCGTAACGGTGAACGCGATCGCGCCATCGGCCCGAACCCGGATGACCGAGACGGTGTTCGCCGACATGATGGCCAGACCGGAGTCGGGCTTCGATGCAATGGCCCCGGAGAACATTTCGCCCCTGGTGGTGTGGTTGGGCAGCGCAGAATCAGCGGACGTCACCGGGCGGGTGTTCGAGGTCGAGGGCGGCATCATCCGGGCAGCCGAGGGCTGGCGACACGGCCCGTCGGTGGACAAGGGCGCGCGCTGGGAGCCGGGTGAACTCGGCCCGGTCGTCAGGGAACTTTTGGCCGAAGGCCAGCCCCCGGTGCCGGTCTACGGGGCTTGAATCAGGACGCCAATCACTGCAGTCACGGCTGGTTCTCTGCGAGGAGAGACGCGTCGTGCCTGCCTCTGAGCGACAAACTCGTGATGGCGTGGCATTGAGCCGCAATGCGTTTCGTCGCAGGCGAATTTGTCGCTCGGAGGTGGGCGAAAGTGATGTGCCCGAATCCGCGACATGCCGGCGATCGGCGTACTTACGGGTCGCAGATGACGACCGGGATCACCCGGTCGGTCCAGGACTGATAATCGTCGAAACTCGTGTACATCTGGGTGAGCTTCGGCCAGTACCGGAGGCGTTCCTCGTCGGTGGCGTCACGCGCGGTCAGGTGCAGCACCTCGTCCTTGATCTGCACCGAGACCTTCGGGTTGGCCTTCAGGTTCAGGTACCACATCGGATTTGCGGCGGCCCCTCCCTTGGAAGCAACCAGAACGATCCGGTTGCCCTCCCGCAGGTACAGCAGTGGGCTGACCCTGGGCTGGCCGGTCTTACGGCCGGTGGTGGTGAGCAATGCGACGGGTGCGCCCTGCAGGAACGTGCCACCGAGCTTTCCGCCCGTCTTCTGGTAGACCCAGCTCTGCGCGCGCGACATCCACTTGATGATGTTCTCGGCTCGGGGCGAGTTCAGCCCCTTCGGCGGTGGTTTGGCCATGTCAGGTTTCCTTCACGACGGTGGGATGGAATCTAACTCGAATGTGGTGGATCAGGCCGTCAGAAGCGGGGATGACGAACGTTTCGTCGACGGTCGCAGCCGCACGCCGCCCGGCGAGGGAGAACTTGGTGAGGACGGTGTAGCGGGCCCGCACCTCGTCGCCGACGATGTCGTACTCCGGTGCGGTGGTGGAGGAGATCACCCGGTACTGCGGTCCGCGAATCAGGCTGCGTCGCAGATGTTTTCCGGAGAACCCGTTCTTGAGTCCCTGCTCGACGCGGGTGCAGTCCGGGGCGAACGGCACCGAGTCCCCGTCATGGCTGACGAGGGCATCGATGTAGGCCTGGGCCGCGGCGATGCGTTCGCTGTCGCTGAAAATTGCCCTAGATCCGCTCGATGATCGTCGCCGTCGACAACGCTCCGCCTGCGCACATGGTGATCAGAGCGGTGCTCTGGCCGGTGCGTTCAAGTTCGTGCAACGCGGTGGTGATCAGCCGGCTGCCGGTGCTGCCCACCGGATGTCCCAGGGCGATAGCGCCGCCGTTGACGTTGACCTTGTCCAGGTCGATGCCATACACCTGCGCCCAACTCAGGACTACGGAGGCGAATGCCTCGTTGATCTCGACCAGGTCGATGTCGTCCATCGTCATCCCGGCCTTGTCCAGCACCTTCGCCGTCGACTGCACCGGGCCGTCGAGGTGGTAGTACGGCTCGGCGCCGACGAGTGCCTGAGCGACGATCCGGGCGCGGGGTTTCAGCCCGGCGGCCTTGGCTTTGGCCTCGTCCATCCACAGCACCGCGGCTGCGCCGTCGGAGATCTGGGACGAGGTACCCGCGGTGTGCAGGCCTCCCTCCATCACCGGTTTGAGCGCGGCCAGGCCCTCGACGGTGGTGTCCCGCAGGCCCTGATCTCGGCCGACCATGTGGCGGTTTGCGGTCGGCTGCTTGTTCTCGTCCAGCACCGGCGCCTCCAGCGGGGAGATCTCCCGGTCGAAGCGGTTCTCATCCCACGCGCGCTTCGCCTTCTGCTGGGAGAGCAGTCCCAGGTGGTCGAGATCGGCCCGGGTAAGGCCGCGTCGCTTCGCGATCCGCTCGGCAGCGGTGAACTGGTCGGGCATGTCGATGTCCCACGATGCGGCGCGGATCCTGGACCGGTCCGGCCCGGCGTTGGCGCCCAGGCCCACCCGGCTCATGGCCTCGACGCCGCAGGCGATCCCGACATCGATGGCCCCGGTCGCGATCAGTCCGGCGATCAGGTGGTTGGCCTGCTGCGCGCTGCCGCACTGGCAGTCGATCGTGGTGGCGCCGGCCTGTTCGGGTAGACCCGCCGTCAACCACGCCACCCGGGTGATGTTGTTGGATTGCTCGCCGTACTGGGTCACGCACCCGCCGATGACCTGCTCGACCAGGGCGCCGTCGATACCCGACTTGTCGACCAGTGCCTTCTGCACACCGCCGAGCAGTTCGGTGGCATGCAGGCCGGATAGCCAGCCTCCGCGTTTGCCGATGGGGCTGCGGGTGGCTTCGACGATGACAGGATTACCCATGCGGGTGAGGCTAGAACACGTTTCAGTACGATGACAAGCAAGGTTGCCGCAGAGCCTGTTATATGCGGTAGAGCCGTGTTTTACTGGGCACTAGATCACGTTGTCTCGAGGAGCTCGCCATAATGCTGACCCCCAACCTGCCGCACGGGTTCGACTTTCTCGATCCGGACCGCAACGTCGAGCGGCTCCCCATCGACGAGTTGGCCGAGTTGCGCCGGACGGCACCGGTCTGGTGGTGCGAGCAGCAGATCGGCAAGGGCGGCTTCAACGACGGCGGCTACTGGGTGGTCACCCGGCACAAGGACGTCAAGGAGGTGTCGCGGCGCAGCGACGTCTTCCACAGCGGGCCGAACACCGCGCTGCCGCAGTTCGCCGACAACATGACCCGCGAGGACATCGACATGCAGCGGGTCATCCTGCTGAACATGGACGGCGCCCATCATGATCGGTTGCGGCGCATCATCTCCCGGGGGTTCACTCCGCGTGCCGTCGAACGGCTGCGCGCCGAACTCACCGAGCGGGCCGAGGCCATCGTCAAGGCTGCGGCGGCGAAGGGGTACGGAGACTTCGTCGAGCAGGTCGCCTGCGAGTTGCCGCTCCAGGTCATCGCCGGCCTGCTCGGGGTGCCTCAGGAAGATCGGGAGAAGCTGTTCCGCTGGTCCAACGAGATGACCGGCAACGAGGACCCGGAATTCGCCGGAATTGACGCCAAGGCGTCGTCGATCGAGGTGCTGATGTACGCCATGCAGATGGCCGCCCTCAAGGCCAAGGAACCTGGCGAGGACATCGTGACCGCGCTGATCAACGCCGACGTCGAGGGCGAGAAGCTCACCGACGACGAATTCGCCTTCTTCGTGCTGATGCTCGCGGTCGCCGGCAACGAGACCACCCGCAACTCGATCACCCACGGGATGATCGCTTTCGCAGAGCATCCCGACCAGTGGGAGCTCTACAAGCGGGAGCGGCCGAAGACGGCGGCCGACGAGATCGTCCGCTGGGCCACTCCCGTGACTGCTTTCCAGCGCACCGCGATCAAGGACGTCGAACTGGGCGGGGCCGCGATCAAGGAGGGGCAGCGGGTGGTGATGTTCTACCGCTCGGCCAACTTCGATGAGGACGTGTTCGCCGATCCCGATACGTTCAACATCCTGCGCGACCCCAACCCGCACGTCGGATTCGGCGGGACCGGGGTGCATTACTGCATCGGCGCGAACCTGGCGCGCATGACGATCGACCTGATCTTCAACGCGATCGCCGACCAGATGCCCGATCTGACGCCGATCAGTGCTCCGGAACGGCTGCGGTCCGGGTGGCTCAACGGCATCAAACACTGGCAGGTCGACTATGTTCAGGGTTCGGCGGCCTCCTGACGTGGACTTCACACCGGATCCCGCGCAGCAGGCTGTCGCCGACGTCGTCAATTCCGTTCTGGAACGCGAGAACAGCTGGGCTGCTTTGGTTTCCGGCGGAGTCGCCGCTCTGGGTGTCCCCGACCATCTCGGTGGCGACGGGTTGGGTCTGGCTGAAATCGCCACCGCACTCACCGAGATCGGCCGCCGCGGAACTCTGTCGCCTGCCCTAGCCACACTGGGTCTCGGCCTGATACCTCTGCTCGACCTCGCCGACGACGGGCAACAGGACCGCTACCTCGACGGCGTCGCGCGAGGCAAGGTGCTGACCGCCGCCCTCAACGAACCGGGTTCGGCATTGCCCGATCGTCCGGCGTCGACGGTGTCCGACGGCCGCCTCAACGGCGTCAAGATCGCCGTTCCCTATGCGGAGCAGGCGGAGTCGATGCTGGTCACGGTGAACGGCGGGGTCGTCGTCGTCCGGACTGACGCGCCGGGCGTCCGGCGCGTCAGCACGCCCAGTTCGACCGCGGCCGAGGAATGCACCGTCGAATTCTCCGATGTCGCAGTGGATCCCGACGACGTGCTGGCCGGAGCCACCCCGCATCGGGTCAACCAGTTGGCGCTGGCCGCCGTCGGGGCCTACGCCTCGGGTCTGGTGGCCGGCGCTCTGCGTTTGACGGCCGACTATGTGGCCCAGCGCCACCAGTTCGGCCGTCCACTGTCGACCTTCCAGACGGTCGCGGCGCAGTTGGCCGAGGTCTACATCGCATCGCGCACGCTGGATCTCGCTGCCACGTCCGTGGTGTGGAGGCTGTCGGAGGGTCTTGACGCCGAGGACGACCTCGAGGTCCTCGGCTATTGGCTCACCTCCCAGGCCCCGCCGGCGATGCAGACCTGTCATCACCTGCACGGTGGGATGGGCATGGATGTCACGTATCCCATGCACCGGTACTACTCGGCGATCAAGGACCTGACCCGACTCCTGGGGGGCCCGGATTCGCGGCTGGATCTGCTTGGAGCGCAATGTATATCGAACTGACACCGGAGCAGCGGCAGCTGCAAGCCGAGCTGCGGCAGTATTTCGCCAACCTCATCTCGCCCGATGAGGCCGCCGAGATGGAGGTCGATCGCCACGGGAAGGCTTACCGTGCGGTGATCAAACGGATGGGCTCCGACGGCAAACTCGGGGTGGGATGGCCGAAGGAGTACGGCGGTCTGGGCTTCGGTCCGATCGAGCAGTCGATCTTCGTCAACGAGGCGGCCCGGGCCGACGTCCCACTGCCCGCGGTGACGTTGCAGACCGTCGGGCCCACGTTGATGACCTACGGCACCGAGGCGCAGAAGAAGAAGTTCCTGCCTGCGATCCTCGCCGGGGAGGTGCACTTCGCGATCGGGTACTCCGAGCCCGAGGCGGGCACGGATCTGGCCTCGCTGCGTACCGCCGCCGTGCGGCATGGGGACGAGTACATCGTGAACGGCCAGAAGATGTGGACCACCGGAGGACACGACGCCGACTACGTCTGGCTGGCCTGCCGCACCGACCCGGACGTCGCCAAGCACAAGGGTATTTCGATCCTCATCGTCGACACCACGGACCCGGGCTACTCCTGGACGCCGATCATCCTGGCCGACGGCGCCCACCACACGAACGCGACCTACTACAACGATGTCCGAGTGCCGGTCGACATGCTGGTGGGCGGGGAGAACGCCGGGTGGCGGCTCATCACCACACAGCTCAATCACGAGCGCGTCATGCTCGGACCGGCCGGCAAGATCGCCGGGCTGTACGACCGGGTCTACGCGTGGGCATCCAAGCCCGGGGCCAACGGCGTGCGCCCCATCGACCATGAGTCCGTCCAGCGCGCACTCGGCGAGATCCACGCGATCTGGCGGATCAACGAACTGCTCAATTGGCAGGTCGCGGCGTCGGGGGAGACCGTCGACATCGCGGACGCGGCTGCCACCAAGGTGTTCTCCACCGAGCGGATCCAGCGGGTGGGGAGGCTGGCTGAGGAGATCGTCGGCGCCTACGGCAACCCGGCCGAGGAGGGGACCGCCGGGTTGCTGAGATGGCTGGACTCGCAGACCAAGCGAAGCCTGGTGATCACCTTCGGCGGCGGGGTCAATGAGGTGATGCGCGAGCAGATCGCGGCGGCGGGTCTTCAGGTCCCCAGGGTTCCGCGGTGACTGCGGACATTCTCGCCGCGGCCGAGGAGATCAAGGCCGCCGGAAAGAGCAAGCCCCGCAAGGGACGTCACCCGGTGAACCAGCCCATGATCGACCATTGGCTCGACGCCATCGGTGACCGCAATCCGATTTACGTCGACGACAACGCGGCGCGTGCCGCCGGCCACCCTGGCGTGGTCGCCCCGCCGGCGATGATCCAGGTGTGGACGATGATGGGCCTCGGCGGGGTCCGGCCCGACGACGATCCGCTGGGAAAGATCCTCGGTCTGTTCGACGAAGCGGGCTACGTGGGCGTCGTGGCCACCAACTGCGAGCAGACCTACCACCGCTACCTGCGCCCCGGCGAAGAGGTCAGCGTCACCGCAGAACTGACCGATGTCGTCGGTCCCAAGCAGACAGCGCTGGGCGAAGGATTCTTCATCACTCAGACCATCACCTGGTCGGTCGGCGACGAAGTCGTCGCCGACATGATGTGGCGGATGATGAAGTTCAAACCCATTGCTGCGCAGACTAGTTCGGCGGTTCCTCCCGACCTCGATGCCGACCTCATGATGCGACCGGCGGCGTCACGCGACACCCAGTTCTTCTGGGACGGGGTGAACGCGCACGAACTTCGCCTTCAGAAACGTCCGGACGGAACCCTGCAACATCCACCGGTGCCCGCGGTCTGGCAGGACAAGGAGGCGCCGGTCGAATACGTCGTCGCCAGCGGTCGGGGGGCGGTGTTCAGTTTCGTCGTCCACCACGCGCCCAAGGTTCCGGGACGTACCCTGCCGTTCGTCATCGCATTGGTCGAGTTGGAGGAAGGCGTTCGGATGCTGGGCGAACTTCGTGGCGTCGACCCCGCCGCGGTGGAGATCGGAATGCCTGTTCGCGCAACCTATATCGACTTCCCCGCCGGTGAGAGCGGACCGGCGTGGACGTTGTACGCATGGGAGCCCGACGCATGAGTACTCCTGCCCCCGGAACGGTGTTGCCCGAACTGTCGCTCTACGGCGACCCGACCTTAATCGTGTCGACGGCGATCGCCACCCGCGACTACCAAGACGTCCACCACGATCGGGACAAGGCGCAAGCCAAGGGCTCCAAGGACATCTTCGTCAACATCCTCACCGACACCGGTCTGGTGCAGCGCTACGTCACCGACTGGGCGGGCCCGGCGGCGGTGATCAAGTCGATCGCCCTTCGCCTCGGCGTGCCGTGGTACGCCTATGACACCGTGACGTTCCGCGGTGAGGTGACCGATGTCTCCGACGGCGTCGTGACCACGAAAGTCATTGGCAGCAATAGCCTCGGCGATCATGTGATCGCCACCGTCAAGCTCACGATGGGTGGTGACTGATGCTGTCCCGTCAGGCGGCGATCGTCGGCATCGGTGCCACCGACTTCTCCAAGGACTCCGGTCGCAGCGAGTTGCGTCTCGCCGCCGAATCGGTCCTCGACGCACTCGACGATGCCGGCCTGACTCCGGCCGACGTCGACGGCATGGTGACGTTCACCATGGACTCCAACACTGAGGTCGCCGTCGCCCGGGCGACCGGGATGGGCGATCTGAAGTTCTTCTCCAAGATCCACCACGGTGGAGGTGCGGCCTGCGCCACCATCCAGCAGGCGGCGATGGCGGTGGCGACTGGTGTGGCGGAATGCGTTGTGGCGTATCGCGCTTTCAACGAGCGGTCAGGAATGCGGTTCGGCCAGGTGCAGCTGCGTCTGATCCAGGGCGCGGACTCGACCAGTGTCGACAACTCGTACTGCTACCCGCACGGACTGTCCACGCCCGCCGCCCAGGTGGCGATGATCGCGCAGCGCTACATGCACCTGTCCGGCGCAACCAGTAGGGATTTCGGCGCCGTGTCGGTGGCCGACCGCCGGCATGCCGCCAACAATCCGAAGGCGTACTTCTACGGCAAGCCGATCACCATCGAGGACCACCAGAACTCGCGCTTCATCGCCGAGCCGCTGCGGCTGCTGGACTGCTGCCAGGAGACCGACGGCGGGGTGGCGATTGTCGTCACCTCCGCGGAACGGGCCCTCGACCTGAAGCACCGGCCCGCCGTCATCGAAGCGGCGTCCCAGGGCTCCAGCCCGGACCAGTACTCGATGACGAGCTACTACCGGCCCGAACTCGGACTGCCCGAGATGGGGCTGGTGGGCCGGCAGCTCTGGGCGCAATCCGGCCTCACGCCGGCCGATATCCAGACCGCCGTCCTCTACGACCATTTCACCCCCTTCACGCTGATTCAGTTGGAGGAGTTGGGGTTCTGCGACAAGGGCGAGGCCAAGGACTTCGTCGCCGACGGTGCCATCGAGATCGGCGGACGGCTGCCGATCAACACCCACGGCGGCCAACTCGGCGAGGCCTACATTCATGGCATGAACGGCATTGCCGAAGGCGTCCGGCAACTGCGCGGTACTTCGGTCAACCAGGTCGACGACGTCGAGCATGTGCTTGTCACCGCCGGGACCGGCGTCCCCACGTCGGGCCTGATCCTGGGCTGACGGCTCGTTCCCCTCCCCGCCTGATGACCTCGCGCCCCGCCGGCGCACCGCTCCGCACCGCACCGCCTGCGCTCCGCACCGCACCGCCTGCGCACCGCCCCGCACCGCCTGCGCCCCGCCCCGCACCGCCTGCGCCCCGCCCCGCCTGATGTGAAGTTATCGTCACACTCGGCTGCCGGCGTGAAGATAGCTTCACACTCGTTGGGGCACGCGAGGGAATCAGGCCGGGTGGCTGGCGGAGATCGCCCGGTGGACGCAGACTGCAGGGCGTGGCGGGACCGTTTCTAGGCAGTGAAGCCCTTGAGGCGGGCATGTCATGGGGCGAACTGCAGAGGGGCCACATCCGGGTTTTCCGGGACGTTTACGTCGATGCCGATATCGACCTAGATGCGTCGGTGCGAGCGAAGGCCGCGTGGCTTTGGTCGCGTCGTCAGGGGGTCGTCGCGGGTCTTGCAGCAGCAGCTCTTCATGGCAGTCGCTGGGTCGATAAGGCCTCGAACGTGGATATCTACCATGGGAATCGGCATAGGCAACCCGGCTTGACGTCTCGGGCCGAGCAGGTCGGTGACGACGAGATATGTGTCGTCCAGGGGGTGCCGGTCACGACACCCGTTCGGACCGCGCTGGACCTCGCCTGCTGGAATCCGCTCATCCCTGCCGTGGCGGCCATCGACGCGTTGGCTCAGGCAACCGGCCTGGTGATTCCTGACGTTCAGACGCTGGCCGCCGACCAGGCGGGGCGGCGTGGGATCGTGCGAGCGCGCCGGGCCATCGGTCTGGCGGACGCAGGAGCTCAATCGCCAAAGGAATCGTGGCTACGGACAATCCTCATCTGTGCCGGACTCCCTCATCCACGGACTCAGATCCCGGTCTTCGACGAGTTCGGCAGACCCTGGGCCTACCTCGACATGGGGTGGGAGGAATTCATGGTCGCAGTCGAGTATGACGGCGATCATCACCGCACCCGAAGGTCGCAGTATTCCTATGACATCCGCCGAATCGAGACGCTTCAGCGAAGGGGGTGGATAGTCATCAGAGTGACGGCAGAGGACTCCGTCGAGAACGTTTTGCGGCGTGTTCGGGATGCGCTCGCACGCCGGCGGGAAAGCTATCGTCACACTCGGCGCCCCCCCCGCGGGAAAAAAATAGCCGGGGGGGGGGGGGGGGGGGGGGGGGGGGGGGGGGGGGGGTTGGGGGGGGGTGGCGTGGGAGCGTGGGGTGCCGGGTGCGGCGGCCGGTCAGGAGGCCTGGATCAGTTCCACATCGGACAGCACGACCGCGTCCTCGCGGGCAGGGGCGATGACGTTGGCGACGAACCGATCGCCCTCGTGCCAGGCGCGGGCACGCAGGGTCTCACCGGGGAAAACGACGCCGGCAAAGCGGGCCCCGTAAGAGCCGACCCGGGTTGCGTCGCCGTCGAGCACGGCGTCCACCAGAGCCTTGCAGGTCATCCCATAGGTGCACAGTCCGTGCAGAATAGGCCTGGGAAACCCTGCGGCAGAGGCGAACCCGGGATCGGAGTGCAGCGGGTTGCGGTCGCCGCACAAACGGTAGAGCAGCGCCTGCTGCGGCAGCACCGGAATATCGATCTCGACGTCTGGTGCGCGCTCCGGGACCGCGACCGACGTCGACGGCCCGCGCTCTCCACCGAAGCCGCCCTCACCGCGGGCGAAGATCGACCGCTTGGCGGTCCACAGCACGGTCCCATTGTGG
>CAYTOD010000016.1:8967-61496 GCA_964439315.1 uncultured Mycobacterium sp. | reverse complement strand
CCGCTCGAACTGGCCCATGTTCTCGGTATTGATCCGGAAGTAGGCCTGCAACGGGATGTCGACGTGCACGCCCGGCGGGACGTAGATGAAGGAGCCGCCGGACCAGACCGCGGTGTTGAGCGCGGAGAACTTGTTGTCCCCCGCGGGGATCACAGTGCCGAAGTGCTTCTTGAAGACCTCGGGGTGTTCCTTCAAGCCGGTGTCGGTGTCGAGGAAGATGACCCCTTGCGCCTCGAGGTCCTCCCGGATCTGGTGGTAGACGACCTCGGACTCGTACTGAGCCGCTACGCCGGCCACCAATCGCTGCTTCTCCGCTTCCGGAATGCCAAGGCGGTCGTAGGTTTTCTTGATGTCCTCGGGCAGTTCCTCCCAGGAGGTCGCCTGCTTCTCGGTGGAGCGCACGAAGTACTTGATGTTGTCGAAGTCGATGCCCTCGAGGTTGGAGCCCCAGTTCGGCATCGGCTTCTTCTCGAAGGTGCGCAACGCCTTCAGCCGGATGTCGAGCATCCACTCGGGTTCGTTCTTCTTCGCCGAAATGTCGCGGACCACCGCCTCGGAGAGTCCTCGCTGGGCGCTGGCGCCCGCGACGTCCTTGTCAGCCCAGCCGTAGCCATAGCGCCCCAGTGAGGCGATGGTCTCTTCCTGGCTGAGCGGTTGCACATCGGGGGTCGTGGTCATGCCGACGCTCCTTGCTCGTCTGGATTTTCAGTGCCTTGGTCTTGCTGAGCTCTCAACGCGTGCAGCGGAATATGGGTGGTGCAGGCGCAGTCGCCGTTGACGATGGACGCCAGCCGCTGCACGTGGGTGCCGAGCACCTCGGAGATGGCTTGCTGCTCGGCTTCGCAGAGCTCCGGAAACTCTTGGGCCACATGGGAAACCGGGCAGTGGTGCTGGCAGATCTGGATTCCGCGGATGGGTCCGCCGACCCGGGTGGTCGTCGTCGCGTAACCGGCCTGGGTCAGAGCGTCCGCGACCTGATCGGCAGCATCCTCGACGGCGGGCAGGTCGTCGGCGTCCACCGCCGGCACTCCGGCGAGGATGGTGTCGATCCGGCGGCGGGCGAAGTCCCGGACGGCGTCGTCGCCGCCGATCTCCCGCAACTGACGGATGGCGGCGGAAGCCAGATCGTCGTAGCTGTGTTCCAACTTCGCGCGGCCCGCCGAGGTCAGCCGGTAGCGCTTGGCGGGCCGGCCTCGACCGGCCTGCTGCCAGGCGGCGGCGGCATTGGCTTCGGCGTCGCCGTCGTCGACCAGCGCATCGAGATGGCGTCGCACGCCGGCGGCGGAGATCCCGAGCCGAGTCCCGATCTCGGCCGCGGTGATCGAGCCGGATTCCAGCAGCAGTCGCACGATCGCGCGCCGGGTCTGCCCGTCCTGCGCAGACACCGCGACGGGCACCGGCGAGGCGGACCCGTGCGCGTCGGACGGCATTTTCACAACACAAGTGTGACGCAATTCCCGGGGCGGGGTCTAGTAAGGCCACCCTTACCAGCCCGATCGGCTAGTCCCCGACCGCTAGAGTGCTCTGGTGGCGCCCCGCCAGCTCTCCCTCAGTTCGTCGATCGCCAACTGGCATGGCGATGAGCGGACGGTCGCTTCTCCGCTCAATGCGGCCGAATTGCTCGCGATGCGGCGCACCCGCCTGTTCGGTGCGACCGGGACCGTCCTGATGGGAATCGGTGCGCTCGGCGCAGGTGCCCGCCCGGTGGTTCAGGACCCCACCTTCGGGGTGCGGGTGTTGAACCTCCCGTCGCGCATCGCGACCGTGTCGCTGACGATGACCACCACGGGCGCGGTGATGATGGCGCTCGCCTGGCTGATGCTCGGGCGCTTCGCGCTCGGTCCGCGGCGGATGTCGCGCAGCCAACTCGACCGCACCCTGCTGCTGTGGATGATCCCGCTGCTCGTCGCCCCGCCGATGTACAGCAAGGACGTGTACTCCTATCTGGCCCAGAGTCAGATAGCCAGGCTCGGCCTCGACCCCTACAAGGTCGGGCCCGCTCCCGCCCTCGGCCTCGACCACGTGTTCACCCTGTCGGTTCCCAGCCTGTGGCGGGAGACGCCGGCGCCCTACGGTCCGCTGTTCCTATGGATCGGGCGGGGAATTTCCGCGCTCACCGGCGAGAACATCGTCGCCGCGGTGCTGTGCCACCGGGTCATCGTGCTCATCGGCGTCGGCCTGATCGTGTGGGCCACCCCACGGCTGGCCAGCCGATGCGGAGTTGCCGAGGTCAGTGCGCTGTGGCTCGGTGCGGCCAATCCGCTGCTGCTGATGCACCTGGTGGCCGGGATCCACAACGAGGCTCTGATGCTGGGGCTGATGCTCACCGGCTTCGAGCTCGCCCTGCGCGGTATCGCGGCCCCCGGCCCCATGCTGCCCAAGCCGTTGCACTGGCCCAGGTCCCGGACCGACTGGTCACGCTGGGCACCCCTCGGCCTGGTGGCCGCCGGCGCGGTTCTGATCACCCTGTCGTCACAGGTCAAGCTGCCCGGCCTGCTGGCGCTGGGATTCACCGCGATGGCCCTGGCCCACCGCGAAGGCGGCACGGTGAAGGCCTTCCTGGCCGCAGGCACGTTCATGGGGGCGCTGGCGCTGGCGGTGATGGCCGTGATCGGGTGGGCCAGCGGACTGGGATTCGGGTGGTTGTTCACCCTGGGAACCGCCAACGTGGTGCGCAGCTGGATGTCCCCGCCGACCCTGTTGGCGCTCGCCACCGGCCAGGTGGGCATCCTGCTCGGGCTGGGTGACCACACCACGGCCGTGCTGTCCCTGACCCGTGCGATGGGCGTGCTGATCATCGCCGCCACCGTGAGCTGGCTACTGCTGGCGGTACTGCGCGGACGGCTGCACCCGGTCGGCGGACTCGGGGTGGCCCTCGGCGCCACGGTCCTGCTGTTCCCAGTCGTGCAGCCCTGGTACCTGCTGTGGGCCATCATTCCGCTGGCCGCCTGGGCCACCCGGCCCAGGTTCCGCATCGCCACGATCGCGGTCACGCTGATCGTCGGAATCTTCGGCCCCACCGCCAACGGAGATCGGTTCGCCCTGTTCCAGATCGTCGACGCGACGGTGGCCAGCACCGTGATCGTGCTGATGCTGATCGGACTGACACTGCACCGGCTGCCGTGGCGTTACGTGCCGGGAACCGACGAACGCTACAGCGGCCAGGACCCCGACCCGCGACCACCGGCACCCAGTTCCGCCGCCGGGCTCTACGCTGAATCCCCGTGACGTCCCAGCTTGACCAGACCCCGGTGCGGTTGCGCGGAGTGTCCAAGCGGTACGGGTCCACCACTGCGGTGTCCGACCTGGATCTGACCGTGCACCGCGCCGAGGTGCTCGCCCTGCTCGGCCCCAATGGCGCCGGGAAGACCACGACGGTCGAGATGTGCGAAGGCTTCGTCAAGCCGGACGCCGGCACCATCGAGGTGCTCGGTCTGGACCCGGTCGCCGACAACGCCCGCGTACGGAAACGCATCGGCGTGATGTTGCAGGGCGGCGGCGGGTACCCCGCGGCGCAGGCCGGCGAGATGCTCCGACTGGTGGCCGCCTACGCCGCCCGGCCGCTGGACCCGGCCTGGCTGCTCGACACCCTCGGTCTGACCGACGCGGCCAAGACCACCTACCGGCGACTGTCCGGCGGGCAGCAGCAGCGACTGGCGCTGGCATGCGCGATCGTGGGCCGTCCGGAGCTGGTGTTCCTCGACGAGCCAACGGCCGGGATGGACGCCCACGCCCGGCTGGTGGTGTGGGAACTGATCGATGGGTTGCGCCGCGACGGCGTGACCGTCGTCCTGACGACCCATCAGCTCAAGGAGGCCGAGGAACTCGCCGACCGGATCGTCATCATCGACCGCGGATCCATGGTCGCCTCGGGAACGCCGACGGAACTCATGCGCAGTGGCGCCGAGGATCAGTTGCGGTTCACAGCACCGCGCCACCTCGAACTCTCACTGCTGACCGAGGCGCTCCCCCAGGGCTATCGCGTCACCGAAGCCGCCCCCGGTGAGTACCTGGTGGAGGGAAAGATCGACCCGCAGATCCTGGCGACCGTGACGACGTGGTGCGCGCAGCTGGACATACTGGCCACCGACATGCGCGTCGAACAACGCAGCATCGAGGACGTCTTCCTGGACGTGACGGGCAAGGAGTTGCGCTCATGACCGACCTTTTCCCGGCCGGAACGTTCACCCCGGACCCCCGGCCCAGCAGCGTGGGCCGAATGCTGGCCGCGCAGTACGGGCTGGAGCTGAAGTTGTTGCTGCGCAACGGGGAACAGTTGCTGCTGACCATGTTCATCCCCATCACGCTGCTGATCGGGTTGACCCTGCTCCCGCTGGGCCCCTTCGGCGAGAACCGGGTGGCGGTGTTCGTGCCGGCGATCATGGCGCTCGCGGTGATCTCCACGGCGTTCACCGGACAAGCCATCGCCGTCGCATTCGACCGGCGCTACGGCGCGCTCAAGCGGCTCGGCGCCACCGCTCTCCCGGTCTGGGGCATCATCGCCGGAAAGGCACTGGCGGTGGTGACTGTCGTCTTCCTGCAGGCGATTCTGCTCGGCGGGATCGGCCTGGCCCTGGGCTGGCGCCCGTCGCCGGCGGGGCTCGCACTGGGCGCGGCCGTCATCGCACTGGGCACCGCGTCTTTCGTCGCGATGGGCCTACTACTCGGCGGAACCTTGCGCGCCGAGATCGTCCTGGCGGTGGCCAACCTGCTGTGGTTCGTCTTCGCCGGCCTCGGGGCCCTCACCCTGGAGACCGACACGATCCCGCGGGCGCTGTCCTGGGTGGCCAGGCTCACCCCATCGGGAGCGCTGACCGAGGCGCTGTCCCAAGCGGTTTCGGTCTCGGTCGACTGGTTCGGCATCGTCGTGCTGATCGTCTGGGGCACGCTCGCGGCCGCGGCCGCCCTGCGCTGGTTCCGGTTCACCTGATGGGCGACTCGAGGAGTGATACGTGATACTGGGCCGGCAATTCCAGCGGTTGGTGGACCTGCTTCCGATGCCCAGCCTGCGCGCCCAGCGCCTGATCGCGGCCGCCGTCGTGCTGAGCCAGGCACTGATCTCGGTGACTGGTTCGGTGGTCCGTGTCACCGCCTCGGGATTGGGCTGCCCGACCTGGCCGCAGTGCTTCCCGGGGAGTTTCACCCCGGTGCCCCACGCCGAGGTTCCCGTCATCCATCAGGCGGTGGAGTTCGGAAACCGGCTGATCACCTTCGCGGTGGTCATCACCGCGATGGCGGCGGTACTTGCCGTCACGCGGGCGCGCCGCCGCCGCGAGGTGCTCGTCTACGCCTGGCTGATGCCGGCATCGACGGTGCTGCAGGCCGTCGTGGGCGGGATCACGGTACGGACCGGCCTGTTGTGGTGGACGGTGGCGATCCACCTTCTGCTGTCGATGGCGATGGTGTGGGTGGCGACGCTGTTCTACGTGAAGGTCGGCGAACCCGACGCCGGAGTGGTCACCGTCGTGGCACCGAAGCCTTTGCGGCAGTTGACATTCCTGAGCGCTGTCGCCTTGAGCGCAACCCTGGTGACCGGGACCCTGGTGACCGGCGCCGGCCCCCACGCCGGTGACAAGAGCCCGCAACGGGTGGTGCCCAGGCTCGAGGTGGAGATCGTCACTCTCGCGCATGTCCACGGCACGATGCTCGTCGCCTACCTCAGCCTGCTGATCGGCCTGGGCGCGGGACTGCTCGCGGTCGGGGTCCCGTGGCGGGTCAGACATCGGCTGGCAGTACTCGGCGGCCTGGTCGTGGCACAGGCATTGATCGGATTCGTCCAGTACCACAACGGGATTCCGGCGGTGCTGGTCGCGCTGCACGTGGCCGGCGCGGCCGCCTGTACGGCCGCTACCGCGGCGCTATGGGCGTCGATGCGACAGCGGACCGAGCCCGAGTCGGTCGCACGCCGACTCGACGTGGATCGCGAAGCTGCGCTGCCGTAGGTCGCGGGTCTCCTCGTCGAGTTGCCGCCACCCGAGCGAGGGCTCGACCAGTTCCAGTTCCAGCAGCACCGGATCGGCGTGCCCGCCGATCACATCGACCCTGGCGTAGAGCAGATCCGTCCGGGGAATGCCGAGGTGCGCGCAGGCGGCATCCAATGCGGCATGGCCGAGATCCCACAGCTCGAAATCCGGATCGGCGGATGTGAGCTGCTCGACCGCGTAGGTGCCCGAGCCGTCCAGGCCGGGCGCCTCGCCCTGTGGAGGCAGGATCGGCCCCTTGGTGAACGCGTGGGACTGCTCGCCGCCGAGGAACACCATGGCCGTCTCGCCCTGCTCCACCCGGGCGTCGTAGGGCTGCACCAGTACCGAACGGCCCGCGTCCAGCAGCCTCGTGGCGTGCTTCGCCGCAGCCGCGGCATCGGTGAACCGGAGGGTGTCGATCGAACCGGCCCCGATGGCCGGTTTGACGACGAGTTCGGCCCGCGGCAGCGTGACCCGCTCCCCCGGCTCGAGGAACGACGACGGAACCACCGGAACGCCGGCAGCCGCCAGGTCGTGCAGATAGTGCTTGTCGCTGTTCCAGGCCACCACGGGGGGCGCATTGAGCAGATTGCGCACCCGGTTGGTCCAGGCCAGGAATTCCTCGCGGCGCTCGGTGTAGTCCCAGGCCGCGCGAAGGATCACCAGGTCGGCGGCCTCGGTGGCGGGATCGTCCCAGGGCAGCCAGCGGGCATGGAGCCCACGGTGGCGCAACGCCTCGATCAGGCCCGCGTCGTCGCCGTCGCCGTCCGGCAACTCCCGGCAGGAGGCGAACACGATGGCCGGGTGGAACACATTGGGCCGGGCGAGCTTCATGCCGACATCACCGTCCTGACCATCGTTGCGCTGAACACAGGGATGATAGTGGCATGCATGCAGTCGAAGTTGCCGAGACGGGCGGCCCTGAGGTCCTGCGTTACGTCGAGAAGCCGACGCCGGCCCCGGGTGCCGGCGAGGTGCTCATCAAGGCCGACGCGATCGGGGTCAACTACATCGACACCTACTTCCGGTCCGGCTTGTACCCGCGCGAACTGCCTTTCATAGCCGGTAGCGAGGTGTGCGGGACCGTGGCGGCGGTCGGCGAGGACGTCGTCGCGATCGGCGTCGGCGACCGCGTCGTCACGGCCAGCGCGGTCGGCGCCTACGCCGAATACTGCACCGCCCCTGCCGACTTCATCGCTTATGTGCCCGACGCAGTACCCTCCGACGCCGTCGCCTCGGCCCTCCTGAAAGGGATGACGGCCCACTACCTGATCAAGTCGGTGTACCAGGTGCAGCCGCGGGACTTCCTGCTGGTGCATGCCGGCGCCGGCGGGGTGGGGCTGATCCTGACCCAGTGGGCCAACAGTCTGGGGGCGCGGGTGATCACCACGGCGTCGACACCGGACAAGGCCGAGTTGTCACGGCAGGCCGGTGCGGTCGAGGTTCTCGAATACCCGCATGACCCAACCGAATTCGCTGCCCGGGTGCGAGCTCTGACCGACGGGCGCGGGGTGGCCGCCGTGTACGACGGCGTGGGCGCGTCGACGTTCGATGCCAGCCTGGCCAGTCTGGCGGTCCGCGGCACGCTCGCACTGTTCGGCGCGTCCAGCGGGCCGGTGCCCCCGGTCGACCCGCAGCGGCTCAACGCCGCGGGATCGGTGTTTCTCACCCGGCCGAGCCTCACGCATTTCATCCGGACGCCGGACGAGTTCGCCTGGCGGGCCGGAGAACTCCTCGACGCCATCGCCGACGGTTCGATCGTGGTCACCGTCGGCGGGCACTATCCGCTCGCCGACGCTCAACAGGCTCACAAGGACCTACAGGCACGTAGGACGACGGGCTCGATCGTGCTGCTGCCCTGACGGGTCAGAACAGCGGCAGTGCCAGCACCGAATCGACTGCCAGTGCCACGAACACAGCGGCCAGGTAGTTGTTCGACTGCAGGAACAGCCGCAGCGGCTTGACCGCCTCGCCGCGGCCGACACCGGCGTGCAGGCGATGGGCCAGGGTCAGGAACCACGCACCGGCCAGCACCGCGACGGACGCGTAGAGCCAGCCGGCAGCCGGGATCAGCGCCAGCGTCGCCGCGACGGTCAGCCAGGTGTAGATGACGATCTGAGTGGTCACCTGGCGCTCGGTGGCGACCGCGGGCAGCATCGGGACCCCGGCGGCCCGGTAGTCCTCCTTGTACTTCATGGCCAGCGCCCAAGTGTGCGGCGGAGTCCAGAAGAAGATGATCGCGAACATCACCAGGGCCTGCCACCCGACGGTGTCGGTGACCGCCGACCAGCCGATCATCACCGGCATGCACCCGGCGGCGCCGCCCCACACGACGTTCTGCGAGGTACGGCGCTTGAGCACCAGCGTGTAGATCAGTACGTAGAACGCGATGGTCGCAGCGGCCAGGTGCGCGGAGAGCATGTTGGTGGTCCACCACAGCCAGAAGAACGAGGCCACCGAGAGCGCGAGGCCGAACACCAGGGCGTGACTGCGAGGAACGACCGCCCGGGCCAGTGGGCGCCGTTCGGTGCGCTTCATGACCTTGTCGATGTCGGCATCCGCGACGCAGTTCAGGGTGTTGGCCCCGCCGGCGGCCAGCATGCCGCCGAACAGGGTGTTGAGGATCAGCATCAGATCAGCCGAACCCCGCTGGGCCAGCAGCATCGCAGGGATCGTGGTTACCAGCAGCAGCTCGATGACCCGCGGCTTGGTCAGCGCGAGGTAGCCGAACAAAACGCTGCGGAACCGGCTCGGCGCAGCCTGGTCAGCACCGGCCTGGCCGGCAACGTGGCCTTCGCGAATGTCCACCCAGTCAACTCCTCGCCTCTACTACACAGGATGGTAGACCGCGAGGCCGCCGATTTGGTACTGCAGGGCCGATTCCCGCCTTAGGGTGAGCAGAAGAACGAGGCCCCGCTGATTCGACCCTCCAGGAGTGAGTAGGTACGTGACCACGCTCGACGAGATTTCCGCACTGACCCAGCCCCATCACCCCGCCGACTGGACCGATGTCGACACCCGCGCGGTCGACACCGTCCGGGTGCTGGCCGCCGACGCGGTCCAGAAGGTGGGCAACGGCCACCCCGGCACGGCCATGAGCCTCGCACCGCTGGCCTACACCCTCTTCCAACGGGCCATGCGCCATGACCCCAGCGACACCGAGTGGATCGGCCGCGACCGGTTCGTGCTGTCCTGCGGGCACAGCAGCCTGACCCTCTACCTCCAGCTCTATCTGGGCGGCTTCGGACTGGAATTGTCCGACATCGAGGCGCTGCGCACCTGGGGCTCGAAAACCCCGGGCCACCCGGAGTACGGCCACACCAAGGGTGTGGAGATCACCACCGGCCCGCTCGGACAAGGCCTGGCCTCGGCGGTCGGGATGGCGATGGCGTCCCGCTACGAGCGTGGGCTCTTCGACCCCGACGCCGCACCCGGCACCAGCCCCTTCGACCACTACATCTATGTGGTCGCCTCCGACGGCGACATGGAGGAGGGCGTCACCAGCGAGGCGTGCTCGTTGGCCGGCACCCAGCAACTCGGCAACCTCATCGTCTTCTGGGACGACAACGAGATCTCCATCGAGCACAACACCAAGATCGCGTTCACCGAGGACACCGCAGCCCGCTACGAGGCCTACGGCTGGCACGTCCAGCGAGTGGACGGCGGCGAGAACGTCGTCGGGATCGAGCAGGCGATCGCGGAGGCCAAGAAGGTCACCGACAAGCCGTCGTTCATCGCGCTGCGCACCATCATCGGCTACCCCTCGCCGACCAAGATGAACACCGGTGGGGTCCACGGTTCGGCGCTGGGCGCCGAAGAGGTTGCCGCCACCAAGAAGGTGCTCGGCTTCGATCCCGAGAAGAGTTTCGAGGTTTCCGACGCCGTCATCGGCCACACCCGCAAGCTGGTCGACCGGGGCCGCGCCGCCCACCACGAGTGGCAGGCCGGGTTCGACGCGTGGGCCGCGCGCGAACCGGAGCGCAAGGCACTGCTGGACCGGTTGATGGCCGGACAGCTTCCCGACGGCTGGGAAGACAGCCTGCCGCACTGGGAACCCGGATCCAAGGCGGTCGCCACCCGAGCCGCCTCCGGCGACGTGCTCTCCGCGATCGGGCCGGTGCTGCCCGAGCTGTGGGGCGGTTCGGCCGACCTGGCCGGCAGCAACAACACCACCATGAAGGGCGCCAAATCCTTTGGACCACCGTCGATTTCGACGGAGGACTGGACCGCTGACTGGTACGGCCGCACACTGCACTTCGGCATCCGCGAGCACGCCATGGGCTCGATCCTGTCCGGGATCGTGCTGCACGGCCCGACCCGCGCCTATGGCGGGACGTTCCTGCAGTTCGCCGACTACATGCGCGGAGCGGTCCGGCTCGCGGCATTGATGAACATCCCGGCCATCTACGTCTGGACCCACGATTCGATCGGTCTCGGCGAAGACGGGCCGACCCATCAGCCGATCGAGCACCTGGCCGCCCTGCGGGCTATCCCCCGACTGTCCGTCGTCCGACCGGCCGATCCCAACGAGACCGCCTCCGCATGGAAGGCGATCATGGAACGTACCGGCGGGAACGGGCCGACCGGGCTGATCCTGACCCGCCAGGGCGTTCCGGTGCTCGAGGGCACCAGCAGCGAGGGCGTGGCCCGCGGTGGCTACGTCCTGGGCGGCGGCGACGCGAGTGGAGCCGACGTGATCATCATCGCCACCGGATCCGAGGTCCAACTGGCGGTTGCGGCGGTGCCGTTGCTGGCGGAGAAGAACATTCGCGCCTGCGTGGTGTCGATGCCTTGCGTCGAGTGGTTCGACGCACAGTCCCAGGAGTACCGCGACAGCGTGCTGCCCCCGAGTGTTCCGGCCCGCGTCGCCGTGGAAGCCGGCATCGCTCAGGGTTGGTACAAGTACGTCGGCGACGCCGGCGAGATCATCTCCATCGAGCGTTTCGGCGAGTCGGCCGACGACAAGACCCTCTTCCGCGAGTTCGGATTCACCCCGGAGGCCGTCGTGGCCGCCGCCGAACGCGTCGCCGGCAACTGACAGAGCCCCCAACCGCAATCCACCGCCAGAGAATCAATAAGGAGCACCGATGGCCCAGAACCCCAACCTCGCCGCGCTGTCCGCGGCGGGTGTGTCCGTCTGGCTCGACGACCTGTCCCGCGATCGCCTGCGCACCGGGAACCTGCAGGAGCTGATCGATACCTGCAGCGTCGTCGGGGTCACCACCAACCCGTCGATCTTCCAGGCGGCGTTGTCGAAGGGCACCGCCTACGCCGATCAGGTGGCCGAACTGGCCGCCCGCGGCGCCGACGTCGATGCCGTGATCCGCACGGCCACCACCGACGACGTGCGCGAGGCGTGTGACGTGCTTCGTCCGCAGTGGCAGGCCTCCGACGGCGTGGACGGACGGGTGTCGATCGAGGTCGACCCCCGACTGGCCCACCAAACCGACAAGACCGTCCTGCAGGCGATCGAGTTGTGGAAGATCGTCGACCGGCCCAACCTGCTGATCAAGATCCCGGCCACGCTGGCGGGCCTGCCGGCCATCACGGCGGTTCTGGCCGAGGGCATCTCGGTGAACGTCACGCTGATCTTCTCGGTCGATCGCCACCTCGCCGTGATGGACGCCTACCTGGCCGGACTGGAGGCCGCCGAGAGAGCCGGCCACGACCTGAACAAGATCCATTCCGTCGCTTCGTTTTTCGTGTCCCGGGTGGACACCGAGATCGACAAGCGCCTGGAGAAGATCGGCACACCGGAGGCCCTCGCCCTGCGCGGCCAGGCCGGGGTGGCCAACGCCCGGCTGGCCTATGCCGCATTCCAGGACGTGTTCGCCGGACCTCGGTGGACCGCACTTGCCGAGGAGGGGGCCTGGGTGCAGCGCCCGCTCTGGGCGTCGACCGGGGTGAAGAACCCGGACTACTCCGACACCCTGTACGTCACCGAACTGGTGGCCCCCGACACTGTGAACACGATGCCGGAGAAGACCATGGAGGCCGTCGCCGACCACGGCAAGGTCACCGGCGACACCATCACCGGCACCGCGAGGTCAGCACAGGCGGTGTTCGACAAGCTGGAGGCGATCGGCATCGATCTGGCCGATGTCTTCACGCTCCTCGAGGACGACGGCGTGGACAAGTTCGAGAAGTCCTGGCAGGAGTTGCTCGACGCGACGCAGGCGACGTTGGACGCCGTCAGGAAATGACCGCGATAGTCGAGGCCCCGCACACCGGTCCTTCCGGCTGGCGAAACCCGCTGCGCGACAAGCGCGACAAGCGGATGCCGCGCATCGCGGGTCCCTGCAGTGTGGTGATCTTCGGCGTCACCGGCGATCTGTCGCGCAAAAAACTGATGCCGGCGATCTACGACTTGGCCAACCGTGGTCTGTTACCGCCGTCCTTCGCGCTGGTCGGCTTCGCCCGCCGCGACTGGGCCGACGAGGACTTCGCCGAACTCGTCCTCGAAGCCGTCAAGAAGGGCGCCCGCACCCCGTTCCGCCAGGAGGTCTGGGACCGGCTGGCCGAGGGCATCCGTTTCGTGGAGGGCAGTTTCGATGACGACGCCTCCTTCGCACGACTGGCCGAGGCACTGGACAAGCTCGACGTCGAACGGGGCACCGGCGGCAATCACGCCTTCTACCTGTCGATCCCGCCGAACGCGTTCCCGGTGGTCTGCGAGCAGTTGAAGCAGTCCGGTCTGGCCAACCCGAAGGAGGGCCGCTGGAGCCGGGTGGTGATCGAGAAGCCGTTCGGCCACGACCTACAGAGCGCCATCGAACTGAACAAGGTGGTCAACAGCGTCTTCCCGGAGGAGTCGGTGTTCCGCATCGACCACTACCTCGGCAAGGAGACCGTGCAGAACATCCTGGCGCTTCGGTTCGCCAACGAGTTGTTCGAGCCGATCTGGAACAGCCACTACGTCGACAGCGTGCAGATCACCATGGCCGAGGACATCGGACTGGGCGGCCGCGCCGGCTACTACGACGGCATCGGCGCCGCCCGCGACGTGATCCAGAACCACCTGCTGCAACTGCTGGCGCTCACCGCGATGGAGGAGCCGGTCAACTTCGGACCCGAAGAGGTCAAGGCCGAGAAGATCAAGGTGCTCGCCGCCACCCGCCTTGCTCAACCGCTCGACCTGACCAGTTCGCGCGGCCAGTACGCGGCGGGCTGGCAGGGTGGCGAGCAGGTTGTCGGGCTGCTCGACGAGGACGGCTTCTCCAAGACCTCCGTCACGGAGACCTTCGCCGCGATCACCCTCGACGTCGACACCCGGCGATGGGCCGGTGTGCCGTTCTATCTCCGGACCGGAAAACGCCTGGGCCGCAGGGTTACTGAGATCGCGATGCTGTTCAAACGCGCACCGCACCTGCCGTTCGACGCCACCATGACCGAGGAACTGGGCCAAAACGCACTGGTGATCCGGGTACAGCCGGACGAGGGCATCACGCTGCGGTTCGGCTCCAAGGTGCCGGGCAGCACCATGGAGGTCCGCGACGTCAACATGGACTTCTCCTACGGTTCGGCGTTCGCCGAGGACTCCCCGGAAGCCTACGAGCGGCTGATTCTCGACGTGCTGCTCGGCGAGCCGTCACTGTTCCCGGTCAACGCCGAGGTCGAGTTGTCCTGGAAGATTCTCGATCCGGTGCTGGAGTACTGGGCCACCCACGGCAAGCCCGACGCCTACCCGTCGGGGACCTGGGGACCGCTCTCGGCGGCAGAGATGCTCGAGCGCACCGGCAGGGAATGGAGGCGGCCCTAATGATTGTCGACCTGCCGGAGACCACCACCAACGAGATCAACAAGCGAATCACCCAGCTCCGAGAAGAGGGCGGGGCCATCACCCTCGGCCGGGTGTTGTCGCTGGTGGTGGCTCCCGATTCCGATGCGATCCTCGAGGACGCCGTCGAGGCCGCGGTGTCGTCCAGTCGGGAGCACCCCTGCCGCATCATCGTGGTGGTGCCCGTGGAACGACTGGCCACCGAACCTCGTCTCGACGGGCAACTGCGGGTCGGCGGCGACGCCGGCGCAGGCGAAGTCGTGGTCCTCAAGACCTACGGGCCGCTCGCCGCGCACCCCAGCAGCGTTGTTCTGCCGTTTCTCCTGCCTGACACCCCGGTGGTGGTGTGGTGGCCCGGAGCAGCTCCGGAGGTTCCCGCCCAGGATCCCCTGGGCCGCTTGGCCGTTCGACGCATCACCGATGCCACCAGCGCCAAGGATCCGCTGGCCACGCTCCGCAGCCGCCTCGCCGGTTACACCCAGGGCGACACCGACCTGGCTTGGAGCCGGATCACCTACTGGCGGGCTCTGCTGGCCTCCGCGCTGGAGCAACCCCCGTACGAACCGGTGACCTCGGCGGTGGTGTCCGGCCTCAAAGACGAACCGGCCCTTGACATCCTGGCCGGCTGGCTGGCCAGCCGCATCGACGGACCGGTGCGCCGCGAGGTGGGCGACCTCAAAGTCGAACTGATCCAGCCCAGCCAGACGATCACGCTGAGCCGCCCACAGAACGATTCAACAGCCACGCTGAGCCGGACCGGCCGACCCGACGCCCAGTTGCCGCTCCCCCGGCGCCAGACCCGGGATTGCCTCGCCGAGGACCTGCGCCGACTCGACGCCGACGAGGTCTACCACGAGGCCCTCACCGGAATCGACAAGGTCCACTACGCCACCGGCGCAGGCGATTGACGATGGCGGCGGGTTCGGCGGTACAGGTCGAGACCTTTCCGGATACCGACGCGCTGGTGGCGGCTGCCGGTGACCGGCTGGCGGCGGCCATCACCGCCGCGATCGACGCCCGTGGACGTGCCCTGATCGTCCTCACCGGCGGTGGAACCGGGATCGGCCTGCTGCGCCGGCTCGGAGACCATCCACTGGACTGGACGCGGGTGCACCTGTTCTGGGGCGACGAGCGCTATGTCCCGCGCGACGACGACGAACGCAATGAGAAGCAGGCCCGGGAAGCTCTCCTCGACCATGTTCCCGTGCCGGCCGGCAACGTCCACCCGATGCCTGCCAGCGACGGCGAGTTCGGGTCCGACCTGGCCGCCGCCGCCCGAGCCTACGAAAGCATGCTCGCCGGGCTGGAACCAGGCTCTCCCACACCGGTTTTCGACATCCACCTGCTCGGCATGGGCGGCGAGGGCCACATCAACTCACTGTTCCCGCACACGCCGGCCGTTCGCGAGGCCCACCATATGGTGGTCGGCGTCGACGACTCCCCCAAGCCGCCGCCACGCCGCATCACACTGACGCTGCCCGCTGTGCGCCGGTCCCGGGAGGTGTGGCTGGTTGTTTCGGGAGAGGCGAAGGCCGACGCCGTCGCGGCCGCCGTCGCGGGCGCAGATCCGGCAGACATCCCGGCCGCCGGCGCCGTCGGCCTCGAAGCGACCGTGTGGCTGCTGGACACAGCCGCCGCGGCGAAGCTCTGACACCCACCAAGCCCGATCGCACCGTGGAGGATCCCGATGACTGAACGCCAGCACCCTCGATCCCCCGCCGAGCGGATCCGCACCCTGGCCCAGGCCGCACTCAACGCCGACGAGACCGTCGAACAGGTCGACCACGTCCTCGATGACCTTGAGCAGAGCCTGGCGGGTCTGAACAAGGCAGTCGGCGGCCTGGAGTCGTCGCTGGAGTATTTCGACAAGACGCTGCGCTCACTCAACTCCACCCTGAGCCGGATGGAGGGCATCGTCGACCGGGTGGAACGCATGGTCGATGTCACCGAAAGCGTGATGTCACCGGTGGTCGCGACGGAGTCGGCAGTCCGGGGCGTCCTCGGCGCGCTGCGCCGCGGCGGGAAGTAAAGCACAGGCGCCCAGAGCGCCTCAAGCGATCAGGCGCCCCGAGCGCCCCAGCCGATCAGGCTCCCCGAGCGCCTCAGCCGATCAGGCTCCCGTTCTCCCGTGCCGCCTCGATGTAGATCGACGGCAGCGTGACACCGCGTCTGGCCAGACCCTCCTGACGCACACCGACCTCGAAATGGGCGGACTCCACCGGCGCGGGAGCACCGGGGGTGCTGCGTTCATCCAGCCAGTCCAGGGCGAGCCGAATCGCGTTGTAGCCGTAGTCATCTGGTGGCGGAGAGAAGCTCAGTGCCCCGCCGTTCGGCACGAAGCCGGCTTGCGTGCCGATCGGCAGCGACTTCGCGTTGTCCTGCGTCCACCGGCTGGCATCCGCCGCGCTGAAGACCGTCCCGCCGTCGTCGGGAAGGTCTTGACAACTCAGAACCACAATCGCATCCGAGCCCGCAGCGGAGACGAAATCCCGCCAGCCATGTGCGGTCGAAACCAACTGGGTTGCGTCGACTTTCACCGGACCCCAGTCGAAAGCGCCCACCTGGGTCATCTCAGCGCGGCCGGTGATGCCGTCCACCCCGATCACCGACACGGTCGGGTTACGGCCCGGGAAGATGGTGGTCAGTGCGTCCTTGATCGCCCCGAACGGGAGGCGTTCGGCGATACCGGACACATTCGGCGCACCCGGGTAGCCGTAATCGGCGGGCGGTCGGTTCAGGGACACATACAGGATGCGCGGTTCTTGCCGTCCCACATAGTCCCGCGCGACGAGTTCGTTCGCCTCGTCATCGACGGCGATGACCACCGCCGGGTCCATCCGGCCGATCGCACGGCGCGCCTCGGCCTGCGCGGGGCCGGCGGCGCGGGCGGCGTCGGGTGCCGCGACATCCATGTACATCCACTCGACGGAGACCGGCCGCCGGTTGGTCTCGAGCGCTGCGCGCATCCCGCGATCGACCTCCTGGGCCCACGGCGATCGCTGACCGGCCGAATGCAACACCAGGATGCGCGGCTTGCCCGCGTTGAACAGGCCGAGAAGCACGACGAAACTCACCAGAAAGGCCAGCACGAGCACCCTCTTGACGGTCTTTCTCATATCAGCCCCAGCTGAATCCACCACGGGATCGATGCGTAGACGGCGCCCACCCGAGCAGCGTTCATGAGCATGTTGTAGCGCGTGAAGCCCTTCTGGTCGGCCTCCTCCAGCAGCCCCTCGGAGTGAAGCTGGAGAATCCCGTTTGTGCCCTGGTAGCGGAAGAACGAGATGTCACTGAAAATCGCCGCGCAGAAGATCACGATCCATGGATTGATGCCCTGCGCGACCGCGATCGGCAGCAGGATCACCGCGGCGGTGAGCGCTCCGGCGGTGACCGGCAACACGAGCCGTACGACGAGTACGACCACCAGACAGACCAGGATGAACAACGCGACCCTGCCGCCGATGAAGTCGAAGTAGTGACGCATGGAACGGGCGAGGGCCTGCTGCAAACCCAGGTAGTCCATGATTCGAACCATGCTGTCCAAGCCCAGCAGAAAGAAGATCTGCGGCCAGTCGAGTTTGCTGCGAAAGTCCTTGCGCGCCAATGTCCCGGTGACCAGCAGCCCCAGCAGGACGAAGCCGGCGAGGTAGGGCGGTTTGATGTGATGCCAGCCTACGGTGGCACTTCCGACCAGGAATAACACGAAGCAGCCGGCCGCGGTCCACTCGGGGGCACTGAGCGGTCCCATCGCGGCGAGCCTCTGCCGCAGCTCCTCCCGCGGCAGTGCCGCCTCGTCCCAGGTGGGGAACAGTCTCGGGATGACCAGAAGGTGGGCAACCGTCACCGCCAATGCGGCAACCGCGGCCGCAACGAGCCAGAAAATCCCGTTGAATTCGGACTGCAACTGCTGGGGCAGGAAGTTCAGTCCCGCGATGTTGGAGGACTTGCTGGTCGCCATCATCGGTGAGAACAGGGCTGCGCCGCCGAACATCGCGGCGAGCAGAGCGGTGGTGGCCGGCCCCCGCGAGGGCAGTCGCAGGCCGGTCACCATGTCCTTGTACACCGGGGTGAGCAGCGACAAGCGCGCGTTCGTCGACGGCATCAGCGGCGAGAGCGCATAGCCCGAGATCAGCAGCGAAGTCTGGTGCCAGAACGGCTTGTCCGGCAGCCGCAGCAGAAGCCGCACGATCAACCGGTAGCTCAGTCCGGATGAGCTGATGGCTGCCGACAGTGCGAAAACCCCGACGAGGAGCAACAAGCTGGAACTGGAAAAGCCGGACAGCGCGACGGCAGGCGGTGCCAGGCCGACGAACAGGGTGCCGACAACGGCGACGAGAGGTCCGACGAACTCCTCGATGAGGCTGAAAACCCAGAGCAGGACCGTCGCTGCCAGCAGTGCGGCGAAGATCGAGGCCTGGACGCTGAATCGCGCCTGCAGGGCCAGCAGGTAAACCATCGGTGGTAGCACCAAAACCAGTGCCCAGCCCACGACGGTTCGGACAGCGACCGTTGATTCGCCTTCCTCGGGGGCTGCGCTGTGACCGCGTTCGCCGGTCAATGCCGGGACTCCCGCACGGTCCCCCACGTCGTCAGCCGCTGTTCCGCAACGCCGACGCCAACCCGCTCATGGTCAGCAGGATTCCCCGCTGCACCAGGTCGTCGTCCTCACCGGAACGGTAGCGCCGCAACAACTCCACCTGGAGATGGTTCAGCGGTTCGAGGTACGGGAACCGATTGAACACCGACCGTGCCAGCGCCGGATTGTCGGCGAGCAGGTCGTTCTGGCCGGTGATGAGGTTGTGCATCCGAATGGTGCGCTCGTGCTCGGCGCGGATCCGGTCGAACACCCGATGGCGCAGTGCGGGATCGGAGACCAACTCCGAATACCGGGCCGCCAGACCCATGTCCGACTTGGCCAGCACCTGGGCCATGTTGGAGAGCACGGTGCGGAAGAACGGCCAGTTCTCGTAGAGCTCGCGTAGCACCGAAACCCGGCCGTCGACGGCGTCCGGCCCGTCGGCATCGATCCACTCCTGCACCGCGGTCCCCGTGCCGTACCACCCGGGCAGCATCACCCGGCACTGGCTCCACGCCAGCACCCATGGAATAGCCCGCAGGTCCTTGATCGACGTGGTCGGCTTGCGACTGGTGGGGCGGCTGCCGATGTTGAGCGAACCGATCTCGGTGACCGGGGTGGACGCCTCGAAGTACTCGACGAATCCCGGTGTGTGGTGGACGAGTTCGGCATAGGCGCGCTGCGCCCGTGCGGCGAGGTCGTCGACCACGCGGTAGGCCGGATCGGCTGCGGCGCCAAGGCCTTCGACGTCCAGCAGGGTGGACTCCAGCGTCGCCGCGACCAGGCTCTCCAGATTTCGATGGGCGATCCGGGGTTCGGCGTACTTGGCCGCGATCACCTCACCCTGTTCGGTGATGCGCAGAGAACCGTTCACGGCTCCCGGCGGTTGGGCCAGGATCGCGTCATAGCTCGGGCCGCCGCCGCGACCGATCGTCCCGCCGCGACCGTGGAAGAGCCGCAACCGGATTCCGGTTCTGCGCGCGAGGTCGACAAGGTCCAACTCGGCGCGGTAGAGCGCCCAGTTGGCAGCCAGATACCCGCCGTCCTTGTTGGAGTCGGAGTACCCGAGCATGACCTCCTGCGTTCCACCGCGTGCGTCCACCATCGCCCGGTAGAGCGGCAGACCGAGTGCCGACTCCAAAATGGCCGAACCACGCTGGAGGTCGTCGATGGTCTCGAACAGTGGCACGATTCCCACTGGGGCGTAGCGGGTCTCGCCTGACACGTCGAGCAGGCCCGCTTCCTTCAGCAGCAGTGCCGCCTCCAGCAGATCCGACACCGACTGGCACATCGAGATGATGTAGGTCGGCACCGCCTCGGCACCGAGAGTCTCGACCGCGTCCGCCGCCGCCTCGATGATGTCCAGTTCCCGGCGGGCCAGCGGGGACAGTTCGGCGTCCTCGCGGATCAACGGCCGACGGGTGGACAGTTCGGCAAGCAGCAGGTCGACCCGCGCCTGTTCCGGCAACGAGGCGTAGTCGGGATGGACGCCGGCCCAGGCCAGCAACTCGGCCACCACCTGCTCGTGGGTTTCGGAATTCTGTCGCATGTCCAGGCCGCACAGATGGAACCCGAAGACCGCCACAGCGTTCCGCAGCCGGGCCAGCCGGTCGTCTGCCAGCAGCGCGCTGCCGTTCGCGCACAGCGACGCGTCAATCACATCGAGGTCGGCGCTCAGTTCGCCGGGTGTCCGATAGGCCGGCAGGCCGATGTCGAGAATGTGCTCGGGTGCACGGTCCGGATCATCGAGGATCCGCGCGGCCGCCGCCGTCAGCCGTCCTCGAATCACGCGTACCGCCCGCCGATAGGGCTCGTCCGCCCGGGCCGGCTCTGCGCAGCCTGTGGCCAGGTCCTCGAGTTCCGGGCTGACGTGCACCAGTCGCGCCGACATCGACAACTCCTGCTCGAGGGCGAAGAGTTCGTCGAAGTAGTGCGCCAGCGCGGTGAATGCGGCGCTTCCGGTAGCCAGCCGGACCACGTCGGCGGTCACGTTGGGATTGCCGTCGCGGTCGCCGCCGATCCACGATCCGGGGCGCACCATCGGCTCCACGAGAAGGCCGGCCTCTGGCCAGCGGCTACGTAGCGCATCGCGTACCTCGGCGTTCACCTTGGGAATCACCTCAAAGAACGCGGCCGGGTAGTAGCGCAAACCCGATTCGATCTCGTCCTGAACCTTCAAGCGGGACAAGCGGATCAGCGCGCTCTGCCACAGTCTCAGGATCTGGCGCCGCAGTTCGGCCTCGATCGGTGTGCCGTCCTCGGTCTCGGCACCGCCGTGCATGCGCATACGCATCAACCGGATGATCCGGTTCTGGGTGTCGAAGATCGTGCGACGGCGGGTCTCGGTGGGATGGGCGGTGATGACCGGGGATACCAGCGCCCCGCGCAGCGCCTCCGCAACCGTCCGGGAGTCGAGGCCGGCGCCATCGAGCTTGCGGTAGGTCGCGGCCAGCGTGCTGTCCAGCGGGGGCTCGCCGGCGGCGACGTGAACGGCTCGGCGGCGCTCCCGGTGGATGTCCTCAGCGACGTTGGCCAGCAGGGCGAAGTGGCTGAACGCGCGGATCACCGGGATCGCGCTATGGACGTCGATGCCGTAGAACAATCGAGCCAACTCGGCTCGGTCGATCTCCGAACGGCGAACCCGGAAGGACTCCACCCGGGCGCGCTCGACGAGGTCGAAGACCTCCTTGCCGTTCTGCTCGCGCACCGTGTCGCCGAGCATCGCGCCCAGCAGTCGGATGTCCTCGCGCATCGGCTCGGTGGCTTCGCGACCCACCCGCGTGCGGTAGACCGCCCCGATCGGTTCCAGTCCCGGGTCAGCGACGGTCTCCTGGGTGGCGTCCGGTGCATGAACCATCTGCCCAGTATCGGTGCTGGGCAGGAAGGTCGCAGCGCGATCGACCGGCCCGTCGGTTGTCGTCCGATCGGCGGAACACCGATTCCCCGCCGGTACCTGCGATCGGACGACGTCGTCACACGCCTCTGAGAGAGATCGTGATTGCAGTGGACCGCACCAGACGGACCGACCGAAAGGATTCGATCATGACGAAGTTCCCACTCGCTGTTCTCGGCGGAGCACTGGCAGCGGCAGCGCTGTCGCTGTCCATCCCGGCCCTCGGGCACGCGGACAGCGGACCCGCCGCCGGCGGTTCGTCCAGCGCCGCCACGCCATCCCGGAACACCGGCCCGTCGCCGGTGAAGCGCAGCGGAACACACCGGAGCGCCGTCCGCAGCCACAGCGGCGCAGCAGTCCCCAACAGCGCCGCGAGCACCGCGGGAGTCTGGGCGCCGGCCCCCAGCGACCCGGCCCCCAGCGACCCGGTAGCAAACGACCCCCAGCTGGCAGCCATCATCAATGCGATCCGGACCGGACAGATCAACAGCACACGCCCGGTTCCCGGCCTGGACGACGGCCTGTTCGACCCTGCGCCGAGCGACGACCTGGTGCCGAACGACGGGCTGTCCGAAGCCGCGATTGCAGAACTGCTCGGTATCACCGCCGGCAGCCAGATTGGACAGTAAGGCGAGCAGCCGGATTAGACAGCAAGGCGAACACAGCCACCGACGGTGCGGCAGGATCGGTTTGTGATGCCACCGACCATCGTGTTCCCCGCACGCCGGGTAGTCACCATGGACCCGGAGATCCCGGAGGCGTCCGCGGTCGCGGTGTCCGGCGAACGGATCACCGCGGTGGGCACCTCGGCGGATCTCGGTGCCCACGGAACCGTCGACGAGACCTTCGCCGATGCGGTTCTGCTCCCCGGACTGATCGATCAGCATCTGCATCCGGTGCTGGGGGCGTCGACGCTGATGACCGACGTGATCGCCATCGAGGACTGGGTGTTGCCCGATCGGACCTTTCCCGCCGCCCGATCGCCCGGGGAATACCGGGCCCGCCTCGTCGAGGCCGAACGCAGCATGTCGGATTCCCGCGAGTGGCTGTTCTCCTGGGGTTATCACAAACTCTGGCACGGCCCGCTGGACCGGACCGCGCTCGATACCGTCAGCACTTCCCGGCCGATCGTGGTGTGGCAGAGGTCCTGCCATGAGTGGTTTCTCAACAGCGCGGCGATCGACGCCCTCGGACTGACCGCAGACCAGATGGCCGGACACGGACCGTCCAGTGCCATGGTCGATTTCGCGGCCGGACACTGGTGGGAATCCGGGATGAACCTGTTGCTGCCCAGCCTCTCCCCCCTCCTGATGACCCCTGAGCGCCTGGCTGCCGGACTGCGTCAGTTGGTCGCGTACCTGCATGCCAACGGCGTGACGGCGATCAACGAGCCCGGCCTGATGCCGATGGAACCGTGGGATCTGTATCAGCAGATCCTGGGATCCGACGAAACACCCTTCGGGTCAACCTTTCTCGTCGACGCTCGCAGCCAGGCCGATGCCGGGTTGAGCCCTGCCGCTGCAGTCGCGGACGCGCAGGCCCAGGTGGACCGGGCGTCAACGGGGAAGGTGCGACTGCTGCCCAAACAGGTGAAGCTGTTCGCCGACGGCGCGATCATCAGCCAGTTGATGCAGATGCGGGATCCCTACCTCGACGACGACGGCCACCCCGACCTCTGCCACCACGGCGAGTGGATGATGCAGCCGGACACTTTTCGGGCGTTCGCCCGGGCCTACTGGGATGCTGGCTGGCAGTTGCACATTCACGTCAACGGCGACGCCGGCCTGGATCTGGTGCTCGCGACTATCGGCGAGTGCATGGACCGCACACCGCGCACGGACCACCGGACGGTGATCGTGCACTTCGCCAATTCCAGCGAGGAGCAGATCGACCTGATCGCCCAGCTGGGCTGCATCGTGTCGGCGAACCCCTACTACCCGGTGGGCTTCGCCGACCAATACAGCTCTCACGGCCTGGGGCCGGCCCGCGCCGACACGATGGTCCGCGCGGGCTCGGTGCTGCGCCGCGGAATACCGCTGTCGCTGCACTCCGACCTTCCGATGGGCCCCGCTGCACCGCTGGCGCTGGCCTCGTTCGCGGTGAACCGCCGCACGCCACGCGGCCGGGTGGTGGCCCCGGATCAGCGCATCGGCGTTCACGACGCGCTTCGGGCGATCACCATCGAAGCTGCCCGCTCCTGGCGGATGGAACAGGAACTGGGCAGCGTCACGCCGGGCAAGCTTGCAACATTCACGGCGCTGGGGGCCGACCCGTACACGGTGGACCCGGCAGATCTGGCCGGCATCCCCGTCCTCGGGACGATGTACTGCGGGCGCTGGTTTCCCAGGCCATGACGGCGCCCGGCCGGGCACCTAGCCGGAGCTTGTGTACCGCTTCGCGGTCCGGTCGACAAACTGCTGGAAGTAGTCCAGGGATTCGGTCGGAGCCATCGCGCACAACATGATCTGCCAGCTCCGGGCGAGCCGATCGAGGACGTCGTCCATCATCGCGTCGGACAGCAGATGGCAGCCGTGGACGGTGATCCACACCATGTTGCCGACGTCTTTGGGGGTTACCTCGGGGTGAAGGTCATCAGGTTTGACGACCCCGGCGACGAGGTAGACGAACTCCTCCGCGTGATCCTTGAACGCGCGACGGCCGCCCACGCTGAGCTGTCCGAAGGCCTGGTTGAGATGGTTGGCGATCCAGACCGACCGGTCGCTCTTCATCAGCGAACTGAGGGCAAAGGTCATCAGGATGACCCGCTCCAAACCTGGGATCGGGGTCTGAAGACTCTCGCCGATCACGGCGACCGCTTTCGGCCAGCCCTGCTCCATGATGGCCCCGGCCAGCGCTTCCTTGGAGCCGAAGTGGTAGTAGAACGCCCCTGTCGTCACGTCGGCGCGTTCGACGATGTCGTTCAGCCGGGTCTCGGCGTAGCCGTGGTCGATGAAGAGGTCGACCGCGGCGTCGATGATGTTCTGGCGTGTCTCGGCGGCCCTGGGCTGGGCCGGCGACCTCCCCTGAGTCTGCACTCTCGCCAGGGTAGCGGCGCTTTTTGGTTCGATAAACAATGAGACCGGTAGCCCGAAAAGAGCAGGGCCCCGAACCGCCGGAAACCGTCCGGACTAGGTCGAGTACTTGATCTCGAGCGCCACCCCGATGATCGACACCAGCCAGATGCCCGTGACGAACAGGGTGAGCCGGTCGAGGTTCTTCTCGACGACGGTCGATCCGGACAGGCTGGACTGAACGCCACCGCCGAAGAGGGTGGACAGGCCACCACCTTTAGCGCGGTGCAGGAGTACCAGCAGCACGAGGAGGATGCTGGTGATCACCAGAACGATCTGCAGGGTGAAAACCATGCGGTCAGCTTACCGGTTCGCCGCGGAAGAGCCGCGTGGGGTCACAGCAGCGGGCCGCCGGCCGCGATCGCCGACAGGGCGGCGAACTGCTCGCCGTCCAGCGAGGCACCTCCGACCAGACCGCCGTCGACGTCCTGCTGGGCGATGAGTTCGGCCGCGTTCTTGGCGTTCATCGACCCGCCGTAGAGCACCCGGATGCCGTCGGCGACCGACTTGGACGCCAGAACCCCGAGTTCGGCGCGGATCGCCCCGCACACCTCCTGGGCGTCGGCGGCACTGGCCACCCGTCCGGTGCCGATCGCCCACACCGGCTCGTACGCGATGACCACGTTCGCCAACTGCTCGTCGGTCAGCCCGGCCAGCGACCCGCGCAGCTGGGTGAGGTTGTAGTCGACGTGATTGCCGGCCTCGCGCACATCCAGATGCTCGCCGATGCAGACGATCGGGATCAGGCCGTGCCGGAACGCCGCTGCGGCTTTGGCGGCGACGGTCGCGTCATCCTCGTGGTGATAGGTGCGGCGTTCGGAATGCCCGACCACGACGAACGTGCAACCCAGCTTGGCGAGGAAAGCGCCGCTGATGTCGCCGGTGTAGGCGCCGGAATCGTGCGGAGACAGATCCTGTGCACCGTAGGTCAGCCGCAGTTTGTCGCCGTCGACCAGCGTCTGAACGCTGCGCAGATCGGTGAACGGCGGGATGACGGTGACGTCGACCTTGTCGAAGTACTTGTCCGGCAGGGCGAAAGCGATCTTCTGCACTAGGGCGATGGCCTCGAAGTGGTTGAGGTTCATCTTCCAGTTGCCGGCGATCAGCGGTTTACGCGACACGCGATAAAGCCTTCCTAGGTCAGGAGTTCAGGGGTCAGGAGTTCAGGATTTCGATACCGGGCAGGTCCTTGCCCTCGAGGTATTCCAGCGATGCTCCACCACCGGTGGAGATGTGCGAAAAACCGCTCTCCGGCAGGCCGAGCTGCCGCACCGCCGCGGCAGAATCACCCCCGCCGACCACACTGAACGCGCCCTTGGAGGTGGCGGCGATGATGGCTTCGGCCACCCCCCTGGTTCCGTCGGCGAAGGCGGAGAACTCGAAGACGCCCATCGGCCCGTTCCAGAAGATGGTGCGGGCGTTGGACAGCAGGGCGCTGAACCGGCGAACCGACTTCGGACCGATGTCCAGACCCATCTTGTCGGCTGGAATCTTCTCGGCGGCAACGGTTTCCGGGGCCGAATCGGCGGAGAACTCCGAAGCGACGACGATGTCGACGGGAAGGTGGATCACGTCGCCGTACTCGTCGAGAAGCCGGCGGCAGGTGTCGATCATTTCCTCCTGCAACAGCGACTTGCCCACCGAAAGCCCTTCGGCGGCAAGGAACGTGAAGCACATGCCTCCACCGATGATCAGGCTGTCGGCTTTGCTCGCCAGGTTCTCGATCACCGCCAGTTTGTCGGAGACCTTCGAACCGCCGAGCACCACGGCGTACGGGCGTTCCGCGGCCTTGGTCAGCTGCTTTAGCACCTTGACCTCGGCCCCCACCAGCGTGCCCGCGTAGTGCGGCAGCAGCGTCGCGACGTCGTAGACGGAAGCCTGCTTGCGGTGCACCACTCCGAAGCCGTCGGAGACGAAAGCGCCGTCATCCCCGACCAATTCGGCGAGCCCCTTGGCCAGCTTCAGCCGCTCGGCGTCGTCCTTGCTGGTCTCCCGAGGATCGAAGCGGATGTTCTCCAGCAGCAGCACATCGCCGTCGGTCAGGCCTTCGGCACGGGCCAGCGCGTCGGTGCCGACCACGTCGCCGGCCAACTGGACGTGCCGGCCCAGCTTCTCGCCCAGGACGGTAGCGACCGGCGCCAACGAGAACTTGGGCTCAGGACCGTCCTTGGGACGGCCCAAGTGAGCGGTCACCACGACCTTGGCGCCGGCGTCCGACAGCGCTTTGAGGGTGGGCACCGAGGCGTCGATCCGGCCGGTGTCGGTGATCACGCCGTGGTCGTCGAGCGGGACGTTGAGGTCGCAGCGCACGAGCACGCCGCGACCTTCAACCCCCTCGGCGAGCAGGTCTTCGAGAGTCTTGACTGCCACTGTTGCGATACCGGGCTACAGCGACTTGCCGACCAGGGCAACCAGGTCGACGAGCCGGTTGGAGTAACCCCACTCGTTGTCGTACCAGGACACCACCTTGGCCTGGTTGTCGATGACCTTGGTCAGTCCCGCGTCGAAGATCGAGCTGTGCGGGTCGGTGACGATGTCACTGGAGACGATCGGAGCGTCGTAGTACTTCAGGATGCCGCGCAGCTTGCCCTCTGCGGCAGCCTTCAGTGCGGCGTTGATCTCCTCGACGCTGGCTTGCTTCTTCAGTTCGACGGTGAGGTCGGTGACCGATCCGGTCGGAATCGGCACACGCAGCGCATAGCCGTCCAGCTTGCCCTTGAGTTCGGGCAGCACCAAGCCGATCGCCTTGGCGGCGCCGGTGGAGGTGGGCACGATGTTGATCGCGGCGGCGCGTGCCCGCCGCAGGTCCTTGTGCGGGCCGTCCTGCAGGACCTGATCTCCGGTGTAGGCGTGGATGGTGGTCATCAGGCCACGCACGATGCCGAACTCGTCGTTGACCACCTTGGCCATCGGGCCGAGGCAGTTGGTGGTGCAGGACGCGTTGGAGATGACGTTCTGGCTGCCGTCGTACTTGTCGTCGTTGACGCCCATCACGATGGTGATGTCCTCGTCCTTGGCGGGCGCGGAGATGATCACCTTCTTGACACCGGACTCCAGGTGGCCGTGCGCGCGGGCGTCGTTGAAGATCCCGGTGGATTCGACGACGACATCGACGCCGAGATCGCCCCACGGAATCGCGGCCGGGCCGTCCTTGATCGCGAAAGCCCGCACCCTGGAGCCACCGATGACGATGTTGTCGCCGTCCACCGACACCTCGGCCGGCATCCGGCCCAGGATCGAGTCGAACTTCAGCAGGTGGGCCTGCGTGTTGATGTCGGTGAGGTCGTTGACCGCGACGATCTCGATGTCGGCGACCTTGCCGTCCGCCGATCGCGGCAGGCCCATTTCCTGGGCCATCCGCCCCATGGCCTCGGCTTGCTTGCGCACCGCCAATGCCCGGTAGAAGTTGCGCCCGATACGACCGAAACCGTTGACGCCAACCCGGATCGTCATGTGTCTCCTCCACTCGCTGCCGATTGCACCGTAAGCCTAGTGGCGGGGCTTGCGGGCCGCGCCGTAAACCCCGCCGATCGCCTGCGGACGGCCGAATTCGCGTAGCGTCGGGACATGCCGTTGCCGCTCAATCCGTTGGCGCTCAAGGTCGACTTCGACATCGCCGACGTCCGGAAGCGACTCGGGCAGGGAATCTTCGCGATGGTCGCCGGACCGGAGGGGCCGCAGCGCCGGGCCCGCATCCATGGCACGCCCGGTCCGCGGTGGTTCGCCGAGGACCGGCCGATCCGGCAGGTGCATGCGGACGCCTCGATGTTCGTCGGCGGCCTGCGCGCACTGCTGCTGCAGTCGCTACATCCCCTGGCGATGGCCGGCGTGGCCGAACATTCCGACTATCGCAGCGACCCCTGGGGCCGGCTGCAGCGGACCAGTGCGTTCCTGGCAGTCACCACATTCGGTACCGCCGACGACGCGCAGCGGGCGGTGGACAAGGTGCGCGGCATCCACCGCCGGGTTCACGGCATCGCCGCGGACGGCAGGGCCTACCGCGCCGACGACCCGCACCTGTTGGAGTGGGTGCACATCGCCGAGATCGACAGTTTCCTGATGGCCTATCAACGCTTCGGCGCGGCCCCGCTGGATCAGGCCGGCCGGGACGCCTACGTCGCCGACACCGCCCGCGTCGCCGAGGCCCTCGGAGTTCCCGATCCGCCGCGCGACGAGGCTCAGCTCGCAGCGCGAATCAAGAGCTACCGCAAGGAGTTACGCAGCACCCCGGCCGCCCGGGAGGCTGCCCGGTTCCTGCTCGTCACTCCCCCGCTGTCGCTGCCGGCCCGCGGCCCGTACGGCGTCCTGGCGGCGACGGCGGTGTCGATGCTGCCGGCATGGGCGCGGCTGCCGTTGCGGCTGCCCTACCTGCCCGTGCTGGAGGCCACCGGGATCAAGCTGTCGGGTCAGATCCTGGTCAGCGGCATCCGCTGGGCCATGTCCACCGAAGCCCCCGCAACCGAAGCCCCCGCAACGGGCTGACCCACCCGGCCGGCCCGCTCAGGAATCCTCGTCGTCCAGCAGGTCGGGGGTCACCGCCGACTCGGTGTCGGGGATGCCGTCGTGCTTGGCTTTGCGGTCGGCCATCGACAGCAGCCGTCTGATACGGCCCGCGACAGCGTCTTTGGTCATCACCGGTTCGGCCAGCTTGCCGAGTTCCTCCAGGGAAGCCTGTCGGTGCTCGACGCGCAACCGGCCAGCTGCAGCCAGATGCTCGGGAACCGTGTCGCCGAGGATCTCCAAGGCCCGCTCGACCCGTGCGGCAGCGGCCACGGCAGCCCGGGCCGACCGGCGCAGATTCGCGTCGTCGAAGTTGGCCAACCGGTTGGCGGTAGCGCGCACCTCGCGGCGCATCCGGCGTTCCTCCCAGTTCAGCCGGGTGTCCTGGGCACCCATCCGGGTCAGGAGCATGCCGATGGCCTCGCCGTCGCGCACCACCACGCGGTCGGTGCCCCGCACCTCCCGGGCTTTGGCGCTCACACCGAGACGCCGGGCCGCGCCGACCAGGGCGAGCGCCGCTTCCGGTCCCGGGCAGCTCACCTCCAGCGCCGAGGACCGTCCCGGCTCGGTCAGCGATCCGTGGGCGAGGAAGGCTCCGCGCCATGCCGCCTCGGCATCGCCGATCCCGCCGCCGACCACCTGGGCGGGCAAGCCTCGCACCGGACGGCCGCGGCCGTCGAGCAGCCCAGTCTGGCGCGCGAGCGCCTCACCTTCCTTCGCGACCCGAACCAGGTAGCGCGTGCTCTTGCGGATCCCACTGGCCGAGAGCACGTGCACGACGGCGCTGTAGCCGTAGAGGTCGTGAATGTCCTTGCGCAGCCGACGGGCGATGCTGCCCATGTCCACTTCGGCCTCGACGACCACCCGGCCCGACACGATGTGCAGGCCGCCGGCGAACCGCAGCAGGGCGGCCACCTCGGCGCGCCGCGCACTCACCGAGTTGACCACCAGACGGCTCAGCTCGTCTTTCACCTCAGCGGTCATCGCCACCGATCGTCACCTCTTACATCGGGCCGTGCAGTCGGAACCGTGGCGGTCGGACTTTCTGGAGATTTGGCCTCCATTCGCCGGGAACGCACCGCGTCGAGGGCCGCCGCGAGCTTAGCCGGGTCGTGTAAAGGTGTACCAGGTCGGGAGACATCAGCGAACATAACGGCGGCTTCCAGTAGTTCGGCTGTCCGGCGAAGCTGGCCCCGTTCGAGTTCCGAAGGCACCCTGGCGGCGTCGACGATGATGTCCTGAACGGTGAAGCCGGGGGCGTGCTGGGCCAGCACGTGCAGATGACGTTCGGCCGAAAATCCCGCCGTTTCGCCGGGCTCGGCCGCCAGGTTCAGCACCAGAGCGCGACGGGCCCGGGTCGATCGCAGGGCGTTGACCAGGCCCGGGACCAGAACGTGCGGGATCACGCTGGTGAACCACGAGCCCGGGCCGAGCACCACCAGGTCTGCCGCCATGATCGCGTCGATGGCCTGGTGGGTGGCCGGCGGATCGCCGGGGAGCAGCCGAACCCGACGCACCTTGCCGGGGGTGGTGGCCACGGCCACCTGACCGCGGATCACCCGGCTCATTCGCGGATCGCTCTCCAGCCCAGCAACGTCGGCCTCGATCTGCAACGCGATCGGACACATCGGCAGGACGCGGCCTTTGAGCCCGAGGATGCGGCCCACCTCGTCGAGTGCGGCGACCGGGTCGGCCAGGACCTCGTTGAGCCCGGCCAGCAGCAGGTTGCCGATCGGATGACCGGCCAGCGCCCCGCTGCCGCTGAGCCGGTGCTGGAGAATCGTGGCCCACAACCGGCCGTGCGGGCTGTCCGAGGCCAGCGCGGCCAGCGCCATCCGCAGATCACCGGGCGGCACGATGTCCAGTTCGGAGCGCAGCCGGCCGGACGAACCGCCGTCGTCGGCCACCGTGACGATCGCGGTGACATGGGGGGTGAGCCGACGCGCGGCGGACAGCGTCGCGTACAGCCCGTGCCCGCCGCCGAGAGCGACGATCCTGCCGGTCACTCGCGCCCCAGATCCCGGTGCAGAGCCCGCGCCGACAGATGGGGGTTCTCGGCGAGCAGTGCGGCCAGCGCCTCGGCGATGGCGACGCTGCGGTGCTTACCCCCGGTGCAGCCGATAGCGACGGTCATGTACCGCTTACCTTCCCGGACGTAACCCTCGAGGACGAGCCTAAGCAGCTGATGGTAGGTCTGCAGGAACTCCTCCGCCCCGGGTTGGGCCAGAACGAAGTCGCGCACGGCCGGCGACTGCCCCGTCTGCGGACGCAGCTCGTCGACCCAGTGCGGGTTCGGCAGGAAACGGACGTCCATCACCATGTCGGCATCCATCGGCAGCCCGTATTTGAACCCGAAGGATTCCACCGTCACGCTGATCTGCCTGATGGCCTCGCCGCCGAAGGCTCGCTCGATGGTGGCCCGCAGCGCCGGGACGGGAAGCGCCGAGGTGTCGATGATCAGATCGGCCCCGGCCCGCACCGGGGCCAGCATCAGGCGCTCGGCGGCGATGCCCTCGGCCAGGGTCTGATTGCCCTGCAGCGGGTGGCTGCGCCGGTTGTTCTCGTAGCGGCGCACCAGCACCTCGTCGGAGGATTCCAGGAAGACCACCCGGGGCGTGATACCCCGCGCGGCGAGGTCCTGACGCACCAGGTCCAGGTCGCCGGTGAACCCGCGGGATCGGACGTCCATCACCACCGCCAGCTTGGTGATCCGCGAGCCTGCCGCCAGGCCGAGATCGACCATCCGGGCGATCAATTCGGGCGGGATGTTGTCGGCGACGTACCAGCCGAGGTCTTCCAGCACCTTCGCGGCGGTACCCCGCCCGGCCCCGGAGAGCCCGGTGACCAGAACGACGTCGATGCCCGGGGCATCGGCGCTCTCCGGCGCGACGTTGCCCGGCGTGACGGAGGCATGGTCGCCCCCGAGTTCGTCAGTGCCGTCAAGGCCGGTGTGATCCCTCATCGCGATGCCTGTGGTGCATCATCGCCCACCGGGGCACCGGATGCAGCCGAACCAGACCGATCCGCCGGATCAGCCAGCGCCTCAAGGACCGCGGCCGCCGTCGTCGCACCGATTCCCGGCACCGCGGTGATCTCCTCGATGCTGGCCTGACGCAGCCGGGCCAGTGAGCCGAAATGCGTCACCAGGGCCTTGCGCCGGGTCTCCCCCAGCCCGCGCACGCCGTCCAGCGCCGAGGCCGTCATCCGCTTGGACCTCTTGCTGCGGTGGTAGGAGATCGCGAAACGGTGCGCCTCGTCGCGGATCCGCTGCAGCAGATACAGGCCCTCGCTGTTACGGGGCAGGATCACCGGGTCGGGTTCGGCCGGAACCCAGATCTCCTCCAGTCGTTTAGCCAGGCCGATCACCGCGACGTCGGTGACGCCGAGGTCATCGAGAACCGCCTGGGCGGCATTGACCTGCGGCGCACCCCCATCGACCACGAGAAGGTTGGGCGGATAGGCGAATCGGCGGGGCTTCTCCGGTTCGGGTATGTCCGATTCAGCCGGCTGATCCTGCAGATGGCGCTGAAACCGGCGCCGGGTGACTTCGGCGATCGAGGCGACGTCGTCGGAGCGCCCGTCGCCGGCGGCCTCGCGGACGGCGAAGTGCCGGTAGTCGGACTTGCGCGGCAGACCGTCCTCGAACACCACCAGGGACCCCACCACGTCGGTGCCCTGGACGTGGCTGATGTCGATGCACTCGATGCGCAGCGGCGCCTCGGCCAGGCCGAGGGAATCCTGAATGTTCTGCAGCGCAGCCGATCTGGCGGTGAAGTCACCGGCGCGGCGGAGCTTGTGCTGCTGCAACGCTTCAACCGCGTTGCGGTGGACCGTCTCGGCCAGCGCGCGCTTGTCGCCGCGCTGTGGCACCCGCAGGGTTACCCGGGATCCCCGCAGCCCGGACAGCCAGTCGGCCAACTCGTCGGCATTGGGCGGCAGTTGCGGTACCAAGACCTCGCGGGGCACCGGATTGCTGGATTCGTCTGCGGCACTGCCGGATTCGCCGGCGCTGGATTCGGGCCCGGGCGGGCCGCCCGATTGAGCCTGGGGCGAGCCGCCCAATTGAGCCTGGGGCGGGCCGCCCAATTGAGCCTGGGGCGGGCCGCCCAATTCGGCTTCAGCGCCGTAGAACTGAGTGAGGAACTGCTCGACCAGCGCGGCCTCGGCCGAGTCGGTCGGATCGCCGGGCTTCTCCACGATCCAGCCGCGCTGCCCGCGCACCCGGCCACCACGGACATGGAACACCTGAACGGCGGCCTCCAGCTCGTCATCGGCGAAGGCGACCACGTCGGCGTCGGTGCCGTCGCCGAGCACGACGGCTTGCTTCTCCAGCGCGCGCCGCAGCGCCCCGAGGTCGTCGCGCAGCCTGGCCGCCCGCTCGAAGTCGAGCTCGTCGGCCGCGGCGTTCATCTGCCGTTCCAGGTCGCGGGCGAACCGGTCGGTGCGGCCGGAGAGGAAGTCGCAGAAATCGCCGACGATCTTGCGGTGCTCCTCGGCACTGACCCGTCCGACGCACGGAGCCGAGCACTTGTCGATGTAGCCGAGCAGGCACGGACGGTCAATCTGGCTGTGCCGCTTGAACACTCCGGCCGAGCAGGTACGCGCCGGAAAGACCCGGGTCAGCAGATCCAGGGTTTCCCGGATGGCCCAGGCGTGCGAGTACGGCCCGAAGTACCGCACTCCCTTACGGCGCGGCCCGCGGTAGACCATCAGCCGCGGGTACTCCTCGTTGAGCGTGACGGCCAGCACCGGATAGGACTTGTCGTCGCGGTAGCGCACGTTGAACCGCGGATCGAACTCCTTGATCCAGTTGTATTCCAGTTGCAGTGCTTCGACCTCGGTGGTGACCACCGTCCACTCCACCTTGGCGGCGGTGGTGACCATTTGACGCGTGCGGGGGTGCAGCCCGGCGAGATCGGCGAAGTAGGACGTCAGCCTGCTGCGAAGGCTCTTGGCCTTCCCGACGTAGATGACCCGGCCGTGCGGGTCCCGGAACCGGTAGACGCCGGGCTCGACGGGGATCGACCCCGGCGCCGGGCGGTACGTGGCGGGATCGGGCACACCGACAAGGCTAGTCGGGCCGGTAGCGGTCCATCAGGGCACGCACGGTGTCCATCGCCTGTACCGCGTGCTCCCCGTCGGCGGCCTGGATGGCCAGTACGGGGACGTACTCGTCGCAGTCGAGATCGATCCGCGCGAACCGCTTTCCCCGCGGGAAGGAGACGTCGACCACCTCGGTCCAGGGAATCAGCTGATAGTCCAGCACGTTTCGGACCGCCAGGCCCGACGGGCCGATTTTCAGCCGGGGCCGGGTGATCAGAAGCACCGACGCGGCCAGCACGAGGGCCAGACCACCGATCGCGATCTGGTCGACACCACGCCAGGTCGCGCCGAAAGCCCGTGTGTTGAAGACCGCGACCACGATCCCGGTCACCGCGATGAGCGCGGCGACGAGATAGGCGATCCTCGTCGTCCGCTGCGGCCGGAAAGCCGCATCCCAGCCGTCGGCGCCGTCGTCGCGGGCGGGCACCGTCACGTCGCGCGAAGATGACGCAGCGTCAGCGCGGTCGACAGCGCCGCGGCGGTGGCCTGGGCGCCCTTGTCCTCCGCGGAGTCGGGCAGGCCGGCACGGTCGAAGGCCTGTGCAACGGTGTTGACGGTGAGCACGCCGTTGGCAACCGGAGTCGCCGAATCCAGCGATACCCGCGTCAGACCCTGGGTGACCGCGTCGCACACATAGTCGAAGTGTGGTGTCTCCCCGCGTATTACGACTCCGAGCGCGACGACCGCATCGTGGTTACGGGTCAATTCCTGAGCCACCACCGGGATCTCGATCGCCCCGTGCACCCGCACCACGGTGGGATTCGGGATGCCGCAGTCCGCGGCCACCCTGAGGGCTCCGTCCAGCAGCGCGTTGCAGATGGTGGCATGCCAGGTGCTGGCGACGATGGCCAGTGCTTCACCGGAGGCGTCCATCGACGGGACGGCCGGGATGCCTGCTCCCCCGCTCACGGTCGGGCCCCTTCCGGGTGGGTCTCGTAGTCATCCAGACCCGACAACTCGTGGCCCATCCGGTCGCGTTTGGTTCTGAGGTAACGGATGTTCTCGGCGTTCGCCCGGACCGGCAGCGGCACCCGCTCGACGATCTGAAGGCCGTAGCCGTCCAGGCCGACCCGCTTGGCGGGATTGTTGGTGAGCAGCCGCATCGACCGAACCCCCAGATCGACCAGGATCTGGGCGCCGATCCCATAGTCCCTGGAGTCGGCGGGCAACCCGAGTTCCAGGTTGGCGTCGACGGTGTCGTGGCCGGCGTCCTGCAGTTGGTAGGCCTGCAGCTTGTGCATCAGGCCGATGCCACGGCCCTCGTGGCCGCGCATGTACAGCACCACACCTCGGCCCTCGGCCGCCACCAGCTCCATGGCCGCGTCGAGTTGCGGCCCGCAGTCGCACCGCCGGGAGCCGAACACGTCGCCGGTGAGGCACTCCGAATGCACCCGGACCAGAACGTCATGCCCGTCGTTGGCCGGGCCGGCGATGTCGCCGCGAACCAGCGCGACGTGCTCCACCTCGTCGTAGACGCTGGCGTAGCCGACGGCCCTGAATTCGCCGTGGGCGGTGGGGATACGCGCTTCGGCGATGCGCTCGATGAGCTTTTCGTGCTTGCGCCGGTAGGCGATCAGGTCGGCGATGGAGATCAGTGCCAGGCCGTGCTCGTCGGCGAAGATCCGCAGTTCATCGGTCTGCGCCATCGCGCCTTCGTCTTTCTGGCTGACGATCTCGCAGATCGCCCCGGCCGGCTGCAGGCCGGCCATCCGGGCCAGGTCGACGGCAGCTTCGGTGTGCCCCGGCCGTCGCAGCACCCCGCCGTCCTTGGCCCGCAGCGGGACTACGTGCCCGGGCTTGGTGAAGTCGTCGGCGACGCTTCCGGCGTCAGCGAGCAGCCGCATGGTGGTTGCCCGATCCGAAGCTGAAATACCCGTTCCGACGCCGACTTTCGCATCGACGGTGACGGTATAGGCGGTTCCGTGCTTGTCCTGATTGACCGCGTACATGGGCAACAGACCCAGCCGGTCGCAGATTGGGCCGTCCAGGGGCACGCACAGGTAGCCGGAGGTGTAACGCACCATGAACGCGACCAGTTCGGGCGTCGCCTTCTCGGCGGCGAAGATCAGATCGCCTTCGTTTTCACGGTCCTCGTCGTCGATGACCACGACGGCCTTGCCCGCCGCGATGTCGGCAACCGCCCGTTCGACGGTGTCCAGTCTCGTCATCGTGTGGTGCCTGCCTGGTGGATTCCGGGGATACGGGTGTTACTGCTCAGTATGAACCACCTGCGACGGCAGTCCTCACCTGCGTTCGACCCCGGCCGGGGGGAAGACCCCCTGCCTGAGTCAGGACTTTCGGCCGAGCAGCCGTTCGACATATTTCGCTATGACATCGACCTCGAGGTTCACCGGGGCACCCACCGCGGCGCGGCCCAGCGTGGTCAGGCCCAACGTGGTGGGAATCAGCGAGACTTCAAACCAGTCGGCGCCCTCGTCGAACCCCAGCGCCGATACCGTCAACGACACCCCATCGACGGTGATCGAGCCCTTCTCCACCACATAGCGGGCCAGGCTCGGCGGAAGCGTGATTCGCACCACCTCCCAGTGCTGCGACGGTGTGCGCGAGATCACCCGGCCGGTGCCGTCGACGTGGCCCTGGACGATGTGCCCGCCCAGCCGGCTGTTCAGCGCGGCGGCGCGCTCCAGGTTGACCGGGTCGCCGGGCGCGACCGCAGCGAGACTGGAGCGGTTGAGCGTCTCAGCCATCACGTCGGCACTGAACCGGCCGTCGGGCAGCGCGTCCACCATGGTCAGGCAGACTCCGTTGACCGCGATCGAGTCCCCGTGCCGGGCGTCGGCGGTGACCACCGGGCCGCGGATGACCAGCCGCACTGCGTCGCCGAGATCGTCGCGGGCGACCACCTCGCCGAGCTCCTCCACTATTCCGGTGAACACGGTCGAAATGTAGCGAATCGGCCGAGCGCCCCACGTCGCGAGGCGGAGCATCCGCGAGCACCCACTACGATGCATCCCATGCAGACGTGCCGTCGAATCTTTGCCGTTATGGCCGCGTTCCTCGCTGCCGCCCTGCTCGCCTCGGGCTGCTCATCGAAGAAGGCCGAGCCGCTGCCGGACGCCGTCGGGCTCATCCAGCAGTCCGTGACGACGACCAAGGCCCTCAAGAGCGCTCACCTGGAGCTCGCGATCGGCGGGAAGATCGATGGTCTTCCGATCAAGACCCTCACCGGCGACCTCACCAACGTGCCCACCGTCGCGGTCAAGGGCAACTCCACGATCGTCATGGGCGGCGCAGACGTCGACGTCCAGCTGGTCGTCCTCGACGGCGAGTTCTTCGCGGCGCTGACCCCCAACCAGTGGCTGGACATGGGCAAGGCCGCCGAGGTGTACGACCCGTCGGTGATCCTCAACCCCGACTCCGGCCTGGCCGGCCTGTTGGGTGGCATCACCGACGCCAAGGCCGAGGCCGCCGAGACCATCGTTGGCGTCCAGACCGTCAAGATCACCGGCAAGGTCGGCGCCGACCCGGTCAACAAGCTGCTCCCCCAGATCAAGGCCACCGGCCCGATGCCGGCGACGGTGTGGATCGAGAAGGACGACCCGCACCAGCTGGTGCAGGTCAAGGTCGAGCCGAGTGACGGCAACAGCGTGACGCTCACGATGTCCGACTGGGACAAGCCGGTCACCGTCACCAAGCCCGCGCTCTGACACCGCGATCTGACCACCTGATGAGCCAAGCGCCAGCCAGCGACCTAGCCGGGTCCCGAGCCGACCGGAACGCGCCGGGCAGGACCGGCCGAGGCCGGCGGGTCGCCATCGGCGCGGGCAGCCTGGCGGTCCTGCTGGGCGCTCTGGACACCTACGTGGTGGTGACCATCATGGTCGACATCATGAAAGGCGTCGGCATCCCGCTGAACAAGATTCAGCAGGTCACGCCCATCATCACCTGGTATCTGCTGGGGTACATCGCCGCGATGCCGCTGCTGGGCCGGCTCTCCGACCGGTTCGGCCGCAAGCTCGTCCTGCAGGCCAGCCTGGTCGCCTTCGCCGTGGGGTCGGTGGTGACCGCCCTGTCGCACGACCTGACCACGCTGGTGATCGGACGGCTCATCCAGGGTGTGGCCAGCGGCGCACTGCTGCCGGTCACCCTCGCGCTGGCCGCCGACCTGTGGTCGACCCGCAGCCGGGCCGCGGTTCTCGGAGGAATCGGCGCCGCCCAGGAACTCGGCAGCGTGCTCGGGCCGCTGTACGGCATCGGAGTGGTGTGGCTGCTCAACACCTGGCGTGACGTGTTCTGGATCAACATCCCGCTCACCCTGATCGCGATGCTGATGATCCACTTCAGCCTGCCCGCCCACGAACACAGCGAGATCCCCGAACGGGTCGACGTGGTGGGCGGGGTGTTGCTGGCAATCGCCCTCGGCCTGGCGGTGTGGGGCCTGTACAACCCGGCTCCCGACGGTCAGAAGGTGCTGCCGAGCTACGGTCCCCCGCTGATCGCCGGCGCGGTGGTGGCCGCTATCGCCTTCGGAATCTGGGAGCGCTTCGCGACCACCCGGCTCATCGAACCGCGCGGCGTGCGGTTCGTGCCGTTCCTGTCCTCGCTGGGCACCTCGATGTGCGCGGGCGCGGCGCTGATGGTCACCCTGGTCGACGTCGAACTGTTCGGCCAGGGCGTGCTGGGCAAAAACCAGAACGACGCGGCACTGCTGCTGCTGCACTTCCTGGGCGCGCTGCCGGTCGGCGCTCTGCTGGGCGGCTGGCTGGCCACCCGCGTCGGCGACCGAGCGGTGGCCGTCGTGGGCATGCTGATCGCCTCATCCGCCTACTGGCTGGTGTCCAAGTGGGGTGTCGACGTGCTGTCGGCCCGCCATCACCTCGGCCCGGTCGACCTTCCCGCGTTCGGCACCGACCTGGCCCTGGCCGGCTTCGGCCTGGGCCTGGTGATCGGGCCGCTGACCTCGGCGGCTCTGCGCGTGGTGCCGGCGGCCCAGCACGGGATCGCCTCCTCGCTCGTCGTGGTCGCGCGGATGACGGGGATGCTGATCGGTGTGGCGGCACTCAGCGCCTGGGGCCTGTACCGCTTCAACCAGATCTTGGCCGGCCTACCGCCGGCCAAGGGCGACAGCCTCGCGGCCAAGGTCGCCGCCGAGACGGCGCGCTACAAGACCGCCTTCGCCATGCAGTACGGGTCGATCTTCTTCATCACCACCATCGTGTGCCTCGCGGGCGCCGCGATCGCCCTCTTCATCGGCAGCCGTCGGGCCAACGACTCCATTGCCGACAACGACGTCGCCGACAACGAAGTGATTGCGTCGGCATGATCGTGAACGCGCTCCCGGTAGCCGCAACGGTCGGTAACCTCGCCCTCATGCGAGGAACGACGTGCTGATCGCGGCCTTGCGCGATCTCCAGTGGCGCAAGCGGCGATTCGTCATCGCCATCGTCGGGACCGGACTGGTGTTCGCGATGACCCTGGTCCTGACCGGCCTGGCCAACGGATTCCGCGTCGAGGCCACGCGCACCGTCGACTCCCTGGGATTGGACGGTTTCCTGGTCCCGTCCGGCGCCTTTGGCCCGTTCCTGGGGTCGTCGGCATTTCCCGCGACCAACCTCCAGATTCCCGGTGCCGAAACCGCGGTCCCTCTGGTCTACGGCAGCGCATCGATGCCGGAGAACGGGTCGGCGCAAAGCGTCAACATCTTCGGCGCCCCGGAGAAGGGCCCGGGCATGCCGCCGATGGAGAAGGGCCGTCCACCCGCCGCAGCGCATGAGGCCGCGGTGTCGAGCACGATGCACAAAGAGATCGGCTCCACCGTCGAGTTGGGTTCCCGCAACCTGCAGATCGTGGGGATCGTCGACGACTCCACCGCACTCTCCGGTCAGCCCAACGCGTTCCTCACCGTCGAGGGCGCCCAGAAACTGCTGTTCTCCGGGCAGAAACTCGTCTCGTCGATCGGTTTGAAAGGGATGCCGGAGCGGGCGCCGAGCGGCTTCAAGCTGGTGACCCGGGACGGCGGCATCGAAGACCTGCTGCGCGCCCTCGATGGCGCCCGAAAAGCGATCGCGCTGATGGCCGGACTGCTGTGGGTGGTCGCCGCCTCGATCGTCGGGTCGATGATCTACATGTCGGCGGTGGAGCGCACGCGCGACTTCGCCGTGTTCAAAGCGGTCGGGGTACCGACGCGATCGATCATGGCCGGTCTCGCGATGCAGGCGGTGATCGTCGCCGTGCTCGCCGCAGTGGTCGGTGGAGTCCTTTCAGTGCTACTCGGCCCGCTGTTCCCCATGCGGTGCGACATCCCTCGCGCGGCGTTTCTGCTACTTCCCGTCGTAGCTGTCACCATCGGGGTGCTGGCCAGCCTTGCCAGTTTGCGCCGTGCCGTCACCGTCGACCCCGCCTTGGCGTTCGGAGGGCCCTGACTCATGCCCGATCTCAAGATCAAAGATCTCGTCGTCGAGTACGCCAGCGGCGCCGAAGCGGTGCGTCCGATCAACCACCTGAACCTCGACCTGTCCGAGGGATCGCTCGCAATTCTGCTGGGGCCCAGCGGGTGCGGGAAGACCACCCTGCTGTCCTGCCTGGGCGGAATCCTGCATCCCACGTCCGGCAAGATCGAATTCGGCGACATCGACCTGACCGCACTGGACGCCGAGCAGTTGTCGGAGTACCGGCGCAACACGGTCGGCATCGTCTTCCAGGCGTTCAACCTGGTGCCCAGTCTCTCCGCGATCGAAAACGTGATGGTGCCGTTGCGGGCGGCCGGCATCTCACGCAAGGAATCCCACGATCGGGCGGCGAAACTGCTCGACCAGGTGGGCCTGTCCCATCGCATGAACCACCGCCCCGGGGATCTCAGCGGCGGCCAGCAGCAGCGCGTGGCGGTGGCCCGCGCGATCGCGCTGGACCCTCCACTGCTGATCGCCGACGAGCCGACCGCGCACCTGGACTACATCCAGGTCGAGTCCGTTCTCAAGCTGATCCGCGAATTGGCCTCCGGGCCAAGGGTTGTGGTGGTCGCCACCCACGACACCCGGATGCTGCCGCTGGCCGACCGGGTGGTCGAGTTGGTGCCGCACCTCGCCGCCGCCGAGCACGAGCCGGAGATCGTCGAACTGGCGAAGGACGAGATCCTCTTCGAGCAGGGCACCATGGGCGACAGCATCTACCTGGTGTCCGAAGGCGAGATAGAGCTGTTTCGCGAATTGCCCAGCGGCGGTGAGGAAGTGCTCAAGGTTGCCAAACCGGGCGACTACTTCGGCGAGATGGGGCCACTGTTCGCCCTGCCTCGATCGGCAACCGCCCGCGCCCGCACCAAGTCCGTGGTGACCGGCTATACGGTGCAGGGTTTCCGGGAACTATTGGGGGCCAGCGGTTCCCGCGACATCATCGAGCACAAACAGATCAGGACCGCGGGCTAGGCGGCACCAGGCTCAGCAGCACGTCCGGGCCGATCGGCTGGACCGCGTCGTACCGCCACCGCATCGCCTCGGCGATACCCGCCACTCCGACGTCGTCGACCGCCGTCACCGGCCCGCCGAGCAGGATCGGCGCGACGTAGGCCAGAATCCGGTCCACCGCGCCGGCCCGCAGGAACGCTCCGGCGAGGGTCGGACCACCCTCCAACAGGATGTCGGTGCGATCTGCCAGCGCCTCCACGACCTCGCGCGGGTCATGGGTGCGCAGCACCAGCGTCGGCGAATCCCCTTGGAAGACTTTGGCATCCGGCGAGACAGCCCGCTCACCCACGACCACCCTCAGCGGCTGCCGTGGGGCGAGGGCACCGTCGGGCATCCGGGCGGTCAGGCTCGGGTCGTCGATGACGACGGTGCCGGTGCCGACGACGATGGCATCGGCTGCCGCGCGCCGGCGGTGGACGTCGAGGCGGGCCGCCTCGCTGGTGATCCACTGCGAGGACCCGTCGGCGGCGGCACTGCGTCCGTCGACGCTGGTCGCGAATTTCCAGGTGACGTGCGGCAGACCGGTGCGCTGCTTGTGCAGCCACTCCCGCAACGGGCCTGAGGCCACCTCGTCGGAGGCGACACCCTCGGTCACCGCGATTCCGGCGGCGCGCAGGCGCTCGGCCCCGCCGGCGGCCACCGGATTGGGGTCGGCGACGGCGTAGACCACCGCGGCGACCCGCGCTTCGATGAGGGCGTCGACGCAGGGCGGCGTGCGGCCGTGGTGGTTGCACGGCTCGAGTGTCACCACCGCCGTCCCGCCGGCGGCCCGCTCCCCCGCTGCACGCAGAGCCACGATCTCAGCGTGCGGACCGCCGGCCGGCGCGGTCGCACCGATCCCGGCAATGTCGCCGTCGGCGGCCAGAATGACCGCTCCCACAGGAGGATTCGGATAGGTCGCGCCCTTGACCCGCTGCGCCTGCTCGACTGCACGGCGCATGGCAGTCAGCGACTGATCGGACAGCGTCGCGGGAAGCGACTGATCGGACAGCGTCGCGGGAAGCGACGAGTCTGACAGCGTCGCGGGAAGCGACGAGTCTGACAGCGTCACAACCGCAGATGCGGCGACGCAGATCCGGCGCTGCGCCGCAGGGCCTCGACAGCCGCCGATGGGTCCGCGGCCCCGTAGACCGCCGACCCCGCGACGAAGCAGTCCACACCCGCCTCGGCGGCGGCTTCGATGGTGGCGGCGTTGATGCCGCCGTCGATCTCCACCAGGATCTTCAGCTCCCCGGAGTCGACCAGACGCCGAACCTTGGCGACCTTGTCGAGCACTTCGGGGATGAAGCTCTGGCCGCCGAAGCCCGGTTCGACCGACATCACCAGCAGGGTGTCGAAATCGCGCAGGATCTCCAGGTAGGGCTCCAGCGGTGTGCCGGGCTTGATCGACAACCCGGCTTTGGCACCGGCGGCCCGGATGTCGCGGGCCACCGCAGAGGGGTCGTCGGTGGCCTCGGCGTGGAAGGTGACGTTGTGGGCGCCGGCCTCGGCATAGGGCGGCGCCCAGCGGCCGGGGTTCTCGATCATCAGGTGACAGTCCAGCGGGATGTCGGTGGCCGCCAAGAGGCTCTCCACCACTGGCAGCCCCAGGGTGAGATTGGGCACGAAGTGTGCGTCCATCACGTCGACGTGCAGCCAGTCGGCCCCCTCGACGGCAGCAGCCTCGTCGGCCAGCCGGGAGAAGTCGGCGGACAGGATCGACGGGGCGATCATCGGTCGCTTCGGAGTTGCCATGGCTGTCACTGTAAGGGTTTCGGTCAGGCGTTCTTGCGCCGCGCCACTTAGCCGTTTTTCCGCAGAGCCGCGGCGAACATCGCATCGGTGCCGTGCCGGTGCGGCCAGAGCTGGACATGCAGGCCGGCGCCGAGGTTGTCAGCCGGCGCGAACAGCGGCCTGGTGTCCAGGGCGGTGACGGGCTGGCGGCGCAGCGCGTCGGTGATCACGCCGACGGTCTCAGCCAGGTGCGGCGAGCAGGTGGCGTAGAGGATCACTCCGCCGGGACGGGTCAACGCGATGGCCGAGGCGAGCAGTTCGCGCTGCAACTTGGCCAGCGCCGGTACGTCGGCCGGGGTCCGGCGCCAGCGGGCCTCCGGACGCCGCCGCAGCGCTCCCAGTCCGGTGCACGGGGCGTCGACGAGGACACGGTCGAACGACCCCGCAGGCAGCCCCGACTCGCGGCCGTCGACGCGCAGCACCTCGACCGGCAGGCCCCGGGTGTTCTGCTCGACCATGTCGGCCCGACGGGAGTTGGGTTCGATGGCCGTGACGGATCCGCCTTGTTCGACGGCGATCGCGGCGAGCATCGCGGTCTTACCGCCCGGGCCGGAGCAGAGGTCGAGCCAGCGACCGCCGTCGGCGCCCTCCAGGGGCGCCAGCGTCAGCGCCCGGGCCACCAGTTGACTGCCCTCGTCCTGCACCAGCGCCCGGCCCTCGCGAACCGGCGCCAGCCGGCCCGGATCGCCGCCGCCGAGGTAGACCGCATACGGCGAATAGCGGCCGACGGTGCCCTCGACTGTCTCGGCGAGTTCGGCCGCCGTCAGCACGCCCGGCCGCGCCGCCAGGTGCACACCCGGGCGGGCGTCGTCAGCCGCCAGCGCAGCATCGAGTTCGCCGGCCGCGGCTCCGAGCGCGTCGGCGAATGCCTGCGCGATCCAGCGCGGATGAGCGTGAGTGAAGGCCGTGTGTCCGATCGGGTCGGTAGCGGCAGGTGGGGCCAGCTCCGCCACCCAGGCGCTCTCGTCGCGGCCGGAGATGGTGCGCAGCACCCCGTTGACGAAACCTGCTCGGGACGAATCGAATTCGATACCGGCCTGCTCGACTGTGGTGGACACCGCGGCGTGTCCGGCCACGTTGGTTCGCAGCAGTTGATAGGTGCCCAGCCTCAGCAGGTCGAGCAGCACCGGATCGATCTGCTCGATCGGGCGCCCGGCCGCCGCAGCGATGACCGCATCGAGCAGGCCGCGGGTGCGGCATGCTCCGTAGGTCAGTTCAGTGGCGAACGCCGCGTCCCTCCCGGTGATCCCGCGTTCGGCCAGCAGTGCGGGCAGGGCCAGGTTGGCGTAGGCGTCGCGGTCGGACACCGCGCGCAGCACATCGAACGCCGCACGCCGTGCCGGGTCGAGTGGCGTGCGCTGAGGCCGCCGGGGACGCTGCTGCTGATCTCTGCCGCGACCACTGCGGGATGGGTCGTTTCGGGGAGGACGGCGATCGCTCATGACGCCCGCACCTCGTCGCCCAGCCGGGCTCCGCGCACCCAGTCCGCGGCGGCCATCGGCTTCTTACCCGGGGGTTGCACCACGCCCAGGACGATGGGCGCCGAGCCGGTGCCCACCAGGACCCGCGACTTCTCCACCCGGCACTCCCCCGGCGCCAACGGATCCGACTCCGCATCGACGGTCACCGGACCCAGTTTGACGCGCAGATCACCGATCATCGTCCAGGCCCCGGGCGCCGGGGTCACCGACCTGATCCGCCGGTCGACGACATGGGCAGGAAGGTCCCAGCGGACCCGAGCCGCCTCCACAGAGACCTTGGGCGCGACGCTGACACCCTCGGCGGACTGCGGGACCGGCGTGAGGGCGCCGTCGGCGACACCGTCCAGGGTGGCCTCCAACAGTGCCGCACCCGACACCGCCAGCCGGCTCAACAGGTCGCCGGTGGTGTCTGCGGGCCGGATGGTCTCAGTCACCACTCCGTAGACCGGACCGGTGTCCAGTGCCGGTTCGATCTGGAAGGTGGTGGCGCCGGTGACGGCGTCGCCCGCGGCGATCGCGGCCTGTACCGGGGCCGCGCCCCGCCAGGCCGGCAGGATCGAGAAGTGCAGGTTGATCCAGCCGTGCGGCGGTACTGCCAGCAACTCTGCGCTGAGCAGCGCGCCGTAGGCCACCACCGCGCAGCACTGCGGGTCCAGCGCGGTCAGTTCCTCGACGAATTCCGGTGCGTTGGGCCGCGACGGCCGCAGCACCGGGATACCGGCATCGAGAGCCAGCTGGGCCACCGGTGAGGGCGACGGCTTCCCGCGCCGGCCGGCGGCCGCATCGGGACGGCTCAGCACCGCGACGACGTCGTGGCGCGGCGAGTCGATCAGACGCTGCAACGAAGGCAGAGCCGGGGCCGGCGTTCCGGCGAAAACGATTCGCATGGAGCTAGATTCGGCGCCGAGTGCCCACCGGGGCAGCTGCCACCTGGGGACCCGTCATTTGGGAACCTGGTAGTACTCACGTTGCGACACTCCGGCCATCCCGGCAACGAACATCCAGGGGATCGTGCTGCTCAGCTGGTTCACCGTGGCGACGGCATCGTTGTAGTACTGCCGGGCGAACGCCAGCTTGTCCTCGGTGTCGGCAAGGTTCTGCTGGAGGTTGAGAAAGTTGTTGGAGGAGTTCAACTGCGGGTAGTTCTGTCCCAGCGCCAGGACCTGCCCGACGGCGGTGTCGAACTCGTGCTCGGCCGAAGAACGTTGGGCCACCGACTTGCCCGCGGTGGCGGCGGTCAACGCGGCCTGGGCGTCGGCGACATGCTCGAGCACCCCCTTCTCGTGCGCGGCGAACGTCTGCACCGTGGAGACCAGACTGGGGATCAGCGACGCCCGGCGGGTGAGTTGGACGTCGATGCCGCCGAGCGCCTCGTCGGCCCGCACGTCCGCGGTCCGCAGTTTGTTGTAGCCCAGCACGAATCCGACCAGTACGACGACCGCCAGAACAACTGCGATGACCAGCGCGAAAGTCACCATGAACCGCCTCCTCCACCTCCGCCGCCACCGCCGCCGCCCCCGCCTCCGCCGCCTCCGCCGCCACCCGACGACGAGGACGACTGGGAGGCGGTGTAGGCGCCGATGGACGACGACAGTGCCGACTCGAAGCTGTCGAAACTAGCACCTCCGGAACCCGACGAGTACCAGTGCGTGTCCGATGACGTGGAGTGGTACCAGCCTGGTTGCGGCGGGACCTGCCCGGTGGCCGCCTGATACTTCGCCGCCCATACCGCGGCCGCCCCGCCCGCGACGGCGAACGGGATGTAGGCGGTGTAGAGGTCCTTACGGGCCGAGAAGTCGAATCGGGACTCGGCGGAGTCGGTGGCCAGCATCCGATGGAAGCCCCCGACCTCCGACCACAACTGCCGGCCCGTCGGCGAGCGCCGCATCCCTACGCCGGGCACCCAGGCCGGCAGCGTCAGTAGGAAGAACACAGCGAACGGCAGGCCCCAAAGGGTGAACGGAAAAATCCACCGCAGGAAGCCACCGACAGCCAGCATCAGCGCCACGATATTGGCGAATCGGAGCCACAGTTCCGATCGGTGCCTGACCTCGAGCCCTTCGCTGAAGGCCCACTGTTTGACCGCGGCAGCCATCTCCTGTTTGGCTGCCTCGAGCTTGCGGCCGGCAGTAACGCTTCCATCGGCTCTGAAGGTGCCCCCGTATCCGGTGAGGCCCAGAGGAGACGCCACCGCGAGGCTGACCGGATCCACGTCGGCCCAGGCAGCCGTCTTACCGACCCCGTGCACGACCCACTTCTTCTTGGCCTCTTGATTCAGCGAGAGCAACCCGCGCTCGGCCAGATAAAACAGGGTGGCGGTGATGCCGTCCGCGGGCACCTTCTCAGTGCGGATGTACTCGCATTGCACCGGACTGAGACCCGGCGGAGGTGCGTACTGAAGGGGGAAGCCCGGCGGCGGTTCGACCGTGGTGCGCCACCATAGGAATGCCGCCAGTCCGGCTGCCGCGGTCAGTCCGAGCAACCACGCGACCACAGGCAGTGAACGGCCCAGCACCCCGTCCCAGCCAACCGGCCACGGCACACCGGCCCGCGGCGGGGTTGGAACGTCGACGTCCGCGCGCACAGTCACCGGCGTACGGGGCGGAATTCCATGGGCCGAAACCAGGACTGTCTGACCGGCGACGGTCAATCCGTCACACGGCCGGCCGACGCCGGATCCCACCGAGCACTTGACGCCGGGGACAGGTCCGGGAAGGGCGACGCTGATCTCGGCGAGGTCGATCCGGTTGTTCCACGCCGGTGCGACGACGTTCCAGAAGAACACCGATGGCGTACGTCCCGGGTCCCCGGTCGAAGTTGCGAACTTCTTGTCAGCCCCCGTCATTCCCCGGTCGAGCACTCCCGGGACGCTGTACCCCAACTGGAAGATGTGCGTTCCCGGATCGAGGTAGGCATTCGGGTCGCCGATCTTGGCGACCAGGAATCGCTCCTCGTCCTGCCATGACAGGACGTAGTCAACCGGATGACCGTCGAGGGTGATCGAGGTGACCTCCGGGGTCTGCCGAGCGTGGGAGTCGTTGGGGTTGGCGATATCCCAGAACCGGAAGATCCCGTGTCGGCCAGCCGGAAACCGGGCGGTGACGGTCTCAGTCGCCTGCATGGTGCCGTCAGCGTCGACGACGAAGTCGGCCCGCAGCGTGGTGATGGTGACCGGATCGTTGGGCGGGGCGCCGGCGTTCTGCGGGAACACGCTGAGCAGCAGTGGCCACAACAGGCCGACGACGACGAGGACGACTGGGATCAGCCAGGCAAGCTTTCGGCCGAACGACCTCATGGGGAGTCCTCCCGGTAGTCGGTGTACGCCGATCGTGTCAGCCTAGGTCAATCCATCTGTGTCAGCCCGCCCGCATCAGCCGATGTGCAGCGGGTCGATCTGCACCCGGACTGCCTCATGGTCGCCCCGGGCGCTGTGCACCGCGGTGGCCTGACGCAGTGCCGCCGCCAAAGCGAGCCCGTCCTCCCGGGGGACCCTGATCAGCATGCGGACGGCTTGGTCGTCGGGAGCGGTTGCCGGTGGTCGGCGAACTCCGGGCGGCAGGTCCACCGGCCCCAGCAGCTCGGCCTGAGCCGGAAGGGCGGCCTCGTCGATCAGCGCGGCCACCGCGATGGTTCCGCCGTCGACGGCTGCCATGTGCACCGCCGGCGGCAATCCGACGGCGGTGCGGCCGTCCAATTCGGCCTCGGCGTGGCCGACCGGATCCCATTTGATCAACGACTGCACGGTGGGGATCGCCGACTCGGCGACGACGGCCACCACTCCACCGTCGGACCCGGGGTGCACCTGGGCTGCGACGGCCATCCAGCGGCGCAGGGTGTCTTCGGCTGCCCGAAGGTCCGGGCGGCCCAGCAGCGCCCAGCTGTCGAGCAGCAGGGCCGCGCCGTAGCCGCCGGGGGCCCGCGGCTCCGCCCCGGGCGTGGCGACCACAAGAGCCGGCCCGGGACCGATCTCCGGATGTATCGCGTCTCCCGCCGAGGTGACGACGGGAGTTCCGGGAAACGCACGTCCCAGTTCCTCGGCCGTGCGACGCGCTCCGATCACGACAGCGCGAATGGCGTCGGCGCCGCATCGGCTGCACCGCACGCCCAGGTCGATCCTGCCGCACCATCGGCAGGTGGCGCCGGAGACGTCGCGGTCAGCCAGCGACAGCGGGCCGGTGCAATGCCGGCAACGGGCCACCGCCCGGCATCGACCACAGGCCACCGACGGCACGTATCCGCGCCGCGGGACCGATACCAGCACCGGCGATCCCCGCTCGAGGGCGGCGCGGGCGGCGCGCAGCGCCACCGACGGCACCCGCGCGGTTCGTGCCGCGGGGTCACGTTCCTCGGCGTATCCGCCGTCCTCGAGAGCGACGACACGCGGGGCGCAGGCCCGGACCACGGACCGGGCCGCGACCAGGTCGTGGGCCCAGCCGGTGCTCACGAGCGCTTGCGCCTCGGCCGTGCGGGCATACCCGCCGATGAGGGCCGCGCACCGCAGTTGGTGGGCGCGCAGCATCGCGACGTCGCGGGCGTGCGGGTACGGCGCGCGCGGTTCGGCGAGGCTGTCGTCGCCGTCGTCCCAGACCATCACCAGCCCCAGCCTGTCTACCGGTGCGAAGACCGCGCTGCGGGTCCCGATGACCAGCCTGGCCTGGCCGCGCAGTGCTGACAGCCAGCGCCGGTAGCGGGCCGATGGACCCAGCCCGGCGGCCAGTGTCACCACGGCGGATTCGTCGATCCGGGCGGCGGCCGCCCGCCACAGCGCATCGATGTCACGCTGGTCGGGGACCACTGCCAGAACCCCCACGCCGCTGCCGACGGCGACTGCGGCGGCCTCGGCCAGCCGGTCGCACCACTGTTCTCCGGGAAGTGCCTGCCACACCGCGCGCGCGGCCCGGCCGGCCTGCAGCGCCTCGATGAACTGCGCACCACGGGCGTAGCGGGCCCACCCCGCGGGGTCGACCGGGTCGACCACCGGCAGCAGCGGCGGCGCCGACGGACTCTTCTCCGCGCCGGCGTGCCGCGGCGGGATGGCCAGGCGCAGAACATCGGGGCGGGTCCCCGCGTAGCGGGCCGCGACCGCGTCGACCAGGCGTCGCACCTCCGGGGTGAGCACCGGTTCGGCCGAGATCACCCGGTCGAGCCAGCCCAACTGCCCCGCGTGGTCGGTGTCCGAACGCCGTTCCAGGACGAAGGCGTCGACGAGCCTGCCGTGGAACCGCACCCGGACCCGCACCCCCGGCTGGGCGTCGTCGGACAGTTCGGCCGGTACCAGGTAGTCGAACTCCCGATCCAGGTGCGGCACCGACAGCATCGGCAGCACCCGGGCGACGGGCTCGTGGTCGGCGGGGCGCCGCCCGGTAGTGCTCACCTGTGGGTTACCGCTTCTTCTGCTCGGTGCTGTGTGGTGGTGCCGACCATAGCGACGTGCTCGGACACCCGCGTCACCGCCGTGGCTCGGTGCCGTTTGTAACCATCAACGGACGTGGGCGGTCCCCCGGTCCATCGCCGCGTCGTAGATCCGGGTCCGGAGCATGCCGTCCACGGTCGACGACCTGTCCGATAGAACCGGCATGCTGACTTAACCTAAACGAGGAGCGAACGACTCGGACGTGGGAGGTGGGAGCTGTGGCCGTTCAGGCGCGCGCCCAGGCTTCCCGGCAGGCGATTCTCAGTGCCGCCGCCGAGGTGCTCGAGGAGGTCGGATTCTCGGGAGCTTCGGTGGCCGACGTGATCGAGCGGGCCGGGGTGAGCAAGGGCAGGTTCGTCTACCACTTCCCGAACAAGGAAGCCCTGGCCTCGGCGCTCATCACCGTGGCGGACATGGCGATCGCCGACACCGTCGAACAGAGCCTGACCACCGCGCCATCGGCGTTAGAGGGCTTGGTCCGGGCGTCGTTCGCGGTGGCCGATATGGCGGTGACTGACCAGGTCATGAGGGTCGGAGTGCAGTTGCGGCACGGACTGGGCAACGGCAGCCTCGGTTCACCTGAAGGGTTGAGTGTGCGCGTCACGGTAGCCGCCAAGGCGGTAGTCGCCGCGATGGCCGAGGGCGATTTGCGCCCTGATCTCGACCCCGACCAGATCGGCTATGCACTCGCAGTGACCCTGGGAGGGAATTTGTTGCACAGCCTGGCGGCCGGGACGGATCCGCGTACCGGCCTCTCCGCGCTGTGGCCGCTACTCCTGGGCGGCATGGTCACCGACCAGTCGGCCCGATTCGTGCAGCAGGTGGTCACACGGCTGGCGAGACATCATGGCAGCACGCCGGGGGATGCACTCCCGTCGGGCATCTGATAGCAATGACCAGGGTCGGCCCGGCGCATCCTGAGGGGTAACTGGGGGGATTGATACGACGGGCCGACCCTTCATCTCATTCGTACCCCAGAAACCGCACGGCTATACGAAAAAGTCCCGAATTTGCAGTCGATTGACAGGTTTTACCGGGTCGGGACCACTGAGTACGGTGGCGGTCATGACCGATTCGCACCGCCCTCCCCTGGACCCGATCCTGCAGAAGGTGTTGGAGGCGGTGCCCTTCCAGCTGAGCGTCGACGACGGCGTCGATGAGGCCCGCCGGCGGCTGCGCGCCCTACCGGCCCGGCCGCTGCACACCGACCTGCGGGTAGAGGACCACACCATCGAGGGTCCGGCAGTTCCGATTCCGGTGCGGGTCTACTGGCCGCAGAGCCCCGGTCCGCATCCGGTGACTATGTTCTTCCACGGCGGCGGATTCGCCCTGGGAGACCTCGATACCCACGACGTCACCGCCCGCGAGCACGCCGTCGGCGCGGACACCGTCGTGGTGTCCGTCGACTACCGGCTCGCCCCCGAACACCCCTACCCGGCGGCCGTCGAGGACGTCTGGGCGGCCACCCGCTGGGTCGGCGCCAACGCCGAGCGGTTCGGAGCGGACGCGTCCCGGCTGGCGGTGGCCGGGGATTCGGCGGGCGGCACCCTGGCAGCGGTGGTGGCACAACTGGCCAGGGACGACGCCAGCGGCCCGGCGGTGACGTTCCAGCTGCTCTGGTATCCCTCGACCATGTTGGACCCCACACTTCCGTCGTTCGCCGAGAACGCCGAGGCGCCGGTGCTCGACAACACCACCATCGGGGCTTTCACCCGCTGGTACGCGGGTCACCTGGACCTGACCGACCCGCCCGCGATGCTGGCGCCGGGCCGGGCGGCCGATCTGTCCGGCCTGCCACCGGCATACGTCGCCATCGCGGGCCACGATCCGCTGCGTGACGACGGCGCACGCTACGCCGAGTTGCTGTCCGCCGCCGGAGTGGACGTCGAGCTGCACAACGCCGACTCCCTTGTGCACGGCTACCTGGGGTACTCGGGCGTGGTTCCGGCCGCCACCGAGTCCACCGAGCGGGGGCTGGCCGCCCTGCGCGCCGCTCTGCACGGGCCCGTTGACCAGTAACGTTTGTCGGCCGTCGAACGACAAGCCACAATGACTGCATAGTTTCGTCGACTCCGATAACACCGTCGACACCAACCACATGGAGGATTCACGCACCATGGCTATCCAGCGCATCACGCGCGCCTGCATCGGCACCGTGCTCGGAGGAATCGTCGTGGCCGGACTGGCTGCGCCGGTCGCTACCGCGGCGCCCGACTGCAGCAAGGCCGGCGTCGACAGCGCCGTCTCGTCGGTGATGGGACAGGCCCGTAGCTACCTCAACAGCCACCCGGACGGCAACAGCATGCTGATGGCCGCTGCCACCCAGTCGCGCACTCAGGCGCAGGCGACCGTGGCCGCATATGCGACCGCCCACCCCCAGGAGTACTCCGACTTCAAGACCATCCTGGCCCCGCTCGGCACGATTCAGCGGCAGTGCGGCGTCCAGGTGGTGCCCGCGCAGTTCCAGTGGGCGTTCGACCAGTTCGTCGGCTGATCCCCCGACCCCAGACACCACAGCGGCGGCCCGGCGGGGGGGGGGGGGCCCCGGGGGGTGGGTG
>CAYTOD010000016.1:1930-8957 GCA_964439315.1 uncultured Mycobacterium sp. | reverse complement strand
CGGCGCGACCCGCGTCGAAGTCAGCGCGGAGGCCAATGACCGGTTCTTCGCCGAGATGCTCAGCAAGCGGCACCGACAGATTTTCTGGCAGGACAGTTGCGCGCTGGCCAACAGCTATTACTTCGACAAGCACGGCGATGTGCCGCTGCGGCCGGAAACGACGGTCCAGGCGGTCTGGCGCAGCCGGCGCTTCCCGCTCGACGACTACCGGTTCAGCTCCGTCGTCTAGACGGGCCCCACGCCCCGCATCGTCGTCTAGAGGGGCCCCCATCGTCCGACTCCTCAGCGGGGCTCACGCCCCGCATCGTCGTCTAGACGGGCCCCAATGGTCCGTCTCCTCAGCGGGGCTCACGGCCCGCACCGCTGCTTACACGGAGTTCTTGAGGTCGTCGACCTTGTCCAGCCGCTCCCACGGCACGCCGAGATCCTCACGGCCGAAGTGGCCGTACGCCGCGGTCGGCGCGTAAATCGGACGCAACAGATCCAGGTCACGGACGATGGCGCCGGGCCGCAGATCGAACACCGCGGTGATCGCCTTCTCGATCCGGGCCGGATCGACCGTCTCGGTGCCGAAGGTCTCCACGAACAATCCGACCGGCGCCGCCTTGCCGATGGCGTAGGCCACCTGCACCTCGACCCGCTCGGCCAGGCCCGCGGCCACCACGTTCTTGGCCACCCATCGCATGGCGTACGCCGCCGAGCGGTCGACCTTCGACGGGTCCTTGCCGGAGAAGGCGCCGCCGCCGTGGCGGGCCCAGCCGCCGTAGGTGTCGACGATGATCTTGCGGCCGGTCAAGCCGGCGTCGCCCATCGGGCCGCCGACGACGAACTTGCCGGTCGGGTTCACCAGCAACCGGAAGTCGGAGGTGTCCATGGTGTCGTGGGCCAGTTCGCCGATGACGTGATCGATGACGTGCTTCCGGATGTCGTGCGGAAGCTGTTCCTTCTCGTCAATGTTGGCGGCGTGCTGGGTGGACAGCACCACGGTGTCGAGCCGGACCGGGGTGGTGCCCTCATACTGGATCGTGACCTGGGTCTTGCCGTCCGGCCGCAGATAGGCCAGCGGGCCGTTCTTGCGGACCTCCGCTAGCCTGCGCGCCAGCCGGTGCGCCAGCGCGATCGGCAGCGGCATCAACTCCGGGGTGTCGCGGATCGCATAGCCGAACATGAGCCCCTGGTCGCCGGCACCCTGGAGGTCGAGTGGATCCCGCTCCCCTTCGACGCGCGCCTCGTAGGCCTCGTCGACACCCTGAGCGATATCCGGGGACTGCCGGCCGATACCGATGTTGACGCCACAGGAGGCACCGTCGAAGCCCTTGTCCGACGAGTCGTAGCCGATCTCCAGGATCCGCTGCCGGACGGTGTCGGTGATGTCGGCGAAGGCTTCCTTGGCCGAGGTGGTGACCTCGCCGACGACGTGGACCTGGCCGGTGGTCACCAACGTCTCGACGGCGACGCGGGACTTGGGGTCATCGGCCAGCAACGCGTCGAGCACCGAGTCGCTGATGGCGTCACAGATCTTGTCCGGATGTCCCTCGGTCACCGACTCGCTGGTGAACAGCCGACCGCTATTGCTCACGGTGTCTAACCCCTTCGATCATTGCGCTGACAATCCCAGCGCTCCATACATCTGTCGCTCTACGCACGCGCGAAAAACGCTGTCAGAACCTTACCGGTGACCGGCGATAGCACTGAAATCGCCGGAGCTGCTAGCTCTCGCGACCGGCAAGCAGGTTGGCCACCGCATCCACGATCCGGCTCGCCATCAGAGTCTTCGAACCGTGTTCCAGGGCGCTCTCGGTACCGTCGGCGCTCAACAGCCACCCGTCATTGCTGTCGACTTCGAACGCGCGGCCGTCCCCCACGGCGTTCACCACCAGCAGGTCGCAGGCTTTGCGTCGCAGTTTCGCGCGGGCATGGAACAGCACGTCGCCCTGCGCGTCACCGGTTTCGGCGGCGAACCCGACGATGGCCCGCATCATCGGCAGCCCGCCGTCGGCGCGTTGGCGGACCGCGCTGGCCAGCACGTCGTCGGTGCGCACCAATTCCACGGTGCGCCCCTCGTCGGAGTCGCCGGTCTTCTTGATCTTGCTCGCCGCAACCTGAGCGGGCCGGTAATCGGCAACGGCGGCGGCCATCACCAACACATGCGCGTCCAGGGCGTGCTTGGCCACCGCCTCGTGAAGTTGCGCGGCGGACGTGACGTGGAGGACGTGAACGCCGGCCGGGTCGGCCAAGCCCGCGGTGTTGCCGGCGATGAGGGTGACGTCGGCGCCGCGCTGGGCGGCGACCCTGGCCACCGCGTACCCCTGTTTACCCGAACTGCGGTTGCCGATGAAACGCACCGGGTCGAGGGCCTCGCGGGTTCCACCCGCGGTGACCAGCACCCGGACGCCGTCCAGGTCGTGGGGCAATGCATCTGCCCGGGCCAGTAGCAATTCGGCGAAGGTGGCGATCTCGCCCGGCTCAGGTAGACGGCCCCGACCGCTGTCCGCGCCGGTCAGACGCCCCGAGGCCGGCTCCAGAACGACCGCACCCCGCGCCCGCAATGTGGCCACATTGGCGACGGTCGCAGGGTGCAACCACATCTCGGTGTGCATGGCGGGTGCGAAGAGCACCGGACACCGGGCGGTCAGCAGCGTGGCGGTCAGCAGATCGTCGGCGCGCCCGGCGGCCGCCCGAGCCAGCAGGTCGGCCGTCGCCGGAGCGACCACCACCAGGTCTGCCTCCTGCCCGAGGCGCACATGCGGGACCTCGGGAACGTCGTCGAACACCCCGGTACGGACCGGATGGCCCGACAGCGCCTCGAAGGTGGCCGCACCGACGAAACGCAGCGCGGAGTCGGTCGGGATGACGCAGACGTCATGGCCGGCTTCGGTGAGTTGGCGGACCAGCGAGCAGGCCTTGTAGGCGGCGATGCCACCGGCGACGCCGACGATGATCCGGGTGCGGCTCATGGCGGATCCGCGCTGGCCGGAGGCTATTCGCCCTCGGTATGTTCGAGCAGGTCGGCGTGGATCTCGCGGAGCGCGATCGACAGCGGCTTCTCCTGCAGGCCGGGCTCGACCAGCGGCCCGACGTACTCCAGGATTCCCTCGCCGAGCTGGTTGTAGTAGTCGTTGATCTGGCGGGCCCGCTTGGCCGCGTAGATCACCAGCGCGTACTTGCTCGACACCCGTGCGAGCAGTTCGTCGATGGGAGGGTTGGTGATGCCCAACGGGGTGTCGTAGGCAGTCGCCGCGCCGGGGGCGGGATCGTAATGATCCGCAGTCGTTGTCACGTGGAGTTCTCCTGAATCGATGCGGCCGGTTCGGGTTGGTCGAATCTGACCGCAGACGCCGGCTACGGCGTGTTTCCCACCAGCAAGGATATCAATTCGGCCAGCGCCGAATCCAATTGGTTGTTCACCACCACCACGTCGAACTCGTGCTGGGCGGCGAGTTCGGCTTCGGCGGTGGACAGGCGTCGGGCCATCACCTCGGGGGTTTCGGTCCCCCGACCGATCAGCCGCTGTCGCAGCGAGTCCCAGTCGGGAGGGGCGAGAAACACCGTCAAGGCGTCCGGCATGGCTTTCTTGACTGCCCTGGCCCCGGCCAGGTCGACCTCGATGAGAACCGGGTGACCGGCGGCCGCGGCCTGGTTGACCGGCTCTGCCAGGGTTCCGGACCGGTGCAGACCACCGTGGATGTCTGCCCACTCCAGTAGATCGCCGCTGTCGACGAATTCCTGGAATCGTTCGGGCGTGACGAAGTGGTAGTCCACGCCGTCGACCTCTCCCGGCCGCGGTGACCGGGTGGTGGCCGAGACACTGAAGTGAAGGTCGGGAACCTGCTCGCGCAGATGCCGGACGACCGTCGACTTCCCTACTGCGGAAGGGCCGGACAGAACGAGCACGCGACCGTGCGCGTCTCGGCTGTCCGGCCCTTCGCCGGCGTTCATAGACCTGCCTTGGAGATGATTAGGCGAACTTCTCCAGCAGGGCCTTGCGCTGACGATCGCCGAGGCCGCGCAGACGACGGGTCGGGGCGATCTCGAGCTCGGTCATGATCTCCTGCGCCTTGACCTTGCCCACCTTGGGCAGAGCCTCCAGCAGAGCGGAAACCTTCATCTTGCCGAGGACCTCGTCGGTCTCGGCGTCCTTGAGCACCTGGGTCAGGTTGGTGCCACCGCGCTTCAGCCGCTCTTTGAGCTCGGCACGAATACGCCGTGCGGCAGCAGCCTTCTCCAACGCTGCGGCGCGCTGCTCGTCGGTCAACTGGGGAAGGGCCACGGGTTCCTCCGTCTCATCACGTTCATTGTGACCATCATTGTTTTGCCTGGGCCGGGTTCTTCAGCCAGCGACGACGACCGTACCCACGCCCTCCGACGAAATCTAACCCGACCCCCCACTTCCAGGCGTAAACCCGCTGGACAGCGCGGACGGACCGGCCTGGTGACGCACGCCTCACCCGACGTGAACCCTCATCCACTCCGGCTGGCCAGATGCCTTCTACCAGGCATTTTCCCCAGTCGTGGTGAACGCTCAGCACGACCGTGCACGGGTCGGGGCGACGATGGAAGTGATTTCGGCCGAATTCGCCGCTCACGGCGTGTCGGGCGTGTCGCGACTGGCCCCTCAGGCCAGGTGCGCCACGGCGTCGCGGAGCTGCTCTGCGGCGGCCCGCACGGCGCCGGCCTCCGGACCACAGCGCAGCACCTCGCGGGACACTGCGGGGAGTAACTGCCCGGCCCGCGCCCCGCCGAGGCCGGCCAGCGCCTCCGGACGGCCGCCCTGGGCGCCGACGCCCGGCACCAGCACCGGGCCGCCCAGACGGCTGACGTCGGGTACCGCGCCGACGCCCAGCGTGGCGCCGACGACCACCCCGACCGAGCCCGGCTGTGGGGCAGCGATCCGGTTGACCGCGCCGGCGGCGTCGACGATCGACTGCGCGACGGTGGTCCCGTCCACCAGAGCCCGCTGGAGGCCGGCGCCCTCCGGATTGGAGGTGGCGGCCAGGACGAAAACTCCTCGGCCGCGCTCGGCGGCCAGATCCAGCAGAGGCTGAAGCGAGCCGAATCCCAGATACGGGGACGCGGTGACGGCGTCCGCCGCCAGCGGCCCATCCCCCACCCACGCCTGCGCGTACGCCGCCATGGTCGATCCGATGTCGCCCCGTTTTGCGTCGGCGAGCACCAGAACACCGTGCGACCGGAGCGCAGCAGTGGTGCGTTCCAGGACCGCGAAACCCGCCGAACCGTAGGCCTCGAAGAACGCCACCTGTGGTTTCACCACGGCGAAACCGGCGTAGGCGTCGACGCAGACATCGCAGAAACGCTGCAGTCCGTCGGCGCTCAGCGGCAGGCCCCAGGCCTGAAGCAGTTCGGGGTGCGGGTCGATGCCGAGGCACAGCGGGCCGCGCGCGGCTATCGCCGCCGCCAAGCGGACACCGAACGGCTGGGACCCGGTCACGTCCCCGGCCCCGTCAATCCCGCCCACGCCAGTCCCACCCGCGTCAATCCCGCCCACGTCAGTCCCGCCCACGTCAATTCCCCAGGGCGGCATGCAGTTCCTGCAGGGAACGCACGCCGATGTCGCCGCGGATGGCCGCCTCGATGCCCTGGACCGCGGCCGAAGCGCCCTGGACGGTGGTGATGCACGGGATGTTCATCGTCACGGCGGCCGAGCGGATCTCGTAGCCGTCGATGCGCGGCCCGGAGTTGCCGAACGGCGTGTTGATCACCATGCCGACCTGTCCGGCGTTGATCGCGTCGATCGCCGTCATCGCCGGCCGGCCCTCGCCGGGCTCCTCGAAGTGCTTGCGGACGACCTCGCACGGAATACCGTTGCGCCGCAACATCTCCGCGGTTCCCTCGGTGGCCAGCACCTGGAAACCGAGATCGGCGAGACGCTTGACCGGGAACACCAGGGAACGCTTGTCCCGGTTGGCCACCGACACGAAGACGGTTCCCTCCAAGGGCAGCGACCCGTACGCGGCGGTCTGACTCTTGGCGAATGCACTGCCGAAGTCGTGGTCGATGCCCATCACCTCGCCGGTGGACTTCATCTCCGGGCCGAGCAGCGAATCCACCCCGGAACCGTCCACCCGCCGGAACCGCTGGAAAGGCAGCACCGCCTCCTTCACCGCGATCGGCGCGCGCGGGTCGAGGTTGGAGCCGTCCCCTTCGCGGGCGAGGATGCCCTCCGCCCGCAGTTCGGAGATGCTGGCGCCCAGCATGACCCGGGCGCAGGCCTTTGCCAGCGGTACCGCGGTGGCCTTCGACACGAACGGCACGGTTCGGCTCGCCCGGGGATTCGCCTCCAGCACGTAGAGCACATCGTCCTTGAGTGCGTACTGGACGTTGAGCAGTCCCACCACCCCGCCCCCGTGGGCAATGGCCTCGGTGGCCCGTCGCACCGCCTCGATGTCGCTGCGCCCCAGCGTCACCGGCGGCAGCGTGCACGCGGAGTCCCCGGAATGGATACCGGCTTCCTCGATGTGCTCCATCACCCCGCCGATGTACACCTCGGTGCCATCGCAGAGCGCATCCACATCGATCTCGATGGCGTCCTCGAGGAAACGGTCCACCAGGACGGGGTGCTCGGGCGAGAGTTGGGTGGCGCGGGTGATGTAGCCGTGCAGTGTCTTCTCGTCGTAGACGATCTCCATGCCGCGGCCGCCGAGCACGTAGGACGGGCGCACAAGCACCGGATAGCCGATCCGGGCGGCGATGTCGCGGGCTTCCTCGAAGGTGGTGGCGGTGCCGAACTTCGGCGCCGGCAGACCGGCGTTGACCAGCACCTGCCCGAACCTGCCGCGGTCCTCGGCGAGGTCGATGGCCTCCGGGCGAGTACCGACGATCGGCACACCGGCTGCCTCAAGCCGATGCGCAAGCCCCAGCGGCGTCTGTCCGCCGAGCTGCACGATCACACCGACCACACCGGGACCGCCGGCGCCCGAACGCGATTCGGCCCGGTAGATCTCCAGCACATCCTCGAAGGTGAGCGGCTCGAAGTACAGCCGATCGGCGGTGTCGTAGTCGGTGGACA
>CAYTOD010000016.1:0-1920 GCA_964439315.1 uncultured Mycobacterium sp. | reverse complement strand
GGTTGGGTGGCTGACGCAGACCCAGGTCGTGCAGGAGCTTCTGGAACCGCTCGCGGTCTTCGGCCGCGTCGATCATGTCCGGGCTGGTGCCGATGATGGGCACGCCCTCGGCCTCCAGGCCCAGCGCCAGCTTCAGCGGCGTCTGGCCGCCGTATTGCACGATCACGCCGGCGGGCTTTTCCTTGTCGACGATCTCCAGCACGTCCTCCAGCGTCAGCGGCTCGAAGTACAGGCGGTCGGAGGTGTCGTAGTCGGTGGACACCGTCTCGGGGTTGCAGTTGACCATGATGGTCTCGTAGCCGGCCTCCGACAGCGTGGTGGCCGCGTGCACGCAGCTGTAGTCGAACTCGATTCCCTGCCCGATCCGGTTCGGTCCGGAGCCCAGAATCAGAACCTTGGGCTTCTCGGTCTGCGGCGCCACCTCCGTTTCGGCGGCCGGATCGAGTTCGTAGCTCGAGTAGTGATAGGGAGTTTTGGCCTCGAACTCCGCTGCGCAGGTGTCGACGGTCTTGAACACCGGGTGGATGCCCAGTCGCTGACGCAGTGTCCGGACCCCCGCCTCGCCGGCAAGTTCGGGCCGGAGCGCGGCGATCTGGCGATCGGAGAGCCCACTGTGCTTGGCGCCCCGCAACAGGTCCGCGTCCAGTACGGGGGCGTCGACCAGCTCGGCACGCAGCGCCACCAGTCCGTTGATCTGCTCGACGAACCACGGGTCGACTCCGGATGCCTCGGCGACCTGCTCCACCGTCGCACCCAGGCGAAGGGCAAGTTCGATGTCATACAGCCGGCCCTCGGTCGGGGTGCGCAACCGGGCCAGCACATCCTCGACCCAGCCGTCATCGTCTGGGGTGGTCCAGAAACCGGCCTTCGTGGTCTCCAGTGAACGCATCACTTTGCCCAGGGCTTCGATGAAGTTGCGCCCCAACGACATCGCCTCGCCGACCGACTTCATCGTGGTGGTCAGCGTCGGGTCCGCGCCGGGGAACTTCTCGAACGCGAACCGCGGAGCCTTGACCACCACGTAGTCCAAGGTCGGCTCGAAGCAGGCCGGCGTCTCCTTGGTGATGTCGTTGATGATCTCGTCGAGGGTGTAGCCGATGGCCAGCTTGGCGGCGATCTTGGCGATCGGGAATCCGGTGGCCTTCGAGGCCAGCGCGGACGAGCGCGACACCCGCGGATTCATCTCGATGACGATCAGCCGGCCGTCGGCCGGGTTGACCGCGAACTGGATGTTGCAGCCACCGGTGTCCACACCGACTTCGCGCAGGATCGCGATGCCCAGGTCCCGCATCGCCTGGTACTCCCGGTCGGTCAGCGTCATCGCCGGGGCGACAGTCACCGAGTCCCCGGTGTGCACGCCCATCGGGTCGAGGTTCTCGATCGAGCACACCACGACGACGTTGTCGTTGCCGTCGCGCATGAGCTCGAGTTCGTACTCTTTCCAGCCGTAAATGGACTCCTCGATCAGCACGTTGGCGCTCGGCGAGGCCGCAAGGCCCTCCCCCGCCATCCTCTCGACATCCGCCAGGGACTGCGCCATACCCGAACCGAGTCCGCCCATGGTGAACGACGGGCGCACCACGACCGGCAGACCCAGCTCAGCGACGGTCTGGCGAACCTCTTCCATGGTGAAGCACACTCTGCTGCGGGCGGACTCACCGCCGACCTTGGCGACGATGTCCTTGAACTTCTGCCGGTCCTCGCCGCGCTGGATGGCCTCGAAGTCGGCGCCGATGAGTTCGACCCCGTAGCGCTCGAGCGCCCCGTTCTCACTCAGCGCCACCGCGGTGTTCAACGCGGTCTGCCCGCCGAGGGTGGCCAGCAACGCGTCGATGGGCCGGCCCGCCGCGGCCTGCTGGGCCAGGACCTTCTCGACGAACGCCGGGGTGATCGGCTCGACGTAGGTGTAGTCGGCGTACT
>CAYTOD010000015.1:23830-61813 GCA_964439315.1 uncultured Mycobacterium sp. | reverse complement strand
AGTCGGGCGAGCGACTCCTCGACGCGGTGGCGGTGATGGACCGGCTGCGCACCGCGGGGCCGTGGGAGAGCGAGCAGACCCACGACTCGCTGCGGCGCTACCTGCTGGAGGAGACCTACGAACTGTTCGACGCGGTGCACGGCGGTGACGCCGACGAACTGCGCGACGAACTCGGAGACGTGCTGTTGCAGGTGCTTTTTCACGCCCGGATCGCCGAGGAGGCCCCGCACCGGCCGTTCGCCATCGACGACGTTGCCGATGCGCTGATCCGCAAGCTGGGCAACCGGGTGCCGGCCGTTCTGGCCGGGGAGACGGTCACTCTGGAGGCTCAGCTCGCCCAATGGGAACAGCGCAAGGCCCTGGAGGTGTCGACACGGGAGTCCTGTGTGGACGGCATCCCCACCGCGCAGCCCGCGCTGGCCCTGGCGCAGAAGGTGATCACCCGGGTGACCGCAGCGGGCCTGCCCGAGGATTTGATCCCGCCCGCGGTGAGGTCGGTGTCGGTGAATGGCGGCGGCGACGCCGAGAACGAACTGCGATCGGCGGTGCTGGAGTTGATGGACACCGTGCGGGCGGTCGAACTCGCGGCCCGGGCCGGTCTGGACGGCTGCACCGGCCCGTTGAGCGCCGATGCGTGGCGCGCGCACTGGCCGCCCGTCAAAGACATTCGTCCGGCCTGACCGGCAAATTCGCCACCGATCCGCGACCTGCCTGGGCGGTGCGTACCGGCGCACAACAGCGAACCCGTGCGACGATGGAGATGCGGGAGTTAGGGAGTGTGGTGTCGTCGTCGCGGTGGATGCGGGCCGGCGTCGTCGTAGCGGCGGCGCTGATGGTTCTCGCATCGAGTTGCTCCTGGCAGCCGTCGATCCCCATTCCCGACGGCGTGCCGCCGCCGGCCGGTGACCCAGTGCCCGCCGTGAGCATCCACGCCGACGGCCGGCCCGCCGATCAGCTGCACGGCTGGGTGGAGCAACGCGCGCCAGCGCTGGGCATCCCGATGGAGGCGCTGGAGGCCTATGCCTACGCCGCGCGGGTGGCCCAGGTGGTGAACCCGGACTGTCATCTGGCGTGGACCACCCTGGCCGGAATCGGCATGGTCGAGAGCCATCACGGCACCTACCGGGGTGCGGAGATCGCCGCCAACGGCGACGTCAGTCCGCCCATCCGGGGTATCCGTCTGGACGGCACCAACGGCACCGTTGAGATCATCGACCACGAGATGACCGGCGACGGCGATCCGGTCTACGCCCGCGCCATGGGCCCCATGCAGTTCATCCCCGAGACCTGGCGGCTTTACGCGGTCGACGGCAACAACGACGGCAAGGCCGACCCGGACAACATCGACGACGCGGCACTGGCCGCCGCCGGTTACCTGTGCTACACCGGCAAGGACCTGGCCACCCCGGTGGGTTGGATGACCGCACTGCGCGCCTACAACAACTCGGACAGCTACGCGCGCGCGGTCAGGGACTGGGCCACGGCCTACGCCGAAGGGCGTTCGCTGTAGCGACGCCCGCACTAGGATCGCGCCAGCAGGAACCTGACCACACGAAGGAGAAACCCGTGCCCATCATCGAGCAGGTCGCCGCCCGAGAGATCCTCGATTCCCGCGGCAATCCGACCGTCGAGGTCGAGGTGGCCCTGATCGACGGAACCCTGGCTCGCGCGGCCGTCCCGTCCGGCGCCTCCACCGGTGAGCACGAAGCCGTCGAGTTGCGCGACGGCGGATCCCGCTACGGCGGCAAGGGCGTTCAGAAGGCGGTCGAGGGGGTGCTCGACGAGATCGCGCCCACGGTGATCGGTCTGAACGCCGACGACCAGCGACTGGTCGACCAGGCCCTGGTCGATCTCGACGGCACCGCGGGCAAGTCCCGGCTGGGCGCCAACGCGATCCTGGGGGTGTCGCTGGCGGTGGCCAAGGCCGCGGCCGACTCCGCCGGCCTGCCGTTGTTCCGCTACCTGGGCGGCCCGAACGCGCACATCCTCCCGGTCCCGATGATGAACATCCTCAACGGCGGTGCGCATGCCGACACCGGTGTCGACGTCCAGGAGTTCATGGTCGCCCCGATCGGTGCCCCGAACTTCCGCGAGGCCCTGCGCTGGGGGGCCGAGGTCTACCACGCGCTCAAGGCCGTGCTCAAGAAGCAGGGCCTGGCCACCGGCCTGGGCGACGAGGGCGGTTTCGCCCCCGACGTCGCCGGCACCAAGGCCGCCCTTGACCTGATCTGCTCGGCCATCGAGTCGGCCGGCTTCAAGCCCGGAGCCGAGATCGCGCTGGCCCTCGACGTCGCGGCGACCGAATTCCACGACAACGCAACCGGTTACAGCTTCGAAAAGCAGAACCGCACCGCCGCCGAGCTGACGGAGTTCTACGCCGGCCTGCTCGACGCCTACCCCCTGGTGTCCATCGAGGACCCGCTGAGCGAGGACGACTGGGACGGCTGGGTCGATCTGACCACCGCCATCGGCGACCGCGTGCAGATCGTCGGCGACGACCTGTTCGTCACCAACCCCGAACGCCTCGAGGAGGGCATCGAGCGGGGCGCGGCGAACGCACTTCTGGTGAAGGTCAACCAGATCGGCACGCTGACAGAGACTCTCGACGCGGTGGCGCTGGCTCACAACAGCGGGTACCGCACGATGATGAGCCACCGCAGCGGCGAGACCGAGGACACCACCATCGCCGACCTCGCCGTCGCTGTCGGTAGCGGCCAGATCAAGACCGGGGCGCCGGCCCGCAGCGAGCGCGTGGCCAAGTACAACCAGTTGCTGCGCATCGAGGAGGCCCTCGGCGACGCCGCCCGCTACGCCGGCGATCTGGCCTTCCCGCGCTTCGTCGGTTCGGACTAGCGGGAGCGCGACAAGACCAGTGGCAGAAGGCAAGCGGTCCGATCCGAAGTCCCGCGGTCCGGGTTCCCGGCGCGGGGCGTCGGGTCGTGGCCGTTCGCGGCCGGCCCGGGATTCGGTGCGGGCCGGATCACGGGCCGCGGCGGATTCGCTACGGGAGGGCATCACCCAGCCCATCCGCCGGGTGATCGTCGAAGCCGCCGCCCAGCAGAGCGAGGAACGCCTCGGGCTGACCGCGCGGCGGGCGGCGATCCTGGCCGGGGTGATCTGCGTGCTGACCCTGACCATCGCCGGTCCGGTGCGCACCTACTTCGCACAGCGCACCGAGATGAAGCAGCTCGCCGCCAGCGAGTCCTCGCTGCGGGCGCAGATCGCCGAATTGGAGGACGAGAAGACCAAACTCGCCGACCCGGCCTACATCGCGGCGCAGGCCCGCGAGCGGCTCGGGTTCGTCATGCCCGGCGACATTCCCTACCAGGTCCAACTCCCGCCGGGTTCGGCACCGCGTCCGGCCGCCAATCCGCAGGCCGAGATCGCGCGCAACACCGACCCCTGGTACACCTCGCTGTGGCACACCATCGCCGACACCCCGCACGGCCCGCCCGAAGCGGCGCCTGGGTCGGATGCTGTAATTCCCGACGCTGGCGGTCCGGAACCCGTTGCGCCGGAATCTGTTTCGTCTCCGTCCGGCCCGCCCCCTCCGTCGCCCGGTGGTTGACCAGGCCGATCTCGACGCCGTCGAGCGCCAACTCGGTCGCGAGCCTCGCGGCGTGCTGGCGATCGCCTACCGCTGCCCGAACGGCGAACCCGGCGTGGTGACCACGGCGCCGCGACTTCCCGACGGCACGCCGTTTCCCACGCTGTACTACCTGACCCATCCGGCGCTGACGGCCGCCGCGAGCCGGCTGGAGTCCGAAGGCGTGATGCGCGACATGACCGAAAGGCTCGGCGAGAACGCCGAACTCGCCGCCGCCTACCGTCGCGCTCACGAGTCCTTTCTGGCCGAGCGGGACGCCATCGAACCGCTGGGTACCGATTTCTCCGGCGGCGGCATGCCCGATCGGGTCAAGTGCCTGCACGTGTTGATGGCGCACGCACTGGCCAAGGGGCGTGGCGTCAATCCGTTCGGCGACGAGGCCCTGGCTCTGCTGGCTGCCGAACCGGCGATGGCCGGGATCCTGGACCGGGAGGTATGGGCATGAGCGACCGGGTGGCGGCTATCGACTGCGGCACCAACTCGATCCGGCTGCTGGTCGCCGACCGCGCCGGCGGCAGGCTGCGCGACCTGCATCGCGAGATGCGGATCGTCCGTCTGGGCCAGGGCGTCGACGCCACCGGTAGTTTCGCCCCCGACGCTCTCGACCGCACCCGCGCAGCACTGGTGGATTACGCCGGGGTGTTGCGCCGCTTCGGGGTCCGGAAGCTGCGCATGGTCGCGACGTCGGCCACTCGTGACGCCGCCAACCGGGACGAGTTCTTCGCCATGACCGCCGGCATTCTGGGTGACGTGGTGCCCGGAGCGGTGGCCGAGGTGATCACCGGGACCGAAGAGGCCGGACTGTCGTTCAACGGCGCGGTCGGCGAATTGGACCCCGCAACAGCGCCTTTCGTGGTGGTCGACCTCGGTGGTGGATCCACCGAGGTGGTACTGGGCGACCCCGCCGGCGTGCGGGCCGGCTACTCGGCCGACATCGGCTGCGTGCGGATGACCGAGCGCTGCCTGCACTCCGACCCGCCGACGGCCGTCGAGGTGGCCGAGGCACGCGGGTTCGTCCGCGAGCGACTCGACGAGGCGCTGGCCGCGGTTCCGGTGGAGCAGGCCCGCACCTGGGTGGGCGTGGCGGGCACCTTCACCACCATTGCCGCACTGGCACAAGGGATGTCGGCCTACGACGCCGAGGCCATTCACCTGTCCCGGATCGCATTTCCCGACCTGCTGGCGGTGTGCGCGCAACTGATCGCGATGACGCGAGCTGAACGCGCCGCCCTGGGGCCCATGCACGAGGGCCGGGTCGACGTCATCGGCGGCGGTGCGATCGTCGTGCAGGAACTGGCGCGGGAATTGGGGGAGCGGGCCGGCATCGACGAGGTCGTGGTCAGCGAACACGACATCCTCGACGGCATCGCGCTCTCCATCGGGTGAGCAGCCCTCAATAAGACTGCGGCGCCGTCAAATTCCCGGCGCCGCAGTTCTCGATGGAGAAACGCTCAGAGCTTGATCTTGCAGCCGCTGCCGATGTTGCGGCAGTGGGCCTGGTTCTTGCACGCATTGCAGCGGCACATGCAGCCGCCGGTGCGCTTGACCTCAGTAACACGCATCCTGGTTCATCTCCTTTGGCGGGCCCGCGCCCGCGGACCTGATCTCAACGATAGAGCCCCGGTATCTCACATGTCAGCGAAAACCCGGCGCTTGTCCGGTATTGATTGTCGATTCCAGTACGGTGCTGTGTGCCGGTTCCGCGGCGCGCCCCTATAGCCCAATTGGCAGAGGCAGCGGACTTAAAATCCGCCCAGTGTCGGTTCGAGTCCGACTGGGGGCACTGATTTGGCGGCGAGTGATCGTTACGGCCAGTGGACGGGGTTGGTGGGAACGTTGCCCGCGCTCTGCGCCGGCAGGTTGGCCCCCGGAGCCTGCGAGTTCTGAAGCGCGCCGAGGCAGAGGCCGAGGCGGCCCGGCATACAGGTGCCGCCGGTGCCGGAAATGCCGCTGCCGGCCGCCGACCCCGCCCAACAGATGCCGGTGACCGGGTCGGTCAACCCGGAGCAGGCCTGAGCCGGTGGGGCGGTGACGATCTGGGTGGCCATGAGGATGCCGCCGAACGTCGTCGCCAGCATGAGCCCGGACGCCTTGATGCCGCCCAGTGCCTTGTTAAAAGTCGTCATGTTTTTCTCCGCAGGTCTCGTAATGGGTCCGGGCGATCAGGACGGGAGGGTGATCGTGGTCTGCTCGCGAATGAGCTTGATCGCATCGACGACGGGTTGCTCCAGGCCTTTAGGCGCCTGCGCGTTCAACTGCATCACGAAGACCGCATCCTTGTCCGGGATGACGATGGTCTGCTGGCCGACGGCGCGCTTCGTGCCCTCCCAGACGAAGTTGCCGACGTAGTCGACCGCGTCGTAACCGCCCACCTTGTCGCTGTGCGGTTCGCCTAGTGGCACGAAGCCAGGCAGGTCGTTCAGTTGACTGGGCGCGAGTTTGAGGACCGTCGCCGGGTCGACGTTTCCGGTCAGCTTGGAGGCGATGGCATAGATGAACGGCGGGTTCTCCTGATCGGGCGCCTTGTCGTAGATGATCGCGCCGTAGGCCCAGTCCGGGGTCCGGTCACCGGCCGGACGCCAGTCCGGCGGGAATGGGAACTCGATCTTCGGGGTGCCGGGCTCATCCTTCTTGAAGGGAGTCTCGGAGATGTTGTTGTCGACGATGTATTGGTTGATAGTGGCCGATTGCGCCGGCTTAGCCGCGGACGAATCCGTCGCACTGGTCGGTGTTGCCGCCGACGAGCTTGTTTTCGCCTGCTCAGTCGCGGAACTGCAGCCCGCGAGTGTGACGGCTACAAGGGCACCTATGGCCGCCGTCCGGATCGTCGTCATCGGATCGCATCTCCTTCTTTCGTGGTTGGCCGTGATATCTCAGCGCTCGCAGCACGGGCGATCATCTCGATCGCCTGCCGGTCCTGCTCGTCTATTGGGGTGGGGTTGGTCGAGAGGATGACTGCCTCAATTGCGGCCGCAGCGGATTGAACCGCGCTACCGGAAGCGGTCACCGATTCCCAGCCGGGGATGGTTCCGCCGAGTTCATCCAGCTCGATCAGTTCCGCTTCGATCTCGGCATGCTGAATCCGGCTTCGCAGATCCGTGGTGGAGTCGTTGGGCGCCGGCGCGGGACCGGTCTTGAGTCGTTTCCGCACCGTGCGAAGCGGCCGAACGACCTCGCGGTGCCAGGCGTCCACCCGTCGCCGTGCGGCGTCGAGATTTGCGGCGGTCAGCGTCTGGCGGCGCTCAGCTCCGACAAACGCGGCGAACAAGACCAGGTTCACGTCCACGTCATGGCGGCCCTGCAGATGTAGACATGCGTCAGACACGCCCTCGCGCGCATAGAGCGCCAGCGCGAATTGCTTGACGGACCGCTCGTCGGCCAAAGGAATTATCGACCCTCCCAACGGCGGTACAGATCGTGGGAGATCCCGAACTGATCGAGAAGTTTGCCCGCGGTCTGGTTGAGCAGGTCGTCGATGGTCTGAGGCTGATGATAGAAAGCCGGGGCCGGGGGCAGGATCGTCGCTCCAGCGAGCGTGAGGATCTCCATGTTGCGAATGTGGATGAGGCTCAACGGCGTCTCCCGCGGGACGACGACCAGCCTGCGCCGTTCCTTGAGGCATACATCCGCGGCACGGGTCAGCAGGTCGGTGACTGCTCCGGTCGCCATCGTGGCCAAGGTCTTCATCGAGCAGGGCACCACCGCCATACCCATGGTGCGAAACGATCCCGATGAGATCGCCGCGGCGAAGTCATCGGGTTCGTAGTGCACGTCGGCGAGCGCCTCGAAATCGTCGCGCTTGGCGCCCATCTCGAGCTCGATCGTCTTTTCGGCGCCCCTGGATACGACGAGGTGGGTTTCGACGTCGGGATGGTTGTGCAGAGCCTTCAGCGTTGCCCAGGCCAGGTGCGGTGCGCTGGATCCGCTGACGCCGATGATCAGACGTTGCCGTTGCATCGATCCGGCAATCTCAGGATTTTTCGACGTAGGACTTCAGGCGTGCGAGGACGCCACCCCAGTAGGTGTTGCAGAACGGCAGGTGCGGGTCGTCCGCCGCCCACTCACCGTCGGTCAGTTCGACCTCGGTGCCACCGCCGGGGGAATCGGCGAGTGTGATCGTCAGCGTCTTGCCGGCGGTATTGCCCGGCCCCTCGACGGCCGTCCGTTTGATCGAGACGTCGGGCTTGAGTTCATCGAGGCGCCAACCGAACGTCAGTCCGGGCTTCGGCGTCCACGTCAACGTCTTGCCCGGGGCGATCTCGCCCTCCATTGTTCCCTCGTGCCATTCGCGCTGTTGCTTGATGTCCGCCAATGCGGCGTACACCGCCGACCTGGGTGCCGAGATGTTGATGGCGTGCCGAAGAGTCGTCATGAATCAGCTCCTGAGTTCGTCGGAAGTGTTTGGGCTGCTTAGGGTTCGACGACGATGCCGTCGTCGAAGTAGGACACCTTGGTGCGGATCTTTTTGTATTCCTCGCCGGTTTCCAGATAGCGGCCCTCGACGGCGCGTTTGGCTGCCTCGACCCACTTGTCCGGGAAGTACCCGAGTCCGTATCCGTGCCACGGCTTGTGCGGTGTCAGTTTCGGCAGTCCCAGTTCGTCTTCCCAGATCTTCTGGGCGTTCTCCATGAGTTCCTTGGCCGGCAGCGCCACCGGGGGGTACGCCCAGTTGATCGTGGCGTCGATCATGATCTGCGAGCCACCGAATCCGTCGGGGTACGTGCGATCTGTGAACGACGCTTCGACAGGCGCGCCGGAGGGGTCGAGGTCGGTATTTCGGCCGCGTTGGATCTGCACGTCTTTGTGTGGCTGCACCCGCCACGACAGCGCCCACAGCACACTCTGGAGGTCGTTGCTGTCGATGTCGTCATCGACGCCGATGACCCACTTGCACCACCCCATGTTCCGAGAGGAGGCCACCGCCCGCAGTGCGTTCCACACCTCCCCGGGAACCGGCTTGTGGAATTCGACCACTACGAAGTTCGCCGATCCCGACATCTCGGCAATGCTGACCTTGCGCATGTTGGGCGACTTGAGCCGCAGTTCTTCCTCGAGGAACCCTTCCCATCCGAACTTGCGCAAGCAGGAACTCTCACTCGGCGGCATCTCGCTGATGAAGGCCTGGAAGATCGGCTTGGTGCGGTGGGTGATGCAGGTGACTTCGAAGATCATCTGGTAGTCCTCGGCGCCGACGTAGCCGCCGAATTCACCGAACGGACCTTCCATTTCCAGGATGTCGGTGCGGATGATGCCCTCGATGGCGATCTCGGCCCGCGCCGGGATCAGCAGGTCCACCGTTTCGGCTTGAACCACTTCCAGCGGTGCGCCGTTGAGGGCGCCGGCCGCGTCGTACTCGGACATGTTCAGCTTGTTGACACTGGCCAGAGACAAGGTCGGCGGGGGCGCCAGAATCAGCACCGCCTCCAGCGGCTTGCCCATCCGGCGGGCCTTCTCCCAGTAACCGCGCTCATCCTGACCGGACATCATCAGCACGCCGGTACGGTCGGCTGCCTTGAGTTGGACCCGATAGGTGCCGGCGTTGTAGACCCCGGTTTCCGGATCCTTGGCGATCCAGACCGGGGCGCTGAAGTATGCCGACGAATCCGTTCCGGGATTGACCACGGGGACCGGGAACTGGTCGATCCCGCCGGTCTTGAGAATGTCGTCGCCCTTGATGATGTTTTCCTTCACCGGAGCATCCGCGGCCGCGACCGTCACCGGCGGGACGGGATTCTGCTCGGCCTGCAACCACTTCGCCGCGATCTTGTCGGGGGAGTCGACGCCCATGGCCGCGGCGTAGACCTGGGGCGAGGCGCCGACGATGGCAACGGCCATCTGGGCATCGAAACTGCGGCCTCGCGAATCGGTGAGGTTCTCGAAAAGCCAGCCCGTGCGCTGCTCGGCCTCCTGGCCGCGGAACTGCCAGCGCACCAGCGGCATCACCTCGGTGTCCTTGTTGGTGGTGCGGGACACCCGCCTCAGCAGGCCGCGGCGGTCGAGCTCGTCCAGATACTCGCGAACGTCGCGGTAGATCGGACCGGACTCGGATGGCTTAGTCATGGAGCATCCTCGGGTGAAGGGGCGAAAGGAGGGATCGTGCGGCTCATCGCGTGATTCGTACGAGTGATACACCACGAAACAACCCATGTGGCTGCCGATCACAAGGGGTTGTTGCAGCGAACAAAACGGCCGCCGCTGGGCACTTCTCACTGTCATCCGTCACAACCGAAACGAGTTTCGATTGTCTGATTTCACATGCGGATGACAGAGCTACCTGTCAGGGGCTTGACCCGCCTAAGCGATTAAGAGTTCGACTTCAAACGCCAGGCAGAGTTCGGCTAACTCAAGCGGCCGGCTGAGTGACCGCCCGGTCACTTCTTCGATTCGGCGGAGCCGGTGACGCACAGTGTTGGCGTGGCAGTACAGACGCTCCGCGGCGTCGGCGATCGAGCCGCCGGCTTGCGCCCACACCCGAAAGGTGTTGAACAGGACTCCGCGCTCACGTTCGTCGACGCCGGCGAAACCGGCGAGGACAGCCGAGGAGACCTGTTTCATCACATCGGGAGCGCTGACCGCAGCAATCGACAGCGGCGTCGCTTCAAAGGTGGAGATCAATGTTCCATCACGCGGTGTGGCGGATAGCGCTATCCGGGCGTACTTCACGCCTTGAGGCGTGTTGCGCAGGTCGTCGAACCGCGAGCTGATGCCGACGCGGTTGACGGCGAGGCGGGTTAGCGTGCGCTTCAGCATGTCGAGCATCGCGTCGTCCCGGACATACACCAGCCCGAGTTGGACGTCGGGCAGAAGTCGCCATGCTGAGGGGATGTCGTCGCTGCCGAGCTTGCCCTCGATTCCGACGAGGGCGGATCGACCCATCGCTGCGCACTCGGCTGCTACGGCGACATACGGCCCGCGGACGGGCAGTTTCAACATGTGTGCGATCTCGAAGAGATCCGCCTGCTCAACGATTCTTCCGTCGATGAGGGCTTCCACCAATGCCGCCCGCTCAGCCTCCTGGTTGAGAATCTTTCGGTTCACGGTGTCGCGGTATGCATCCGCCATCGCGTCGGTGTAGGCATCGTGCGCCAGCCAGTACCGTTCGGAGACCCGCATGAACGCTTCTCGACTGAGATCCGGGCGGGCGGTCGCCAGGTCTTTGATCTCGCCCCTGGCCAATCGTCCCGCGATGCCGAACGCCTCCAGCATCGCCGGTAACGGAATTCCCGCGTGGGCACGTGCCACCCCGACGCGGGTCGGGTGCTCGGTCGAGAACGGGGTGGCGGCATTCAGGGCCTCGAATATCCGCCGAAATGCCGTCCGGCAATCGGCAATGAGCTCCTCTTTGCCGATCTGGCCCGTGTCGGCGTAGCAATCGACCCCACGCCAGACAGTGTCGGCAACGATCGCCCCAAGATCGTTGCAGCGCTCCAACAAGGCAGTCTGGATTTCGGCGATCTGCGCCTCAAGATCCGGTGACGGCATGGCCGAACACTACGACGCAACCTCTCGAATCCGCGGCCTTTAGCCGCAGGCCTCAGTCTCGCGGTGCAGTTCCACTCGGAGACCGCCTCACTGACCGGCACGCCCCGGGCCCGACCGCGAGTGTCACGACGCTGTCACAAGTGCTCACAACAACACCGTGATTACCGACGAACGCGGGTGAACGGCTGAGGACTGAAGATCCTGATCAGGGGTACTTTTGCACCCAGTAGCGGTACACGTGCGAACAAGCGCGTGCACGTTTCCTGGGACTTAAAATCCGCCGAGTGTCGGTTCGAGTCCGACTGGGGGCACCGACAGGTCAACGGGCATCCCTGACCGGCGGACCATCCCCCGGCAGAGTGCGAATACCTCACACTCGGCCCCGCTGGTTGGCCCTGGCGACTGAAGCCGATCGTTGAGGCTCTCTACTTGCGGGGATAGCCGCTAAGGCGCGTGCCTCCCCGACGGATTGGGGCTCGGTTCGCTGGGGTTCAGTATCCCGATTCGTACCAAATGCCTATAGCGCCTCCCGACACCCCTCCGCGACCATGGAAAGCAGAGGAAAGACGGAGAAATGAAAAGAATCGCGCCAATAGCCATAGGACTTCCGATCGTCGCAATGGCCTTGACCGCCTGCGATTCCGCGGTTGACAGTGCCTTATCACCTTTATTCGCAACAACAACCGTCTCCGCCACGGTCACTCAGATGGCGGGCTCTCCAACACCCCAATCAGTGCAGGCCGTTGCCGCTACGCACGAGTGGACCGGCGGTCCGCAAGGTACCGGCTTGTTCGCGGTCGGCAGCGCACCTCGAGATGGTCTGGTGGCGATCCCTCAGGGCCGATACGAAACGCGGGTAGCTTCCGGTGCCGATGCCGGAGACTGGATGCTGTGCGACACCGCATTGTGCGGTCCAGCTTTTCCGGAGAACGCGACGACGGTGGGCCACGCGGTCGCACCGTATTCGTCAGCGATCTACCTGGGTCCGAAGGCCCGGGCGCTGTGGGTCGATCACCTGGTCCTGTCTCCCGCTGCTGCGCCCTCGATGACGATCTCGGTTCCAGCAGCGTCGGACTCTGCGTCGGAAAGTGGCCGTAAGGCTCAGTAATTGGGTCTCTCCGACGGCGGCGTCTTCTCCGGCTGGGCGTAGGCTCCTGGACACCTGACGCCAGTGTCGACCCGAGTGAGAACCTCACCCAATGAATTTGAGCTGCGTATCGCTTGATCTCGATCACCGTTCGTCGCTTGACGTTGTGCAGTCGATCGGTCAGCTGCTCATCCCGCTCGCGGCCGTGGTAGCCATCTTCGTGGTGTCGCGCAGGCATCCGACTGCAACAAGTCGGTGGTCTAGTCGCCGGGTGTACGAGGTGCTCGGCAGGCCCTCTTTGATGGCATGCGCGTTAGTCCTGCTTGTCGCTGGGTTGGGCATCTTCGGGGCGAGCATTCTGATGCCTCGGGACGGTGGCGCGGCCTGCGCCCATGAAGTCCAGGTCGTTTCCGCGGTGGGTCTGCTGATGACCCTCAGCGGCGCTCTCCTGTCGGGGGTCGTCTGGGCGGTGATAACCCAGGCGGGCTGGGTCGTTTTGGCGACGTTCTTCGCCCTCGACCTTTGGATCGTTTTCGGCATGCTGTTGATGAATCTCAAAGGGTCCCAGGAAGGCCCGGATTCGATGCTGTTGCTGGCCTTTGCCATGCACGCCGGATGCATGTATCTCACCACCGTCTGGGCCTTCCGCGCTCGAAACCTCACTGCGATGGCCCAGATTCGGGCAGGCGAAGCCGGACGTTCGATCGGCGCCGTGTGGATCTTCCTTGCGGCCTACATCGTGGTGAGTTTCTTCCACAACGAGGCCGGGCCGTTTGATTCGGCCAATGGTGGGGCGGTGCTTTCGGCCCTGACCCTCAGCGCCCTGGCATTGACGATGGGGAGTGGCTACACCAGGTACCGCGAGGTCATGGCCGAGAAGAACTGATTCCGGGCCGACATTTCCACACCAATGCCGGTGCGCCGCATGCGGCAAGGGATGATGGTGGCGTGGACCTGACCCCTGTTCCCCGTGACCGAACGGTGTCGGACACGGTGTTCGGCCGCTTCGTCGAGGAGATCCTCACCGGCCGGTGGCCCGCCGGTGAGCGGACGCCGTCAGAGCGTGAACTCGCGCTGGCCCTGGGGATCAGCCGGCATGCGGTGCGCGAGGCACTCAAACGGCTGCAGCAGGCCGGACTGGTGTACACGAGTCAGGGCGGCAACTCGGTGGTGCTGGACTGGCACAGTCAAGCGGGGCTGGACATGCTCGCCACGCTGGCCGAGGTCGGGGTGGTGCCGCCGACGACGATCCTGGGCGACGTCGCGGTCATGCGCCGGGTCGTCGGTGTCGATGCGGCCCGCTTGTGCGCGCTGCGTGCCGACGACGGGCAACTGGCCGAGGTCGCCGCCGCGGCGGCCGCCTACCCGGAATCCGGCGACCTCTCCGCACTGCGGGACGCCGACCTCAGACTCTGGTCGGCCATCGTGATCGGTTCGGGCAACCTGGCCTACCGACTGGCGCTGAACACCCTGGTGCGCTCCATCGACGACGTGGGCCGCGAGCTGTTCCTCCACCTCAACACCGTCGAGTTCATCGACCGCGAAGCACATCTGGACCTGGCGGCGGCGATCACCGACCGCGATGCCGACACCGCCGCCCGACTCGCCGACGCCCTTCTCTCCCAACTGGTCACCGTGTTCCAGCCCGACGCTGACTGAGCCCTACAGCAATCTGCCCCCGCCCGGCGAACCGGGCGGGGGCAGATTGTTGTGGTGAAGGCCTAGCGAGCAACCTTGTTGCGAGCCGCTGCGGCCTTGGGGGTGTGGGCGCCGGCCTTGCGGGCCGCGGACGGGGCCGAAGCTGAGTCCGAGGCAGCTGCCGGGGCCGCCGCGACGGCCGAAGCGGCCTTGCGCTGCAGAGGCGGGGTCACCTTGATCGCGTCGGCGATGGCGACCTTCAACCCGTACTGGGTGCCGGAGTTGCCCACCGGGGTGCCCTTGACGAACACCGGGAAGCTGGGCGCGGGTGTGGCCTCGAGGCTGATCGAATCCCATGCGACGCCGCCCCATCCGCGGAACGGAATCGGAGAGACACCGGTCGGGTCGGTGCCGCCGAGGGCGACCGCCTGGCTTAGGAAGCCGCCGGTGGCGATGCCCACTTTGGTGCCGTCCGGCAGGGTGATGCCCATCTGGGTGGCGATCTTCGCGACGATCGGAGTGACGTCAAGGTTCTTGCCGCCGTTGAGCACCGCGTTGGTGACGTACGCCGGGTAGTTGATCACCTCGTTGAGCGCAGCGGTCCAGTCCTGCGCCTTGACCGCGGCGGTGACGGCGTTGACCGTGTCGATGGTCTGCGCGATCACGCCCAAGCCAGGGCCGGCCCAGCCCAGGATCGCGCCCATCAGCGGGGTCGACAGGGTGTTGGCGATCGGCACCAGAGACGCAAGACTAGGGAACTCAGCAAGCAACGCGGTCGTCTGGAACTTGGTGAACGCATCGATACCGCAGTTGGGGTCCTGGATGCAGGTCACCCCGAGGGTGTTGTTGATGTTCCCCGAAATACCGGCCGGGAGGAGGGCCTCGTCCAGCGGTGCCTTGATGGCGTTCTGAATGTTCTGGGTGATCTGCTGGATGATCAGCTGCGGGTCGTTGAGCTCGGTGGCGTAGACCTGGACGTTCTGGATGATCTGGCGCAGGACCGGGGTCGTCGGGCCGGGGTTGCGCTTGGCCTCGTAGAGCTGGGTGGTGTTGACCTTCGCCGTCTGGAAGGTCTCGATCCACGGGGTGATCGGGTCGATCGAGGCGGCCAGGTTGACCGCGGCGGTGCTGGAGGCCTTCGCCAGCGCCGGCGACGCGGCGGGCAGCGGCTGAATCGGGCTCAAGGCGACCGCCCCGGCACCGAGTACGGAGACACCTGCGGTCAGATACGAGCGAACGGTGACGTTCATGGCGGTCCTTCCTTGACTAGCTGTGACAAAACTGACAGAAACCTACGGTAACTTTTAAGACCCCCGCTTTTCCATAGACCGGCTTATTTCGGGACTAAGGTCCCTGGATCGGCGGCCCTTACACCAGCGGCCGGAGCCCACGCCCCAGGTCCAGCACCCGGGCCGGCGACACCGGCAGCCTTTCGGGCAACCTCACGGTCAACTCCCCGTCGTCAACCCGCCACTGCACCGGTTCGTCGAGCCCGAGCAGCCGAACCTCGGCCACCTCGCCCGCGTCCACACCGCGGAGCCCGAACTCGGGAGCGGACACGTCGAGCAGGATCGCGTTGACTGCGCCGTCGCGCTGGGTGAATCGCACCGGACCGCCTTCGGTGGTGGTCGCTTCGGCGATCAGCCAGGGTCGGGTGCCGAACACCGCGGATCCGTTGACGGCCAACCACGCCCCGAGCCCCCGTAGTGGGACCAGTTGTTGTTCGGGGATCCGGCCGAATTGATCGGGCCCGATGCCGATCAGCAGGTTGCCGTTCTTGGAGACGATGTCGGCGAACGACCGGACGAGTTCGGTGGCTGTGACGATGTCCTCCGGGCGTTCGTTGCGGTTGGCGCCGAAGGAATGTCCGACGCCGCGGGTGGATTCCCATTTCGTCTCCTGAACCGAGTCGAATTGGGCGTATTCCGGCGTCCGGATGTCGTAGTGGTGTTCGGCTGGGAAGGTCAGCGACTTGTACCGATCCGGGATCAGCGACCAGAACCGTTGCACGGCAACACCTCCCGCGCGGGCCAGGGCATCGCTGACGGTGCCGCGGTGCTGCGGAGGCTCGATCCACCGGTCGTTGATCACTCCGTCGGGGACGGTGTTGTAGTACTCGGCGAACAGCGCCGGCAGGTCGCCGCCGGCCGGCCAGCAGATGTCGTTCCACAGCACCGATGGCCGGTAGCGGGCGATCAGATCGCGGACGTGTGCGGTGGCATACCGCACGTAATCGGGAGTGTGCGGGACGGCCAGGAAGGCGTCGGCCGGATTGCTCAGCAGGGCATCGTTGTACGGCCAGTCGTAACCGCCGGAGTAGTACAGGCCCATGCGGAGGCCCGCGTCCAGAACCGCGCGGCGCAGGTCGCCGACGATGTCGCGGCGCGCGTGGTATCGCCCCTTCCGCGGGTGCGGTAATTCGCTGGGCCACAGGCAGAATCCGTCATGGTGCTTGGTGGTCAGCACCACATACCCCGCGCCGGCGTCGCGGCAGATCCCGGCGATGGCATCCATGTCGGCGGCAGCGGTGCCGTCGTCGAACGGCGCGACGAAGTCGTCGTAGGTGGCCTCGGGGCCATAGGTCTCACGCTGGTGATGCCAGGTCGGACTGCCCACCAGCCGGCTGCTGTTGAGGTACCACTCCGCATAGGGGTTGTCCCGCAACATCTCCGCGGGCCCCTGCTCGCGGAGCAACTGCTGGATGTCGGGCACCTGCGGCGCCCAACCGGGCACCGAGTACAACCCCCAGTGCAGGAAGATTCCCAGCTTGGCGTCGTCGTACCACTCCGGTAGCCGGTGGGTGCCGACGGATTCCCAGGTTGGTTGGTACATCGCAGTCGGTTGGAACATCGCAAAAGGCTATGCGTTCCACCGACCGGGGGACAGCGCCTTCATCCCCGCATTGGTCCTGTCGGCCGATAGTTGATCGCTGACAGGCCGCAACCGAGCGGCCCGCACAACCGAAGGGAACCGATCGACATGTCCATCACCAAGATCTCCGCCATCACGTCGCTGGGCGGTGCCCTGATCGCCGGAGCCCTGGCGCTGGCCGGCCCCGCTTCCGCTGCCGGCGCGGGCGGCCACGACCGGACGCGATCGCTTCCCGAGTTCGGTGCTCAGACGTCCGTCCTGGTCGTCGACGGCTCGGCGGCGCCTTCGGCAAACTCCCCGGCCGGAACGCAAACCAGCCCTGAGCTGCGCAGTTAATAGGGAGACTGAATTCGGGTAGTGAACTACTCAGTGGCAATCCCGAACCGCCCCGCACGCTGGATACCAGCAGGACGAACCGAGGAACGGACGTCCGCGGGAAGGTTGGGGAAACAGTGACCGCTACTGCAAATGCGATCGTCGCCGACACGGCCGACGAACGATCGGGAGACACCGTCGCGCAGCTGTCGCCGCGTCTCCGGCAACACCCGGGCGCCGGCCCGACGGACCTGACGAAGGTCTCCGTTTATCTGGATGAACGCACCGACGGGTATCTGGAGATCGTGCGTGCGGCCGGCCGGCGGTCCCAGCCGAAGGTCGACGCGACCCGCAGTGCTGTTGTTCGTCTGGCCCTGAATCGGCTGGTCGCCCAGATGGATGTTGCCGAGGTGCTCGCGGCCTTGCGGCGCAACGCCGACGCGCAGAGCGGTCCGGGGCGCAAGCGTTCCTGACCGGGATTGACGGAGTCGCCGTCCCGCCTGACGTCGTGGTCCTACGATTTTCGGCGTGGTCGAGTGGCCCCTTATCGGTCGCGACGAGGAACTGAAATCCCTCGCCGCGTTGCTCGCCGACGATGCACCACACGTGGGTGTCGCCCTGGTGGGTCCCGCCGGTGTCGGCAAGACCCGTTTGGCGCGTGTGGTGGCCGCAGACGCGACGAAGCACGGTTGGGTCGTCCGCTCGGTCGAGAGCACCGCGGCCGCGCGGGAGATTCCGCTGGGTGCTTTCGCTCAATGGATCGACCAGCTCGACGATCAGCCGCTCAATCTCGTCAGCGCGGTGATCGCCTCGATCACGTCGTCTCCGCGCGGCGCTCCGGTCCTCGTGACAGTGGACGACGCACACCTTCTCGACGACTTGTCGGCCTTCGTGCTGCACCAACTCGTCCGACGCCGTGCCGCGACCGTGATCGCCACCCTCCGGTCCGGGGAACGGGCGTCGGACTCCGTGACCGAACTCTGGAAGGACGGCCACCTTCGTCGTCTCGATCTGAACCCGCTGTCGCGCGCTCAGTGCGACACATTGCTCGAGGCGGTTCTGGGTGGGCCGGTGGATCTCCAAAGCGCTTCGCGGATATGGGATTTGACCCACGGCAACGTACTGTTCCTGCATCAGCTGGTCCGTCAGGAGGTCGATGCCGGCCGGCTGTTCCGCGACGAACGCGGCGTCTGGCAGTGGGCCGGAGCGATCGAGGTGTCGTCGACGCTGGCCGATCTGGTGGAGGCCTACATCGGTGCCGCGCCGGAACCGGTCCTGGAGGTGCTGGATCTTCTCGCCGTCGCCGAACCCCTCGAGCTGTCCTATCTCAGCGCTCTTGCCGACCCGGCCGCGATCGAGGAAGCGGAACGACGTGAGCTGATCAGGGTGCGCCACGAGTCGCCGACTGACCTGGTTCGGATCGGACACCCGCTGTACGGGGAAACCCGGCGGTCCCGGATGGGCCGGGTGCGCACCCGTCGCCTCCACGGCCGAATCGCCACCGCCATGGGCTCATCCGGATCGCCCGACCCGGTCCGGTTGGGCCTGCTGTGGATGGACTCCGATCTTCCGAACAGTCCGGAGGTCCTCTACCGGGCTGCTGCGGAGGCCTTCCGCCGGTTGGACACCGGCTTGAGTGAGCGGCTGGCCGAGGCCGCCGTCGCCGCCGGCGCCGGCACCGAGGCGCAGGTTCTGCTCGCGCGGTCCCGCGCCCTTCTCGGCAGAGCGGACGAGGCCGAGCAGCTGCTCAATTCCCTTCCGGTGCAGGATGACCCGGGTGAGCTGTGGGCGTCGGCGATCACGCTGCGGGCATTGAATCTGCTGTTTTCTCAGGGCAGGCCCGAGGAGTCCTGGGCCGTGATCGACGAGGCTCTCGCCGCTGCTCCGGATGATTTGGTCCAGGAGTTGCAAGCCTTCCGCGGCTTGCAGCTCGCCCTCGCCGCACGGCCGGCCGACGTGGTCGCACTGGCCGAATCCATCGACCGTGAGCGGCTGGATCCCCGGGCGCGAATCGATCTGAACTTCGGCCTCACCATCGCTCTTGGCGAGCTTGGGCGTCCGCAACCGGCGACTCAGGCGCCTGAGGACATCGTGGTGCTCGCCGCGGACGCCTCGGTTGCCGCGTATCAGACTGTGGCCCTTGCTCTTATCCACGCCGACGCGCTGGTGACCAACGGGTGCATCGACGATGCTCTGTCGGTCGGCGAACGCCTGAGGCGGCAATGGGCTGATCTGCCCAAGGCGCCCCAGTACATCGCGACGGCCATCAACGGCGTGGTGGCACTGGGCCACGGCGATCTCGCCACGGCGCAGAAACTGCTCGAGGCCGGACTCGCCCGCAAGGAACTCCGTCGAGAGGAGGGCGGCCTGCCCTATCTGGGTGTGGGCTACTGGCTCAGCGTCGCCTACACCGAAGTTCTTGCGCGGGCCGGCCGGATCGACATAGCGGTGGACGCGCTGGCCCAGATGCGGCAAAGCCGTCACCCCGCTTACATTTTCCTGGAGTCGAACAGCATGCTGGCCGCGGCGTGGGTGGCCGCCGCGCGGGGCCGCAGCACCGAGGCCGTGCAGCTGGCGAATCAAGCCGCCGACTTCGCCCGCGAACACGGCCAGGCGGCGCGCGAAGTTCTCTGCCTGCAGGCGGCGCTGCAGTTCGGCGACAACCGTGCCGGTGAGCGCCTCGCCGAACTCGCCGGAGTGGTGGAAGGTCCCCGGGCCGGACTGGTGGCCCGCTGGTCACAGGCATACGCCGCCAAGGACGGCGATGCGCTGCTCGAAGTCTCGCGCGACTTGGAAGCCATGGGGGACAGGATCGCCGCGGCGGACGCCGCCGGTCAGGCCGCGGCAGTGTTCCAGCAGCAGAACCGTCGCGGTGCCCGGCTCACGGCGAGCAGCCGCGCCACCCAGCTCAGTTCCGAATGCGGGTCCGCCACCCCTGCCGCCAGCCAGGCGGCCGAGCCCGTCCCGCTGACGGCCCGGGAGCGCGAGATCGCGGCGATGATCCGAGAGGGACTGTCCAACAAGCAGATTGCCGAAGCGCTCACCACGTCGGTGCGCACTGTCGAGGGCCATATCTACCGGGCGTGCAACAAACTCGGACTGGCCAATCGGGGCGAGTTGGCCTCACTGGTCTGGGGTTCCGCTCCCCAGTGATCCGCGGGCGGCCCCCCGCTAGTTGCCTCAGTGCAGTGGCAGCACGTGCGGTGCGAACAGGCCGAGAATCATGAAAGCCCCGCCCACTAGGATCGACAGCCCGCCGGCCAGGAAGCTTCGCGAGCCCAGACCGGTGAGCAGAAGTGCCGAGGCCAGGACGATGCCGATTTGGAAAGCCGCCGAAGCGAATTCGTAGTGGTGGTACTTGGCCAGCATCTCGTTCCGGAGATGTTGGGCCTCGGTGGCGCGGGCGGACAACTCCTGAGTTCCCTCGCCCTTGCCATCGGCTTTCGGTTCGGACTTGTAGTGCTCGGCGTTCGCTGTCCAGTCGGCGATCTGTTTCTCGATCGCGGCCTTCTGCGCGGGCTCGACCGTGCCGGCCAGGGTGAGCCTGGCCTGATCGGCCGCGATCAGGTTCTCGGTGCGTCGGATGTTCTTGGCCTGGAAGAAGCTCCACAGATCCGACGCATCGATCTGATGGTTGAGGGCAGCCGTCTGGGCGCTCTTACCCAGCATCTCGGAGAACGCCAGGAACAACGCGAGCACGGCGATCAGCAGCGCGACTTTTTTGTTCAGGCTCGACGTGTGGTCGCCGTGGGCGGCGGGGTCGTCGTGCTTCACCTTGTGTTCGACCTCATGCTGCACCGCGTGCACGCCGTGACTCATCCGCTATCCCCGCTGCTCTTGCCGGTTACGTGATCGCGGCAGGCTATCAAACAAAACGAGCGGCCACCGGGTGATCCCCGGCGGCCGCTCGCTTCGTAAAGGGTCGTGAGTAGAAGGACCGTGCTTAGTGGCGACGCCCGAACAGGCCACTGCGCTTCGGCTGCACTCCGGAGACCGCCGCGGCCGCCCCGCCGGCCGGGGCTGCGGTGGTGGTGTCGGTCGTCGGAGCCGGGGTCGTGGTGTCCGTGGTCGGATCCGGCGTGGTGGTGTCGGTCGTCGGAGCCGGGGTGGTGGTGTCCGTGGTCGGAGCCGGGGTCGTGGTCTTCGTGCACGGGGTCTTCGAGGTGTGCGGCGCCTCGGTGCCCTCAGTCTCAGAGGCCTCCGAATGCGGCGTCCGCGAGGCGCCAGACGCCTGCGAATGCGAGGTCTCCGAGGCTTCCGAGTGGGACGTCCGCTGCGCGTGGGTCGGGCCGGCGCCGCGACCGTGATGGCCGCCGTCAGCGGTGGCCGACTGAGCGATTCCGAGAGGCACGGCAACCGCGATCGCAGATGCCGAGACCCACAGGCCTACCCGCTTGATGTCCATGACGATCCCATCTTCTTAAGGATTACCCCCGCTTACTCACGGGCCGGAGCTAATAGTTGCTGAGTTTGCCAGGTGTGTCAATCATTATCGTCAACCCTGGTGGTGGGGGTTGCCTTGCCTCTGATCGGCGGGGCTGTGGCGAACGGGCCTCAGTTACCGGCGTGTCCATTCCTGAGACGAAGATCAGAATTTTCCCTGGGGAGGCGCCTGGCCGGTGTCGCGCCGCGGCGGGGCGCCAGTAAATTCAGACACCCCCGGGTTGCATGTGATGTGTGCCGCATTTCCGGCATTCTTCGTAAGAAAGTCTTAGCGGTCGGCAAATTGCGGTGCCCGGCGAAACTCGTCGTCGTCCGGTTTCTGGGCGACGCCTCGCCAGCAGCGGATTCCACTCGCTTACCGGCCCGTTCGGCGCTTCGAGAACGCGGTTGCTGCCTGAGCAAAAGCTGAGTTTCGGCGAAATTCACGCCGAATTCGACGTCGGTTCCTACGGTTAGACTCAATGTCATCCAACTATGTCGGGACGCGTTTTTCCCGAGTTCACGCGAGGCTCGCGCCGGTCTACCAGGCTGCTCTGCGTCTCGCCAATGGAGGTGACAAGAACATGGCGACAACCATGGCTACCGCAGTGGCCGAGAGGCCGACCGAGGCCTTGTGGCTGGCGGCTCTGCCGAACGCGGCTCTGTCCAACCCCGCACGCCGTGACCGGCTGCCGTCGGTTCGTCCGACCGGCGAGGTGGTCCCGGCGGTCCGTCCGACCGACGGCGTGCTCTCCGGACTGCCCGGCGCGGTCACCGATCTCGCCGTGAGCCAGGACGGCAGCTCACTGCTCGCAGCTCACTACGGCGATGATGCCGTGACCGTCGTCGACGTCGCGACCCTGACCGTCCGCACGACGGTCCCGGACGTCGCCGAGCCGTATGCGATCGCCGCTGTGGCCGATCGCGTCTACGTCAGTTCGGCGTCGGTGTTCGAAGACAGCGTGCTCGCCGTCGACACCGAGGTGGGCACCGAACTGGCCGCCAAGGAGACCACGGTGACGGCCCGCGGGCTTGCCGTGAGCCCCGCCGGAGACGTTCTCTACGTCGCCCGGTGCGGCGACGAGTACGCCGACATCGCCTGCATCGACGTCGAGAGCGGTCACATCACGTCGATCGCCCGGACTCCCGGGGCTGCCGTGGACACCGTCCGCATCAGCCCGGACGGCTCGCGGCTTTTCGCGACCGTCGCTACCGCGGGTGGTGGTTCGCTCATGGTCGTCGATACCCGTACGCATCGGGTTCTGCACCGCATCGCCGTCGGCGATTCGATCGGCGACATCGCCGTGCATCGCGATGGCCGCGGGGTCTTCGCCACCAGCTGGGACGCCCGACTCGGCGGCGTCTTGGTTGTCATCGACACCGCTGTCGGCCGGGTGGTCGACACCATCGCCGTGGACGGCCAGCCCACCCAGGTCGTCATGAGCGGCGACCGCGCCTATCTGGTCGACGGCGAGGAGATCGTGCTCGTCAACGTCGCCCAGGGACAGATTCTGGACCGTGTCGACGTCGGCCGGCCGGTGTCGTGCGTCGCGGTCAGCCGCGACGAGGGTCACCTCTACATCGGCGATTTCGACGGCACCGTCACCGCTCTGTCGGTGCGGTCTCCGCTGCGCGCCGCCTGATCGGCCGCCCGCCGGCCCGGGTCCGGCCCTGCTGGTCACTCGGGTAACTGCTGTACCGCGCGGCGAGGGATATCTCCTTCCGCCAGGCGCTATCACCCGTGCTAGCAGGTGAGCCGTCGATAGCGCCGGCGCTATCGCGTCCGGAGAGCACCCACTGATCTCCGGACGTGACGGATGAGGCCTGCGTGATGGGGCCCGGTGGGCATGAGCGGTTCGCCCGTCAGTGTGGCGTGCAGTCCAATGACACAGTGATGGACTTGCTGGTGACAGCCGGCACCAGGAAGCTGCCGCCGCGACTGCCCAGTCCGGGACCCACCCAGGGCACCCACTGAGTGACGGTGTGCGGGCTGCGGACGCTGGTCACCACGCAATCGCCGATCGGTGCGGTGCCCATTTTGTCGATGGTCACCGTGTAGCCCTGGCTCTGCAGATCGTTGATGACTTCCTGGGCCGACTGGTCGGCCAGGGCCGGGGCGGCGGGTCCGGCGAGGACTGCACAGATCGCGGCCGCTGCAGCACGTGTCGCCCTGCTCGGCATCGGCTGCCTCCTCGTGTGTCGACTTCCGGTGTGTTGACTCCCGGTGTGTTGACTCCCGCAATTCGCGGAGCCTGATCTCATCGTTGCCTGTTTCCCGCGGCGATACCATTCGCGCAGGCAGGCATCCCCGAAAGAAGGCGCTAACGATGCACAGCACCATGCAGAGCCACCCGCTGACCATCGCCGAGATCCTCCGCTACGCGGTGGGCGTCCATGGCGACCGGACGGTCACCACCGCCACCGGCGACGGGTTCCGGCAGGCCACCTACCGCGAAGTCGGCCGGCAGGCCGCCCGCCTGGCTCACGCCCTTCGTCGTCTGGGCATCGACGGCGATCAGCGGGTCGCAACCTTCATGTGGAACAACCAGGAGCACATGGAGGCCTACGTGGCGATTCCGGCGATGGGCGCCGTGCTCCACACCCTCAACATCCGGCTGTTCCCCGAGCAGATCGAGTTCGTCGCCTACGAGGCCGAGGACCGCATCGTCATCGCCGACCTATCGCTGGCGCCGATCCTGGCCCCGGTGCTGCCCAAGATGGAGACGGTTCACACCGTGATCGCGGTGGGGTCCGGTGACATCTCCGCATTGGAGGCCTCCGGTAAGACCGTGCTGCGCTACCACGAGCTCACCGCCGCCGAACCCGATGAGTTCGACTGGCCGGAGATCGACGAGAATGCCGCTGCAGCAATGTGTTACACCAGCGGCACGACCGGACATCCGAAGGGAGTGGTGTACAGCCACCGGTCGAGCTATCTGCACTCGATGGCGGTGTGCAGCGGCAACGGCATGGGATTGAGCTTCTCGGACAAGGCCTTCCCGATCGTGCCGATGTTCCACGCCAACGCGTGGGGGCTGCCCTACGCGGCGCTGATGGCCGGCGCCGACATCGTGCTGCCGGACCGTTTCATGGACGCCAAGTCGCTGGTCATGCTGCTGGAAACGCAGCGGCCGACGGTGGCAGGCGCGGTGCCGACGATCTGGAACGACGTGATGAACTACCTGGATCGCGAACCCGGCCATGACATCTCGTCGTTGCGGCTGGTGGCGTGCGGCGGTTCGGCGGTGCCGGTGTCACTGATGAAGTCCTTCCAGGAGCGGCACGGTGTGGAGATCCGCCAGTTGTGGGGGATGACCGAGACCTCGCCGATGGCGACCCTGGCCTGGCCCGCACCGGGAACGCCCCCGGAGAAGGTGTGGGAGATCCGGTCCACCCAGGGCCGGCCGATGTGCGGCGTGGAGACGCGCATCGTCGACGACGGCGGTGCCCCGCTGCCGAACGACGGTGTGGCAGTGGGGGAGTTGGAGGTCCGCGGCCCCTGGATCACCGGGTCCTACTACCGCAACACCGACCCGTCGAAATTCGAATCGGGATGGCTGCGCACCGGCGACGTCGGACGCATCGACCCGCAGGGTTACATCACGCTCACCGATCGGGCCAAGGACGTCATCAAGTCCGGCGGGGAGTGGATCTCCTCGGTGGACCTGGAGAACCACCTCATCGCCCACCCACAGGTGCGGGAGGCCGCCGTCGTCGCGGTCCCGGACGAACGCTGGCAGGAACGGCCGTTGGCGGCCGTGGTCCTGCACGACGACGCCGTGGTCAGCGCCGAGGAGCTGCGGGACTTCCTGGCCGACAAGGTGGTTCGGTGGTGGCTGCCGGAACGATGGACCTTCGTCGCGGAGATCCCGCGCACCAGCGTCGGCAAGTACGACAAGAAGACCATCCGCGCCCGCTATGCCGACGGCGCCTACGAGGTCGTCACCCTCTAGTCGGCGCTGAGGTTTATCGTTGCGCGCGCTGGTAGGCGGTGACGACGGCCGCCCCGCCGAGGCCGATGTTGTGCTGGAGAGCGGCGGTGACGCCGTCCACCTGACGGGCATCGGCGGTGCCGCGCAACTGCCAGGTCAACTCGCTGCACTGCGCTAGTCCCGACGCACCGACGGGGTGTCCCTTGGAGATCAGGCCGCCGGACGGGTTGACCACCCATCGCCCGCCGTAGGTGACGTCGCCGGCGTCGATCAGCGACGGTGCCTCCCCGGGGCCGCACAGTCCGAGGGCCTCGTACAGCAGCAGTTCGTTGGCCGAGAAGCAGTCGTGCAACTCGATCACCTGGAAGTCGGCCGGGCCCAGGCCGCTCTGGTCGTAGACCTGCTGTGCCGCTTGGACGTTCATGTCGTAGCCGATGACGTTCTTCGCCGAGCCGTCGAAGGTCGAGGCGAAGTCGGTGGTCATCGCCTGCCCGACGATCTCGACAGCCTGGGCCGCCAGATCGTGCTTGTCGACGAACGCCTCGGAAGCCAGCACCGCCGCCGCCGAGCCGTCGGAGGTGGGCGAGCACTGCAGCTTCGTCAGCGGATCGGAGATCATCTTGGCCGCCAGGATGTCCTCCAGGCTGTACTCCTCCTGGAACTGGGCATACGGGTTGTTCACCGAATGCTTGTGGTTCTTGTAGCCGATCTTGGCGAAATGCTCGGCGGTGGCACCGTATTCCCGCATGTACTCCCGCCCGGCCGCCCCGAACATCCACGGCGCCACCGGGAAGGCCAGCTCGTCGATCTCGGCGAGCGCCTTGATATGCCGTCGCAACGGCGACTCCCGGTCCTCGGCGCCGCCGCCGAGCGAACCCGGCTGCATCTTCTCGAACCCCAGCGCCAGCACGCAGTCGGCCAGCCCGCCGCGGATTGCCTGCGCACCCAGGTACAGCGCCGTGGACCCGGTGGAGCAGTTGTTGTTGACGTTGACGATCGGGATGCCCGTCATGCCCAGCTCGTAGAGCGCGCGCTGACCGCAGGTCGAGTCGCCGGCGACGTAGCCGACGTAGCCCTGCTGGATCTGCGAGTAGTCGACGCCGGCGTCGGCCAGCGCCTTGGTGCCCGACTCGCGGGCCATGTCCGGGTAGTCCCAGCCCTCGCGGGACCCTGGCTTCTCGAACTTCGTCATCCCGACGCCGACGACATAAACCTTGTTGGCCATACCGGCTAGTCTGCCGATATGACTCTGCGGGTCGTGCAGTGGGCCACCGGTTCGGTCGGGGTCGCGGCCGTCAAGGCGGTGTGCGAGCATCCCGATCTCGAGCTCGTGGGGTGCTGGGTGCATTCAAAAGAAAAGGCGGGCAGGGACGTTGGCGAGATCGCCGGCATCGAACCACTCGGTGTGGTCGCCACCGACAGCGTCGATGAGATCCTGGCCCTCGACGCCGACGCCGTGGTCTATGCCCCGCTGTTGCCCAACGTCGACGAGGTGGCCGCACTGCTGCGGTCCGGTAAGAACGTCGTCTCGCCGGTGGGCTGGTTCTATCCCGGCGAGTCCGAGGCCGCGCCGCTCGAGGCGGCCGCCCGGGCTGGCGGCGTCACCCTGCACGGTGCGGGCATCGGTCCCGGCGGTGCCACCGAACTGTTCCCGCTGCTGCTGTCGGTGGTCTCCACCGGCATCACCCATGTGCGGGCCGAGGAGTTCTCCGACTTGCGGACCTACAACGCCCCCGAGGTGGTGCGCCACGTCATGGGCTTCGGCGGCCCCCCGGAGAGCGCGCTGAAGGGGCCGATGCAGAAGCTGCTCGACGGCGGTTTCCGCCAGTCGGTCCAGTTGGTGGTCGACCGCCTCGGCTTCAACGCCGACCCGTTGGTCCGGACCAGCCAGCAGGTAGCGGTCGCCACGGCACCGATCGATTCGCCGATCGGCGTGATAGCCCCGGGCGAGGTGGCCGGACGCCGGTTCTGCTGGGACGCCGTGGTGACGAACACCGTCGTCGTCCGGGTCGCGGTCAACTGGCTGATGGGGGAGGAAAACCTCAGCCCCGCATGGTCCTTCGGTCCGGCCGGGGAACGCTACGAGATGCAGATCCGCGGCAACCCGAACACCTTCGTCACGGTGAAGGGATGGCAGCCCGACAGCATCGAGGAAGGCCTCAAGAGCAACCCCGGCATCGTCGCGACCGCCGCCCACTGCGTCAACTCCATCCCCGCGACCTGCGCGGCCGAACCCGGCATCAAGAGCTTCTTCGACCTCCCACCGCTGACCGGGCGGGCGTCGCCGCTGTTGAGCCGGGCGAAGGCCGGCCGGGACTAGCATCACGGGCATGCCTGTCGTCGTCGAACAGTCCCGCGTCATCGCCGCACCCGTCGAGAAGGTGTTCACCGCAGCACTGGACATTCCGCTGCCGACCCTGCTGCCGCGCCGCTCGGGTCCCTTCCCCCCGATCAAGACCGTTCGGGGACAGACGAACTGGGCCCAGGCGGGCGACAGTCGCACCATCCTGCCGGCCGGCGGCGGATCGATGCTGGAGACACTGACCGGTGTCGACGTCCCCGTATCGTTCGGCTACGCCGTCACCGAGATCACCGGCCCGATGGCGTTCCTCGTCGACCACATCGACGGGCTCTGGACCTTCCGCGCCGAGGGCGCCGGGACGACGGCGACGTGGCAGTGGACGCTGCACCCGAAGTCCGTCCTCACCGCACCGATCGTCGCGGTGCTCGGCAGGCTGTGGCACGGCTACGCCCGTCAGGCGCTGCATTCGCTGTCCGCCTTCATCGTCCGCTGACTTCTTACGCCCCAAGATTTTCCGCTCCGGTCCAATCCTCCCCGCGGTCGGCTCCGAATAAGAAGTGCGCCGGTCGCGGTGGCCGGCGATTCGTCGGGAGAGGACACGAAATGACGCGGGACTACTTCCTCGAAATGACCTCGTTTGCAGACTGGCGTTGGGGCGAAACCGGAATACTGGCATTGTTCGTCCTCATCGCTGTGCTCACCACGCGGTCGGTCATCGAGCGCGACAAGGCGATCTGGCTGGGCAGGGACAACCGTGACGAGGAGACCATCAGGGCTGCCTACGAGGCCCGGTGGCGGTCGGGCGGAATGACCGGGGCCTGAGTGCCCCGGCCTAGGCCGCCCGCGGAGCCGACGGCTACGACTGCTCGTCGTCCACGCCGTCCAGAGCGCGGGCGGTCAATTCCCGGCCCAACTGGATGACTTCGGCTGCGCGGTGGAACTCCAGACTGCGGCAGGCGGTTCGGGGCACCTCGATGAGGAGGTCCGGGGGATAGGTCGCCATCTGATGGCGGGCCAATGCGGCCTGCGCGATCTCGATGGTCCGGTTCATCACGGCGAATCCGCCGAGGCGAGGTGCCGCCGGGCCGGGTTCGTCGAAATCGTCGCCCTCGAGCTCGGGCTGGTCGACCGGGAACGGAAGTTCGGTCCCGGTCCCGAACCGCTCCCACAGGGCCGACGTGCTCCGCATCAGCCGGTTCAGTCGCTCGCGGGTCGGGGTCAACTCGGTGCTCGCGTCATCGGACGCGCCGTCGGTGTCGGCCCGGAACAGGCTGACCCCGATGGTCAGGTCGGCGTTGACGGCCGCGATCGGGGCCATCGGCAACGGGTCGAGAATCCCGCCGTCGGCGAGGAGACGACCGTCGAGCAGGTGCGGCGAGATCACCCCCGGGATTGCGATTGAGGCCCGGATTGCGGCATCCACCGGCCCGCGTTGCAACCACACGGACTTTCCGGCTATCAGGTCGGTCGCGACGGCGGTGTAGGGGATCGGCAGCGACTCAATGGTCCTGTCGCCCAGCATCTCCCGGACGGTGTCGAGGATCTTCCCGGCCCGCAGGACGCCGGCGGCGGTGATCGACGGGTCGAGCAGGCGCAGCAGCGCGCGCTGCGTGAGCGTGGTCGCCCACTCGGAGAATTCGTCGAGCGCACCGGCGGCGTAGAGGCCGCCGACGAGCGCGCCCATCGACGACCCGGCTATCCCGGCGATCTCGTAGCCGCGGCTGAGGAGTTCGTCGATGACGCCCACATGGGCGTAGCCGCGTGCGCCGCCACTGCCCAATGCCAGTGCCACGCGCTTGCCCATAGCCCTACTTTCGATTGGCTCGACCGAGCCCCACATTCGATTGGCTCGACCGTCGATTTTCCGTCGGCGTGAATCAAAGGTGATTCTGGGGCTAGCAGCCGCCGTCCGCCGCGGCCCGGACCGCGACGATGACCGCCGCCTGCTGTGGTCTGGTCAGCTCGCCCCACGTCTTCTGGAACGTCGCCCGTCCGGCAGTCGCGGCGGGGGATTGGATCTCTTTGAGGTAGGGCTCCACGAGGTTGTGAGGATCGCCGCCCCTGTCCTCCATCCATGCCTTCGCGGTGAGGCAGGCCTGCGCATATCCCTCTTCGGTGGACTCCGGCGGCACGTCGAGTCGGGTGGTCACTCCGCCCGGCGACATCGCCTCGGCCCGCTCGGCGGCGGTGCTGGGATGTTGCTCGGCCGAGGGCGCCGGCGCCACCGACGTGGCCTTGCTGCCGCCACCCGTCGAGCACGACGCGAGGGTGATGGCGGCGGCACCGAAGACGGCAACGGACAGCAGGCGATGACGGCTGGACACAGGAGGCATGGGGGTCAATCTATGCAACACTCCATCCCGTGTTGTCGCTTCCGGGGTTCCCAGTGGGTTGCGGGGGTTGTTGTCGGGGCTGAATCCGCCCGCCGACGACCCCCATTCCCTCTAGCTCCGGAGTTTCCCGATGACCGCTTCCCTGCTCGCCGCTGTGTCCGCCCCCACCCGCTTGACCGTCCCCGATCTGCTGAATGCCACCGACCGCTACGCCGACGCTGCCCTCAGCGGCCGCTTCGGCCACCTCCTTCCCCCGGGCGGCGTGCCGACCGACTCCCGGTGGTTCACCCGGTTGCACGCCGACGACGATCACGACGTGTGGTTGATCAGCTGGGTGCCCGGGCATCACACCGAGCTCCACGACCACGCCGGATCGCTCGGCGCATTGACGGTGATTTCCGGCGCGCTTCGCGAATATCGCTGGGATGGAAGTCAACTGCGCAGCCGGGTGCTTGACGCAGGCGATCAGGCCGGGTTTCCCCTCGGCTGGGTTCACGACATCGCCGGCGCTGAGGACGGAGTCGAGACTTTGAGCGTGCACGCCTATTCGCCGCCTTTGACCGCGATGTCTTACTACGAGGTGACCGGCCGGCAGCGGCTGCGCCGTATTCGCAGCGAGCTCACGCACTGATGGTCAGCCGGATCGACCGCAGACTCGACCAGGCCCGGGCGCGGCTGCACCGCCTGCATCCGGCAGATGTGCCCGATGCCATCGATCGCGGAGCCGTCCTGGTCGACATCCGCCCGGCCGTGCAGCGCGCGGTGGAGGGGGCCATGCCTGCCGCGCTGGTCATCGAGCGCAATGTGCTGGAGTGGCGTTGCGATCCCACCAGCGACGCGCGACTGCCGGAGGCGGTCGACGACGACGTCGAGTGGGTGGTGCTGTGCTCGCAGGGCTACACCTCCAGCCTGGCCGCGGCAGCCCTGCAGGACCTGGGCCTGCACCGCGCCACCGACGTGGTCGGTGGGTACCAGGCACTGGCGGGATCCGGAGTGCTGAGGGTCCTGGCGACGGCCGGGGTCTACCCGTAGGCCTGCACGACCCGGTCGCGCAGTTCCTCGGTCTTCTGCGGAGTCCACCCCGGCGGCTGCATGACCGCCGCCCAGGCGTTGACGACGTCCTTGACGTACTTGTGGCCATGTCCGTCCGGCACGTCGACGGCCACCGCCATGTCCGCGGCGACCTGAAGGAAGGTCACCACCGGAATCCACTTCATGTCATTGGAGACGTCGTAGCCGCGCGGTTCGCGCAGCCAATCCGGTTCTGCGAAAAGGAGATCGGGCGTCCACCAGGCAATCGGGTCGGAGGCGTGCTGCAGGTAGGCGATCCTCGGGTTACCCCAGGGTGCGTTCGGGTTGCCGAGATTCTCGGCCCGGGCGGCGAAGCGGACGTTCGCGCCGTCGTCGAACACCGGCAGCCACTCCGGCGAACCGGGATCGCGGTTGAGCAGGATGTCGTCGCGCATGGTGTTGTTGAACGTCGGCCCGGAGAACAGCGCGCCGTTGGTGCGGGCGATGATGTTGTTGGGGCTCAGGAACGGCGCCTCGCCGCCGAAGGAGCCGAGGCTCTCGCCGAACACGACGATCTTGGGGCGCTGGGCCTCGGGCAGCGCGCGCACCCGTTCGTCGACGGCCTCGAACAGTGCCTGGCCGGCTTGGCGGGCGTTCTCCTTGTCGACCAGGAACGACAGCCAACTGGGCAGGTACGAGTACTGCATGCTGACGATCGCGGTGTCGCCGTTGTACATGTACTCCAGCGAGTCGGCCTCGGAGGCGTTGATCCACCCGGTTCCGGTGGTGGTGCCAACTGCGATGACCTTGCGCTTGAGCCCGCCCTCGCGTTCGAGTTCACGGGCGGCCAACTCCGCGGTGGCGCGAATGCCGTTGGCGGACTGCAGGCCCGCGTAGGCGCGGATCGGCTCGGTGGCCGGCGCCTTGTTGAATTCGGTGAGCTCCTTCACGGTGGGCCCGTTGCCGACGAACAGCCGGCCCTGGTGCCCCAGCGACTCCCACGTGACCAGCGATCCCGGGCCGCCGGAGCGCAGCGACGAGGTGGGTGCCGGATGGTTGGGATCCATCTCGTCGTTGACCTTCGAGAAGGTCTTGTTCAGCAGGTCCATCGCGCCCCGCACCACCACGCCGTTGAGCAGTGCGATGCCCAGTGCGAGCAGCAGCACGACCACGGCGACGAACGAAACCCGCGGCGGCGCAACCTTGTTGAGCTGGCGGACCAGGAACCGGACCAGCCTGCCGATCAGCTGGCCGATCTCGACGAACACGAACAACAGGATCACCGCGAGCAGAGCAGCCTGGATGTAGTTGTACCAGTGCAGGCGCGTCACGCCCATGAGGTCACGAACGTGGTTCTGCCAGTAGTGGAAGTAGAACGTGCCGAGCACCACACCGACTGCGCCGACGCCGACCAGAACCTTCCACGCCCATCGTGGGGCGGGCGGGCTGGACGACTGGGACCGCATGAACCGGACCAGCCACACGGCGAACACCCCGAGGCCGTAGCCGATCGAGCCGGCGGCTCCGCTGACGATGCCCTGGAAGAGCGGACCTCGGGGCAGCAGCGACGGTGTCATCGACAACAGCAGGAACAGCAGGCCCACCGCGGTACCGGTGAAGGTGTAGCGGCGCTGCCACCAGTCCCGCTTGTCGGACTCGGGCGCGGTTGTCGGAGAGGGCGGTGTGGCGGTGGCTGTCTCAGTCACGTGAGAACCCTACCGGTGGGTGAAATTGGGCGGCCGCTTCTCGGTGAACGCCGCCATGCCCTCGGACTGGTCGTCGGTGCCGAACGACGAATGGAACAGCCGCCGCTCGTAGAGCAGGCCCTCGGCGAGGCTGGACTCGAACGCTCGGTTCACCGCCTCCTTGCACATCCGGGATGCCGACCGCGACATGCCGGCGATCGTCGCGGCCACGGCCTGGGCTTCCTCGAGCAGGCTGTCGACCGGGACCACCCGCGACACCAGCCCGCTGCGCTCGGCCTCGGCGGCGTCGATCATGCGTCCGGTCAGGATCAGGTCCATCGCCTTGGCCTTGCCGATGGCTCGGGTGAGCCGCTGCGAGCCGCCCATTCCGGGCAGCACTCCGAGCTTGATCTCCGGCTGCCCGAACTTGGCGTTGTCGGCGGCGATCAGGACGTCGCAGATCATCGCCAGCTCACAGCCGCCACCCAGGGCATAACCGGCGACGGCGGCGATCACCGGAGTCCGCACTGCCGCCAGCCTGTCCCAGCCGCCGAACAGGTCCTCCTCGAACACCTCGGAGAAGGACATAGTGGACATCATCTTGATGTCCGCCCCGGCGGCGAACGCCTTGGCCGAACCGGTGATGATGATGGCCCCGATCCCGGGATCGGCATCGAATTCGGCTGCCGCGGTGGTGACTTCGTGCATCATCGTGATGTTCAGCGCATTGAGCGCCTCGGGGCGGTTCAGGGTGATGGTGGCGACGCGGTCGGCGCGGCTCACCAGGATGGTCTCGTAGGTCATCGTCGTCTCCTAAGGGAAGGTCGGATCGGGATTCGGTCGGGTCGGGGTCAGAACGTCAGATCGGGATCGGCTGGCGCGAAGTAGTTCTCGACGTCGTCGTCGGTGACTTCCGCGAGTGAAGCGGGCGACCACCGGGGGTTGCGGTCCTTGTCGACCAGTTGGGCGCGAATGCCTTCGACCAGGTCGTGCGACCGCAGCGACGCGCACGACACCCGGAACTCCTGCACCAGAACCTGTTCCAGGGTCGCCATCTTTGCCGCCCGACGCACCGAGGCCAACGTGACGGCAAGGGCGACGGGGGAGCGGGTCGCGATGAGGTCCGCGGCGTCGTTGGCCGGGCTCGCGTCATGGGATCGCAGAGCGGCGATGATGTCGGCCACTGTCTCGCCGGCGTAGCAGTGGTCGATCCACTCCCGTTGGGCGACAAGGGGACTGGCCGGTGGTTCCTGGGCGTACGCGGCGACCGCGCCGTCCACCCCGTCGGCGACGACGGCGGCACTGAAGCGCACCACGTCCGCTGAGGGCACGTAGTGGTCGGCGAAACCCATCGCGATCGCGTCGCCGGCGCCGAACGGCGCCCCGGTCAGGCCGGCGTGCAGGCCCAAGCGGCCCGGGGCGCGGGACAGCAGGTAGGTGCCGCCCACGTCGGGAATGAAGCCGATGCCCACCTCGGGCATCGCCACCTTGGAGGTGTCGGTGACCACCCGGACACTGCCGTGCGCGCTGACGCCGACGCCACCGCCCATCACGATGCCGTCCATCAGGGCGACGTAAGGCTTGGGGTAACGGCCGATGGTCGCGTTGAGGCGGTACTCGTCGAACCAGAAGGCCCGCGCTTCGGCGCCGCCGGCCTTGGCGCTGTGGTAGATCGCGACCACGTCGCCCCCGGCGCAGAGGCCGCGCTCTCCGGCGCCTCCGACGACGACGGCCCGCACGGCCTCGTCGGAGGCCCAGTCCGACAGCACCCGGTGCATCGCGGTGACCATGGTGTGGGTCAGGGAGTTCAGCGCCTTCGGGCGATTGAGGGTCACATACCCGACGCCGTCGTCGACGCGGGCGAGGATCTCGTCGGAGTCAGCCTGCACCCTCAACTTTTACCAGGTCACCCCGGGCTCCCCGGCGTCGCGGGTACCCTCGGGGATGACGACCGCCACAACGGGCCCGACGAACTTGTGAACTTGCTGGGAACGTTTCGACGGTGGTCGTACGTTGACGGTGTGTCTACGTGAGTCTGAGGAAGGAACAACGGTGCGGGAAACCAGCAACCCGATCCTCCGCTCGCTGCCGAAGCAGCAGGGCGGATATGCGCAGTTCGGCTCCGGCATGGCCGGTGCCGCCAACCAGGTCGGATTCCAGACCCAGCCCTACGGCCCGCCGCAGACGGGCGTCTCCCGGCCGCTGACCATCGACGATGTCGTCACCAAGACCGGCATCACGCTGGGCGTTCTGTCTGTGGTGGCGGCGATCGCCTACTTCATGGTCGGGGCCAACCCGCTGCTGGCCGGCCCGTTCACACTGGTCGGCTCCATCGGCGGACTGGTGATGGTGTTGATCGCCTCGTTCGGCCGCAAGCAGGACAACCCGGGCATCGTGCTCACCTATGCCGCTCTCGAGGGCCTTTTCCTCGGCGGCATCTCCTGGCTGTTCGGCAATGCCCTGGTGCAGGGCATCAGTGCCAGCGCCCTGATCACCCAGGCCGTGCTGGGCACCGTCGGCGTGTTCTTCGGGATGCTGGTGGTCTACAAGACCGGAGCGATCCGGGTCACCCCGAAGTTCACCCGCATGATTGTGGCCAGCATGGTAGGCGTACTGGTGCTCATGCTCGGCAGTTTCGTGATCGGGCTGTTCACCCACAGCCCCGGCCCGCTGCGCGACGGTGGTCCGCTGTCGATCATCTTCTCGCTGGTCGTCATCGGTATCGCTGCCTTCAGCTTCCTGATCGACTTCGACTCGGCCGACCAGGCGATTCGCGCCGGCGCTCCGGAGAAGGCCGCCTGGGGCATCGCGCTGGGCCTGACCGTCACCCTGGTCTGGCTCTACCTCGAGATCCTGCGCCTGCTGAGCTACTTCTACTCCAGCGACCGCTAGGCAGTCCTACGAGAAAGCCCCGCTTCGGCGGGGCTTTTTCGTTTGGTTGCTGCCCAGGGCGACTCCCGCCGGCCGCCTCCCCGCCGCCGGCCGCCTCCCGCCGCCGGCCGCCTCCCGCCCCGGCCGCCTCCCCGCCCAGGGTGACGCCACTTTCACACTCGGCGCCGAGAGTGAAGTTATCTTCACGCTCGGCGGGCGTCGGCGGGCCTCGGCGGGGGGTCTTCGGTGGGCGGCGCCCTACGTCTTGAGCCCGAACGCGAACGTCGTGTTCACGTCGCCGCGGGTGTTGTTCGAGACGAAGTTCGTCGAGAGCGCCGAGCCCTGGCTCCAGCCGGACGCGAAGATGCCCCAGCCGGAGTTGTCTTGAACCACGTTGGGCTCGACCGGCTTGTTGCCGCCGACCGTGATACCCCGGGCCGAGTTCAGGCGGATACCCGCCGAACCGTTGTTCTTGATCGTCGCCGTCAGCACTGAGCTTCCGTCGAGGTTGCCGGTGGCGTAGAGCCCGAACCGCTTGTTGTAGTTGATGATGTTGCCGGCCAACGGGTAACCGATGACTGCCCCCCGCGTGCCGATCAGGGCCACGCCGGTTCCCTTGTTGTCCCCGATCGTGCTGCCGAGCACTTGCAGTCCCTTGGAGAAGAGCGCCGTCACGCCGTTGCCCCGGTTTCCGACGATCTCGTCGAAATAGCGCAGGCCTAAGATGTATGCGTCGCGCAGGCCGCCGATCTGGATGTTCGACGTGCCCGGGCCGAGGAAGATTCCGCCCTTGCCGTTGGGGAGATGGGTGGCGAATTCGATCGACTCGCCGGTGCCCAGGCCTACTCGGGTGTCGAACACGAAGCTGTCGTGCGCGTTGTCCTTGAACACGATCCCGTAGCCGCGGTTGGTTCCGATGTGCACGCTGAAGTCGCTGTAGATCGTCTCGACCGAGGGCTGGAAGCCGCCGATGGCGATCTGGCTGGAATTGCCGCCCACCACGATCCCGCTGCCGGTGTTGGGCAGCGGCCCGTCGATGTCGGAGTTGGTGCCGATGGCGGTGTCGGTGACTTCGGCGCCGTGGGCGTTACCGGCGAACTCGATGCCGTTGCCGCGGTTGCCGCCGATCAGACACGTGCGGATCCGGTTCCACGAGTAGGTGTCGTCGGGGTTGTAGCCGGGGTTGCTCGAGGTGACCAGGATTCCGCCCCTCAGGTTGGGAACCGCCCCGAGGAAGGCCGCCTGTCCGACGAAGTTGTTGAACGACACGACACCGCCCGAGGTGTCGGCGATCTCGATGCCCCACCGGCGATTGCCGCTCATCACGTTGCCCAGTGGGATCTCTCCGCCGGAATCCACGTGCTGGGAGTTGCCGTTGACGAGCATGCCGTCCAGTCGGTTCGCCACGGCCGTCGAGTTGTCGGCGTTGATGCCGAGGAAGTTCGCATGCACGATGGTGTGGTCGGAGTCGGTCACCCGCAGGCCGTTTTGGCGGTTGCCCGAGATCACGTTGTAGAAGACGAACGGGTCCTGCACCGACGTCGTGCCGATGAGTTGGTTGCCGTCGGCGTTGACGATCGCCACGCCGTCCAGACGGTTGCCGAGCGCCGCGTTGCCGGAAGCCTGTGTCCCGATGAAGTTGCCGCTGAGCTGATTTCCGGTGGCGCCGTCGTCGATCAGCACGCCGTTGCCGCGGTTCCCGGAGATCAGGTTTCCCTGGGGCGGGGTGTAGAAAGCGCCGTTGGTCGGATTGTTGCCGCCGGTCGCTGTCCCGCCGATCAGGTTCTGGGCTGCGTTCGCGGTGATCTGTATCCCGTTGGCGCGGTTGGCCAGCCGCCGGGTGCCGCTGAGGTCGGTGCCGATGTAGTTGGCCTGCACCACGTTGTCGCTACCGCCGTCGATAGTGATCCCGTTGCCGCGGTTGCCGCTGATCACATTGGCGAGGGCGAATGTGTCGGTCGAGCCGACGCCGATGAAGTTGGCCTCCGCGCCCGCCTGGATCAGAATGCCGTCGCCGCGGTTGGCCTCGACCGTCCGGCCGTTCTCCCGGACTCCGATGTAGTTGCCCGACAGCACCGTTCCCGACGCGGCGATCGTCACGCCCGCACCCGAGGCGTCGACCAGGGACAGGCCCAGGATCTGCGAACCATCGGCTCCGGTCGCGAGCCTCAGGCCGGTGGTGTTCTGGAAGTCGATGCGGACCACAGGCTTGCCGGCGTAGCCGGGGGCGGTCGTCCCGTCGATCACGGTGTCGCCGATGATCGCCGGCAGTGGGGTGCTGCCGACCCGGATCTTGCCCGCGACGGAGAACGTGATCGTGTCGGTGCCCGGTGTCGCGTTGGCGTCGGTGATGGCCTGGCGCAGCGATCCTGCGCCGCTATCGGCGAGGGTGCTGACGATGAAGGTCGCCGCGGCCTGGGCGGCGCC
>CAYTOD010000015.1:0-23820 GCA_964439315.1 uncultured Mycobacterium sp. | reverse complement strand
GCGAGCCGGCGCGGCTGGGGGGGGGGGTGTTGACTTTTCCGGCGGCGGGGGCGGGGGGGGCGCCGGCCGCGCCCGGCGGGGCGATGCTGGCCCCTTCGAGTTCGCGTTTGGCCAGCAGCAGTGCGCCGGACAGTAGGTCGGTCAGTGGCGTGGAGGGCAACCGGTTGAGCCAGTTGAGGCCGCCGTCGACGACCTTCGCGACAGCGACGCGGATCGATCCCATGAACGCCGCGGGGGAGTGGGGAACGGCCGGGGTCGGCAGCGCGATGCCCGGCATGAGCGTGATGGCTGCAGCGGCCGGTGCAGGACTGCTCACCACAGCGGCTGCCGGTGGCGGGGAGGCGGCACCGGTCGGTACGACGGCGATGGCCGGTCTCGGGTCCGGTCCACCGAGGGCCGGCGTCGCCGCAACGGCCCTGGGTGGCAACCTCTTTACGGAGGGCGGCTGCGAGGAGGCCCGGGCGGTGCGGGCAGCGGCCGGGCCTGCCGTCGCGTGCCCACGCCGCTCGCCGGCAGGACGGCCGGACCGCGGCGCTGCCGTGGCCCGCGCCGAGGAAGACCCGGTGTCGGCCGGCGCGGCGGTCCCGTCGTCAGCGGCCGCTAAGCCCTGCGGGCCCGCCACCAGGAATCCGAGAGCCGCCGTCGCGGCCCCCACTCGCATAGCGCGACGTGCCATTACCTTCTCCGCCCATTCGGCCCCGACCGTGGCTGCGAAGTTTACGGACGAAACAGCCTTGACGGGTGGCAACAAGCCCGGGTGGCGCTAGGCCGTGGCGTGAAGTTGCCTTCACGCTCGGCGTCGAGCGTGAAACCAGCTTCACGCTCGGCGTCGGAAGCGGCTCAGCTGAGCCGCTCCACCACCATCGCCATGCCCTGCCCGCCACCGACGCACATGGTCTCCACGCCGAAGGTCTTGTCGTGGGTCTTCAGGTTGTTCAGCAGGGTGGCGGTGATGCGGGCACCGGTCATGCCGAACGGGTGGCCCAGCGCGATCGCCCCGCCGGAGACGTTCAGCTTGTCCTCGTCGATGCCCAGTTCCCGCGCCGAGCCGAGCACCTGCACCGCGAAGGCTTCGTTGATCTCGAACAGGTCGATGTCGGACACCGACATCTTGGCGTAGCCGAGCGCCTTCTTGACGGCCTCGATCGGGCCCAGGCCCATGATCTCCGGCGACAGCCCGGAGACGCCGGTGGCCACGATGCGGGCCAGCGGGGTCAGGCCCAACTCCTTGGCCTTCGCGTCGGACATGACCACCAGGGCGGCCGCGCCGTCGTTCAGCGGGCAGGCGTTGCCGGCGGTGATGGTTCCGTCCGGGCGGAACACCGGCTTGAGTTGGCTGATCTTCTCGTAGCTGGTGCCCGCGCGCGGGCCGTCGTCGGTCGAGACGACGGTGCCGTCGGGCAGCGTCACCGGGGAGATCTCGCGGGCGAAGAACCCGTTCTTGATGGCCTCTTCGGCGCGGTTCTGGCTCAGCACGCCCCAGCGGTCCTGGTCCTCGCGGGAGATGCCGGTGTATAGCGCGACGTTCTCGGCGGTCTGGCCCATGGCGATATAGACGTCGGGAAGCAGGCCGTCCTCGCGGGGATCGTGCCACGCCTTGGCGTCTGCGGAGGCGGCGGTGCGGGCCTCGGCCTCGGCGAACAGCGGATTGTGGGAGTCCGGCCAGCCGTCCGAGGTGCCGATCGGAAACCGGGACACCGTCTCGACGCCGGCGGAGATGAACGCCGAGCCCTCGCCGGCTTTGATCGCGTGGAACGCCATCCGCGTGGTCTGCAGCGACGACGAGCAGTACCGGTTGACGGTCACGCCGGGCAGGAAGTCGTAACCCAGTTCGACCGCGACCACGCGGGCGATGTTGAACCCGGCCTCGCCGCCGGGCTGGCCGCAGCCCAGCATGAGGTCGTCGATGTCGTGCGGATCCAGCGCCGGAACCTTGTCCAGCGCGGCGCGAACCATCTGTGTCGCGAGGTCGTCGGGCCGCATGCCGACCAATGAACCCTTGCCGGCGCGGCCGATCGGCGAGCGGGCGGTGGAGACGATGACGGCTTCGGGCATGGGGACTCCTGGCGCGGTGGGGTTAGGGGGCAAAACAGCTCTAGCCAGAACCTAACCCGCGGTCGGGACCTCCGAGTCGGCAACCCCCCGGCGGCTCACCAGCGACGCGAGCCGGGTCCGCAGTGGATTCGCCGCGGCGGGTTCGCCCGCCGCAGGTGTCTCCGGCTCCAGGGCTGTGCACAGAGACGGCAGCAGTTGTTCCACCGCCAGGGCGTATCCCCGGGCCGACGGGTGGTAGCGGTCGTCGGAGAACATCGCCCGGGGTTCGCTCCGGAAATGCGGCCCCAGTAGATCGGCCAGCGGGACCGGGACTCCGCCCGCGGTCCGGACCGCGGCGGCCTGGGCGCGCGCCAGTCGGAGCCCGATCGAGCGGGCCGTCCAGCGCAGCGGCTGCGGGATGGCGTCGATGACTCCGAAATCCGGGCATGTGCCGACGACGACGGCGGCACCCACCGACCTCAGCCGGCTCACCGCCGCCCCCAAACGCCGGGCCGACGGGCCGATTCCGTTGAGGGTGGTGACGTCGTTGGCGCCGATCATGATCAGCGCGGCATCCGGGGGCGGCCCCGCGACCAGCGTCGCCTCGACCTGGCTTGCCAGGCCCTTGGATGTCGCGCCGACGATCGCCTTGGTGGCCAGGCGGACCCGGGCGCCGGTCCGTTCGGCCAGGCCCCGGGCCAGCAGAACGCCGGGCACCTGGTCGGCGTCGATGCAGCCGTAGCCGGTGGCAGTCGAGTCGCCGAAGACCATCAGATGCAGGTCGACCGGGGTGTGGCGGTTCCATCGCTGGACCGTTTCGACGCCGGGTGAATAGACCCCGTCAGCGCGCGGCGGAATGTCCCATGATTTGGGAATTATGCTTCGAACCTGATCGGCTTGGCCCGTCAGCAAACTGCGAGCCCCCACCACGGCGCTGCCGGTCGAGGCGAGCACTCCCGCCACAGCCAGTGCCGTCGTCGGCCGAAGCCCTATGGTCACAGGCTCATTGTAGTCGGCGGGGCCCGGAACGGAACCCCCCAATAACCCATTTGGATTACAGACCAATATCGAATTCAGCAAAATTCGCTATAGTTGACTGTGCGACCAATCACATCTGGCAAGCTATGGGCTTGGTTCACAGCACGGCACATCACTACAACGGCGTAGGGAGTGTTGACATGACCGCACCGAGCAAGGTCGCCCCGTCGACCGCGCAGTCGGCCCGGCCAGGCCAGGCGCGTCCGCGTCGTTATCCGGTCAGCGATGGCCAACCGGATGAGGTGATCGAGGACGGCCCCAGCATCCAGGCGCGGCTCGTCTCGATCGGTACCCGCCTGACGATGTGGCCGGCACTGGCCGTCCTCAGTCACGTGCCGCACTGGCCGTGGCCGTTCGGTCTCGTCGACTTCGTCGCGCGGGCGCTGTTGCCCTCACCGGGCACGGTGCGTGCCACGGTCAGCCTCCCCAACGCGTCCGCCCAGCTGGTTCGCGCGCCGGGAGTGCTGCCGGCCGACGGCCGTCGCCGGGTCGTGCTCTATATGCACGGCGGCGCCTTCATGACCTGCGGGGTGAACTCGCACAGCCGGATTTCGGTCGCCTTGTCGAAGTTCGCCGACACCCCGGTGCTGGTGGTCGACTACCGGCTCATCCCCAAGCACTCGATCGACATGGCTCTGGACGACTGTTACGACGGCTATCAGTGGCTGCGCATGCGCGGCTACGAACCGGATCAGATCGTCCTGGCCGGCGACTCCGCCGGTGGTTACCTGGCGATGTCCCTGGCGCAGCGGCTGCAGGCCGAGGGTGAGAAGCCGGCGGCGCTGGTGACCATCTCCCCGCTGCTGCAACTGGAGCAGGATCCCAAACTGGGGCACCCGAACGTCTACACCGACGCGATGTTCCCGCCCAAGGCGTTCGACGCCCTCGTGGCACTGGTCGCGCGGGCGGCCGCGGAGAACGTCGTCGACGGCGAACCCGTCCACGTCTACGAACCACTGGACCACATCGAACCCGGGCTGCCGCAGACCCTGATCCACGTCTCCGGCTCCGAGATTCTGCTGCACGACGCCCGCCTGGCAGCCCGGCGGCTTGCCGGCGCCGGGGTGCCGACGCAGGTGCGAATCTGGCCCGGCCAGATCCACGACTTTCAATTGGCCGATCCGCTGATCCCGGAGGCCACCCGCTCGCTGCGTCAGATCGGCGAGTACATCCGCGAGGCCACCGGCTGAGACGGCGCAGCGCGACGCCTGACACGATGTAGTCATGCGCATCGCCCGGCACATCAGCGACCTCATCGGTAACACCCCCCTGGTAGCGCTGGGCTCGGTGGTGCCGGCCGGAGCGGGAGTGGTGGCCGCCAAGGTCGAGTACCTCAATCCCGGCGGCAGTTCCAAGGACCGCATCGCGGTCAAGATGATCGACGCCGCCGAGGCCAGTGGCGCTCTCAAGCCGGGTGGGACCATCGTCGAACCGACCTCCGGCAACACCGGGGTGGGCCTTGCGCTGGTGGCTCAGCGCCGGGGCTACCGGTGTGTGTTCGTCTGCCCGGACAAGGTCAGCGAGGACAAACAGAACGTGCTGCGCGCCTACGGAGCCGAGGTCGTCGTCTGCCCGACGGCCGTCGCGCCGGAGGATCCGGACAGCTACTACAGCGTCTCCAACCGGCTGGTGGCCGAGATCGACGGGGCGTGGAAGCCCGACCAGTACTCCAACCCCAACGGTCCTGCCAGCCACTACGAGACCACCGGCCCGGAGATCTGGGCGGACACCGAGGGCAAGGTCACCCACTTCGTCGCCGGCGTGGGTACCGGCGGCACCATCACCGGCGCCGGGCGGTATCTCAAAGAAGTTTCCGGCGGACGCGTTCAGGTCATCGGCGCCGACCCGGAGGGCTCTGTCTACTCCGGCGGAACCGGCCGGCCCTACCTCGTCGAGGGCGTCGGCGAGGACTTCTGGCCGGCGGCCTACGACCCGGGCATCGCCGACCAGATCATCGCCGTCTCCGACGCCGACTCCTTCGACATGACGCGCCGGTTGGCCCGCGAGGAGGGTCTGCTGGTGGGCGGCTCGTGCGGGATGGCGGTGGTGGCGGCTCTGCAGGTGGCCGAACAGGCGGGGCCGGACGCCGTGGTGGTCGTGCTCCTGCCCGACGGCGGTCGCGGCTACCTCTCGAAGATCTTCAACGACCACTGGATGTCGTCCTACGGGTTCCTGCGCCGGCCGCTGGACGGTTCGCTGCCGGACCCGACGGTCGGCGACGTGTTGCGCGGCAAGTCCGGGGCGCTGCCGGATCTGGTGCACACCCACCCGTCGGAAACCGTTCGCGACGCCATCGGGATCCTGCGCGAGTACGGGGTGTCGCAGATGCCGGTGGTCGGCGCCGAACCGCCGGTGATGGCCGGGGAGGTTGCCGGCAGCGTCTCCGAGCGCGAACTGCTCTCCGCCGTCTTCGAGGGCCGGGCGAAGCTGGCCGACGCCGTCTCGATGCACATGAGCCCGCCATTGCCCCTGATCGGCGCCGGTGAACTGACCAGTGCGGCTGCCGCGGCGTTGCGCGACGCCGACGCGGTGATGGTGGTCGAGGGCGGCAAGCCGGTCGGAGTCATCACCCGCCACGATTTGCTCGGGTTCCTTTCCGAGGGGCCCCGCCGACGTTGAGCGGGTAGGGTTTTGGCGTCCGCAAGGACGCGCCGGACTGTCCTTCGAAAGGCTCCTCATGACCGAACCGCCGTTGCCTCCCGTCCCGCCGCAGCCGGGTGACTACCCGAATCCGGGTGCCTATCCGCCGCCGGGTGGCTACTACTACCCGCCGTCTCCGGCCGGGCTCGGCGCGCTCCCGAAAGAGGCCTACACCCCGTGGTTCACCCGGGTGCTGGCATGGGTCATCGACGGACTGCCGGCGGGCGTCCTGGTCGGCGTCGGACAGTTCCTGGGAACGAGTAGCTGCATCAGCGAATCCAGCGACGACAGCTACAACGTGTCCTGCATCAGCCAGCCTTCGACCCTGACGTACGTCATGTGGCTGCTCGCCTTGGCTTTCGTCGTGTGGAACTACGGCTACCGGCAGGGCACCACCGGGTCGAGCATCGGCAAGTCGGTGATGAAGTTCAAGGTGGTCGGCGAGAAGACGGGCCAGCCCATCGGTTTCGGGATGTCGATCGTGCGCCAGCTGGCCCACATCGTCGACGGCATCATCTGCTACATCGGCTACCTGTTCCCGCTGTGGGACGCCAAACGCCAGACGCTGGCCGACAAGATCATGACGACGGTCTGTCTGCCGGTCTGACCGACACACCCTGATTACCCCCGAGGAGCCGCGATGACCCAGCCGCCCGATCCGTCCGCAGGACTGCCGACGGGCGACTCCCCGTCGGCGGGTGGTTTCCCGCCGCCCCCGCCGCAGGGCGGTTTCCCCCCGCCGCAGGGCGGTTTCCCCCCGCCGCAGGGCGGTTATCCGCCGCCACCGGGCGCTTACCCGCCGCCGCCGGGTGGTTTCCCGCCGCCTCCGGGTCCCCAGGGCTGGGGCTACCCGGGGCCGCCCCCGGGCAGCTACCCGCCCCCGCCGGCCGGCTACCCGCCGCCGCCGGGCAGCTTCCCCCCACCGCCGGCGGGCGGTTACCCGCCCCCACCGCCGCCCCAGGGCGGATACCTGCCGCCGCCTCCCGGGTTCGGGATGCGCCCGGCGTACAGCATCGGCGAAGCGTTCACCTGGGCCTGGAACAGGTTCACCAAGAATGCGGGCCCTCTGGTCGTCGCGAGTCTGGCGTTCATCGTCATCAGCGGGGCGTTCAGTTTCCTGTCGAACGCCCTGCTCCGCGCGGTGTCCCCGGCCACCGTCACCACTGTGGACACCGCCGATGGCGTCATGGAGACCATGACCCGCAGCGTCACCGGTGCCGGAATCGCGGTGCTGGTGCTGACCACGCTGGTGCAACTCGTGGTGAGCGGCGCGATCGGGTCGGCCTACTTCGTCGGCGTGCTGGATATCGCCGACGGCCGGCCGGTGTCCTTCGGGTCCTTCTTCAAGCCCCGCAACATCGTGGCCGTCGTCCTTGCCGCACTGGTGGTGGGCGTGCTCACGACGGTCGGCCTGGTGCTGTGCATCCTGCCGGGTCTGGCAGTGGCGGTCTTCGGCTGGTTCACCACCGTCGCGATCGTCGACCGGAACCTGTCGCCCATGGACGGCATCCGGGCGAGCTTCGCTCTGGCGAAGGCGAACTTCGGCACGGTTCTCCTGGCCTGGCTGGTCGGCCTGGCGATCGAGTTCGTCGGGTTCCTGGCCTGCGGTGTCGGACTTCTGGTCGCGATCCCGGTGTCCTATCTGTTCCAGGCCTACACCTGGCGCAAGCTGAGCGGTGGCGCCGTCGCACCGGCGATCGGGTAGATGACGGACGCACACTCCCGGCACGGCTTCGCGACCAGGGCCATCCACGCCGGCTTCCGCCCGGACCCGGCGACGGGGGCCGTCAACGCGCCGATCTATGCCAGCAGCACCTTCGCTCAGGACGGCGTCGGGGGCCTGCGCGGTGGGTATGAGTACGCCCGCACGGGCAACCCCACCCGCACCGCGTTGGAGGCCGTGTTGGCCTCGGTCGAGGGCGGACGCCACGGCCGGGCGTTCAGTTCCGGTATGGCGGCCACCGACTGCGCACTGCGTGCCGTGTTGCGTCCGGGGGATCACATCGTCATTCCCGACGACGCTTACGGCGGCACGTTCCGCTTGATCGACAAGGTGTTCAGCCAGTGGGGTGTGGCGCACACGCCGGCCCATCTCGCCGATCTCGACGCGGTGCGCGCGGCGATCACCCCGGAGACCCGGATGATCTGGGTGGAGACGCCCACCAACCCGCTGCTGTCGATCACCGACATCGCCGCGGTGGCCGAGATCGGTCATGCCGCCGGGGCGAAGGTGTTGGTGGACAACACGTTCGCTTCGCCCGCGTTGCAACAGCCGCTGTCGCTCGGCGCGGACATCGCGCTGCACTCCACCACCAAGTACATCGGAGGGCACTCCGATGTGGTGGGTGGCGCACTGGTGACCGACGACGAGGAGCTCGACGCCAAGTTCGCGTTCCTGCAGAACGGGGCCGGCGCGATACCCGGACCGTTCGACGCCTACCTCACCATGCGCGGGCTCAAGACCCTCGAGCTGCGGATGCAACGGCACAGCGAGAACGCCGGCATAGTCGCGGAGTTCCTCGCCGGGCATCGGGCGGTCGACACCGTGCTGTACCCCGGACTGCCGTCGCATCCCGGCCATCGGGTCGCCGCCCGGCAGATGAGTGCCTTCGGCGGCATGGTGTCGGTCCGGATGCGTGGCGGTGTCGAAGCCGCTCGCGAATTGTGTTCGAGGACAGAGATTTTCATCCTCGCCGAATCCCTGGGCGGGGTGGAGTCGCTGATCGAGCATCCCGGCGCGATGACGCACGCGTCGACGGCGGGCTCGCAGCTCGAGGTCCCCGGCGACCTGGTGCGCCTGTCGGTGGGCATCGAGGACGTGGGTGATCTGCTCGCAGACCTGGGGCAGGCGCTGGCCTGATCGCCTGGGGCCTCAGCCCAGCGCTGGCAGCACCGCCGCCGCGGTGACCTCGAGGTTGACCTCGCCGGTATTGGAACGGTCGGCCCAGCCGCCGCCGGCGAACGCAGCCGCCCGTTCCGAAGCATGCTGTGCGGCAGCCTGATCCAGGCCCAGCACCGGTGCCAGAGCACCCGTCCGGCCCAGCAGTGCGGCGGTCACCGCCGTCGCCGGATCCGGGCGCGCGCCTTCGAACAGTGCCGCACCCAGCGCCGACCGCACCTGGTCCACCCGGTCCCGGTCATGCAGCGGCCAGGCATAGCTGTTGCGCCGCAGGCGATGTGAAGACAACTGGATCTGATGCAACTGGCCGGTGCGCAGGAGTTGGTCGACGACATCGTCCTCGGAATGCTTGCGCAGTCTGTCGATCGCCGCCGCCGGACTCATGGGCGCCTGAGTCAGTACCGCCAGAGCCGGCCGCACCGCAGGGTCCATCGGGACCGGTCCGCTCAACGCCACCAGGTGTCCGGGCGGAATCGGTTCGCCGGGCATCGCCGGACGCACCCGGCAGTCATAGGCCAGATCCAGGATCAGTGCGGCTGCCAGGGACCGGCCCAGCCGTGCGCGATCCAGCTGTGGCTGCGCCGAAGGATTGTCGAGCAGCAGCAGCAGAACGTCTTCGGCGATGCGCGCCATGAGCGCGGATCAGGAGTGATACGGCTCGGCGCTGACCAGCGTGACTTTGACGGTGCTGCCGTTCGGGACCGTGTAGGTGCGGGTCTCGCCGACCTTGGCGTGCAGCAGCGAAGCGCCCAGCGGCGAGTTCGGCGAGTACACCTCGAGCTTGCCGTCGCTGATCACCTCCTGGCGGGTGGCGATCAGGAAGGTCTCGGTGTCGGACTCGTCGCCGTCGTAGTAGACCTTGACCACCGATCCGGGCAGGGCCACACCGGACTGCTTGGGTGCCTCACCGACCTTCGCGGTGTTCAGCAGATCCTGCAGCTGGCGGATGCGGGCTTCCTCCTGGCCCTGCTGCTCGCGGGCTGCGTGATAGCCGCCGTTCTCGCGGAGGTCGCCCTCTTCGCGGCGGTCGTTGATCTCGGCGGCGATCACCGGGCGATGCGCGATCAAGTGGTCCAGCTCGGCCTTGAGCTTGTCGTAGGACTCCTGAGTCAGCCAGACCACCTGGGTATCGGTCATCGCGTCGCACTCCTCGTCGTCGTTATCCGGGGCCGTCGTTATCCGGGGCCGTCGTTGTCCGGGCTGGCGCGGACTGTTTCCGCGTGTATCGCCATCAGCTGCGATTAACCGCGCTAATGAAGCAATACACGGCTCCCAGCGGGAACCGTGCAGTAAGCAAAGTGTAGCACCGGTCACTCTGACGGGGCCGGGCCTTCCGGTACCGCCGTCAGGGGGCTACCAGGTAGCCGGGCACGTCCGCGCCGCACCCGTAGACGTCCCCGACGAACGGCCGCTTGTAGGACTTGACCGTGGTGGCCACGGTGATCGCCTTCTCCGTGGACGGGCCCACCAGCACCTCCCTGCGGCCGGTCTCGGTGCCGTCCTTGGATCGCACCCGGACGATGCAGACCACCGGCTGGGAGGGGTCCTTTCGGGTCACGCTGATTGTGACCGACATCGTGCTGTCGTCGAGGGCCTCGTACGCCGCTGCCGAACTCTTGATCTCGACGCCCTCGAAACGCTGGTAGGCCACCGCGGCGATCCCGAAGCCGGCCACGACGACCAGCAGTCCGAGGCCGATGGCGATCCGACGGCGAACCGCGGCCGGCATCGGAGTCCGGCCGTATCGCGATGCCAGGCGATCGGTCATCCTGGACTCCTCACGCGAGACGTGATTGCGGGCACCCCTCCCGGCAATGGGACTATTAGGTCAGGAACTATAGGCCTCACCGGGGGCGGCAGGACAGCTAGAGGGACGGGAGTTGTGACCGAACTGCGTTTGATGGCGGTCCACGCGCACCCCGACGACGAGTCCAGCAAGGGTGCGGCCACGCTGGCCCGCTACGTCGATGAGGGCCACCGGGTCATGGTGGTCACTCTGACCGGTGGCGAGCGGGGCGACATCCTCAATCCCGCGATGGACCGGCCCGAGGTGCGTGGTCGCATCGCCGACGTCCGTCGCGACGAAATGGCAAGAGCGGCAGAGATTCTCGGCGTCGAGCATGCCTGGCTGGGATTCATCGACTCGGGGTTGCCCGAGGGGGACCCGCTACCGCCCTTGCCGGACGGCTGTTTTGCGGCCATCCCGCTCGACGAACCGGTGGCCCGGCTGGTGAAGCTGATCCGCGAGTTTCGCCCCCACGTCATGACGACCTACGACGAAGAGGGCGGTTATCCGCACCCGGATCACATTCGCTGCCATCAGGTTTCGGTGGCGGCGTACGAAGCGGCCGCCGACCCCGACTCCCATCCCGATGCCGGCCCGCCGTGGGAGGTGAGCAAGCTGTACTACACCCACGGCTTCCTGCGGCGGAAACTGCAGACGCTGCAGGACGAGTTCGCCAAGAACGGCCAGGAGGGCCCGTTCGCCCGCTGGCTTGAGCATTGGGATCCCGACCAGGACCCGCATGCCAACCGGGTCACCACCTGGGTGCGCTGCGACGACTACTTCACCCGCCGGGACGACGCGCTGCGGGCGCACGCGACCCAGATCGACCCGGACGGGTTCTTCTTCGCGACGCCGATGGAATGGCAGCAGCGGTTGTGGCCCACCGAGGAGTTCGAGTTGGCGCGCTCTCGGGTCCCGGCGGTAATCCCCGAAGACGACCTGTTCGCCGGAATCGAGGTATTCGAATGACGCATCTGATGGCCGGGTTTCTGCTCGCCGGACCGAAGGTGGGGCCCGACGTCGGCAAGGCCAGTCCGGTCGGCCTGCTGATCGTGGTGCTGCTGCTGATCGGGGTCTTTCTCCTGGTGTGGTCGATGAACCGTCATCTCAAGAAGATTCCGGCGAGCTTCGACCCGCCGGCCCCGCAGGCCCCTGCCGACACAGCGAAGGCCGACACAGCGAAGGCCGACACCGTGCCGGCCGACACAGTGAAGGCCGACACCGTGAAGGCCGACACCGAGCCGGGCGACGTCGAACCACCCGCCAATGAGCCCGGCGCTTAACGCCCTGGCCGGGGCCACCAGCCCGTACCTGCGCCAGCACGCCGACAACCCGGTGCACTGGCAGGAGTGGAACGCCGAAGCGCTGGCCGAGGCTGCGCGTCGAGACGTGCCGATCCTGCTGTCCATCGGCTACGCCGCCTGCCACTGGTGCCACGTGATGGCCCACGAGTCGTTCGAGGACGCCGGCGTGGCCGAGGTGATGAACGCCGGTTTCGTCAACATCAAGGTCGACCGGGAGGAACGCCCCGACCTCGACGCCGTCTACATGAACGCCACCGTCGCGATGACCGGCCAGGGCGGCTGGCCGATGACGTGCATCCTGACGCCCGACGGGCGGCCGTTCTTCTGTGGCACCTACTTTCCCAAGCCGCAGTTCCTGCAACTGCTGGCCGCGGTGTCCGAGGCCTGGCGGGATCGGCGCGGCGAGGTGGAACAGGCTTCCGACCACATCGCGGGGGAGCTGCGGCGGGTCTCCTCGCGGGTGTCCGGCGGCGGCGACGAAGTGACGCCCGCGCTGTGCGATCAGGCGGTGTCCGGCGTGCTGCGCGACGAGGACACCGTTCGCGGCGGGTTCGGCCCGGCCCCCAAGTTCCCGCCGTCTGCACTCTTGGAAGCACTGCTGCGGGCTCACGAACGCACCGGGTCGCCGGTGCCGTTGGGCACGGTGCGCCGCACCTGCGGGGCGATGGCCCGCGGCGGCATCTACGACCAGCTGGCCGGCGGGTTCGCCCGCTACAGTGTGGACGCCGAGTGGGTGGTGCCGCACTTCGAGAAGATGCTCTACGACAACGCTCTGCTGCTGCGGGTCTACGCGCACTGGGCCCGGCGGACCGGCGATCCGCTGGCCTTCCGGGTGGCCGCCGAGACAGCCGCTTTCCTGGTGCGCGACCTCGCCGACGGCGATGTGTTCACCTCGTCGCTGGACGCCGACGCCGCCGGGGTGGAGGGGTCCACCTACGTGTGGACGCCCGAACAGTTGCGCGAGGTCCTCGGTGACGACGACGGGCTCTGGGCGGCAAAGGTTTTCGCGGTGACGGAGTCCGGCACTTTCGAGCACGGCGCTTCGGTTCTGCAGCTGCCGCACGACCCCCCCTCGGAACCCGGAGATCCGGACCGGTTCGACCGGGTGCGCTCGGCTCTGCTGGCCGCGCGGGCGGGCCGCCCCCAACCCGGACGTGACGACAAGGTGGTGACGGCCTGGAACGGCCTGGCCATCACCGCACTCGCCGAAGCCAGTGTGGCACTGGATGATCCGGCGTTGCTCGCCGCGGCGCAGCGGTGCGCGGCGGCCGTGGTGGACGCCCATCTGGTCGACGGCCGGTTGCGCCGGGCCGGCCTGGGCGGTGTCGTCGGAGACAGCGCGGCGATCCTGGAGGATCACGCCATGCTGGCCACCGGTCTGCTGAGCGTCTACCAGTTGACCGGTGGGCGCCGCTGGCTGGACGACGCCGTCGTCCTTCTCGATCTGGCCCTGAGGCACTTCGCCGATCCCGACCGGCCGGGCCGCTGGTTCGACACCGCCGACGACGCCGAGCAACTGGTGCTTCGCCCCGCCGACCCCGTCGACGGTGCGACCCCGTCGGGTGCGTCGTCGATCGCCGAGGCGCTGCTGACCGCGGCCCATCTGGTGGACGCCGACCGGGCCGGCCGATACGGCGAGGCCGCCGCCGACACTCTGCTGGCGCACTCGGCGCTGCTGGCCCGGGCACCCCGGTCGGCCGGCCACTGGCTGGCGGTCGCCGAGGCGGCCGTGCGGGGTCCGTTGCAGGTGGCCGTAGCCACCGCTGACCCGTCGTCGTCCCTGCTCGCCGCGGCCCGGCGGATCGCTCCGGGCGGCACCGTCGTCGTCGGCGGCCCCGTCGACTCCCTGCCGCTACTGGAGGGGCGGGACCGGATCAGCGGAGCCGACGCCGCCTATATCTGCCGTGGCCGGGTGTGCGACCTGCCGGTCACCGGCGCGGCGGAACTCGCCGCTGCGCTCGGCGTGCCCGAATAGAGTGTCGCCATGGTCACCGCAGAGCACATCACCGAGACCGTGCACCGCTATCTGGAACTGGTCGGCGGCGGGAGCGCCGACGACATCGCCGCTCTGTTCGCCCCCGACGCGACCGTCGAGGATCCCGTCGGCGGTGAGGTGCACATCGGCCGCCACGCGATTCTCGGGTTCTATCGGATCCTCGAAAGTCTGCCCCGCCAAACCGAACTCATCACGCTGCGGGTGGCCGGCCACGAGGCGGCGTTCCTGTTCGCGATCACGGTGGGACCGGAGGGCGGCCGTATGAGGATCGAGCCCATCGACGTGATGAACTTCAACGCCGACGGCAAGATCGCCTCGATGAAGGCCTACTGGTCCCCGGCGAACGTCACGCCGGTCTGAGAGGTCAGAAGACGGCGAACCACATCGCGATGTAGTGGCAGATCGCCGCGACTGCGGTGCAGGCATGGAAGAACTGGTGATGGCCGAAAGTGGCCGGCCACGGGTTGGGCCACTTGAGCGCATAGAGCACGCCGCCGACGCTGTACAGCACGCCGCCGACGATGAGCAGTACCACCGCCGCCACCCCGGCGCCGTGCAGGATCGGTCCGATGAACCACATCGCGACCCAGCCCAGCAGCAGATAGAGCGGAACTCCCACCCAGCGCGGGGCCGAGGGCCAGCACATCTTGAGCAGCACACCCGCCAGCGCACCGCCCCAGACGATCCAGAACAGCGTCCAGCCCTTGGTCTCCGGAAGTGCCAGCAGGGCGAACGGTGTGTAGCTTCCGGCGATGAACACGAAGATCATCGAATGGTCTAACCGCTTCATCCAGGCGTGAGCGGTCGGAGAGGTCCAGTTCACCCGGTGGTAGGTGGCGCTGACGCTGAACATCGCCACGATGGTGAGGGTGTAGATCAGGGTGGCGATCCCGGCGCGGGTGGAGTCAACCGCCCACGACACCGACACCAGCGCGGCCCCGGCCACGATCGCGACCACGGCGGCATAGAGGTGAATCCAGCCGCGGGCCCGCGGCTTGCCGATGAATTCGGCGAGACTGTCCAGCCCCTCGGCGATGGCCTCCGGGAAGTCCTCCGGGAAGTCCTCCGGTTCCGACGGATGGACCGCGCTGACTTCGTGCCCGCTGCCCACCCGGGCCACAGTAGTCTGGCTTTTCGTGGAGGTCATTCCGCACATCGTCAAAGAGCCGGCCTACCGGGTCTACGAGATGCGGCTGCGCCAGGAACTCGCCCGGTCCAAATCCGAGTTGCCACGACACATCGCGGTGCTGTGCGACGGCAACCGACGCTGGGCCCGCGACGCCGGGCACGACCAGACCTACGGCTACCGGATGGGCGGGGCCAAGATCGCCGAGATGCTGCGCTGGTGCGCCGAGGCCGGCATCGAGATGGCCACCGTGTACCTCCTTTCCACCGAGAACCTGCGGCGCGACCCCGCCGAGTTGTCCTGCCTCATCGAGATCATCACCGAGGTGGTCGAACAGATCTGTGCGCCGGTCAACCGGTGGAGTGTGCGGACCGTCGGCGATCTCGAGCTGCTGGGCGACGAGACGGCCCGGCGCCTGCGCGAGGCCGTGGAGAGCACCGAGAGCACAGCGCCGGCGGCGGCCTTCCACGTCAACGTCGCCGTCGCCTACGGCGGCCGCCAGGAGATCGTGGACGCGGTTCGCGCCCTGCTGGGCAAGGAACTCGCCAACGGCGCCACCCCGGAGCAGATGATCGAGGCCGTCACCATCGACGGCATTTCGGAGAATCTGTACACCTACGGTCAGCCCGACCCCGATCTGGTGATCCGCACCTCCGGGGAGCAGCGGCTGTCCGGGTTTCTGCTCTGGCAGAGCGCCTACTCGGAGATGTGGTTCACCGAGGCACACTGGCCGGCTTTCCGCCGGGTCGACTTCCTGCGGGCGCTGCGCGACTACACCCGACGGCACCGCCGCTACGGGGTGTGACGCGGGCTAACGGCGCAGCCGTCGCCAGGCGCCGGTGGACCACAGCGCCCACGCGATCAGCACCGGCTGGAAGAACAGCCGAATCAGCCGCGCGGCATCGCTGTTGAGGCCGAACGCATCCCGGTGATGCAGCCACTGGGCGATGTTGCCGGGGAACACCGCGACGAAGAACGCCGCGAGCACCATTCCGACTGCCGCCCGATGCGCGGCCATGAGCATCGCGGCTCCCAGGGCGATCTCGACCAGTCCGGAGACGAGCACCGTGACATCGGGCGGCAGCGGCACGAAATCGGGCACCTGTGCCTGGAAATCGCTGCGGGCGAAGGTGAGATGGCCGATGCCGGCGAACACCATGAAGGCGCCGAGGATGAGCCGGCCGATTTTCTGCGGGGCGGTCTCGGTGGCGCTGTCCACGGTCGGCGGCTAGATCTTCCGGAGCCGCAGCCGGTTGATCGCGTGGTCGGCGTCCTTGCGGAGCACCAGCGTGGCGCGCGGCCGGGTCGGCAGGATGTTCTCGATCAGGTTGGGCCGGTTGATGGTTCGCCAGATGTCCCGGGCCGCCGCCACCGCCTGACGGTCGGTCAGGACGGAGTAGTGGTGGAAGTGTGACGCCGGGTCGGCGAACGCCCCCGCGCGCAGGGCCAAGAACCGCTCGACGTACCAGCGCTCGATGTCCTCGATGCGGGCGTCGACGTAGACCGAGAAGTCGAACAGGTCCGACACCATCAGCCGGGGACCGGTCTGCAGCACGTTGAGACCCTCGAGGATCAGGATGTCCGGTCGGGTGACGACGTGCTTCTCGCCGGGAAGGATGTCGTAGATCAGGTGGGAGTACACCGGGGCGCACACCTTGTCGGCGCCCGACTTGACTGCGGTGACGAAGCGCATCAAGGCACGACGGTCATAGCTTTCGGGAAAGCCCTTACGGTGCATCAGCTTTCGGCGACCCAACTCGGCATTGGGGTACAGGAAGCCGTCGGTGGTCACCAGATCGACCCGGCGGTGGTCGTCGAAGCGGGACAGCAGGGCCTGCAGCACGCGCGCGGTGGTCGACTTGCCGACGGCCACACTGCCGGCGACACCGATGATGAACGGCACCGGCCCGTCCGAACTCTGCTGTGGCTCGCCGAGGAATTCCGCGGTGGCGTCGAACAGTCCCTGCCGGGCGGCGACCTGCAGGTGGATCAACCGGGCCAGTGGAAGGTAGACCTCTTCGACCTCGAGGAGGTCGATCTGTTCGCCGAGGCCGCGGAGCCCGATCAGCTCTTCTTCGGTCAGCTTCAGCGGAGTCGAACTGCGCAGCCCGCGCCATTCGCTCCGGTCGAACTCCACATAGGGGCTCGGTTCGCTCAGCCGCGCCATGGGACAAGTGTTGCAGCTAGCGTTGACGCCATGGAGCCCGACCGGCTGATCCGTGAATACCTGCTGCTGGGCCTGCGGTTCGACCGCATCGAGGACGGCTATGTCGACTCGTTCACCGGGGACCCCCAGCTGCGCCGCCAGGTGGCCGACGAGCCCCAGCCCGAGCCCTCGGCGTTGGCCCGGCAGGCTCGCCGGCTGTTGAGCGCCCTCGACGACGTGCCGCGATCCCCGGGGTTCCCCGCGGAGCGGGCCGAGTTCATCGCCGCGCACCTGCGGGCGCTGGACTGTGCGGCCCGCCGGTTCGCCGGGGAGGACGTCGGGTTCGTCGACGAGGTGCGCGACTACTTCGACGTGGAGATCAGCCGCGGGTCCGAGGAGCGCTACCGTGCCGCGCACGCCCGGATCGACGAGGTGCTGGGCGGCAGTGGGCCGTTGGCCGAGCGGATTCAGGCCGACCGCCGGGCTGACGAACTGCCGACCGAACGGCTCGAGGAAGCCATCCTCGCGTTCTCCAGCGCATTGCGTGACATCGTCCGGGCCACCTTCCCGCTGCCCGAGAGCGAGACCGTCGTCTACGAGGTGGTCACCGACAAGCCGTGGTCGGGGTTCAATTACTACGAGGGGGACTACCGCTCCCGGGTGGCCGTCAACGCCGATCTGCGTCAGCAGATGTCCCACCTTCCGGGACTGATCGCTCACGAGTCCTACCCGGGTCACCACACCGAGCACTGCCGCAAGGAGGCCGGGCTGGTCGCCGGGCGGGGCCACCAGGAGCACACCATCTTCCTGGTCAACACCCCCCAGTGCCTGATGGCCGAGGGCCTGGCCGACCTCGCACTGCATGCCGCGGTCGGTCCCGGCTGGGGCCGCTGGGCGCAGGAGGTCTACGCGGACCTGGGTTTGCGCTTCGACGGCGAGCGCGCCGAGGCGCTGGCCGAGGCCAGGACCGGCCTGGCCGGCGTGCGCCAGGACGCCGCGCTGATGCTGCACGACGAGCACCGCGACCCCGACGAGGTGGCGGCTTTCCTGCGTCGCTGGCTGCTGGTGGACGACACCCGGGCCCGTCAGTCGCTGCGGTTCCTGTCGTCCCCGCTCTGGCGGGCCTACACCAGCACGTACGTCGAGGGCTACCGGCTGTTGCGCGGGTGGCTGGACGACCGGCCGGCCGGGGTGGGCCTGGCCGAGCGGTTCGGGCGGCTGCTGGACGAGCCGCTGACGCCGGCCATGTTGCGCGCCGAAACGGGCCACAGGGCCTGAGCGGAACCTGAGCGAAACCTGCGCGTCGTTCTTATACTTCGCACGAACGGCCGGGGCGAACGCGAAGATGGGGCGGGTAAATGTGGGTCTCGAAGCGGACGACCACGGTCGGAGCAGCAGCGTGCGCGCTGGGCATCTCGCTGCTGGGTCACCCGATCGGCCTGGCTGCGGCTGACGACGGCGGCGACGGCGCTGCCGCGCAGCTCGGCGGCATGGCCGGGCCGGCCCAGCCGAGCCCGTCGCGGTCGGCGCGCAATGCCCGGGGCGCCACCACCACACCCGCGGGTGCTCGGAGATCGGCACCGTCGGCGAATCGACGCGCGGCCGCGCAGAGCCCCGAAACCGGTTCGCGCGGAATGGAATTCCCTTCGGCGGCCGCGGCAGTTCGCCCGCGCGCGGTCAACGCCGGTACGCGCGGGCCGGTTCTCACGGCTCCAGCCTCGTCCGCCGCGCAGGCCCCCACGGCGGCTGTGGCGGCAGCTGCGCCGTCCACTGCCGCCGTCGCAACGCCGACCGCCGCCTCGGCAACGGCGCACAGCACCGGCGCAGCGCCGTGCCTAGCGTGCTGGGGGATGACCGCGCCCACGATCGGCCAGGGCATCGCCACCGCGATCAACCACGTCTTCAACTCCGCCTTCGACCTGCTGTCGACGTTTCCCGCCGGTCCGATCTCGAACGTCATCGAGGGTGGGCTACTTCTGATCCGGCGCACCCTGTTCGGCGGCATCGGCACCGGGGTGACCGCCACCCAGAGTGGTGACTCGCTGACCGTCTCGGTCAACACCGGAAGCGTCGCCTACTTCCAGACCAACGGGACCACCCTCGAGGTGTCCGGCGACCCGGGCTTCAAGAACGCCCAGCAGTTCACCGCGTCCTCGGTCAGCCAGGTGGTGACCGACGCCAACGGCAAGGCCAACGCGGGCTGCGCCGGCTTCGTCCTCACCGGCGGAACCGTCATCGGCGACCTGGTCACCAACGGCATCGACGACCTGCGATTCGAGTCCGGTTCGGAGTTCACCGGGAAGGTGAAGGCCGACGCCGTGCCCGGCTCGTTGACCGTCGGCCAGGCTGTGCGCGGCCTGCAGGGCGTGGTGCTGGGGGGGCCGGTGATCCTGACCGGTGACACCGTGATCGACGCCGGAAGCGGTGACGCCATCTTCGGCGGAACGGTCGACGGCTCCGGGTGGTTCGGCGGCCAGTCGCTGTTGGTGACGGCCTTGGGCGCAACGACTTTCGCCGGTGACGTCGGAAGCCGCAGGGCACTGGGGAACCTCACGACCCAGGCCATCACACCGCTGCAGGTCGCACAGTCGGCCGACTCGAAGACGATCCCGCTGAGCTTCAACCCCCTGCTGAATTCCAACGGGGTGGAGGTCAAGTACGGCATCGACGTGGCGATCGGCGACAACCCGGCCCGCACCTACCTGTTCGACACCGGAGGCAACGGATTCTTCGCGGGCTACGACCCGGCGTACTTCAACGGCGTCACGCCGACTACCGGCGCTGTCGACATCACCTACACCAGCGAGCAGACCCTGCACGGGTTGGCGACCCCTGCCGTCGTCACCATCGGATCCGGCGCGAACACCGTCTCCACCGTGCGGCCGGTGGATCTCGCCACCGTGATCAGCGCCACCAACGGAAGCGGGGCGCCGATTCCGGTCACCGCACCCTTCGGCGGTCCGTTCGCCGGCGACTTCGGCGGCGCCTTCGGCGTTCAGCCGGTCACGGGCAAGACGTTGTACGAGCCCGGCTCCTACATCACCAGCCCGCTGTTCCAGCTGCCCGGCAACCTCTCCAGCGGGTACCTGGTGCAGCTCGGCCCGATCGGAACGGCGCCGCAGTTGACGGTCGGTGTCACCGACGCGCTACGTGCCCAGTTCCCCTATGCCGTGCCGGTCTCGATCCTCGCCGACAGCTCCGGCACGTCGGTCGGTGACTACCCGGGCACCAGCAATCCGTTGCTCCAGCAGTTCGGCTTCAGCCCCCAGTACATCGTCTCTGAGCCGTTCCAGGCGTACGGACTCGGCGAGGGACCGCTGCCCAGCCTGATCGACAGCGGTGCCGGCTCCACCAGCGCTCGGCTGCCGGATCTGCCGAAGCCGTTCGAAGATGCCAACGGAAACCTCACTCCCGGAGCCACATTCCTGGGCATCTTCCCCACCGCGCTGGGCAAGCCCCAGCTGGTCTGGCAGTACACCGCCGGCAACATCGGTTCGGTCGATCAGGTCGGGTACATGAACTCCACCGGCGCGGCGATCGACGTGCCGAACGTCAACACCGGACTGAATCTGTTCAACGGCTTCGACGTGATGTACGACGTCCAAGGCGTGAACAACCAAGCAGTGATCTGGCTGCGGCCCAACGGCGGCCTGGCGACGGTCAACCTGCAGTCGGTGACCACCAAGGGCGCCCAGTCCTACGGTCAGAACGCCGTGCTCGACGGCACCTACACCACCGGCGGTAAGGACTTCTCGGTCGCCGGCACCACCACGGTGAACGGCAACAGCGTCGTCGACGCCGGCCGCGGGAACGCGACCTTCTCCGGCACCGTCGACGCCGCGAAGGCGGGTGTGCAAGGGCTGCAGGTCAATTCGCGCGGCGCCATCACCTTTGTCCGTCCCGTCGGCTCGGATGCGCCGCTGGCGTCGCTGACCACCGGCGGCGGCGGATCGACGACCAGCATGGAAGTGACCACCACCGGCGCGCAAACCTACGGCGGCGATGTCACGCTCATCGGCACCTACGTGTCCGATCACGGGGACTTCACCGTGGATGGAGCCACCACGATCGCCGGCCCCACGTCCGTGCAGACCGCGAACGCATCGGTCACCTTCGGCGGCGCGGTCGACTCGGCAGCGGGCGAAGGCCACGTGCTGGGCATCGCGGCGCCGGGCAGCACCGTGAAGTTCATGGGCAAGGTCGGGGCGACGAATCCGCTGGGCGGCCTGAACCTGAGATCCGCGAATTCGTTCAACTCCAACGACACCGTCACCCTCAGTGGCATCCTGCCGAACTCCCAGGGGATCGGCCTGTTCGTCGCCGACGGCGTCACCGTGAACTTCTCCTACGGCGGCCTCATCAGCCAATTCACCACCAGCGGTGTGGTTTTCGAGGGCGACTCCCAGTCGTCGGTCGTGCAGGGTTTCGAGATCTCCGGCAACGTCTATGACGGAATTCAATTCGTCGGCCAGAACTACGGCGGAACGGTGATCAGGGGCAACACCATCATCGGCAACTCCGCGTTCGGCATCGAGACACTGCAGGCGGCCGACGGCCTGGCGATCCGTGGCAACATCATCGGCTCGGCGGGAACCAGCAACCAGTGGGGCTACACCAGTGGCGGCCCGAATGCCCAGGGCATCGTGCTGGCCCCCGGTGACTACACCGGAACGGTCATCGCCGACAACACGATTCAGTACAACCGGCGCAACGGCATCTCCGCCCCCGACGGCGTCCAGGGAGTGGTGATCTCGGGCAACACGGTGCAGTACAACGAGGGCAACGGGATCAATTTCACCGGCGGCGACTTCTCCGGAACCATCGTGACCGGCAACAGCATCCTGAACAACGCCGGCGACGGCATCTCCCTGGGTGCCGGAATCGGTCAGGCGCTCAACGACTTCGGAAACCCGCTCAACGGCTACCGGGACAGGAACCCCAACAACCCGGCCGACACGAATCCCTATGAACTCGGCCACTACTTCCTGCCGTTCTCCAACGACCCCGGCTTCTACGACCAGGCCATTCCGTCCGATCCGCAGGTCCGGCTCACCCTCAACGAGGAAACGACGCTGACCGTCAACCTCGACACCGGGTCGCGCGGGCTGTACTTCGATCAGGAGCAGGTTCCCAAACTCGACACCTCCGGTGGCACACCGGGATTCGTTTACCTCAACAGCTCGAACCGGCTCTATTTCGGCACCTGGGTGGACACTGACATCACCTTCCCGGACTCAGGATGGTCCGACCCGAACGTGAAGAAGGTGGCGACTGCGAAGGCGCCAGTTCTGGTGGTCAGTGCCATCGGAGCCTCCACGACGCCGCCTCCGGGCAGCACTACGCCGAGTGCGACCTTCGCCACCACGACTTCTCAGGGCACCGTGAAGATCACCAACGGCACCCAGACCGAGTCGGTTTCGATCACCGCGAACGGCAAGGTCGGTTACGTGACGATTCCCGGCGGCTGGTGGGCGAGCTACTCCGACAATCCGGGACTTCTCGGTCCAGTGGCGAACTTCGGCGTCGGGTTCGACCGCACGGGACTGGGTACCGAGCCAGTCACCAACGGTGCGAACCAGGCCTACAACACCTTCCTGAACCTCAAGGAAATGCAGGACGGCACGATGCGTCCCGGCTACGTCATCTCGGCCGACGGAGTCACCCTCGGACTCGACAGCACCGTGACCAACACGACGCCGTTCGCCTACACCGACCTCGCGCCGTCGGGTCTGTCGCAGGGCGGCCAGACAGCGCCGGACTGGCAGCCCGCCACCGGCCGGGTAACCTACAAGCCCACCTCGGGTCCGGACTATCCCTCCGAGCTTGCTCCTCTGGTGATCGACATCGGCATTCCCACCGGCATTCTCACGTTGCCCGGGTATCCCTCGTCGACGCAGTTCACCGGTCAGCTCAGGACTGATCTGCTCAACTCGGGCGGCGCGGTCGCCTACACCGTCGAGCCCAGCGACGCGAGCAATCTGATGACGGCGACCTCGGTGGCGTTCTTCAGTCCGCTGGCCGGTGCGTACTCGCAGAACATGCCCCCGGTGAGTCAGCAGTTCTTCAACACCGGACGACGAGTCATCGCCGGGATGGATTACCTGTACGACGCCGCGGGCGGCTACGAGGGGCTCTACACGCCGAACGATCCCACCGAAAACCCGCAGCAGGCCGAAGCATTCGACAGTGCGGGCGGCACTTTCACCGCGGCCTACTACCCGAACCTCAAGATTCCCGGCGGCGTTACGAATCTCAGCATTCAGAACAACATCATCAGCGGCAACGGTGGCAACGGCGTGACGGTCAACGGCCAGACGTCGATCGGCGACGTGATGTCCGGGAACCTCGTCTACGGCAATACCGGGCTCGGAATCGCCCTGACCAACGGCGGCAACGGCGGTCAGCCTGCGCCGGTCGTCGAATCTGCGACGATGCAGGGCATTTCGACGGTGAACATCACCGGATCCGTCGCGGGCATCGACGGCTACAGCGGACCGTTCCAGGTGCAGTTCTACACCAACCCTCAGTCCGACTCCGGCAACGTCCAGGGCCGGCAACTGCTGGGCACGATCAACACCACGTCCAACGATTTCGCGGCCGAGTTCACCTCGAGCACAACGAATCCCGGCTGGTTCATCACCGTGGTCGCCACACCTGCGGGCGGTGCGCCCAATACCTCGGAGTTCTCGGCGCCGTTTGCGGTGCAGTAAGCGGCCGGCGCCTGGGTTAGGCGTTCGCGCCGTTCTGCCCGGTCTTCCCGTGCTTGCCCAGGGATCCGCCGGGGCCGCCGGTGCCCCCGCTGCCGCCCTTGCCGCCGACGCGTGCGCCGTCGCCTCCGTCGCCGCCGTCGC
>CAYTOD010000014.1:60715-64471 GCA_964439315.1 uncultured Mycobacterium sp. | reverse complement strand
TGCTCTCGCCGTAGACGATGATCTCGCTGGCGAACGGGCAGATGCCCTTGAACTGAGCCGAGATCGCCGACGGCGCAACGTATTTGCCCTGCGAGGTCTTGAACATGTCCTTCTTGCGGTCGGTGATCCGCAGGAAGCCCTCGGCGTCCAGTTCGCCGATGTCGCCGGTGTGGAACCAGCCGTCGGGCTCGATGGCCTCGGCAGTGGCTTCCGGCATGTCGTGATAGCCGTTCATCACACCGGGACCCTTGAGCAGGATCTCGCCGTCCTCGGCGATCTTGACCTCGGTCTGCGGCAGCGTCCATCCCACGGTGCCGAAGCGGTAGGCGTGCGGGCGGTTGAGCGACGAGGCCGCCGAGGTCTCGGTCAGTCCGTAGCCCTCAAGCACGGGAATGCCGATTGCGTCGAACCACTGCGCGATGTCGCGGTCCAACGCAGCCGAACCGGAGATGAAGAACCGCATCCGGCCGCCGAACCGGGCGCGGATCTTGGACAGCACCAGCTTGTCGGCAAGCTTGTACTGCGCGACCGCCAGCGGCGACGGCGACTCGCCGGCCTGCCGTGCCCGCGAGACCTGCAAGCCGACGCCGACGGCCCAGTCGAACATCGTCTTCTTCAGGCCGCCTTCTCTGGCCATCGTCTCGTTGACGCTGCCGTGCACCTTCTCGAAGATGCGCGGGACCGCACCCATGATGGTGGGCTGGATGACGCTGAGGTTCTCGACGATCTTGTCGACCCTGCCGTCCACCACGGTCGGAAAGCCGATCACCAGCGGCAGCGCCAGCATCACCTTGCCGAACGCATGCGACAGCGGGAGCCACAGATAGTTGAGGTCCTTGTCGGACAGCACGCCGAGGGCGTCCATGGCTGCGGCGGTGTAGGTCCACGACTCCTGCTTGAGCCGAACACCCTTGGGCTTGCCGGTGGTTCCCGAGGTGTAGATCAGGGTGGCCAGCTGGTCGGGGCGGATCGCGGCGACCCGGTCGGTCACGGTCGTCGGCGACTCGGCGAGCACTTCCTTGCCGATCGCCTCGAGTTCCTCCAGGGTGATCACCCACTCCCCGTCGCCGGAGCCGTCGATGATCACCACCTTCTCCACCGCGGGAAGCTCGTCGCGGTGCTCGCGCAACTTGTCGACCTGGGTCTGGTCCTCGGCGATGACGATCCGGCTGCCGGAGTTGGCGACGATGTAGGCGACGTCGGCGGCATTGGTTGTCGGATAGACCGTGGTGGTGGCCGCGCCGGCCGCCAGGACGGCGAAGTCGGCGACCACCCATTCGTAGCGAGTGCCCGAGGCCAGTGCGACCCGCTCTTCCGGCTTGATGCCCAACGAAATCAGCCCGGCTGCGATGAGCTCGACCCGATCGCCGATCTGGCGCCAGGTGGCGCTGGCCCAGCCGCCGTTCCTCTGATACCGGAACGCCTCGCTGTTGGGGGTCGCCGCGACGCGGTCGAGAAACATGCGCGGGACCGACGCGGCCCGGTTCTCGATCTTGTTCAGGTCGAAGCGCTCTTGTGATTTGTGCAGGCCTGCCATGGTGGTGAGTGTATGAAACCCGATAAAGGCCGATGCAGCAGACCGGCAAACCCACCGGCGGCCGCGCTCGTGGACACCGCCCGTGGGTCCGACGCGACCGAACTCGCTGACGTCGCTGCGGCGACGTTCCCGCTGGCCTGTCCACCGTCGGCGGCCGCCGAGGATGTCGCGGCGTTCATCGCCGCCCATCTCTCGTCCCAGCGATTCGGCGACTATCTCGCCGACCCCGACCGCCGGCTACTGGTCGCACGCCGGGACGGCCGGATCGTCGGCTACACGATGCTGATCCGCGGCACCGACCCGGAAACCGTGGAGTTGTCGAAGATGTACGTCCTGCCCGACCTGCACCGCACCGGGGCGGCGTCGGCCCTGATGGAGGCCGGGCTGGCGTGGGCCGCCGGGCAGGGCGCGCGATCGGTGTGGCTGGGGGTCAACCGCAACAACCACCGCGCACAGCGCTTCTACGCCAAGCACGGATTCGAAGCCACCGGCACCAGGACGTTCCAGCTGGGAAGCAGCCTCGAGCACGACGCCGTCATGACGCGGACGCTGCCATGACCCGGAGCCCGTGACGGGCCGTCCCCGGCTGCGGTGCGGCGGGACGAGCCCGGCCGTCGCTACTGTGGTGCGCATGCGCCGGCAGGGTCGAGTCTCAACCGCACTGGGTGTGGGACTGGTGGTGACCACACTGTTGACCGGGTGTGCGCCGTGGCTGGCCGCCAATCCGCGGTTCGCCACCGACTCCGCCCGCAATCCCGGTTCCGGTCCGGCCACCAGCAGTGCCGCACCGGGCGGACCGCTGGACATCGCCGCGCCGAAGAACGACCTCGCCTGGAAGAACTGCACGGCCAAGGTTTTCGCCGATGCGGGCGCCAAGCCGATTCCCGGAGTGCAACTCGACTGCGCCAACTACGACGCCGACCTCGACCCGCTGACCGGAGCCACCGGCACGATCGGCATCGGCGTGGTCCGGGCCCGCTCCGCCCAGACCCCGGCCGACGCCGGACCGCTGGTGTTCACCACCGGCTCCGACCTGCCGTCGTCGCTGCAACTACCGGTGTGGCTGACGCAGTCCGGCGCCGACATGCTCAAGACCCGGCCGGTTGTCGCCGTCGACCGCCGCGGCATGGGCATGTCCAGTGCGATCAATTGCCGGGATGCCTTCGACCGGAAGGAAATGCGCGATCAGGCGCAGTCTCAGGCCACCAACGACCCGGTCGCCGCTCTGGGCACCGTCGTCACGACCGCGACGACGGGCTGCACCGACGCCATCGCCCCGGGTGACTCGGCCTATGACACCGCCCGCGCCGCCGAGGATCTGGAACGGCTGCGCAGCACCTGGGACGTGCCGGCGCTGGCGGTCATCGGCATCGGCAACGGCGCCCAGGTGGCGCTGGCCTTCGCCGGCTCACACCCGGAGAAGGTGGCCCGGCTGATGCTGGACTCCCCGATTCCGCCGGGAATCGGGGCCGAAGCGGCCGCCGAGGACCTGGCCAAAGCCCAGCAGGCCGCCCTCGACGCGTTCGCCGCCCAGTGCGTGGCGGCGAACTGCTCCCTGGGCCCGGATCCCAAGGGCGCCGTCGACGGGCTCATCGCGGCGGCGCGCGCCGGCCGCGGGCCGGGCGGATTCCCGGTGGCGGTCCTGACCGGAGCGATCGTGACGGCGTTGGGTTACCCCAGCGGCGATCGCATCGGCAGCACCGTGAAGCTGGCCAATGCGCTGTCCGCCGCGCGTGGCGGCGACACCAACGAACTCAACAGCCTGGTCAATCAGGCCGAAGCCACCCGCGATACCGACGGGCAGTTCGTCAACACCTGCAGCGACTCGCTGAACCGGCCCACCCCCGACCGGGTCCGCGAACTCGTCGTGGCCTGGGGCAAGCAGTATCCGCAGTTCGGCGCAGTAGCGGCCATGAATCTGGTGAAGTGCCTGAACTGGCCCAGCGGCGCTGCCCCCAAGGACCCCAAGAACCTGAAGATCGATGTCCTGCTGCTCGGCGTCCAGAACGATCCGATCGTCGGCTCCCAGGGGGTACCGGCCATGGCGGCCACCATCATCAACGCCAGCGCCACCAGCCGGCGGGTGATGTGGCAGGGCATCGGGCACGGCGCCAGCGTCTACAGTCCGTGTGCCATGCCGCCGCTGCTGGGTTACCTCGACTCCGGCAAGGTTCCGCCGACCGACACCTTCTGCCCCGCCTGACCGGCTGGGGCCGGTC
>CAYTOD010000014.1:15126-60615 GCA_964439315.1 uncultured Mycobacterium sp. | reverse complement strand
CCGGGTGTCCTGACCGGCTGGGGCCGCTCCCGGGTGTCCTGACCGGCTGGGGCCGCTCCCGGGTGTCCTGACCGGCTGGGGCCGGTCCCGGGTGTACGGTGCCGACGTGACAGCCGTTCTGAACTGGTTCCGGCCCCGGACCAGCGCGCCCAGCACGCAGTCAGTGGTCCGTACCGCTCTGTGGCCGATCGCGATCATGTCGATCATCCACCGCAGTTACGTGCTGACCTCCAACGGCTACATCACCGACGACTGGGCGCCGGTCTACTGGGCGCTCCGCCGCTTCAACGAAGGCGGACCGGTCTACACCGACGTCTTCGACGACGTCGATCCGCACTACCTGTACCCGCCCGGCGGGACGCTGCTCATGTCCCCGTTCGGCAACTTCGACAGCATCTTCGCCGCGCGCAACTGGTTCATCGTGCTCAACACGGTGGCGATCATCGTCGCCTGCTGCCTGCTGGTTCGGATGTTCAAGTTCCGCCTGACGTCAGTGGCTCTGCCCGCACTGCTGACGGCGGCGTTCGTCACCGAGTCGGTGACCAACACCCTGGTGTTCACCAACATCAACGGCTGCATCCTGCTGTGCGAGGTGCTGTTCCTGAAGTGGTTGCTCGACGGCAGGCACAGCCGGGAGTGGCTGTCCGGGCTCGCGATCGGCTTGTCACTGACGGTCAAACCCGTGCTCGGCGTGTTGTTGCTCATCCCGCTGCTCAACCGGCAATGGCGGATCCTGGCCATGGCCATCGGAGTGCCGTTGGCGCTCAACATCGTCGCCTGGCGAATGGTGGTCGACCGGCGCGCGTTCCTGCAGGGCACGATCCCCTACATCTTCTCGACGCGCGACTACTTCAACTCCTCGGTGCTGGGGAACGGCATCTACTACGGCCTGCCGATGTGGTTGATCACCGCGCTGCGCCTGCTGTTCGTCGCTCTGGCGGCCGGCAGCCTGTGGCTGCTCTACCGCTATTACCACCGGCGGGACACGTTCTTCTGGGCGCTCACCTCATCCGGGGTGCTGCTGATCGCCTCATGGCTGGTGCTGTCGCTGGCCCAGGGCTATTACTCGATGATGCTGTTCCCGTTCCTTATGACGGTGGTGCTGCCCAACTCCGTGCTGCGCAACTGGCCGGCGTGGTTGGCCACCTACGGCTTCCTGACGCTCGACCGCTGGCTGATGTGGCGCTGGCCCACCACCGGCCGTTTCCTGGAGTACATGAAGATCACCTACGGGTGGTCGCTGATGCTGGTGGTGGTGTTCTGCGTGCTCTACTACCGCTATCTCGACGCCCGCGAGGACGGCCGGCTCGCCGAGGGCATCGACCCGCCCTGGATGGCCGAAGCTGCCAGGGCGCGCAACCTCTCGCCCGCCTGACACTCGGCGGCGAGGGCCGCTCTGGCGTAACGCTCGCAGGCGGCGCTACCTTGGCACCATGGAGCCCCGTCCCACACTGCAACTCTCCGACGCCGAGTGGCGCAATCGCCTGACCCCGGCGGAATACCGCGTGCTGCGCAACGCCGGCACCGAACCGGCCTTCACCGGTGAGTACACCGACACCAAAACCGAAGGCGTCTATCAATGCCGCGCCTGCGGGGCCGAATTGTTCCGCAGCACTGAGAAGTTCGAGTCGCACTGCGGCTGGCCGTCGTTCTTCGACCCGGCGGACTCTGAGGCGGTGATCCTGCGCGCCGACAACTCGCTGGGCATGCGGCGCGTGGAGGTGCTGTGCGCCAACTGCCACAGCCATCTCGGACACGTCTTCGAGGGCGAGGGCTATCCGACAGCGACCGACCAGCGGTACTGCATCAACTCGATCTGCCTGCGACTGGTGCCGGCCGACGGCCGAGACTGCTAGGGCAGCCGGCTCACCAGTTCCTCGACGCCGACCCGCGGGCCGGTGAAGAACGGAATCTCCTCGCGCACATGAAGTCTGGCCTCGGTGGCCCGAAGGTCGCGCATCAGATCGACGATGCGGTGCAGCTCGGGGGCCTCGAAAGCCAGGATCCACTCGTAGTCGCCGAGCGCGAACGCCGGCACCGTGTTGGCGCGCACGTCCTTGTAGCCGCGCGCAGCCTGGCCGTGGTCCGACAGCATCTTGCGGCGCTCCTCGTCGGGCAGCAGATACCACTCCAGCGATCGAACGAACGGGTAGACGCAGATGTAGTTGCCGGCTTCCTCGTCGGCCATGAAGGCCGGGACGTGGCTCTTGTTGAACTCGGCCGGGCGGTGCAGGCCGACGCTGCTCCAGAACGGGGTGGTCGCCCGCCCCAGGGCGGTGGTGCGACGGAAGTCGCTGTAGGTCTGCTGCAGCGACTCAACCCGTTCGGCGTGGGTCCAGATCATGAAGTCCGCGTCGGCGCGCATGCCCGCCACGTCGTAGATGCCGCGCACCACGACGCCGTTCTCCTCCTGCTGCTTGAGAAAAGCGGCGGTCTCGTCGATGACGGCGGCGCGGGCCTCGTCGTCGTACCCGAGTTCACCGGGCTTGGCGGCGAACACCGAGAACATCACGTAGCGGACGGCCGAGTTGATCTCGTCGTAGTTCAGTCTCGCCATGGGTCCCATGGTGCCACGGGGTGCGGCGGCCTCACCTCACCGGGTTTGACGGTTTCTCCAGTACGGGGCGAAGCGGATCGCCGTGGTGAAAAGGCGGGCCTTCAGGGGGTTCACTCCGCGCTGCCGCATTCCGTCGTAACAGACCCGCTGGAACTCGCGTAACCCGACGCCGTCGGCGTTCAGTCTGCCGTCCTGAAAGCACAGGCTGCAGTAGGCCGGTGACGTGCCCGGGCCGGGGTCGGCGGCGAACGGCATCAGGCAGCACCGGCAGCTGTCGGGTCTCACCGCCGCGCCTCGGTGTCCACGACCACCTGCCGGGCAGCCCGGCCCGCCCCCGCAACACACGCCGGGACCCCGACGCCGTCGAGGTAGTTCCCCGCGACGGCAAGGCCGCCCGGAAGCCCGGCGCGCACCTGCGCGGCGATCGCGGCGTGACCCGGGCCGTACTGCGGGAGGGCGTCGATCCAGCGGTGCACCAGCACGTCGATCGGGTCGGTTCGGATCCCGAACACCGCCGCGAGATCCTCATGGGCCCAGGCCAGCAGGTCGTCGTCGGAGACCGTCCGCGCCGGGTTGTTCTCGCCGTCGCCGAACCGGCCGAACGACAGCCGCAGCAACTCGGCATTGCCGCGCGCGCCCCACTTGCGCGTGGACAGCGTGATCGCCTTGCTGTGCAACGACTCTCCGGTGGCCACCAGCACACCGGACTGTGGCGGAAACGGGGTTCCGGGCGGAACGGCCATGGCCAGCACGGCCGCCGAGGCCACCGGGATCCGGGCCGCCGCTGCCGCGGCCTGCGGAGCCGCCTCGGCCAGCAGGGCCGCCGCCTGTGGTGCAGCCGTTGCCACTACTACGGCGTCGGCCCCCCAGGTCGCTCCGGTCTCGTCGGCGAGCGTCCAGCCGTCGCCGTTGGCAGCAAGTCCGCGGATGGCCGTCTGCACCCACTCCGGGCGGCCGCGAGACAGCAGGTCGTCGAGCAGTATCTGGTAGCCGCCCTCGATGGCACCGAACACCGGTCCGCTGGTGGCGCCCGGCAGCACGCTGCGGACCGCCTCGGTGAGGTTCGGCGCTCCGGCGTCCAGGGCGGCTGCCACCGTGGGCACCGCCGAGCGGATTCCGATGGTCGCGGCCGAACCGGCGTAGACGCCGGAGAGCATCGGGTCCAGCGACCGGGTCACCACCTGCTCGCCGAACCGTTCGTCCACCAGCAGGCCGACAGCCGGGTCGGCGCCCGGCTGCCAGTCCAGCGGCCGGTCGCGTTCGGCGGCGATCTGCGCGACGGTGGCCCGGTCCACCAGGCCGGCCATCGACTCCGCACGGCTGGGGATTCCGTTGACCGCACCGACCGGGAGGGCGTGCAACCGACTCTGGCTGTAGATGGTGGTGCCCACACCGGTGGTGCCGATCTGCCGATCGGCCAGGCCGAGTTCTTTCAGCAGGGCCGGCATCTCCGGGCGGCGGGCGATGAACGCCTCTGCACCGATGTCCATCACCTGCCCGGCCAGCCGCTCGGTGCGCAACACACCGCCGAGCCGGTCGGCGGGGTCGAAGAGCAGGATACGGGCGTCGGCACCGGCTGCGGCGCGGATCCGGTAGGCGGTCATCAAACCCGAAATACCGCCGCCCACAACGCAATACGTGCGGCGACCGGCCGCGGTGCAATACGCGGGATGACCCGTGGGACTCACAACGAATGCACCAGCGCCACCAGATCGGTCAGCACGCCGGGGTCGGTGGCCGGCAGCACACCGTGACCCAGGTTGAAGATGTGCCCGGCGGCCCCGGCGTCGATCGCCAGCCGACCGTCGTCGACCACCGCCCGCGCCGCCTTCTCCACCACCGGCCATCCGGCCATCAGCACCACCGGATCGAGGTTGCCCTGCAAGGCTTTTCCGGGCTCGATGCGGGAAGCGGCATCGGCCAGCGAGGTCCGCCAGTCCACACCGACGACCGTCGCTCCGGCCTGTCCCATCGCGCCGAGCAGTTCGGCGGTGCCCACGCCGAAATGAGTCATCGGCACGCCGTGCTCGGCCAGGGTGGCGAACACCCGGGAACTGTGCGGAAGCACTGCGGTGCGGTAGTCGTTCAGCGACAGTGTGCCCGCCCAGGAGTCGAACAACTGGATGGCGTCCACGCCGGCATCGAGCTGGACTCGGAGGAAGTCGATGGTCAGGTCGGTCAGGACCTCCATCAGGGCATGCCAGGTCGACGGATCGGCGAGCATCATCGTCTTGGTGCGTTCGTGAAGCTTGCTGGGGCCGCCCTCGATCAGATACGACGCCAGGGTGAAGGGCGCGCCGGCGAAACCGATCAGCGGCACCTCGCCGAGTGCCGAGGTCAGGAGGCCGACAGCCTTCGAGACCGCATCCACCCCTTGCAGCTCAAGGCCTTTGAGCGCAGCGACATCGGCTGCGGTGCGCACCGGGTGGGCGATCACGGGGCCGACATCGGCGACGATGTCGAGGTCCACACCGGCGGCGCGCAGCGGAACGACGATGTCGGAGAACAGGATCGCGGCGTCGACCTGGTGACGTCGCACCGGCTGCAGCGTGATCTCGCAGATCATCTCGGGGTCGAAACAGGCCTCCATCATGGTGCGGCCGGCCCGCAGCTTGCGGTACTCCGGCAGCGAGCGGCCGGCCTGGCGCATGAACCACACCGGGGTGTGGGACGGCGCACGCCCCGTCGCGGCCGCCAGATACGGCGCCTCGGGCAGGTGTCGAGTTGTCGAGGCAGGGGTGCTCACGCGGTCAATGCTGCCACGGCACCTTCCAGCCGGGCGGGACGGCACGGCGCGCCTGCCTGCACGGTCAGCCGGATAGGGCTAGCGTCAATGCAGTGACCAGTGCGGAGCCGGCGCAATTCCGCGAGGCCGTCGCGGCGATGAACGCTGCCCGGGTGCGCGCCGAAATCGAACTCGGACCCATCCGCCCGCCTCAGCGGCTTGCGCCGTTCAGCTACGCACTGGGGGCCGAGGTCAAGCGCGCCGAGGCCGAGATCATCCCGGACCGCTTCGACGGCGACGCCTTCGGCCGCCTGATCCTGCTCTACGACCCCGAGGGCGCCGACGCCTGGGACGGCACGATGCGACTGGTCGCCTACATCCAGGCCGATCTGGACTCCTACGAGGCCGTCGACCCGCTCTTGCCCGAGGTCGCGTGGAGTTGGCTGGTCGATGCCCTGGAATCTCGGACCGACAAGTTGACCGCCCTCGGCGGCACGGTGACCGCGACCACCTCGGTGCGCTACGGTGACATCTCCGGACCTCCCCGTGCACACCAGCTCGAGCTGCGGGCCTCCTGGACCGCCACCACCCTCGAGTTGGGCACCCACGTCCAGTCGTTCTGCGACGTGCTCGAACACGCCGCGGGCCTGCCACCGGCGGGTGTCACCGACCTGAGTTCCCGTTCCCGCGCCTGAGATGACCGAACCCGACGACCTGGGCGATGCCGACGCCTGCGACGGCCCGGAGCCCACACCCCTGCTGCAGCCCGGCGAAGGCGTCCCGGACCTGGCCATCAGCGCGGACGAAATCGCCAGTGCCGCAGAGAAACTCGCTTCAGGCCACGGACCGTTCGCCGTCGACGCCGAGCGGGCCTCGGGATTCCGCTACTCCAACCGCGCCTACCTGATCCAGATCCGGCGATCCGGCGCCGGCACGGTCCTGATCGACCCGGTGAACCACGGCGGCAGTCCCATCGACGCGCTGGCCCCGGTGGCCGAGGTGCTGGCCTCCGACGAGTGGATCCTGCACTCCGCCGACCAGGATCTGCCCTGCCTGGCAGAAGTGGGCCTGCGCCCGCCCGCCCTGTACGACACCGAACTGGCCGGCCGCCTGGCCGGCTTCGACCGGGTCAACCTCGCCGCCATGGTCCAACGACTGCTGGGCCTCGGGCTGGCCAAAGGACACGGCGCCGCCGACTGGTCCAAGCGCCCGTTGCCGGCCCCCTGGCTCAATTACGCCGCACTCGACGTCGAGGTGCTGATCGAGCTGCGCGCCGCGATCGCCGAGGTGCTCGCCGAGCAGAACAAAACCGCCTGGGCTGCGGAGGAGTTCGAGTACTTGCGGGGCCTGGAACCCACCGTGACCCGGCGGGACCGGTGGCGCCGGACCTCCGGCATCCACAAGGTGAAGTCCCGCGAGGGTTTGACGGCGGTGCGCGAACTGTGGTCGACCCGCGATCAGATCGCCCGGCGGCGCGACATCGCCCCCGGTCGAATCCTGCCCGACACCGCGATCGTCGCGGCGGCCCTCGCCGATCCCAAGAGCATCGAAGAGATCACCGCCCTGCCGGTGTTCGGCGGAAAACAGCAGCGCCGCTCCGCCCAAGTGTGGCTGGATGCGCTGGCGGCGGCTCGCGCCAGCACCGAGCCGGTGGACCCCAACGAACCCCAGGACGGACCGCCGCCGGCCCCACGCTGGGCCAGGCGCAAGCCGGAGGCGGCCGCACGCCTCGATGCCGCCAAAGCCGCGCTGAACGCACTGTCCGAACAGGTGGCGGTTCCCAGCGAGAACCTGGTGTCGCCGGAGCTCGTCCGTCGCCTGTGCTGGTACTGGCAGGACGTCCCGGACACCGTCACGGCCGTCGAGAACGTCCTGAGCGAGGGCGGAGCCCGCACCTGGCAGCGGGAGTTGGCGGTACCAGTGCTGGCCGAGAAGCTGGCACAACGCCCGTCCGGCCCCGCCGCGGACTAATCGATCGTCTGGGTCTCGGACTCGTCGCGGGCGCCCAGCGCGGCGACCCAGCCGGTGACCCGGCGGGCGATGTTCCGATCGGTCAACCCGACCTCATCGAGCACCTGACTGCGGCTGGCGTGCTCCAGGAACTGTTGTGGCACGCCGATATCGCGGCACGGCACGTCGATGTCGGAGGCTCGCAGCGCCGACGACACCGCTGATCCCACCCCACCGCGCACGCCGTTGTCCTCGACGGTGACGACCAGTTTGTGCGCGCCTGCCATGGACACCAGGACCTCCGGCACCGGAAGCACCCAGCGCGGATCGACCACGGTTACGCCGATGCCCTGGTTGCGCAGCCGTTCGGCGACCTTGAGCGCCATCGCCGCGAACGCGCCGACCGCGATCAGCAGCACGTCCTCACCCAGACCGGCGGCCGGGCGGGCCAGCACGTCGACACCGCCAATCCGCTCGATCGCCGGAATATCCTCGCCCACTTCACCTTTCGGGAACCGCAACGCGGTGGGACCGTCGTTGACGTCGATCGCCTCGCCGAGTTCCTCGCGCAGCCGGGCCCCGTCCCGCGGAGCCGCCACCCGAAGGCCTGGGACCACGTTGAGGATCGACAGATCCCACATGCCGTTGTGGCTCGCGCCGTCGTTGCCGGTCACCCCGGCCCGATCGAGCACCACGGTCACCGGCAGCCGGTGCAGGGCGACATCCATCAGAAGCTGATCGAATGCCCTGTTCACGAAGGTCGAGTAGATCGCCACCACCGGGTGCATGCCGCCCATCGCCAGCCCGGCCGCCGACGTCATCGCGTGCTGCTCGGCGATGCCGACGTCGAACAGCCGCTCGGGATACTTCTCGCCGAAGGCCGCCAGTCCGGTGGGACCCGGCATGGCCGCGGTGATGGCGACGACGTCGCGGCGCTGCCCGGCGGCCTCGATCAGCGCGTCGGAGAACACCGATGTCCACCCCGGCGCGGAGATCGTGGTGGCCTGGCCGGTTCTCGGATCGATCACTCCGCAGGCGTGCATCTGCTCGGCTTCGTCGTTCTCGGCCGGCGGATAGCCCATGCCCTTGCGCGTGACGACGTGCACCAGCACCGGGCCGTCGAACCCTCGGGCGGCGCGCAGGGCGTTCTCCACGGCGTGCTCGTCGTGGCCGTCGATCGGGCCGACGTACTTCAGCCCGAGGTCGGTGAACATGGCCTGCGGCGACACCGCGTCCTTGATGCCGACCTTGACGCTGTGCAGGGCCTGGTAGGCGATCTCCCCGACGACCGGCATTCCCCTCACGACGGTGCGGCCGCGGTCGAGCAGGCGCTCGTAGGCCGGCTGCAGCCGCAGACCGGCGAGGTGGTCGGCCAGGCCGCCAATCGTCGGCGCGTAGCTGCGGCCGTTGTCGTTGACGACGATCACCATCGGCCGGTTGGCCGCGGCGATGTTGTTCAGTGCTTCCCAGCACATACCGCCGGTGAGGGCTCCATCGCCGACGACGGTGACCACGTGCCGGTTGGTCTGGCCGGTCAATTCGAATGCCTTGGCCAGCCCGTCGGCGTAGGACAGCGCGGCAGAGGCGTGGCTCGACTCGATCCAGTCGTGCTTGCTCTCCGCGCGGGACGGGTATCCGGACAGACCGCCCTTGGAGCGCAGCGTGTCGAAGTCGTCGCGCCGGCCGGTGAGCATCTTGTGGACGTAGGCCTGATGGCCGGTGTCGAACAGGATCGGGTCGTGCGGGGAGTCGAACACCCGGTGCAGGGCGAGAGTGAGTTCCACCACACCGAGATTCGGGCCGAGATGACCGCCGCTGGCGGCGACTTTGTGGATCAGGAATTCGCGGATCTCGGCGGCCAGTTCGGTCAGCTGATCTTGGGAAAGGCGCTGCAGATCGGCAGGACCGCGGACCTTTTCGAGCATTCCGTCAGTCTACGCACCTCGGGTCTTCGCCTCTTGGTAAACGTCGGGCACGCCGTCATGGTCGGCATCGTTGGTCTCGAGGGCGTACACCGACCGGTAGTGCGCGTTGCGGATCCGCAGCAGCACCCCGGCCAGGACCGCCGCCAGGACCGAGCCGGCCAGCACGGCGACCTTGACGACATCGGCCTGGGCAGAGCCCGAGCCGTACGCCAACTCCCCGATCAACAGCGACACGGTGAAACCGATCCCGGCCAGCATCGCGACGCCGAGGACGTCGATCCAACGCAGGGAGGCGTCCAGGCTGGCCTTGGTGAACGCCGCCAGCAGCCGGGTGGTGCCGAACACCCCGAGGGTCTTGCCGATCACCAGGCCGGCGACGATGCCCAGGGCGATCGGATTGCGCAGCGCGGTCACGAGACCCTGGAAGCCGCCGATGGTCACCCCGGCGGCGAAGAAGGCGAACACCGGGATGGCGAACCCGGCCGAGACCGGCCGCAGCAGGTGCTCGAAGTGCTCGGCCAGGCTCACTCCGGATTCGTCATCCCTGGCCCGGCCGCCCGACACCGGGACGGTGAACCCGAGCAGCACCCCGGCGACGGTGGCGTGGATCCCGGACTCATGGACGCAGGCCCAGGTCAGCAGTGCCAGCGGGAGCAGGATCCAGATCGAGCGGACGCGCCGTTGCACCAGTGCGGCGAACAGCGCCAGCGGGATCAGCGCGAGCAGCAGGAAGGTGAGATTGATCTTGGCTGTGTAGAACATCGCGATCACCGTGATCGCCAGCAGGTCGTCGACCACCGCGAGGGTCAGCAGGAACGTGCGCAGCGCCGACGGCAGGTGGGTCGAGATCACCGCGAGCACTGCCACCGCGAAGGCGATGTCGGTGGCGGTCGGGATCGCCCAGCCCCGCAGCGCGCCGTCGCCGGCAGCAGCCGCGAACGCCACGAAGATCAGCGCCGGAACCACCATGCCGCCGACCGCAGCGGCGATCGGAAGCGCCGCCCGGCTGGGTTCACGCAGGTCGCCGGCGACGAACTCGCGCTTGAGTTCCAGCCCGACGACAAAGAAGAAGATGGCCAGCAGCCCGTCGGCCGACCACGCCTCCAGGGAGAGGTTCAGATGCAGGCCGAGCGCGTCGGTGCCTACTTTGAAATGCGTCAGCGCATGGTACGACGCTGACCAGGGCGAGTTCGCCCACACCAGGGCGAGGGTGGCCGCGGCGAGCAGAATCGCGCCACCGACGGTTTCCCGGCGGAAGATGCCGCTGATCCGCCGGGTTTCCGACCACGATCCGCGAGTGAAAATCCGGTACGGCACAGCCGTGACTCTACAAGCGGCCCGACGCTACACACGGGTGAGCGCCGCGACGCACTCCACATGATGGGTGAGCGGAAAGGCGTCGAACACGGTGAGGTGCTCCACTCGGTAGCCGTGCTGCTGGTACAGACCGATGTCGCGGGCGAACGCCGCTGCCTCGCAACCGATGTGGACGATCCGCGGCACCTCGGCCTGGGCGAGCAGGTCGATGACCTCCCGTCCGGCACCGGCCCGCGGCGGATCGAGCACCGCGACATCCGCGCCGGCTCCCTCGGCGCGCTGCGCCTCCAGGAAGCGGCGCACCGAATCCGAAATCACCTGCACGCCAGAGAAATCCGCCAGAACGGTCCGCGCGACCTCCGAGGCTGCGCGGGCGGTGTCGACGGTGAGGACCTGGCCGCGCTCCCCCACCACCGAGGCAAGTGCCGCGGCGAACAGGCCCGCACCGCCGTAGAGGTCCCAGGCCCGGGTGGCCGGGCCCGCCCAGCGCTGAACCAACTCGGTGTAGGCCGCGGGGGCGTCGCGATGCGACTGCCAGAACGCCGTGACCGGCAGCCGCCAGACCCGATCCCCCACCCGTTGCACGGCATCGCGGCTGCCCTCGACCATGGTGACCCCCCGCCGCGCGCGGGAGGTGGTGGCGATGTGACGGCGGTCGTCGTCGTCGACCACCACGTGCACCTGGTCGCCGGGCCGCCACCGCGCCTCGGGCAGGCCGGCGATCATGCCCTCGACCAGCTGTCCGCATCGCAGATCGGTGACCAGCTCCGCACTGTGGTAGCGATGGAAGCCGGCACGCCCATCGTTGCCGACGGCCAGCCGCACCCGGGTCCGCCAGCCTCGCGCACCGCCGGATCCGACCGGTTGAGCCTCCCCTTCCCACTGGTAATCCCCCAGGCGCGCAAGCTGATTGGCCACCACCCGCCCCTTGAGCGCCCGTACCGCCGCAGGGTCGGCGAAGGCCAGGTCGCAACAGCCAGCGCCGTCCACGCCCGCGATCGGGCAGAGCGGGTCGATCCGGTCGGGTGAGGCCTCGAGCACCTCGACGGCCTCGGCATGCCAATAGGAGCCGCGCGCCGAGGTCACCCGGGCCCGTACCCTCTCGCCGGGCAGCGCGTAGCGCACGAACACCACCCGTCCGTCGTGGCGGGCCACGCAACTTCCGCCGTTGGCCGCCGGGCCGGTGGTCAGCTCCAGTTCGACCGGGTGATCGGTCACTCCACGAATCCCCGGCGCACGTCGCCTGGCGCGTTCTGCTCCTCGAGCTGCCTGACCTTCTTGGAGGACTTCAGCTGCCACGGGACCGACGTCATCATGACGTTCGGGATGAACAACAGCCGGGCCTTGAGGCGCAGCGCGCTCTGGTTGTGCAGGAAGTGCTCCCACCAGTGGCCCACCACGTACTCCGGGATGAAGACCGTCACCACCGTGCGCGGGGAGTCCTTGCTGATGCGCTTGACGTAGTCCAGCACCGGTCGGGTGACTTCCCGGTAGGGCGAGGCGACCACCTTCAGCGGCACCGAGATGTCGCTGTCCTCCCAGGCATGGGTGAGCTTGCGGGTCTCGGCGTCGTCGACGTTGACCGTCAGCGCCTCCAGCACGTCGGGCCGGGTGGCCCGGGCATAGGCCAGCGCGCGCAGCGTGGGCAGCTGCATGTTCGACACCAGGACGACGGCGTGGTTGCGGCTGGGCAGCACGACGGCGCCGCTCGCGGACTCCTCGTCGGGGGTGAGCGCCTGGGAGACGTTGTTGTAGTGCCGGTTGATGGCCTTCATCATGACGAACAGCGCGGTCATCGCGACGATCGCGATCCAGGCTCCGGCGAGGAACTTGGTGACGAGCACGATGATCAGGACCGTGCCGGTGGCGATGAACCCGACGGTGTTGATCGCCCGGGAGCGGATCATCCGGCGCCGTTCGGCCGGGTCGTCCTCGGTGCTCAGCAGCCGGTTCCAGTGCCGCACCATGCCGATCTGGCTGAGCGTGAACGATACGAACACCCCGACGATGTAGAGCTGGATGAGGTGGGTCACCTCGCCGCCGAAGGCGACGAACAACCCGATGGCCGCCAGCGCCAGGAACACGATGCCGTTGGAGAACGCGAGCCGGTCACCGCGGGTGTGCAACTGCCTGGGCAGGTAGCGGTCCTGGGCCAGGATGGACCCCAGGACCGGGAAGCCGTTGAACGCGGTGTTGGCGGCCAGCACGAGGATCAGGGCGGTGACGCCGGTGATCAGGTAGAGGCCCAGCGGGAAGTCGTGGAAGACGCTGTCGGCGAGCTGAGCCACCAACGTCTTCTGGTGATACCCCGCAGGCGCCCCGATGAGTTGTTCCTCGGGCCGCTCGGCCATCTTCACGCCGGTGTCGTTGGCCAGCACGATCATGCCCATGAACATGGCGACGGCGAGCCCGCCGAGCATGGCCAGGGTGGTCGCGGCGTTGCGGGACTTCGGCTTGCGGAAGGCGGGCACACCGTTGCTGATCGCCTCGACGCCGGTCAGCGCCGCACAACCGGACGAGAACGCCCGGGCGACCAGGAAGACCATCGCCAATCCCATGACGTCGCCGTGCTCGGAGTGCAGTTCGAAGCCCGCCGACTCGGCCCGGAGATGATGACCGAGCACGTGGATCTGGAAGAACCCCCAGATGATCATCAGGAACATGCCGATGATGAAGGCGTAGGTGGGGATGGCGAACGCGGTGCCGGACTCGCGGATACCGCGCAGGTTGACCGCCGTGATCAGCACAATGGCGACGACGCCGAACGCGACCTTGTGCTGGGCGATGTACGGGATCGCCGAACCGATGTTGGCCATGGCCGACGCGGTCGACACCGCGACGGTGAGCACGTAGTCGACCAGCAGGGCACTGGCCACCGTCAGGCCGGCGGTGTGACCCAGATTGGTGGTCACCACCTCGTAGTCGCCGCCGCCGGATGGATAGGCGTGCACGTTCTGCCGGTAGGAGGCCACCACCACCAACATCACGAAGGCCACTGCGACACCGATCCACGGCGCCATCGCGTAGGCCGAGAGGCCTGCGACCGACAAAACCAGGAAGATTTCCTCGGGCGCGTACGCCACAGACGACATGGCGTCTGAGGCGAACACCGGCAGCGCGATCCGCTTGGGCAACAGCGTGTGACTGAGACTGTCGCTACGGAAAGGCTGCCCGATCAGCACCCGACGAAGGCCGGTCGAAAGCTTGGACACGAGAGCCAAGACTAGGTGCTCGATTGGACGGAAGGTAGCGTTCCCCTTACCGCGAGGCCCCGACGGTGGTGGAGGCCACACGCGGCGCGAACCGAGTCGAAAGGACCTCAGGTGCGGGTTGTGGTGATGGGCTGCGGCCGGGTCGGTGCCTCGCTGGCCGACGCGCTGTCGCGACTCGGGCACGACGTGGCGGTCATCGACCGCGATCCCGCGGCGTTTCACCGGCTGTCGTCGCAGTTCGACGGCGAGCGGGTGCTGGGCATGGGATTCGACCGAGATGTTTTGCTGCGGTCGGGAATTCAAAACGCCGACGCCTTCGCCGCGGTGTCCTCAGGGGACAACTCCAACATCATCTCGGCCCGGGTGGCGCGCGAGACGTTCGGCGTGCAGCGCGTGGTCGCCCGCATCTACGACGCCAAGCGTGCCGCGGTCTACGAGCGGCTGGGGATCCCCACCATCGCGACGGTCCCGTGGACCACGGACCGACTGCTGAACACCCTCACCAGGGATACCGAAACCACCAAATGGCGCGACCCCACCGGGACCGTCGCGGTCTGCGAGGCAGTCCTCGACGAGGGCTGGGCCGGCCACCGGGTCACCGCACTGGAGGAGGCCACCGGCGCGCGGGTCGCATTCCTGATCCGATTCGGCACCGGTGTGCTGCCCGAGAAGAAGTCCGTCATCCAGGCCGGAGACCAGGTCTACCTGGCCGCGGTGTCCGGCAGCGCCGCCGAAGCGCTCGCGATCGCCGCACTACCGCCCGGGGAAGGGGTGGAGGAATGAAAGTCGCCATCGCCGGAGCCGGCGCGGTGGGTCGTTCGATCGCCCGCGAACTGGTGGAGAACGCCCACGACGTCACGCTCATCGAGCGCAACACGGACCATTTCGACATCGACGCGATCCCGGCGGCGAACTGGCGTCTCGGCGACGCGTGCGAGCTGAGCCTTCTGGAAGCCATGCACCTGGAAGGGTTCGACGTCGTGATCGCCGCCACCGGCGACGACAAGGCCAACGTCGTGCTCTCGCTGCTGGCCAAGACGGAGTTTGCCGTTCCCCGGGTGGTCGCGCGGGTCAACGACCCCCGCAACGAGTGGCTGTTCGACTACTCCTGGGGCGTGGACGTGGCGGTATCCACCCCGCGAATGCTGGCCTCCCTGGTGGAGGAAGCCTTCGCGGTCGGCGACCTGGTTCGCCTGATGGAGTTCCGGCACGGACACGCCAACCTGGTGGAGATCACGCTTCCCGACGCGACTCCGTGGGGCGGCCGGCCGGTACGCAAGCTGAACCTCCCCAAGGACGTCGCACTGGTGACGATTCTGCGGGGCCAGCGCGTGATAGTGCCCGAGCCGGACCAACCGCTGGAGGGCGGCGACGAGTTGCTCTTCGTGGCAGCCCCCGAGGTCGAGGGCGAATTGCGCAAGCTGCTCGCCGACGGCTCGAACTGAGGGCCCTAAGACCCCTCAGTCCGACAAGGCCCCTCAGTCCGACGCTGCGGCGTGGGCGGCGTGCACCGCGCGCTGCGCGGCCCGGATCGCCAGATAGGTGACCAGAGCGGCCACCGCGGTCAGCGGCCAGCCCATCGCGATGCGCGCGACGCCCAGCCAGCCGGTCTTGTCGGCATCGTAGAGGTGATGCTGCACCACGAAGCGGGCGCCGAACACCGCAACCCAGGTCAGGGTGGCGAGGTCGAAGGCCAGCACCGCGCGCCGCAACCGGCGCCAGCCCCGGTCGTGGCCGTTGACCCAACTCCAGATGTAGCCGACCACCGGCCGGCGGATCAGCACCGAGGCGGCGAAAACCACCGCCCACAGCAGCGACGTCCAGATTCCCAGCAGGAAGTACCCCTTGGAGGCTCCGACCACCCAGGCGATCAGGGCGCTCACCCCGACGCCGAGAAAACCGGAGATCGCCGGCTGGATCGAGTCCCGGCGGTACAACCGCCAGAGCAGAATGCCGGCCGCGACCGCCAGGGCCGACAGGATGGCCGGCATGAGGCCGAACGCGGTGTTCACCGGAACCAGGACGGCGACCGGCAGGGCTGAGTAGATCAGCCCGCTGACGCCGCCCATCTGGCCCAGCAGGGCCTGCCCCGGAGTGCGGGCGGCCTCGCTCTCGGCTTCAGGATCGTCCTCGCCGACCCGTTCGCTCCAACCAGTACTCAACCTGCGCTCAACGCTCGATCTCGTAGTGCGGGTTGTAGATGGCCTTGCCGCCGCTGTCGAGCATCCCCATCCGGCCGCGGACCCGCAGTTTGCGCCCGCACTCGATCCCGGGGATCCGGCGCTGCCCCAGCCAGACCAGGGTCACCGTGTCAGTGCCGTCGAACAGTTCCGCCCGCATCCCGCCGGCGCAGCCCTTCGCGGAAGTCTCGACGCTGCGCAACGTACCGATCATGGTCACTTCCTGGCCGCGCTCACAATCGATGGCCCGGTTCGCCCCGGTGGTGGTGGCCTCGTCGGTGAGTTCGTCGGCATCGCGCTGTTCCGGGGTTTCGGTCAGACGGCGGGTGAGCCGGCGAACAAAACCTTCGGTCGTCGCCATGATGTGTCTCCGCTCTCATGCCGTCGCTCTAATGCCCTCAGGCCGCTCTGGTGGCATCGCGCACAGTCGTTTTGGCCGTGCCGCGAGCAGAGCGCCTAAGCCACCGTAGACCTTGCGCCCGCGCAACGCCACGGACCCCGGACCCACGCGACAGGCGTTGGGCGGCAACCAGGCACGATCATCGCGTGGCGGTCGATTCGAGCGGTGGGGAAATGAGCGGTGCAGTGGCGGTCCTGCTGCCCGGAACGGGTTCGGACGACGACTACATCCGTCGCGCGTTCGCAGCCCCTCTCGCCGAGGCCGGGGTCAGCCTGGTGGCGGTGCCGCCGGACCCACGCGCCGTGGTGGCGGGATACCTGCGCGCGCTCGACGGAGCCGCTGCCGGCGGGCCGATCATCGTCGGCGGCGTGTCGCTCGGGGCCGCGGTGGCCACCTCATGGGCGATCGCCCACCCGGACCGCGTGATCGCCGTGCTGGCCGCTCTTCCCGCGTGGACGGGCGCACCGGGCGACGCGCCGGCGTCACTGTCGGCCAGGCACACCGCTGCGCTGTTGCGCCGCGACGGACTGGCTGCGACGACGGCGGGTATGCAGGCGTCGAGCCCCGGCTGGCTGGCCGCCGAACTCACCCGGTCCTGGCGGCGGCAGTGGCCGGATCTGCCCGACGCAATGGACGAAGCCGCCGGCTATGTGTCGCCGAACAGCGCCGAACTGCGCCGGCTGACGGTCCCGATGGGCGTCGTCGCCGTCGACGACGACCCGATCCATCCGGCCGCAGTAGCCCGCGAATGGGTGTCAACGGCACCGTCCGCGGCGCTAAGGACCATCACGTTCGACGAATTCGGACCGAACCCGCCGAGGCTGGGCGCGGCATGCGTGGCAGCGCTGCGAGAGGCACAGCACCGCCCCCACTGACCGTGGCTCAGCCGCCCGTACCGCGCAGTTGCTGCATGGCCGAACCGTCCGCGGCACGGCGTTCGGCAGACTCCTGGAACTGCGGCGGAGGCGGCGGGGGCGGCTGTTGGAACTGCGGCTGCGGCGCCTGTTGGGCCTGCTGCTGAGCCTGCTGAGCCTGCTGGGCCATCATCGCCTGCTGGGCGGCCATCATGGCCTGCTGCATCTGCTGCGACTGTTGAGCGGCAGCGTTGCGCAACTGCGCGGACAGTTCCTCCGGCAGTTCCACCGGCAACGGCGTGCGGACCGGCATAGGGGTGTCGCCACGGCGAACCACGCTGTCGCCGAGGGCTTGCCGCGCCTCGGCGGCGAGCGCCGCCATCGACTGCGGCGCACCGTTGACCACGCAGCGCACCATCCACCGGTGGCCGTCGACGCCGATGAAGCGCACCACTCCGGCTCCGGTTCCGACCACCTCCCGGCCCCAGGGGCCGTCCTCGATCGACACGGCGGCGTTGTCGTTGCGCAGCGCCTCGGCCAACTCGCTGGCGACCTCCCGCCACAGACCGGGCGATTTCGGGGCCGCGTACGCGGCGATGGTGAACCGGCCGTTGGGCGTCACCACCCAGATGGCGCTGGGCAGTCCACCCTGATTGAGCTCAACCTGGATCTGCCCGCCGGGAGGCATCGGCACCAGCACCGAGCCCAGATCCAGCCTGGCCAGCAGCGCGTCTTCGGGATTGTCGAATTCCTCGAGGTCGAAGGGGCCCTCGAAGTCACCCTCGGCGCCGCCGACCACGGCCACCACGAGCTCCTCGTGGACGACCTCCCCGACGTCGTCGAGGCCGGTGCCGTCCTGGAGGTCAGTCGACTCCGCCGCTTCGGTCGCGCCGCCAGTCGCCGCGGCGTCCCGGTGCTTCTTGCGTCTTCCGAATGCCATCACAAACTCGCATGTCCGCCGGAGGAACCGTGGCCACCCCGACCACGGGAAGTGTCAGCCATTCCGGCCTCGTCGAACGAGGCCACTTCGACCAACTCGGGAAGCTCAACCCGCTGGACCAGCAGCTGCGCGATCCGGTCACCGCGCCGGATGACGATCGGCGTGGCGGGGTCCAGATTGATCAGCGAAACCTTGATCTCGCCGCGGTAGCCCGCGTCCACCGTCCCCGGACTGTTGACGATCGAAAGGCCAACGCGCGCAGCCAAACCAGAGCGTGGATGGATCAGCCCCACCATGCCATGCGGAATTGCGACCGCGATACCGGTCGCCACCAGCGATCGTTCTCCCGGCGCAAGCTCCACATCCGTGGCACTGAACAGGTCGACGCCGGCGTCGCCGTCGTGGGCACGGCCGGGCATCGGAAGATCGCGGTCCAGGCGGACCACCGCCAGACTGGTTGGCACGATCGCAAAGACTACCCTTGACCGCGTGTCTGGTACGCGAGTGACATCGCAAACCGTTCGTTACCGCGAGCGGCTGTGGGTGCCCTGGTGGTGGTGGCTGGTCGGCCTCGGATCGGCCGCGCTGCCGGCGACCTCCGCTGCCATCGGCATCCGGGGGCTGCCCACCTGGGTGCCCTACCTGGTTCTCGGACTCGCCGCGGTGTCGTTGCTCTTCTGGCTCAGCCGCGTCGAGATCAAGGTCACCGAGGGCGATACCGGCGTCGAACTGTGGGCAGGCCAAGCGCACCTGCCGGCCGCGTTGATCACCCGGTCAGCACCGGTGCCCCGCACCGCGAAGTCGGCAGCGCTGGGCCGTCAGCTGGATCCGGCCGCGTTCGTGGTGCACCGGCCATGGGTCGGGCCGATGGTGCTGGCGGTCCTGGACGACCCGGACGACCCAACGCCCTACTGGCTGTTCAGCACCCGCCACCCCGACCGCGTGCTTTCGGCGTTGCGAAGCTGAACCGGTTCAGGCGGCGCAGTCGGTGCAGATCAACACACCGTTCTTCTCGCTGGCCAGCCGGCTGCGGTGATGCACCAGGAAGCAGCTTGAGCAGGTGAATTCGTCGGCCTGCTTGGGCACCACCCGGACCGACAGCTCCTCGCCGGACAGGTCGGCGCCGGGCAATTCGAAGGACTCCGCGGTCTCGGTCTCGTCGACGTCGACGACGGCGGACTGCGCCTCGTTGCGGCGCGCAGTCAGTTCCTCCAGCGAGTCCTCCGACACATCGTCGGTCTCGGTACGCCGTGGGGCGTCGTAGTCAGTAGCCATCGCAATCCCTCGTTGGTTCCAGCAGAGTGTTGTATCAGCGCCGAACGCGTGTTCAAAACGATTCCTGCCCCGTTGCAGGCCAGTTGCGGTGTGATTTGCATCACTGCAGCCGGTTGGCGTCTCCCAGCGACCTACCGTCCGCTGTTCTAGCAGGCACTACAGTGCACTCCGTGGTTTCACTCATCACCAGCGGGTCAGCCTACGACAAGGACGGGCATCCGTTCCGGCGGCGCAACTATCGGCCCGGAATCATCGCCGCGATAGTGCTGCTGGTGGCGACGGCGCTGATCTGGAGCGTCGCCCTGACCCGGCCGGTCAGTGTTCAGCAGACCGCTTCCTGTGACCCGCCGCCCGCGCCTACCGACGCGGCAGGTCCCAAGCTGGGCCAGGAGGTGACGGGAGTGTCCATGGTCGACGTCTCCCCCGCCAAGCTGGCCGAAACGAAGATCCGGGTGCTCAACGCCAGCGGACAGGGCGGACAGGCCGGCGACGTGGCCGGCGCCCTGCGCGATCTCGGTTTCGCCGCGCCGACGGCGGCGAACGACCCGATCTACGCCGGGACCCGGTTGTCCTGCCAGGGCCAGATCAGGTTCGGCGAGGCCGGACGGCACGGCGCCGCGACCGCCTGGCTGGTGGCCCCCTGCATGCAGCTCTTCCAGGACGACCGCAAAGACGACTCGGTGGATCTGGTGATCGGCACCGATTTCACCTCGCTGGCCAGTAGCAACGACATCGCCGCGGTGCTCTCGGGCCTGCGCCCCGGGGCCACCGAACCGGCCGACTCGGCGCTGATCGCCAAGATCCACAGCGAAACCTGCTAACTGCCGCAACAGTCCCGCATCGCAGCAGCGAACGGCGCGGCGACCCCGGGTGCGGCCGCCACCAGCAGCGCCCCGTCGGTGTCCGGGATCGTGACGACGGCACCCGCCTCGGCGGCGATCAGCGCGCCGGCGGCCCAGTCCCACACCTTCAGGCCCTCCTCGTAGAAGACGTCGAGACGGCCGTCCGCCACCATGCACAGGTCCAGCGCGGCCGCCCCCATCCGGCGGACGTCGCGAACCCGGGGCAGCAGCATCGCCAGCAGCTCCGCTTGGCGCGACCGCTTCGAACTGTCGTAGCTGAAGCCGGTGCCCACCAGGGCCAGCGCGAGATCCGTTGCGGCACTGCAGCGCAGCGGCCGGTGCCGACCGTCCGCAAGCACCCGGGCGCCGCCCCCCAGGGCTGCCGAGTAGATCTCCCCGCGTGCGACGTCGGCCACCGCGCCCGCCACCGCAACGCCGTTAATCCGGGCCCCGATCGACACCGCGTACGCCGGAAGGCCGTAGAGGAAGTTGACCGTGCCGTCGATGGGATCGAGGACCCACTGGACTGGCCCCGCGTTCCCGCCCCCCTCTTCCCCGCCCCGCTCTTCCCCGCCCCCGTCTTCCCCGCCCCCGTCTTCCCCGCCCCCGTCTTCCCCGCCCCCCTCTTCCCCGAGAACGAGGTCACCCGGACGCAGGCGGGCCAACCGGTCCCGGAGCAGTTGCTCGGTCTCGGTGTCGACGACAGTCACCGGATCGGTCGGGCTGCTCTTGACCCGGACCGCTGCCCCGGCCGCGGCCGAGTCTGTCCCGAAGACCTCGGCCCTGCGCCGCCTCACGAAATCTGCCGCCTCGATGGCCAACCGCTCGGCCAGCCTGCGCAGTTCATCGGGGCGGGACGAGTCGCCGTCGTGGGTGTTCACCGGGTCATCGCAGCACAAACCCCGCCCGCGGAGGGGACCCGACCCACTAGTGTTTGTCTGCGTCCGTCGCGTGTTTTTCTCCGTCCGTCGCGCCAGCAGGGAGGACCGCCATGAGCACCCCGCCAGGAACAGCCGAACGCCGGGCGTTGGGCATCGACGTCGGCGGCAGCGGCGTCAAAGGTGCCGTCGTCGACCTCAACTCCGGTCAGCTGGTCAGCGAACGGTTCCGTTTGGAAACCCCGCAGCCGGCCACCCCCCAGGCGGTCACCAAAACCGTCGCCGAGGTCGTCCGTCACTTCGACTGGACCGGCCCGGTGGGCGTCACCTACCCCGGAGTCGTCGTCAACGGCGTCGTCCAGACCGCTGCCAACGTCGACAAATCCTGGATCGGGACCAACGTCGCCGAGCAGATGAGCGCTGCGCTGGACGGCCAAAAAGTGGTCGTGCTCAACGACGCCGACGCAGCGGGCCTGGCCGAGCAGCACTTCGGCGCCGGGCGCAACCACAACGGCGTCGTCGTACTGCTGACCTTCGGAACCGGTATCGGCTCAGCGGTCATTCATCATGGAATGCTGTTGCCCAACACCGAATTCGGCCACATCGAGGTCGGCGGCAAGGAAGCCGAGCACCGGGCCGCATCCTCGGTGAAGGAGCGGAAGGAGTGGAGCTACCACCGGTGGGCCAAGGAGGTCACCAAGGTTCTGGTGGCCGTCGAGAACGCGATCTGGCCCGACCTTTTCATCGCCGGCGGAGGCATCAGCAAGAACGCCGACAAATGGATTCCGCTGCTGAAGAACCGAACGCCGGTCGTGGCGGCGGTGTTGCTCAACAGTGCCGGCATCGTCGGTGCGGCGATGGCCAGCCAACCCGAACTCTCCTGAGTCGGGGCGCTGGGCCCTGCGGGTTCACAGGTAGTCGTTACAATGGCACCCGGCGGTTGCTGATGAAGCCTCAGGCCGCCACCACGGGAATCACCCCGACATTCCGCAACAGATGACGTTTCGGTGCAGTGTGTTTCTGCTCGCCGAAGCTCGCACGACTTGAAAGGGTGTACGTGGCCGCGACCAAGGCAAGCCCGGCAGCCCAACCGCCGGAGAAGCGCACCGCCGCCAAAACTCCCGCCAAGAAGACGGCCGCGAAGGCCGCAGCCCCCGCCGAGGCGACTCCGGCCAAGGCCCCCGCCGCCAAAGGCGTGCTGGCCAGGGCCGCGAAAGCCGTGGCGGGAGCGGTCTCGGCCTCGCGAACCGCACCAAAGGGTGCCCCGGAGAGCGCCCCAGCCGCCAAGGCCGAACCGGTGAAGGCCGCGCCAGCCAAGGCTGCGCCGGCGAAGGCCGCTGCACCCGCGAAGGCACCGGTCAAGGCGGCCAAGGCCGCCCCGGCCAAGGCCGCGACCAAGAACGCCGAGGCCGTTCCGGCCGCCAAGAAGGCGCCTGCCAGGGCCTCGAAGGCCGCCGCGCCGGCAGAGCCGACGCCCGCGAAGGCGTCGCGAAGCCGCGCCAAGAAGGTCGCCGAACCGACCGTGGAGGCCACCGCCGGGGAAGCCGAAGTCATCCTCGATGACGACCTCGACACCGACCTCGCCGAACCGGACCTCGACGCCACCGGCGACCTCGAGCTCGACGACGATCTCGAGGTAACCGACGATGCGGCCGGAACCACCGCTACCGCGAGCGCGGCGGTCGTCACTCCAGCCCCGGCAGTCGAAGGCGAGGCCGCGGAGGACGAGGACATCACCGAGCCTTCCGACTCCGACAAGGCGACCGGCGACTTCGTCTGGGACGAGGAAGAGTCCGAGGCGCTGCGTCAGGCCCGCAAGGACGCTGAGCTCACCGCCTCGGCGGACTCGGTGCGCGCCTACCTGAAGCAGATCGGCAAGGTCGCGCTGCTCAACGCCGAGGAAGAGGTCGAGCTCGCCAAGCGCATCGAGGCGGGCCTCTACGCCACGCAGAAAATGGGCGAGATGGCCGACCAGGGCGTCAAGCTCCCCGTTCAGCAGCGCCGCGACATGCAGTGGATCTGCCGCGACGGCGAACGCGCGAAAAACCATCTGCTGGAAGCGAACCTGCGCCTGGTGGTCTCGCTGGCCAAGCGCTACACCGGCCGCGGCATGGCGTTCCTGGACCTCATCCAGGAGGGCAACCTCGGCCTGATCCGCGCGGTCGAGAAGTTCGACTACACCAAGGGCTACAAGTTCTCGACCTATGCCACCTGGTGGATCCGCCAGGCGATCACCCGGGCCATGGCCGACCAGGCCCGCACCATCCGTATCCCGGTGCACATGGTCGAGGTCATCAACAAGCTCGGCCGCATCCAGCGCGAGCTGCTCCAGGATCTGGGCCGCGAGGCCACCCCGGAGGAGCTGGCCAAGGAAATGGACATCACCCCGGAGAAGGTGCTGGAGATCCAGCAGTACGCCCGCGAGCCCATCTCACTGGACCAGACCATCGGTGACGAGGGCGACAGCCAGCTCGGCGATTTCATCGAGGACTCCGAAGCCGTGGTGGCCGTGGATGCCGTCTCGTTCACGCTGCTGCAGGACCAGTTGCAGTCGGTGCTCGAAACCCTGTCGGAGCGCGAGGCCGGCGTGGTGCGGCTGCGGTTCGGCCTCACCGACGGCCAGCCCCGGACCCTCGACGAGATCGGCCAGGTCTACGGCGTCACCCGCGAGCGGATCCGCCAGATCGAGTCCAAGACCATGTCGAAGCTGCGCCACCCGAGCCGCTCGCAGGTTCTGCGCGACTACCTGGACTAGCTCCGACCGGCGTCGGGCGGGCGTTCAGCGTCATGAAAGGCTCCACTACACCGGAGTGCCTCCATCGGCGCGCGCTGACGTTCAACTGGGACGACGGCGTAGCCGCGGCACGTCGTATCGCGTTGCATCCGGACTGCGACCGGGCCACTGCCCTGCTGATGTACTGGCGGGCATCCCCGCACCACCACCGCCGCTACGCGGCCGCGTCCGACGCACCCGACCACGTCTTCGACGAGGTGGCGCTGTCCCGGGAATTGGAGACGCGACTGCTTGCCGACGATTTCACCTACCACCGGCTGTTCTACGACCCCGAACACGACGGCGGGGACCGGACCCAGGCCACCGAGGAGGAACAGATCGCCGCGGTACGGCCCATCCCGAACGAGCTCTACGACCCCTGCGGCACAACAGATCCCGCCGAGGAAACTGCGGCCCGGCTGGAGCGTGCCTGCTGGACCGGGTCCGTCGAGGAGTTCGCCGCGGCCGCGCGGGACGGCGCCTGGGAACGACTGAACCTGGCCGACCGCAGGACACTGCTCACGATCGCGGTACAGAATGACCACCGCGACATCGTCGAGCGCCTCATCAACGCGGGCGTCTCACCGGACTTCTCCCACGAGCACCGCACGCCATTGGACGACGCCTGCACCGTCACGATGATCGACGTGCTCGTCGACCGGGGCGCCGTCCCCGCCAAGGCAACGCTGACGCTGGCAGTCGCCAAGGGTCCGGAGGTCGTCCGCCGGCTGGTACAGCTCGGCACGGACCTCAACGGGCTGTCGCAGTGGGGCGAACCGGCCGTCTACCGCGCCGCTGTCGGAGGACATCTGCAGGTGCTGTGGGCGCTGATCGAGCTCGGGGCCGACCGCGACCTGCCGAGGGCCTCGGACGGCAAGACGGCACTCCAAGCCGTCGACGAGCAACTCGAGGTGCTGCGGACAGGCCTGCCGCGCGACCTGCCCTACGACTGTCCCGAGCGCGCCGATTTGGGTCTGCTGACCTCGGCACGGATTGCACTGACCGGCAACCGGCACGAGGAGGACTGCCGGTACTGGTAGACGCCCCTGCCAACCCGCTGAGAAGTCTGCTGAAAAAGAGGCAGGCGAACTAACCGGCGGCCGGCGGAAGCTGTTCCAGCCGAAGCAGGTTGCGTCGCGGCTTCTTGGTGTCCAAGGCCACCACGGCGGTGCCATCGCCGAGAATCACCAGACCTTCGGCGTTTTCTGGGCCGCCGTCGATGCGCCACACGTGGGTGGCGTCCACCGTCCCTCCGGCCGGATCGAGCGAATCCGGCAAGCGCGCAATGGAACTGCCCTGATCGGACAGCAAGTAGAGGCAGCCGTCGGGGCCGACGGTCGCGTCGCTGATGTCCGGGGCGGCCTTGAGTAGATCGTTGCCCAGCCACCACGTCGCCAATACCGTCAACGTCTGATCCCCCACCGGCGGTGGGACGGCTGGACCACCGCGGCGCCACCCGACCGGGGCGTCCCCGGCCGGCCCGAATTCCAGGATTGCCGCGGGATCCTTCTCCTTCACGACGATCAGGTGGCCGCGGTCGGTCAGCAGCAGCGACTCTCCCCGCGAGGACCGGTCTCCCAGCCAGGACTCCCGCAGTTCGTGTCCCTCGGGAACCTCAAGCCGCAGAGCACCGTCGAGCGACGGGCCGGACAGGTCCAACTGCAGCACGCGGGCCGGCTGCTCCTGGAGCACCAGCACTGTGCGCTCCCCGGTGGACACGATGGCCTCGAACTGAACCCCGCCCTCGGGCAGTGGCAGCCCGGCCAGGTCGACGGCCTCCCAGCGCAGCGGCCACGGCCCGAGCGCCGCCGCGAACACGACCGGATCGTGGTCACCTACAGCCAGCACCTGGCCGTCGCACAGCGTCAGCCCGGAGACCTCCCGCAGCGGGATGTCGGCGACGTCACGGACGGCCAGCTTGGGAGCCTTCGCCACCAGACCCTCCTTCCCGGGGTGACCGGGTGCCGCTCAACCGGCGCGGAAGGGGGGGTATCCGCAGCAGGGCAGCACCCGGTCACCGTCAGCGGGAGCGGGCGGCGGATCCGGGGGGAGGAAACCGCTGCACCGTGCTCCCGCGCCCGGACCGTAACAGTTGCCGATTCAACGTGATTGCATTTCGCGCAGGTTGTAACAGCCTGGGGATGGGTGAGACACGCCACACGATCCGGGGAGGGGAACAACATCGGCGGCCGAAACGTCTGAGAGAGTAGAGGCACGCGCCGGGGGCGCGGAGCTACCTATGGAGGTGCGAATGAACGCAACGCTGACCAGTCCGGAACTGACCAGGGCTGATCGCTGCGACCGCTGCGGCGCGGCGGCTCGGGTGCGGGCGAAGCTTCCCTCCGGAGCTGAGTTGCTGTTCTGCCAGCATCACGCCAACGAACACCAGGCCCGGCTGATCGAACTCGCGGCCGTCCTCGAAGTCAGCCCCGCCGACGCGTAGTCCCGAGACGCGTAGTCCGGAATCGAATCGGCGCGCCGTCGTTGCCCTGTGATGAGCGAACAGCCGGCTAAACCGACACGCCATCACGCCTGGCGGATCGCCAAGCGGACGATATCCAAAAGCTGGGACGACTCGATCTTCGCGGAATCGGCGCAGGCCGGATTCTGGTCGGTGTTGTCGTTGCCGCCGTTGTTACTGGGCCTGATCGGCAGCCTCGCCTACATCGCTCCCCTATTCGGCCCGGACACGCTCCCGATGATTCAGCGCCAATTGATCAGCACGTCGGGCAGTTTCTTCTCCAAGAACATCGTCAACGAGATCATCGAGCCCACCGTCCGCGACATCGCACAGGGCGCCCGCGGCGAGGTGGTGTCACTGGGGTTCGTGATCAGCCTCTGGGCCGGCTCGTCGGCCATCTCGGCGTTCGTGGACTCGGTGGTGGAGGCACACGACCAAACCGCGCTGCGCCATCCCGTCCGTCAGCGGTTCTTCGCGCTCGGCATCTACGTGGTGATGTTGCTGTCCGTCATCGCGGCCGCGCCGTTCGTGGCACTGGGCCCACGCAAGATCGGCGAATACATCCCGGCAAGTTGGGAGAACGTTCTCCGGTACGGCTACTACCCCTTGCTGGCGCTGATCCTGGTGGTGGGGGTCACGATCCTCTACCGCGTCGCACTGCCTAAACCGCTGCCCACCCATCGCCTCATCTGGGGGGCGATCCTGGCGACCACCGTGTTCGTCGTCACCACCGGCGGGCTGCGGATCTACCTGCAGTACATCACCCGCACCGGATACACCTACGGGGCGTTGGCCACCCCGATCGCGTTCCTGCTGTTCGCGTTTTTCCTGGGGTTCGCCGTCATGATCGGCGCCGAACTCAACGCGGCCATCGAAGAGGAATGGCCGGCGCCCACGCCTCATCTGCAGCAGTGGCTGGAGCGGCGCCAGCAGGACGGTGCCGCAGCGCCACAGCAGTCTCCGATCAGCCCTGTTTGAGGCTCGCGAAAATACGCTTGCAGTCCGGGCACACCGGCGACCCGGGCTTCGGCGAACGGGTCACCGGGAAAACCTCACCGCACAGCGCCACCACGTGTGTGCCCATCACCGCGCTCTCGGCGATCTTGTCTTTCTTGACGTAGTGGAAGTGCTTGGGCCTGTCGTCGTCGGAGCCGTCATCAACGCGTTCGTCGCTGTCGGAGCGTTCGAGGGTGTCGGTCTGCTGCATAACAGCCATTGTGCCCGCTGAACACCGAGCGCGAAACGGGGAGTCGCCGGAAAAATCACCCTCGTTTGGAACCCCCGGGATGTGGAACAGTAGTGGAATGGAGCGCGACCTGGGTTTCGACGACGAGGGCCGGCCCGTGCTGATCACCAGGGCTGCGCCCTCCTACGAGGAGCAGCACCGGGCTCGGGTCCGCAAGTATCTGAAGCTGATGTTCTGGCGCATCCCCGCGTTCATCGGCGCCGCGGTGGCCTACGGCATCTGGCACAACGGGGTGTTGTCTCTGGCGATCCTGGCGGCGTCGATTCCGCTGCCGTGGATGGCGGTCCTGATCGCCAACGATCGCCCACCGCGCCGGGCCGAGGAACCGCGCCGCTATCCCGATGCCCCCCAACGCACCGCGTTGTTCCCGCGGGCCGAACGGCCCGCGCTGGAGTCCGGCTTCACCGTTCCTCCGCAACCACAGGGCACGTACCCCGGCGACGACCGTTCCCGCTGAACGGATCTCGGCCCACATTCTCAGCACATTCTCAGAACAACTCCGCATCGCCGCACGTCAGAGCGTGTGAGATCGGCTGATCGTGGGAACTCTTGAGTCCAGTCCGGCGTTGGACAGCTTGACAGACAAAGCCCGATCAGGAGATCACCATGGCAAACGTCACCACCGCGTTCGACAGCGACCTCGATGCCCAGAGTCCTGCTGCGGATCTTGTGCGCGTCTATCTCAACGGAATCGGCAAGACCGCCTTGCTGACCGCCGAGGACGAGGTCGAACTGGCCAAGCGCATCGAAGCCGGGCTCTACGCCAAGCACTTGCTGGAGACGCGAAAGCGGTTGGGCGATAAGCGCAAAAGCGAACTCGCCATCGTCGTGCGCCAGGGCGAAGCCGCGCGCCGGCACCTGCTGGAGGCCAACCTGCGTCTGGTGGTGTCGCTGGCCAAGCGCTACACGGGTCGCGGTATGCCCCTGCTGGACTTGATCCAGGAGGGCAACCTCGGTCTGATCCGAGCCATGGAGAAGTTCGACTACACCAAGGGATTCAAGTTCTCGACCTACGCGACGTGGTGGATCCGACAGGCCATCACCCGCGGTATGGCCGACCAGAGCAGGACCATCCGACTTCCCGTCCATCTGGTCGAGCAGGTGAACAAGCTCGCCCGGATCAAGCGGGAACTGCACCAGACTCTGGGCCGCGAGGCCACCGACGAGGAACTGGCCGACGAATCGGGTATCCCGGTCGACAAGATCAACGACCTGCTCGAGCACAGCCGCGATCCGGTCAGCCTCGACATGCCCGTCGGGACCGACGAGGAAGCGCCACTGGGCGACTTCATCGAGGACTCCGAAGCCATGTCGGCCGAGAATGCGGTGATCTCGGAGTTGCTGCACACCGATATCCGCCATGTGCTGGCCACGCTCGATGAGCGCGAGCAGCAGGTGATCCGGCTCCGGTTCGGCCTCGACGACGGCCAGCCCCGCACCCTCGATCAGATCGGGAAGCTGTTCGGTCTGTCTCGGGAACGGGTCCGCCAGATCGAGCGCGAAGTGATGGTAAAGCTGCGTCACGGCGAGCGCGCCGACAGGTTGCGTTCCTACGCCAGCTGATCTTGACCGACGAAATCCCCGGCGCGTGCGCCGGGGATTTCGGCGCTTTGCACACACAGCACTGACCTGGCCATCTGGCTCGAATAGACCAGTAGGATCATGTCGCGACGGGAGGGGTGCCTCATGAACGATCTGGTCGATACGACCGAGATGTATTTGCGCACGATCTACGACCTCGAGGAGGAAGGCGTTGTGCCGCTGCGTGCCCGCATCGCCGAGCGCCTGGAGCAGAGCGGTCCCACCGTCAGCCAGACGGTCGCCCGGATGGAGCGCGACGGCCTGGTGCGAGTGGCCGGTGATCGGCACCTCGAGCTCACCGAAAAAGGTAGGCAGCGAGCGGTTTCGGTGATGCGCAAGCACCGGCTCGCAGAGCGCCTTCTGGTCGATGTGATCGGCCTTCCCCTGGAGGACGTCCACGCCGAGGCGTGCCGCTGGGAGCACGTGATGAGCGAGGACGTCGAACGCCGCCTGGTGCAGGTGCTCGATGATCCGACCGTCTCCCCCTTCGGCAACCCGATCCCGGGGCTTGCGCCACTCGGCCTCGACGAGGTCGCGTCCGGCCGGCATGACGGCGCCCTGGTACGACTCACCGAACTTCCGCCCGGCGCATCGATTGCGGTGGTCGTTCGCCGGCTCACCGAGCACGTCCAGGGCGACGCGGCGCTGATCGGCCGACTCAAGGAGGCCGGCGTGGTGCCCGACGCCCGGGTGCTGGTGGAGACCAGCCCCGAGGGCGACGTCACGATCGTCGTCGGTGGTCATCAGAACGTCGAACTCCCCCATGAGATGGCCCACGCGGTCAAGGTCGAGAAGGTCTAGACGGCCCGACGGCCCGATCCCTGTCGCGGCGGAAGCCGCACCCCGAGTTTCCTGGCTAGCCGGTAGCCGGTCACGGCCAACTCGCGAATCCGTTCCGGCCGCATCCCGGATTGGAGTGCGGTGTCGAGCATGCCGGCCATCCGGTGCTCGGGCACGCTGCGGAGCGCTGCATCCAAGGATATCCCCGCAAGCGGGCCGTCACCCCGCGCGTAGGCCGAAAAAGCCAGTAGCACAAGCGCTTCGGCGCGCCACGGCTCGGGAAGGGATCGGGCCAGCACGGCCCACAACGTCTCGGCCAGCCCGGCATCGACACCGACTGCCAACGCGTACAACGTGTCTCGCACAGCGACATCGGTCAATGCGCACGCCAGCGCGGCCAACTCGTCGTCGCCGAGTTCTTCTCCCGCGCAAACCCGAGCCGCTGCCGCCATCGCGGCCTCGACGTCGTGGCGGCCGCAGCCGTCGGGGTCCTTCTGCCACGCCGACTCTCTGCGAATCGCCTGTGCCCGGATGGCATCGGCGAGCGCGGCGGTGCGGGACGGGTCAGTGGGTGCGACGACCGCCTGGAGATCGGCGCGGCGGGAGTACAGCCGACGGCCCTCCAGCACGGCGGCGGCGGCAAGCGGGGAGGAGCCGGGGTCGTCCACGGCTCCCCTGGCCCCGCAGTCGTCCACGCAGTGCCACTTGCCGCCCTCGGCGACCCGATCGACCACGTGGGCGGCGTAGAGCTCCACGCCGTTGTCGGCAAGCGCCTGCCGCAGCAGCTCACACCACCGGCGGTGATCGTCGTTACACATCGGACAGAGCGCGCCGTCGTCGTCGACGATCACCGCCACCACCCGGTCGGCACCGGAACTCGCCGCGATCTCGGCGAGGTGCCCGATCCCGTCGGAAAGGGCATCAGACAGGTCGACCCGCATGACGGCGCCCATCCGGCCCTCCTCCAGCGAGACCAGGACCAGCGATTTCTCCGGTACGAAGCCGAGAACGGCGGGCAGCGCGCCGATCAGTGCGCCGGGCCGGGTGAAGCGGAATTCGGGGTGGTGTGTGCTCATGCCCCGACGCTGTCAAGGACCACCGTCAGAGCGGCTCCCCCGGGCACTATCGCGGCATGAGCGGTGTGGAAGAAGTGGCGGCTGTGGAGAGATCGCGCGAGAATGCCCGTCTGGGGAACGAGCGCCGCCAGCGAAGCGTTGTTCAACGTGGAGAGATGGCATAAGGAGGACACCCCGATGACCGACACCCACGGCAACCCACTGGAACCGATCTACGAACTGGAAATTCCGAGCCCGCAGCTGGCGTCGATCGACGGCCAAGGCCCGGTGCTGGTCCATGCTCTGGAGGGCTTTTCCGACGCCGGGCATGCGGTGAAGCTGGCCGCCGAGCACCTCAAGGCGTCGCTGAACAGCGAACTGGTCGCCTCGTTCGCCATCGACGATCTGCTGGACTACCGCTCGCGCCGGCCGACCATGACGTTCAAGACCGATCACTTCGCCGAGTACTCCGAACCCGAACTCAACCTTTATGCGCTGCGCGACAGCGTCGGGACCCCGTTCCTGCTGTTGGCCGGCCTGGAGCCGGACCTCAAGTGGGAACGTTTCGTCAAGGCAGTCCGGCTGCTCGCAGAGAGCCTCGGGGTACGGCGGACCATCGGCCTGGGCACTATCCCGATGGCGGTGCCGCACACCCGGCCGGTGAGCATGACCGCGCACTCGAACAACCGCGAACTGATCGCCGATCATCAGCCGTGGGTCGGCGAGGTCCAGGTGCCCAGCAGCGCCTCGAACCTCCTGGAGTACCGGATGGCACAGCACGGCCACGACGCGGTCGGCTACACCGTGCACGTCCCGCACTACCTGGCTCAGACCGACTTCCCGCCCGCCGCCGAAGCACTGCTGGAGCAGGTCGCGAAGTCAGCGGCACTGCAGCTTCCCCTGGAAGCCCTCACCGAGGCCAGCGTCGGCGTGCGCGCCAAGATCGACGAACAGATCGAAGCGTCCGGCGAGGTCGCGCAGGTGGTCGAGGCGCTGGAGCGCCAGTACGACGCCTTCGTTTCCGCACAGGAGAATCGGTCGCTGCTTGCCCACGACGAGGATCTGCCCAGCGGCGAGGAACTGGGCGCCGAATTCGAGCGCTTCCTCGCCGAGCAGGCTGAGGGCTTCAAGGACGGCCCGAGCGAGGACGGCCGGCTTTAGCCGGTTTCGGCTGCGCGCAAGGCACGCATGCTCTGAATCTCGCGCTCGAAGTCTTCAGCCGAGTCGAACGAGCGGTAGACCGACGCGAACCGCAGATAGGCGACTTCGTCGAGTTCGCGCAACGGGCCCAGGATGGCCAGACCCACCTCGTTGCTGGGGACCTCTGGCGAGCCGGTCGCCCGCACTGCGTCCTCGACCTGCTGGGCCAGCAGATTCAACGCGTCGGCGTCCACCTGGCGGCCCTGACACGCGCGGCGGACGCCGGCGATGACCTTCTCCCGGCTGAACGGTTCCGTGACACCACTGCGTTTCACGACGGCCAGGATGGCGGTCTCGACGGTCGTGAATCGGCGTCCACATTCCGGACAGGAGCGCCGGCGGCGGATCGCCTGCCCCTCATCGGTTTCGCGGGAGTCGACCACTCGAGAGTCGGGGTTGCGGCAGAACGGGCAATGCACGACCGTCGCCCCTCTCCCGCTGCCTGACGCCGCGGCTAGCGCCGCGAACGAGAGACAGCCTACCCGCGACTCGACAGTCACCGCGGCGGCTGTTCAGCTCACCGGAGCGATCAACGTCTGCCCCGCCACAACGGCTGTCGAGCTCAGTTTGTTGAGGTCTTTGATGCGCTCGACCGCTTGATCGGCCGGAACGTCGGGCGACATCCGCTCGGCCAGCTGCTGCAGGGTTTCACCGTCGAGTACGTGCACCACCGCCAGCCGGTCGGTAGCAGAGGCGGCGGACAGCGAACCCACCCCGGCCTCCGGGCCGCTGAGGTGCCCGAGCCAGCCCAGCCAGAACGTGATCAACGCAGACAGACCGGCCATCAGGATCGCGGCCACCATGGTGGCCGAGCGGGGCCGGCGGGCAAGCGGGATGTGCACTGCCCGCGACACCGCGAGCCCGTTGCCCCGGTAGGTCAGCGGCGCGACCGCCGGGCGCCTGCTGTCGCCGCGGGCCGGCAGCGGCCGGCCTGGCACCCGACGGACCCCAGGTATGAGACGAGGCCCCTCCCACGGGACCAACTGCCCACCAGCGTTCCGACCGATCTGACGATCATCGAGGACTGTCATCGCCAACCCCTTCCAGTTGTTCGCTCTTGTGTTCGAACTGTACTCGATCACCTGTTCGATATACGAACATTTGAGCGAGCGTGTCCGAAGGGTAAAACGAGCCACCGACAGATTCGGTCCGGCCGTCGAATCGAAGCGGCCAACCCCCCGCGCCGCCGCCCGACACGCTCGAACACATGTTTGATATTCGCGCTCAGTCGGGCTACATTCGCCCCTATGAGCGAACGTGACGGCACGTCGGACACCGGCCAGCACCTGACCGAACGGCAGCGGACCATTCTCGAGGTGATCCGCGCGTCCGTGACGACACGCGGGTATCCGCCGTCCATCCGCGAGATCGGCGACGCCGTCGGGCTCACCTCGACGTCGTCGGTGGCCCACCAGTTGCGCACCCTGGAGCGCAAGGGCTTCCTACGCCGCGACCCCAATCGTCCGCGGGCCGTCGACGTGCGGCTCGCCGCAGACGCGGCCGCCACAGTGACCACCGACGTGGCCGGCTCCGACGCCCTGCCCGAACCCACCTATGTGCCGGTGCTGGGCCGCATCGCGGCCGGCGGGCCGATCCTGGCCGAGGAGGCCGTCGAGGACGTCTTCCCCCTCCCCCGCGAACTGGTCGGCGAGGGCTCGCTGTTCCTGCTCAAGGTCGTCGGCGAGTCGATGGTCGACGCCGCCATCTGCGACGGCGACTGGGTGGTGGTGCGTCAGCAGAACGTCGCCGACAACGGCGACATCGTCGCCGCGATGATCGACGGCGAGGCCACCGTGAAGACCTTCAAGAGGACCAGCGGTCAGGTGTGGCTGATGCCGCACAACCCCGTGTTCGACCCGATCCCGGGCAACGACGCCGTCATTCTCGGCAAGGTCGTCACCGTGATCCGGAAGGTCTAGCGGGAGCCCCTACTCGGGAGCCTTGACGAACCCGTTGGCGCGCGCCGTCTCCTCGGTGGCGAACCACACCTCGGGCAGCGTGTTGTCATACAGGCTCTTCGCAGTTAGCAGTGGCATTGGCGCCGGCTGGGTGTGACCGGCCGTGATCGGCGGGTGCAGGCCCACCGTACGCGGCGGCGTTGGTTGTCGGGGTTGCGGAATCCGAAGGCGATGCGCCCGACGTGTTTGACGATGCGGTTGTAGCCCTCGGTGCGGGCGTTGGTCAGGCCGGTTTGCAGCGCGGCGATGATGGGCGCCTGCCAGGTCTCGATGGTGCGGGCGAAGGTGATGACCTCGGGTACTTTGCAGGCGGCGCAGAATCGGTAGAACCGGTCCAGGGCGGCGTGGATCTCGTATCTCAGTCCGCCCCGCTCGGCGCACGAGAGTAGTTCGCGGAGAAGCTCTTTGGCGATCCATGCCGCGGCGATGTCCTCGCCGGGATCGGCGGTGAGCAGCTTGGCGAACAAGGTGGTGCGCTGCTCTGCGGTGAGCCGTTCAGCGCCGCGCAGCAACCGGCGGCGGTTGATCCATTCGATGTCAGCTTTGCGGCCGCGCCGGCCGCGCTGGGCCAAGGTGACCCGCCGGCGTACCGCGTCGAGCATGTCGTTGGCCTTCTTGACCAGATGGAACCGGTCGACGATCACGATCGCGTCAGGCAGTCCTAGTCGCACGGCGCGGGCGTAGACCACCGACAGATCGATCGCGACATGGGTGATCTGCGCCCGCCAGCTCGGGTCGCGCTCGTCGAGCCAGTCGATCACCGCCCCGGAGTGGCGGCCGTTGACCTGGGCTAACAGGCCCTGATCGCCGGTGATATCGACCAGGCCGGTGTCCCAGCGATCCACCCAGATCCGCCGCCCAGTGGCGGCGTCGGTTTCCCATTTGGCTTTACCGCGGCGGGTCTCGTCGATGCCCAGCACCACCACCGGCGCCGGTTCGGCGTCCAGGACCGCATCGGCGACAGCGACGAGATGGTCGTGCACGGTGTGCCAGCCGCAGCGGTAGTCGGAGGCGACCGCAGCCACCGAGCGGTCCTTGTCGAGAACCTCGATAGCCATCGACGCTTTGGCCCGAGGCGTGACCCGCACCCGCGCCGGCACTCCCGGCACCGACTCGGTGAATACTTTGCGGTCACACACCGCGCTGGGGCACAACCACTTTCGTTTGCGCCACCGCAATACCGGACGATCCGGGCCAACCTGCACGTCACGCGGCGAGGTCGCTACCCAGCCCTTCGATCTGGTGGAGCGCTCCCCGCACTCTGGACAGATGCCGACCCACTCCGCGGCGGTGCCCACCACCACCAGCCGGGTCCCATCCTCGCGTCGCTGCACCGACTCGACGACCACACCGTCGAGATCGAGCAGCAGTGAACTACCGTCAACCATGGCCCGCGTTCCTTGTTCTGGATGCCTGAAGAACACCCAGCTCACAGGGGCGCGGGCCCCTAATCAATCACCGACACGACACGATGTCGGACAGCGCCAGACCCCTACGAAGTGCGAAGAGCCGTCATACAAGGCCGATTCCTGGGTGTAGTACAGCCCGGAGTGGGTGTTCGCCTTGATGAAGTAGCCCTCGGGCGCCTGGTACGGGTCGGCCAGCGGCAGATGGATCGCGGGGCGCCACGGCTCCTCGTCATCCTCCAGAGCCTCCGCGGCCTCGGCGTGCCAGTCCTCCGCCGGCTGTCCGAACAGGTCCTCGAAAGGCTGCTCCGGGGTGGTCGTCACGACGGTGTTGACCTCGACCTCCTCGACCACCTCGTCGCCGTAGTCGAAGTCCAGTTCCGGCTCGCGCAGCTCGCCGGACTCCTCGAAGCCCTCGTGGGTGTCGGTCCACCAGCTGGGGGCGTCGTCGACGGCGTGACGACGCCGCGGCCGCTCGAGATCGTCGAGTTCCATCCGCCAGAGCGACGAGACACCCGAGGCGCCGGCGGAGTGCCGGCCGAGTTCGGCGTCATCGCCCCAGCTGATTTCGGCCGTCGTCTCTGCGTCGGTGAATTCGTCGAGCTTCGTCTGCGAGGGAATCCGGGTGGGGGCGGTGTCGATGCGGTCCTCGTCGTCGAAGTCCGCTTCGTCCTTGACCGCAGTCGGCGCCCAGTCGGTCGTACGGTCGCGATCGGCCACCTCGCGCTGAGGGGCGTAGTAGCGGTCGCCGTCGTCGGAACGTCCACGACGCTGCGCCCACAACGCGAGCAGACCGAGCAGCGCCACCAGCGGCAGGATGATAGCCAGCCACCACCAGTGCCAGCCCGAGCTCTTGGCCTTGGTCTCTCCACCGGTGCCGGTCGGGGCCTGCCCCACCGAGTCGGGGATCTGCAGTCCGTTCAGGGTGGAGGCCAGGTCGGCGGGCTTGGTGCTGAACTCCTTGGTGGCGTTGTTCCAGGAGACCTCGCCGCCGCTGAACGTCTGGGTCACGGTGTCGCCGTTGACCTGCTGCTCGCCGGTCGGCACACCGAGGGTGCCGGAGGCGCCACCGAGCTTGTCCCACGCCGCGTTGAGGGCGCCGCGGACGACGATCGCGCCGTTGTCGGGGGTCCAGAAGATCACCGGCTTGTCGGGCGCGCTGAACGCGCTGATCCGGCTGTTGGGGGCGCCGCCCTCGTTTTCGGTGCCGATCGGGAATCCGAGATCACCGGTCGGGCCGCCCAGCGATTCGTACTTGGACAGGATCGCGCCGGTGACCGAGTGCGCGCCGGTGGCCGGCGAGTAGAAGATCTTGCCGCCGGCGTAGCCCTGCGCTGCGCCGCCGTCGCCGACGGGAGTCTGCGGGCCCTGACGCGCGCCCAGCGGGCCGCCGAGTCCTCCGCTGAAGCGCCAGGCCTGGTTGATGCGGGTGGTCGGATCAAGCGGGACCTCGAGGCCGACGAGGCTGTCGGCGAGCGCTGCCGGTTCGCTGGTGAAGGTGTTCGACGCGGAGTTCCACGACAGCTCTCCCCCGGTGAACTTCTGCTTCACCAGGTCGCCGTCATAGGACTCGTCCTCGACCGGAACACCGAGGGTGCCCGACGAGCCGCCCAGCTTGTCCCAGGCCACGTTAAGGGCGCCGCGAACCGCCCACGCGCCGGTGTCGGGGGTCCAGAAGATGGCCGGCTTGTCACTGCCGTTGAACGTGCTCACCCGGCTGCCGCTCCCGACCAGGCCCGGAACCTCGTTGATGTTCGGCCAACCGAGATCGCTGTCGGCGGGCCCGCCCAGCGACTCGTACTTGTCCAGGATGGCGCCGTAGATCAGGTGAGCCCCGGAGTCTGCGGAGTAATAGATCTTCCCGTCGGAGAACTTCTGTCCGTAGCCGTCGCCGACGGTGAAGATGTCGCCCTCTTTGCCGCCGACGTCGGAACCGGCACCGCCGGCAGCCTGCCAGGCCTGGTCGATCGCGTCGGCGGCGTCACTCTCCGGGGAGGCGAACGCGTGCGGGGCGTGGGGCACGACGAACGCGGCGACCGCCGCCGTCGCCGCCGCACCGAGGGCGAATCGTCGAGCGGTCCGCATAAAGCCGTTTCCTAGACGCGTCATATCTCTCCCACAATCCGTCTCGCCCGCCCGATCCAGCCATGCACAAAACTTCCGTCGCACAGTACGGTCGCACATTTCCGCGCCAGCTAACCACGACACGCGGTATTGGACGCTCCCAGCAGCCAAATCGAGATAAAACCCGAATTGAATTGAAATAACCCGCTACTGGGCGCGGACGGGCAAAACAGCAGTTCAGACGCCTAAATTGCGCCCGATGATCTCTTTCATGATCTCAGTGGTACCGCCGTAGATGGTCTGCACTCGGGCGTCCAGGAATGCCCGCGCCACGCTGTATTCGCGCATATAGCCGTATCCGCCGTGCAGTTGCAGGCAGCGGTCAATGAGCCGAACCTGGGCCTCGGTGGTCCACCATTTGGCCATTGCCGCTTGCTCGACGGTGAGTTTGCCGTCCAAATGCAACCGAATGAATTCGTCGACCATGATGCGCACCGCAGTGGTTTCAGTAGCCAATTCAGCAAGCAGGAATCGGCTGTTCTGGAACGATCCAATCGGTTTGCCGAAAGCCTTGCGTTCCTTCGTATACTGGATGGTTTCCTCCAGTACAGACTCCATTGCGGCGGCTGCCATGATCGCGATGGAAATTCGCTCCTGGGGCAGATTCTGCATCAGGTAAATGAATCCGAGGCCCTCTTCGCCGAGGCGGTTCTCGACGGGCACTTTCACATCGGTGAACGACAGTTCGGCGGTGTCCTGGGCGTCGAGGCCGATCTTGTCGAGGTGACGGCCGCGTTCGAAACCGGGCATGCCTCGCTCGACGGCCAGCAAGGAGAAGCCCTGGGCCCCCTTACCCGGGTCGGTCTGGGCGACCACGATTACCAGGTCTGCGTTGATGCCGTTGGTGATGAAGGTCTTGGAGCCGTTGAGGATGTAGTGGTCGCCCTCGCGGACCGCCCGGGTCTTGATCCCCTGCAGGTCGCTGCCGGTGCCGGGCTCGGTCATCGCGATGGCGGTGATCATCTCGCCGGAACAGAACTGCGGGAGCCAGCGCTGCTTCTGCTCCTCGGTCGTCAGCTCCAGCAGATATGGGGCCACGACGTCGTTGTGCAGCGAGAAGCCCAGTCCGCTGTAGCGGCCCGCCACCGTCTCCTCGACGACGATCGTGTTGTAGCGGAAGTCCGAATTGCCGCCACCGCCGTACTCCTCCGGCACCGCCATGCCGAGAAAGCCCTGCTTGCCGGCTTCGAGCCACACCCCGCGGTCGACGATCTTGTCCTTCTCCCACTGCTCGTGGAAGGGCTTCACGTGCTTGTCGAGAAACGCCCGGTAGGACTCGCGGAACAGCTGATGCTCGGGCTCGAAGATCGTGCGGTTGTACTTCACGGCGTTGCCCATAGATGACCTCCGGAGAGTGCGTGCGCTGACTCTCCCGAGAATAGACCAACTAGATGGTTGGTCGCCGCCCGGCCGCGTGCAGACACGCGGCCGGCGCGTCAATCAGCGGCGGTTGCCCGCCGCGCCCAGCCATGGGATGTGCGGCATATTGGCCGGCGGGGCCACCGTTCCGGGCCGGGCCTTGATCGACACACTGCCGTTGGTCTGGCAGATGGTCTTGAAGTCCGTGCTCTGGCAGGTGGGCCGCGCGTCGGCGGCCGGGGCGGCGATGCCCGCGGCAACGGCCAGACCGGCGATCAACATTGCTGACTTGCGAGGATGTGTCATAGGTCCTTCACCTCTCGGGTTATTGCCCGGATCGACTGGTCTGTGGGATTAGGGGCAGGCGGAGACGACGACGGCCGGCGTAGGGCCGAACGGCGTGCCGCTGGCTGCGGCCCTCGCGATCGCGTCGGCCATGGCGGCCTCGACCGTCGGACCCGCGCCGCCGGCAACGACATCGCTGACGTCGTCGGCGACGGAGACGATGCAGACGTTGTCGTTGGTGACCTCGTCGGCGGTGCACTCAACGCCACCCGCTGCCTGGCAGGCCGCGATGACGGCGGCCGAGGCTTCTGCCGCGCTGCTGCCGGTGGCCCGGAAACCGTCGAGTTCACCGATGAAGGTGCCGGTTCCGACCGCCTCGTAGATGTTGTCGTTCACGCCGCTGGGGCCACCAGCCCATGCGTAGCTCGTCGAAACGCCTGCAGCGATCACTCCCGCGGCCACGAGCGCGGAAACCAAACGGATGTTGGCCATGCCGGTCCTCTCCTCAATGAAGTGCGTACAAGTTAACACTCCACGGCGGTGAGTGCCGGACTGAGCCGCTGGGCTGCGTCGGGATTCAGGCTGCCCCGGCGAAGTCAGGCTGTCGTGTACTCGCGCAGGCTGGCCGCCAGCGCGGCCGGCACGCGGGCTTTCATCCGGGTGCCCTGTTCGGTGTGCTCGGTGGCGTCGACGCGCCCCTCGTCGTGCAACCGGGCGACAAGGTCGCCGCGCTGGTAGGGGATCGTCACGTCGACGGTGATCTCGCGCGGCTCGACCAACTCCCCCAGCCTGGCCCGCAGCCGCTCGAGTCCCTCGCCGGTGTGCGCCGAGACAAACGCCGCGCCGGGCAGCGCGCGACGCAACTGGGCCAAGGTCAGCTCGTCGGCCGCGTCGATCTTGTTGACCACCAGCAGTTCCGGGGCCGGCGGCGAGTGGTGCTCGGCCTGTACCTCGCGGATCACCCGGTGGACGGCGTCGATCTGGGCCATCGGGTTGCTGTCGGATCCGTCGACGACATGGACCAGCAGGTCGGCGTCGACGACCTCCTCCAGCGTCGAGCGGAACGCCTCGACCAACTGGGTGGGCAGGTGCCGCACGAACCCGACCGTGTCGGTCAGCACGAAGGGCCTGCCGTCGTCGAAGGTGCCGCGCCGAGTGGTGGGTTCCAGGGTTGCGAACAGGGCGTTCTCCACCAGAACCCCGGCACCGGTCAGCGCGTTGAGCAGGCTCGATTTGCCTGCGTTGGTATAGCCGACGATCGCGATCGACGGCACGTCGCTGCTGCGACGCCGGCTGCGCTGGGTGTCGCGGACCTGCTTCATGTCCTTGATCTCGCGGCGCAGACGCGACATCCGCTCGCGGATGCGCCGGCGGTCGGTTTCGATCTTGGTCTCGCCGGGACCGCGGGTGCCCACACCGCCGCCGGCGCCGCCGGCCCGTCCGCCGGCCTGCCTCGACATCGACTCGCCCCAGCCGCGCAGCCTGGGCAGCATGTACTCCATCTGGGCCAGCGACACCTGGGCCTTGCCCTCCCGGCTGGTGGCGTGCTGCGCGAAGATGTCGAGGATCAGTGCGGTGCGGTCGATGACCTTGACCTTGACGATCTTCTCCAGCGCGTTGAGCTGGGCGGGGCTGAGTTCGCCGTCGCAGATGACGGTGTCGGCGCCGGTGGCGATGACGACCAGGCGCAGCTCCTGGGCCTTGCCCGAGCCGATGTAGGTGGCCGGGTCGGGTTTGTCACGGCGCTGGATCATCCCCTCGAGGACTTCCGAGCCCGCGGTCTCGGCCAGTGCGGCGAGTTCGGCGAGGCTGGCGTCGGCGTCGGCCGACGTGCCTTCGGTCCATACCCCGACCAGCACTACCCGCTCCAGCCGTAGCTGGCGGTATTCGACTTCGGAGATGTCGGTGAGTTCGGTACCCAGTCCGGCGACGCGCCGCAGCGCGGCCCGGTCTTCCAGGGCGAGTTCGCCGAGGCTGGGCTCGGCGGGAGGCGTGGTGTTGTTCAGGTCAGCGTCCGTCATACGTGGAAGTTGATGGTGTCACGTCGGTACAACGTCACGCATCCGAAATAACGTTCCCGGCGCCGGCCTGCCCCCGCTCCAGCGTGGCCGGCCCGCCCCCGCTCGAGCCTGGCCGGCCTGCCCCCGCTCGAGCGTGAAGTTACCTTCACGCTCGTCCCCCGACGTGCCAATAACTTCACGCTCGGCAGGGCAGGCAGGGGCCGGCAGGGGCAGGCAGCGCGGGCAGGGGCAGGCCGGGGCGGGGCGCGGTGCGGTCAGTGCTGGGCCGTCCACCACGCATCGGAGATCTCGCCATGGGCCAGCAGGACCGAGGGACCGCGCAGGTAGCTGGTGGTGTCGGTGATCTCGACAGTGACCTCGCCGCCGGGAATGACGACACGCAACCTGCCGGTGTCGGCGCCCTGGTGGGCCAGTGCGGCGACGGCGGCGGCGACGGTGCCGGTGCCGCACGAGCGGGTCTCGCCGACGCCGCGCTCGTGCACGCGCATGGAGATCGATCCCCGATCCGGCGGGGTGAGCACTTCGATGTTGACGCCCTCGGGGAACTGGCCGCGGTCGAAGCTGACCGGCGCGGCGACGTCGAGGGCGGCCAGATCCTCGGCGGTCAGACCGGGATCCAGGCAGGCCAGGTGCGGGTTGCCGACGTCGACGGCGACGCCGGTGAACGCGCGGCCACCGACGGTTGCGGTTCCGGTGCCGAACCTGCGGGCGGGACCCATTTCGACGGTGACGTCGGCGCGCAGTTCGTCGGCGTGGTGGACGACGACGGGACGCGCCCCCGCGACCGACCCGACAACGAATTCGTTCCGGGCCTCCAGGCCGCTGGCCGCGAGATAGTGTGCGAAGACCCGAACTCCGTTGCCGCACATCTGCGCAACCGAACCGTCGGCGTTGCGGTAGTCCATGAACCAGTCGGCCGCCTCGACGCCGTCGGGCAGCTGCGACAGCACCCCGGCCCCCAGGGCGGCGCCTGCAGTGGTGACCCGCAGCAGTCCGTCAGCCCCCAGGCCGCGGGGACGATCGCACAACGCGGCGACCGCGGCCGGCGTCAGGTCCACCTCGGCGCGCAGGTCCGGCAACACCACGAAATCGTTCTGCGTGCCATGGCCTTTGGCGAAAATCATGAGCTCAGGATACTTCCCGCCAGAGCGCGATCGTGACCTCGGCGAGTCCGGGGGCGGCGCCGTCGACCCAGCGAACTCGGTGGTCACGACGGAACCAGGACCGCTGCCGCCGCACGTAGCGGCGAGTGCCGATGAACGTCAGTTCGCGGGCTTGATCGATATCCGACTGCGCGCCGCCGGCATCGAGGGCGTCGATCACCTGGGCGTAGCCCAGTGCACGGGCTGCCGTCACTCCGTCGCGCAGGCCCACGCCGAGCAGAGCCCGGACTTCGTCGACCAAGCCGATGGCGAACATGGAGTCGGTACGCTGCGCCAGTCGCTCGTCGAGAACCTCTGTCTCCCAATCTAATCCGATGATCACCGTGTCCCAGCGGGGCGGTCCGATCGTCGGCGCCGACGCCGCGAACGGTTCACCGGTCAGTTCGATCACTTCCAGCGCCCGCACGATCCGGCGGCCGTCGGTGGGCCGGATCGCGGTCGCCGCCGAGGGATCGCGGACGGCCAGTTCGGTGTGCAGAGCACCGGCACCGATCTCGGCCAGGCGCTGTTCCCAGCGCGAGCGCACCTCGGGGTCGGTGGCAGGGAAGGCCCAATCGTCGAGCAGGGACTGCAGATACATCATCGAGCCCCCGACGATGATCGGGACCGCCCCGCGCGCGGCGGTGGCCTCCACGTCGCCGGCCGCGGCCTGTTGATAGCGGGCGACGGTAGCGGTGTCCCGGACGTCGAGCACATCGAGCTGATGATGCGGGACGCCGCGGCGCTCGGACGCGCCCAGTTTGGCTGTGCCGATGTCCATTCCGCGGTACTGCTGCATGGCGTCGGCGTTGATGATCTCCCCGCCCAGTGTTTCGGCGACGTCGAGAGCCAACTGGGACTTGCCGGTGCCGGTGGGGCCGATGATGGCGATCGGCCTCATGGCGTCCAGGTGCCGGCGTAGTAGCCCACGCCGTAGGGCGCGTCCCGGATGAGTTCGCGGGTTGCGCGCGGTCCGTCGCCGGCCAGTCCGGCCAGCACCTGATAGGCCACCCGGCCGGTGATGGCGTCCGGCAGGCGGGTCAGTGCCGTGACGTCTCCGGAGGCCAGTGCGTCATCCAGCGCCTCCTGGGCCGCCACATCCTCGGGCCGGTGCCCGCCGGGTGCCGCCGGGGTCAGGGTGTTGGCGCCGTCGGCCACCACGAGCACGCCGATCGGCTCCGGGTCGTCGTCGAGCACCGCGCGCAGGGTCCGTCCACACGTCACCGCGCTCTGCGCATCGAGTCGGGCGTCGTAGACCCGAACCTGCACCGCGCCTTCGGGATTGACCTCGCCGCGCAGCCATCCGGCCATCAGCGCGCACAACGGCATGGCGACGACGATGTCCGGTGCCCGGGGATCCAGCGCCACGCGGACATCGACGCCGTAGCCCGCGAAGCTGCCGCTCACGCAGCTGTAAACCACGTCGGCCGGTCCGGTCCCGATGGCGATCCAGCGCCGCGGAAGTTCCGCGGCGGCGGCAAGGGCGGCCTCGCGGATCGCCGCCACCTCGGCCGCGGCCGCGCCGGCCAGTTCAGGCACCAACACGGGTGCGGAGGGAGTCAGTGCGATAGCCGCCAACACGGCCTTAACGCTAGCCGCCGGACTGGGAGCGGACGTTCACCGGCAGTACGCCGGTTGTCGCCTGGCTGCGGGCCAGCGCAGCGGTGGCGACGACGGTCGCGACGACCGCGGCGATCAGGGCCGCCCACCCGTCGTCGCCGGGCCGCACAGTCTCACCGAGGACGAGCATGCCCAGGACGGCGCCGACGACAGGTTCCACGACGGTCATCGTCGGCAGTGACGCTGCCAGCGACCCGGCCCGGAACGCCGACTGCTGCCACGCGGTCGCGGCGATGCCCGCCACCGCCCACGCATACAACTCGGGAGTGGCGAGTACCGCGGCCACGCCGTGGTCCAGGCGGTCGACGACGCCCTTGGTCAGCACCGCGACGACACCCCACAACGTTCCCGAGACCACGCTGAGCAGCACTGCGGCTGCCGGGCGGCCGGCCATCGCGCGTGCCAGCACCACGCACAGCACCAGCGTCGGGCCCAGGACCGCGATCACCAACGCCCACACCTCGAGCGCTGCCCGGGACTGCCCGGCGCTCGGGTTGCCCACCGCGACGATCACCGCCACCGAAACGGCCAGCATCCCCGCCCACCCCCACTGCGCCCGGGTGACGGGCTGACCGGTGAGCCGGGCGTTAAGCGGCAGGGCGAAGAGCAGCGCGGTGACCAGAATCGACTGCACCAGCACCACCGAACCCACACCGAGGGCGGCGGCCTGCAGACCGAAGCCCACCGTCGAGACGATGCTGCCCACCCACCACTGGCGGTCCCGCAACAGGTGCAGGAACAGCGCGAGATTGCCCACCTTTGCGTCGGTGACGGTGTGCGCGGAGCGTTCGTGGATCACGTTGCCGATGCCGATGAGCACCGCCGCACCCAGTGCGAACAGGACGGCCAGGCCTTGTTTGCCCATCACCGGCCGCCGGCGGGGAGCACTGTCGGGATATGCGGGGTCATCAACCGGCCAGCCTGCCCTCTGGCGTGTACGGCGGGCAAGCGCTGAGGACAACCCTTCGGCATGAGTGTCTTCGACCTGGTTCAATACGTTCCAGGCCGTCGGACTCCGCCGGCCCGCACGGAAGCAGTTGGGAGCCGCTTTGCGCGGCAGAGGCGCGTCAGCGACGCGCGGAGAGTGAGTGAGGCGTGAGCCACGAGGACGATCGGGACGTAATCCACGAGGACCTGGCGCAGGTGGTCGAAGTCACCGAGGTTGAGGTGGCCGAGGCCGCCGAAACCACCGAGGTAGCCGAAACCACTGACGTCGCCGAGGTCACCGAGGCCGCCGAGATCACCGAGGCTGCCGAAACCACCGAGCCAGCCGAAGTCACCGAGGCCGCCGAGTCGGCCCCCATCAAGCCCGGCCCCCGGCCCGGGCCGCCGCGGCCCACCCCCCGGCCCCCCCCGCCCACCCAACCCTTGGTGTCCCCGCCCCACAGCGATCCCCACAAGTTAGGCCCGGTCGAGGACCACC
>CAYTOD010000014.1:0-15116 GCA_964439315.1 uncultured Mycobacterium sp. | reverse complement strand
ACGTCGACGCCGTCGCCGCGGATCATCCGGACGTTGCCCAGCCCCTCGCGCACGATCATGCCCAGCAACTGGGCCAGACCCGGCTGGTAGACCTCCACCGCGATCACGTCGATGTCCGGTTCCGCCGCGGCCCACGCCGCGGCCGCACGCTCCGACCCAACCGTTGGTGTCCGCGCCGCACAGCGATCCGCACAAGTTCGGCCGGGTCGAGGACGACGGCACGGTGTACCTGATCACCGCCGCCGGCGAACGCGTAATCGGCTCGTGGCAGGCCGGCGATCGGGAGGCGGCCTTCGCCCACTTCGGCCGCCGATTCGACGACCTGGCCACCGAGATCACGCTGATGGAGACCCGGCTTGCCTCGGGAACCGGCGACGCCCGCAAGATCAAGACCGCGGCAGCCGCACTGGCCGAGACGCTGCCCACCGCCAGCGTCCTCGGTGACGTCGACGCGCTGGCCGCCCGGCTGACCACCATCGCCGAGCACGCCGGCGAGACCGCGCAGGCCGAACGGGCCCGTCGCGACGAGCATCGCGCCGCCCAGACGGCCCGCAAGGACGCCCTGGCCGCCGAGGCCGAAGACCTCGCCGCCAATGCCACGCAGTGGAAGGCGGCCGGCGACCGGATGCGCGCCATCCTCGATGAGTGGCGGACCATCACCGGGCTGGACCGCAAGACCGATGAGGCACTGTGGAAGCGCTACTCGGCCGCCCGCGATGCGTTCAACCGCCGACGCGGTTCGCACTTCTCCGAACTCGACCGCGAACGCGCCGGCGCCCGGCAGGCCAAGGAGCGGCTCTGCGAGCGGGCCGAGGAGTTGTCGAACTCGAAAGAGTGGGGCGCGACCTCGGCGGCCTTCCGCGACCTCCTGAACGAGTGGAAGGCCGCTCCCCGCGCCTCCAAGGACCTCGACGACACGCTGTGGAAGCGGTTCAAAGCCGCTCAGGACGTGTTCTTCGCCGCCCGCAACGCGATCAGCGCCGAGCGGGACGCCGAGTTCCAGGCCAACACCGAGGCGAAAGCCAAGTTGCTGGCCGAAGCCGAGAAGATCGACGTGGCCAACGCCAAGGCCGCCCAGGCCGCTCTGCGGGCCATCACGGAGAAGTGGGACGCCGTCGGCAAGACCGCGAAGGACAACTCCGCAGAGTTGGAGCGCCGCCTACGCGCGGTCGAGAAGAAGATTCGCGACGCCGCGGACGCCGGCCGCATCGATCCCGAGGCTCAGGCGCGCGCCGAGCAGTTCCGTTCCAGGGCAGAGCAATTCGAGCGACAGGCAGAGAAGGCCGCTGCCGCCGGACGGGATAAGGAAGCCAGCGAGGCCCGGGCCAGCGCCGCGCAGTGGCGCGAGTGGGCCGACGCCGCGGCGCGCGCGCTGAAGCGGCGCTAGTCCTTGTCCTTCGGCGGCTCGGGCCCTGTGGAGTAGGGCCCTGTGGCCTGATCGCCGAAGTCGAGTTGGTCGAACAGCGACTTGCTCTCACGCTGAGTGGCCTCGTGACGGCGCTGGGCCTCGGCCGCCAACTGCACCGCTGTACGCGTCCACACCACGCGAGCCCAGTGGAACGTCAGGAAAAGAACGGCGATCCAGGCGATCACCAGTCCGAAGCCCGGGCCCGGATGACCGTGGGTGGCGGTCTGTCGCGACCACACGGCGAGCATTCCGAAGGCACTGGCCACGCCGCAGCCCGCCAACGTGAAACCGGCCAGAGCCCAGCGCCGGGTCAGCAACGTCAGCATCGAGAAACCCACCCCGAAAACCAGGGCGAACCAGACGAAAAGCCTTGACGGCAGCGCTGTTCCGACACTGACAGCCTTCTCGTCGTACATCAGCACGTCGATACCGCGGGCTCCCCCGGTGTGAGGCAACACGAACGACAGCAGGAGAACGAAAACCAGGACCGCGACCACGACGGCCCTGGCCCCGGGATCGATCTCCCCGGCCACTCTCCGCTCGGCGGCTTCCAGGTCGGCGCGGTAGGCCTCGAATCCGCGATCGGGCTCCGGAACGTTCATGTCCCACATCCTGTCGTCTGCTCGTTGGGGGACGGCACCCCGACCGTCGGAAGACCCAGACCCACCGCGGCCGTCTTCGGTCGCAGTCCGGCACTGTGCGCATCCCCGGCTCGGGTACGCCGATGCGACGACAGCGGGCCGTCGGCCACCAGGTGGTGCGGCGCGGCCGCGGTCACCGTGGTGGTGACCACGTCGCCGGGCCGGACTTCGGCGGCGCCAGGGGTGAAGTGCACCAGGCGACCGTCGCGCGCGCGTCCGGTCATCCGGGCGGTGGCGGAATCCTTGCGGCCTTCGCCGGCGGCGACCAGCAACTCCACCTCGCGACCGATCAGCGCGGCGTTCTCCTCCAGCGAGATCTGCTCCTGGAGCTCGATGAGCCGCATATAGCGTTCCTGGACAACGCCTTTGGGAATCTGGCCGGACATCTCCGCCGCGGGGGTGCCGGGCCGCGGCGAGTACTGGAAGGTGAACGCGGCGGAGAACCGCGCCTTCCGCACCACGTCGAGAGTGGCCTCGAAGTCCTCCTCGGTCTCCCCCGGGAAGCCCACGATGATGTCGGTGGTGATCGCGGCGTGCGGCATGGCCGCCCGAACCCGGTCGAGGATTCCGAGATATTTCTCGGCGCGATAGGAGCGGCGCATCACCCGCAGCACCGCATCGGATCCGGATTGCAACGGCATGTGCAGTGCGGGGCAGACATTGGGGGTCTGCGCCATCGCCTCGATGACGTCGTCGGTGAACTCGGCCGGATGCGGCGAGGTGAACCGGACCCGCTCCAGACCCTGGATATCACCGCAGGCACGCAACAGGGCCGCGAACGCCCCTCTGTCGCGCGGGATCTCCGGATCGGCGAAGGACACCCCATAGGCGTTGACGTTCTGCCCGAGCAGGGTGACCTCCAGCACGCCCTGGTCCACCAGGGACTGCACCTCGGCCAGCACATCGGCCGGACTGCGGTCGACTTCACGGCCGCGCAGCGACGGAACGATGCAGAACGTACAAGTGTTGTTGCAGCCCACCGAGATGGAAACCCATGCCGCATAAGCGGAGTCGCGGGTAGCCGGCAGCGCCGAGGGGAACTCTCGCAGCGCCTCGGCGATCTCCACCTGGGCCGCCCGGTTGTGCCTGGCCCGTTCCAGCAGCGTCGGCAACGAGCCGATGTTGTGGGTGCCGAAGACGACGTCGACCCAGGGCGCGCGCTCGAGGACGCTCTCGCGGTCCTTCTGGGCCAGGCAGCCGCCGACAGCGATCTGCATGTCCGGGTCGGACTGCTTGCGCGGGGCGAGGTGGCTGATGTTCCCGTAGAGCTTGTTGTCGGCGTTCTCCCGCACCGCGCACGTGTTGAACACCACCACGTCGGCGTCGGTCCCCTCCGGGGCCGGGCGATAGCCCGCGGCCTCCAGCAGGCCCGCCACCCGTTCGGAGTCGTGGACATTCATCTGGCAGCCATATGTACGGACCTGATAGGTACGTCCGGCCGCCGAGTTCACGTCTGACATGGTACGGAGCCGTCTTCCCCGGAATCCCCACCGGATCGTCCCAGACGACCGGCAAGACCGCCTTCACCTGGGTAAGGTCTGGTCCCATGGCTGACGGCGGGGTCCCGATGATCTCGATCACGGGCGTCAACAAGCACTACGGCGCATTGCACGTACTCAAGGACATCAACCTCGACATCGGCCGCGGCCAAGTTGTCGTCGTCCTCGGGCCGTCCGGGTCGGGCAAGTCCACGTTGTGCCGGACCATCAACCGGCTGGAGACCATCGACTCGGGCGCCATCGCCATCGACGGCGAGGTGCTGCCCTCCGAAGGCCGCAAGCTCGCCCAGTTGCGCTCCGACGTCGGCATGGTGTTCCAGTCCTTCAACCTCTTCGCGCACAAGACCATCCTGGAAAACGTCATGCTGGCGCCGATCCTGGTCCGCAAGGCCGACAAGGCCGAGGTGCGGGACCGAGCGATGAAGCTGCTCGAGCAGGTCGGGGTGGCCACCCAGGCCGAGAAGTACCCGGCCCAGCTCTCCGGCGGCCAGCAGCAGCGGGTGGCCATCGCGAGGTCGCTGGCGATGAAGCCCAAGGTGATGCTGTTCGACGAGCCGACCAGCGCGTTGGACCCCGAGATGGTCAACGAGGTGCTCTCGGTGATGACCTCGCTGGCCGCGGAGGGCATGACGATGGTGGTGGTCACTCACGAGATGGGCTTCGCGCGCCGCGCCGCCGACCGGATCGTGTTCATGGCCGACGGCGCCGTGGTCGAGGACGCCGCACCGGAGGACTTCTTCGCCAATCCGCGCTCTAACCGGGCCCGGGACTTCCTGGGCAAGATCCTCAACCACTGACGCCATGCGATCCCTGCCCGTCCGCGTCGTTGCGATCCTGCTGCTGCTCATCGGGCTCCCGCTGACGCTGGCCGGGTGCGGCGCAAACGGCAAGAAGATCACCATCGGCACCAAGTTCGACCAGCCCGGCCTGGCGGTCAAGAAGCCCGACGGCTCGATGGCGGGGTTCGACGTCGACGTCGCCACCTACGTCGCCAAGCAACTCGGCTACTCCCCCGACGAGATCGAGTGGAAGGAGTCGCCGTCGGGACAGCGGGAGACGCTGATCCAAAACGGCCAGGTCGACTACATAGTGGCGACCTACTCCATCACCGATGCCCGCAAGAAGAAGGTCGCCTTCGCCGGGCCGTACCTCGACACCGGACAGAGCCTGCTGGTGCGGGCGGACACCTATGACATCAGCGGCCCGCAGTCGCTGGCCAACGGGAAGAAGCTGTGCTCGGTATCTGGATCGACCCCGGCCCAGCGCATCAAGGACAAGTACCCCGGTGTGCAGTTGCAGCAGTACGACACCTATTCGGCGTGCGTGGAGGCGTTGCGCAACGGCGCCATCGACGCGGTGAGCACCGACGAGGTGATCCTGGCCGGTTTCGCCGCCCAGTTCCCCGGGGTGTTCAAGATCATCGGCAAACCGTTCTCCGTCGAGCATTACGGAATCGGTTTGCGCAAAGCCGATCCCGAGCTGCTGACGAAGATCAACGACGCGATCGTCAAGATGCAGAAGGACGGCGACTGGAAGGCGGCGTTCGACCGCAACCTGGGGCCGGCCGGCATCAGCGCCCCGCCGCCACCGCCCCTCGACACCAGTGGTGCCGTCGGCCCGGACCAGAAGATCGACATCTGGGGCACCTACCGCGGGCAGATCATCAAAGCATTCTGGACGACGGTCAAGCTGACGGTGTTGTCGGCGATCGGCGCGCTGATCCTGGGGACAGTGATTGCCGCCATGCGTCTTTCGCCGGTGCCGATGCTGAACTGGGTCGGGTCGGCGTACGTCAACATCGTGCGCAACACGCCTCTGACGCTGATCATCCTGTTCTGCTCCTTCGGGCTGGCGCAGACGCTGGGCATCACGCTGGCCGACGCCAAGTCGCCGACGTCGATCAACGACAGCAACTTCCGGCTGGCGGTGCTGGGCTTGACCGTCTACACGGCGGCGTTCGTATGCGAGACGTTGCGGGCGGGCATCAACACCGTGCCGATGGGCCAGGCCGAGGCGGCGCGCTCGCTCGGTCTGACCTTCAGCCAGAACCTACGAACGATCCTGCTCCCGCAGGCTTTTCGGGCTGCGATCATTCCGCTGGGGTCGGTGCTGATCGCACTGACCAAGAACACCACGATCGCCTCGGCGATCGGGGTGGCCGAGGCGGCGTTGCTCATGAAGGAGATGATCGAGAACACCGCGGCACTGCTGGTCGTCGGCGGGATCTTCGCATTCGGGTTCCTGATGCTGACGCTGCCGATGGGGTTGTTGTTCGGGTGGCTCGGTAAGCGGATCGCGGTGGTGCGGTGATGAGCGCTTGCGCGAAGAACGAACCAGCCACCATGAGCGCTTGCGCGAAGAACGGAAAACCCTGATGGCTGCCTCCGTACTCTTCGATGCGCCCGGCCCCCGCGGGCTGCTGCGCAACCGGCTCGTCTCGGCCGGAACCATCGCACTGGCCGTCGTCATCGCGGGCGCGATCATCGCCAAACTGGCGGCCAAGGGTCAGTTGACCGCTGCCAAGTGGAAGCCGTTCCTCACCGGCGATCTCTGGAAAACCTATGTGCTGCCAGGCATCGCCGGAACGCTGACCGCGGCGGCGATCTCGATCGTGTTGGCCGCGATCCTCGGGTTGGCCCTGGGGGTGGGACGGCTGTCGCCGGTGGCACCGCTGCGGAGGGTGTGCGCGGTGGTCGTCGAACTCCTGCGGGCGGTCCCGGTGCTGATCATGATGATCTTCGCCTACTTCCTCTTCGCCCTGTACGACGTGTTCCCGTCGCGCTATCTCGCGTTGGCCGGCGTGGTGACGGGCCTGACGCTGTACAACGGCGCGGTGATCGCCGAGATCGTCCGCTCCGGGGTCGGGTCGCTTCCCCGCGGCCAGAACGAGGCCGCCGTCGCCCTGGGACTGAGCTGGGGACAGACCATGCGGGCGATCCTGCTGCCGCAGGCGATCACCTCGATGCTGCCGGTGCTGGTGTCGCAGTTGGTGGTGGTGCTCAAGGACACCGCGATCGGCTACCAGATCACCTTCCTGGAGATGGTCCGGCAGGGCACGGTGATCGGCTCGACCTACGGCAACTATCTGCCGGCGTTGATCGTCATCGCGCTGTTGATGATCAGCGTCAATTTCGCCCTGTCGGCGGCGGCGACCCGGCTTGAGCGACGACTGCGCCGGTCCAAGCGCACACCCGAACCGCTCGAGGCCGCGATCCTGGAGCAGTCCGGTGCGGCCGGCACGCTGCTGGAGCCCGGGGACTAGCGAGTCACAGTCGCGCGCAGCGCTCCAGGAGTTCGGCACTCGGCGGCTGATAGAACGACAGCACCGCATGCTCGCACCCCAACTGCTCGAACTCCGGCAGCCGGGCGAGTTGTTCGTCGACAAGGGCGGGATCGCGCGGGTGCAGGAAGATCTGCACCGACCGGCAGATCTCGGCGGGATTGCGGCCCACCTCGGCACAGGCCTCGTCGAGGCGGGTGTTGGCCGCGTCCCAGTCGCCGGGACCGCCGTGGCTGGGCATGTTCCACTCGTCGGCGTGACGGGCGATGACGCGCAACATCTTCGGCTTGGAACCGCCGATGACGATCGGCGGGTGCGGGCGCTGGACCGGCTTGGGTTCACACAACGCCTCGTCGAGGGTGAAGAAGCGGCCGCGGTGGGTCACCGACTCCTCGGTCCACAACCGCCGGATCACCGTCAGCGCTTCGTCGAGCATCGCGACCCGCTCCCCCGGGCTGGGGAACTCGATGCCGTAGCCCCGGTGCTCGGCCTCATGCCAGCCGGCACCGATGCCGAAATCCAAACGCCCGCCGGAGATGTGGTCGACCGTGACCGCCATCTTCGCCAGGATCGCGGGATTGCGGTAGGTCACCCCGCTCACCATGCAGCCGACCCGCGCCCGCCGGATGACGACGGCCATCGCGGCCAGCGTCGTCCAGCCTTCGAGGGTGGGCATGGCGTCGGCTTCCAGTCCGTAGAAATGGTCGTAATCCCAGACCGCCGCAAAGCCGAGATCGTCAGCGCGCCGCCAGAACTGCTCGAGTTCGCCGTACTCGAAGGTAGGGGCGAGCTTGGCTGATATCCGCATCACCCGAGCCTAGCGACCTGCCGAGACTGAAATCACGCACCAAAAGTTCGAGAAAAGATGTGCGTGAATGCAGTTTCGGCGGGGTTCTCGCCCCGCGGGGGCCACAGGGTGGGCGTCGCCGGCGGCGGCGCGGCGCGCTCACACCCGACGGCGCTCGCGCTCCGCCGCCAACGCGTCGGTGACCGCGGATACCGCGACACTCTGGCTGTAGCCGCGGCGGGCCAGCATGCCGACCAACCGGCGCATCACCTTCGCGTCATCGCCGTCACCGAGGACTTCGCGCCGCAGTCTGCGCTCGACGAGTTGCTCGGCGCGGACCCGTTCGGCGCCGGCGTCGATCCCCTCCAGCGCAGTGGCGATCACCTCGTCGTCGACTCCCCTGGTGCGAAGCTCAGCAGCCAAGGCCCGCTTGCCCTTTCCCGCGTTCGACTGGCGGGAACGAACCCATTGCTCGGCGAAGTCCTCGTCGTCGATCAGCCGGACTGCGGCCAGCCGGCCCAGCACCTGCTCGACGACGTCATCGGGGTAGCCGCGCTTGGTCAGCTGTCCGGTGAGCTCGAATCGGGTGCGGGCTCGCGCGGTGAGCAGGCGCAAGCACAGCGCGTGCGCCTGCTCTGCGCGGTTGTCAGAAGTCGACGGGAGCGGGAAGGACGTCATCGGGAGCCTGATCGGTGACCACCGCGCCGATGCCCAACTTCTCCAAGATCTTCTTCTCGATCTCGTTGGCCACGTTGGAGTTCTCAAGCAGGTAGTTGCGGGCGTTCTCCTTGCCCTGGCCAAGCTGTTCGCCGTCGTAGGTGAACCAGGACCCGGACTTGCGGATGAAGCCCTGGTCGACACCCATGTCGATGAGCGAACCTTCGCGGCTGATGCCCTTGCCGTAGAGAATGTCGAACTCGGCCTGCTTGAACGGCGGCGACACCTTGTTCTTGACCACCTTCACGCGGGTGCGGTTGCCCACCGCATCGGTGCCGTCTTTGAGCGTCTCGATTCGACGGACGTCGAGGCGCACCGAGGCGTAGAACTTCAATGCCTTACCGCCCGTGGTCGTCTCGGGCGAGCCGAACATCACGCCGATCTTCTCGCGCAACTGGTTGATGAAGATGGCGGTGGTGCCCGAATTGTTCAGGGCGCCGGTCATCTTGCGCAGCGCCTGGCTCATCAGGCGGGCCTGTAGACCGACGTGGCTGTCGCCCATCTCGCCCTCAATCTCCGCACGCGGCACCAGGGCTGCCACCGAGTCGATGACCAGGATGTCGATCGCGCCGGAGCGCACCAGCATGTCGGCGATCTCCAGTGCCTGCTCACCGGTGTCGGGCTGGCTGACCAGCAGCGAGTCGGTGTCGACGCCGAGGTTTTTGGCGTACTCGGGATCCAGCGCGTGCTCGGCGTCGATGAACGCCGCGATGCCGCCGGCGGCTTGGGCGTTGGCCACCGCGTGCAGGGCGACGGTGGTCTTGCCGGAGGACTCCGGACCGTAGATCTCGACGACGCGCCCGCGGGGCAGTCCGCCGATGCCCAGCGCCACGTCCAGCGCGATGGACCCGGTCGGGATGACCGCGATGGGCTGACGGACCTCGTCGCCGAGGCGCATCACCGCGCCCTTGCCGTGGTTCTTCTCGATCTGGGCGATCGCGAGGGCGATTGCCTTCTCGCGGTCCTGGGCCTGCGCCATGGGTGTCTCCGTTCTGGTGTTCGGTTGACCGGTGTTCCGATCGGTTGTCCGCGACGTTAGAGCGGACCTCCGACAAAACTGATCCGAAGCGACACCGCCCACAGTAGCGAACATGTGTTCGATGGCAAGTGAGGCGCGTGCGCGTGTCGCTAGGGCGAGGTCACCACTGATCGCGCGGCACGTCGAAGTCGGCGCACAGCGCCCGCCAGACGTCACGCGGCTCCACCCCGGCCTCGATGGCCTGCGCGGCGGTCCGGCCACGCAGCTGGGTCAGCACATGATCGACCAGCAGGGAGGCTCCGCGCACCGGGCCGAACTGCGCCTCGACGAGTTCATGGAATTCGGTCAGCCGCACGCGCCCAACCTACCCAGACCCCAGCCCGCCGGCACCCGCCGCCTCGCGGCAGACTCGCACCGGATCGGCCACCCCAGCACTGCTCTCCCCCGCCCGCCGCGCGGCCTCCCGATACCCCGGCCCGGCCAGCACCTCGTTGACCTCCGACGCCAGCGAGTCGGCAGTCAGCGGCCGCACCAGCCGCGCACTACCCTGTCGCACAACACGATTCGCCAGTTCCCATTGATCGCCGCCGCCCGGGATCACCACCAGCGGCACCCCGGCGAGCAGCGTCTTGGACAGCATGCCGTGCCCGCCGCCGCAGACCACCACGTCGGCTGCCGTCAGCAATTCGTCCTGACGACCGAGGCCCACCGTCGCCCACGGGGGCACGGCGAGCTCGCCCCCACCGAGCCGGGACACCACCACCCGCGACCCTTCCGGCAGCGTCCGCCCGGGGATCAGGTGCTGCAGCGCCAACTCGGCCAGGCCGGCGGCTCCGGTGGACGCCGTCGACGGAGCAACAACGACGACCGGGCCGCCCCCGGCGGGAACCGGCAGCACCGCCGCGGTGGGCTCGAAGTGCAACGGGCCGACGACGACGGCCTCGTCCGGCCAGTCGGGCCGGGGCACCTCCAGAGCCGGCAGGGTGGCGACCAGTCGGCGCAGGGGTCCGGGGTCGGGGGCCGGCAGCCCGATCTCGGAGCGGGCCTGCTCGCGCTGCCGATCCCCGGCCCGCACCGACCGCGCGGTCAACGCCCGCATCACCGCGTCACGCAGCCGGCCGGAAACGCCCGTGCCGGGCGCCAGTCCGCTGCCGATCGGGGGCAGGCCCCGCGACGGCAGGTACAGCGGATGCGGGCTCAGCTCCACCCACGGAATCCCGATCAGCTCTGCCGCCATGCCGCCGCAGACGGTGATCACATCGGAGACCACCAGATCCGGCTGAAGTCCTTGCAGCACAGACTTGTTGAGCACCGCCATCCGCGCGGCCCGCTGGTGGATCTTGGCGCCGGCGTCATCGTCGTCGTCACCGGCGTCGGGGTCAAGCCCCAGCAGTTCGACCGCCTCGACACCGGCCGCCCGCGCAGTCTCGAGCCATTCCCGGCCGGTCAGCAGAACCGGTTCATCGCCGGCGGCCAGGAATCGCAGGCACAGCCCGATCGCGGGGAACGCATGCCCCGGATCCGGCCCGGCGACCACAGCGACGCGCATCGACACACCCTGTCACACCCCGTCTCCGGCCATTACGCTCGCAGGCATGGCCGAATCCCACGACGTCAGCACCGCCGTCGACACCGATATCGACAACGCTCACGCGGTCGAGATCCTGCTGTCATCACTGCAGGCACAGGACATCGACGGCCTCGGGGTGGTGCTCGACGACAACCTCGTCTACCAGAACGTCGGGTTCCCGACGATCCGCGGCAAGGCCCGAGCGATGAAACTGTTCCGGTCCATGGAAGGCCGGGCCGGCTTCGAGGTGAAGATCCACCGGATCGCCGTCAACGGGCCCGCGGTGCTCACCGAACGCACCGACGTTCTGGTGTTCGGCCCGCTACGCCTGCAGTTCTGGGTCTGCGGGGTCTTCGAGGTACACAACGGCCGGATCACCTTGTGGCGGGACTACTTCGACATGTGGGACATGTCCAAGGCACTGGTGCGCGGTCTGGTTGGCGCCGCGATCCCGGCGCTGCGGCCCACGCTCTGACGAACTACCAGGCCCGGTACGGAGCCTGACCGAGCTCCTCGAACGCCTGCGCCCAGCCCATCAGCTTGTCGGTGGCCTCGCTGAGTTCGTCGCGGTAGCGCTGTTGCGACAGCACACCCGCCGATACCGGTCCCGCAGCTGACACCAGATGCGCTGCGGCGGTGACCATCTCGTTGTATTGCCGGACGCCACCGTTGAGCTGAGAGGTCAACGCGTTGATGGTCGGGGCCAGGTGCTGCCGGGCATCCGGCGCCTCGCCGGCCGCCCGCTCCATCGACACCACCTGCGCCGCGGTGGCCGACATCGCCGCTGCCGAGCGACTGGCCGCCTCGGTGAGCTCGCGGATTTCGCTGTCCGGCAGCAACTTCCCGCGCTGGACAACCCCGAGCAGGGAATGCAAACCCCGCTCGGAAGCGCCGAGCGCCGACATCGCCGGACGTGCCACTGAGCTACCCGGCGGCAACCGGCGACCGCTGACCTCGCGGCGCGGCGGAAGCGGTTCCCCGCGAAGCCACCGGTAGCGCAGCAGCGACAAGGTCGCCGGAACCGCTGCTCCGGCGGCGACCAGACCGGTGATCAGCAGTGCCCACACCGGCGTGCTCCAGGTGGCCAGCAGCCCGGTGAGGAACACCCAGAACGCCGACGTGAAGGAGAAGAAGACCCCGAATCGCAACGCCCAGCGCCGTTTTCGCAACAACCGGGCGCGCGGGTCGGAAACCGCACTCAGTTTCTGCGCGACGACGTCGGCGTACTCGCTGGCGATGTCAATACCGCGTTGCAGGGCCGGACGCGGCTTGCGCCACGCGATGCCCGGCTGATGGGGTTGCACCGCCATCGGGCGTTCGCCTCCTCTGGGCTGTGCTTACTGGCCGAGCGGCTTCTCGGGCTCAGGTGCGCTGACCGGGGTGGCCGGAGTGGCCGCGGCACCGCCGGCGGTCAGCGAATCGCCGCGCATCGAGGCCCGGATCTGCTCAAGCCGCGAGTGGCCGGCCATCTGCACGCCCGCCTGCTGCACTTCCATCATCCGGCCCTGCACCGAGTTCTGAGCCAGCTCGGCCGAGCCCATGGCGTCGGCGTAGCGGCGCTCGATCTTGTCGCGCACCTCGTCGAGGCTGGGGGTGTTGCCCGGCGCGGCGAGGTCGCTCATCGACCGCAGCGATTCGCTGACCTTCTCCTGCATCTTGGCCTGTTCCAGCTGGCTGAGCAGTTTGGTGCGCTCGCCGATCTTCTGCTGGAGCATCATCGCGTTCTGCTCGACGGCCTTCTTGGCCTGCTGGGCGGCCTGCAGCGCCTGGTCATGCAGGACCTTGATGTCCTCGACGCTCTGCTCGGCGGTCACCAGCTGGGCGGCGAACGCCTCGGCGGCGTTGTTGTATTCGTTGGCCTTCGCGGCATCGCCGGCTGCGGTGGCCTGGTCGGCCAGCGTCAGGGCCTGGCGCACATTGGCCTGCAGCTTCTCGATGTCGGCCAGCTGCCGGTTGAGGCGCATCTCCAGCTGACGCTGGTTGCCGATCACCTGAGCGGCCTGCTGGGACAGCGCCTGATGCTGGCGCTGGGCGTCCTCGATGGCCTGCTGGATCTGGATCTTGGGATCGGCGTACTCGTCGACCTTGGCACCGAACAGCGCCATCAGGTATCTCCACGCCTTGACGAACGGATTGGCCATTTAGGTGTCCCGCCTTCGAATCGAGAGCTGCATCGAGTGCCGCATTACAGAGGTGCCCGACTTGTCGGAGCCCAATTTATCGGTTCCCGCGACGAGACCGCAGCCGCGTCGCCATTCCGTACCGAAAATTCCGGCAGATCGGCCGATTCAGGCGACCGCCATGGACGCGGGGTGCGGGATGACCACCTTGCCGGCGGCAGCCTCGCGCGGGACGGCGATGATCCGGGCGATCTCCTCATGCCGGGCCATGCCGGCACCGGCGTCGGCCAGCACTTGCGACAGCGGGACGTTCAAGGCTGAGCAGATGGCGTTGAGCAGCTCGCTGGACGCCTCCTTGCGTCCCCGCTCCACCTCGGACAGGTAGCCGAGGCTGACCCGCGCCGTATGCGAAACCTCCCGCAACGTGCGCCCCTGTGACACGCGGGCGCCACGCAGGACGTCACCGATCACTTCACGCAGCAGTACGGCCATCGCTGTCCTCCCTTTGAGTCGTCGCAGCAATTAGTGCAACGTGGGACAGGCCAGGTTGGTTCCCGGACCCGGACAGTCGATCTATTCGTGGTCGGCGCGGGGACCTGCATCGTCGTCGGCGCGGCCGTTCACCGCCGAAACGACGTAGTCAAGGCCGGTGACGACGGTCAGCACGATAGCCGCGCCCATCACCCACCAGGCCACCGTCGTCCACAGTGACGGCCAGCTGTGCAGCGGCAGGATGAACAGGCCGATGGCCACCGCCTGAACCAGGGTCTTCAGCTTCCCGCCGCGGCTGGCCGGAATCACTCCGCGGCTGAGCACCGCGAACCGCAGCAGCGTCACGCCGATCTCGCGCACCAGGATCACGATGGTCACCCACCAGGGCAGGTCTCCCAGCATCGACAATCCGATCAGCGCGGCGCCGATGAGCATCTTGTCCGCGATCGGGTCGGCGAGCTTGCCGAACTCGGTCACCATGTTGTAGTTGCGGGCCAGCGCACCGTCGAACCGGTCGGTGATCACCGCTACCGCGAAGACGATGAAAGCGGTGATCCGGCTTGCGGTCTCGTGCCCGTTGCCGGCGAACAGGAACAACAGGAAGACCGGCACCAGGACCAGTCGCAGGCCGGTCAGCAGGTTTGCGAGGTTGGCCACCCCGGCACGCGACACCGTCGGCGGAGTTTGGGGTTGGCCCGACACGGGACCAAGGATATCGGTTCGGGCGGCCGCGACCTGCGCGATATAGGGTTGCGGCGTGACCGACGCCCCGGCGGAAGGGCCGCCTGCCGACGCGCAGGGCAGCGAAGTCGTCGTTCGCCGCGCCCGGACCTCCGATGTTCCGGGGATCAAGAGTCTGGTCGACACCTATGCGGGCAAGATCCTGCTGGAGAAGAACCTCGTCACCCTCTACGAGTCGGTTCAGGAGTTCTGGGTCGCCGACCTCGACGGCGAGGTCGTCGGGTGCGGCGCGCTGCACGTCCTGTGGTCCGACCTCGGCGAGGTGCGCACCGTGGCGGTGCAGCCCGCCGTCCGGGGCAGAGGCATCGGGCATGCGATCGTCGATCGCCTGGTTCAGGTGGCCCGCGCGCTGGAGTTGAAGCGGCTGTTCGTGCTGACCTTCGAGACCGAGTTCTTCGGCCGGCACGGCTTCGTCGAGATCGAGGGAACCCCGGTGACCGCCGAGGTGTACGACGAGATGCGCCGCTCGTACGACGTCGGCGTCGCCGAGTTCCTCGACCTGAGCTACGTCAAACCCAACATCCTGGGCAACATCCGGATGCTGCTGGTCCTCTAGTCCAGGTCGTCGAAGTTAGTCCAGGTCGTCGCAGTTAGTCCAGGTCGTCGCAGTTAGTCCAGGTCGTCGTAGTACTCGTCGGAGTCATCGGAATCGTCGGCACCGCCGCCGCGGATCAGCATCAGCGTCGCCGTCAGTTCGTCTGGCTTGACCAGCACCTCGCGCGCCTTCGAGCCCTCGGACGGACCCACGATCCCGCGGGTCTCCATCAGATCCATCAGCCGGCCGGCCTTGGCGAAACCGACCCGCAGCTTGCGCTGCAGCATCGACGTCGAGCCGAACTGACTGGAGCGCACGAGTTCGAGGGCCTGCAGGAGCAGGTCCAT
>CAYTOD010000013.1:38851-65293 GCA_964439315.1 uncultured Mycobacterium sp. | reverse complement strand
GTCTACGTGGTGGTCACCGTCGCCGCACTCGGAGCGCAGCCCTGGCAGGATTTCGAAGGCCAGGAAGCCGGCCTGGCCACCATCCTGGACAAGGTCACCGGAGACCATTACTGGGGGACCGTGCTCGCGGCCGGCGCGGTGATCTCGATCTTCTCGGTCACCCTGGTGGTCATGTACGGCCAGACCCGGATTCTGTTCTCGATGGGTCGGGACGGCCTGCTGCCCTCGGTGTTCGCCAAGGTGGACCAGCGCCGCATGACGCCGGTGAACAACACCGTCATCGTCGCAGTAATCGTCGGAATTCTTGCCGGGTTCATCCCGCTGAGCTACCTGGCCGACATGGTGTCCATCGGCACCCTCGTCGCGTTCATCGTCGTCTCCGTCGGCGTCATCATTCTGCGGGTGCGCGAACCCGACCTGCCGCGTGGATTCAAGGTTCCGCTCTACCCCTGGGTGCCCGTGTTGTCGGTTATGGCGTGCGGGTACATCCTGTTCAGCCTGCATTGGTACACCTGGCTGGCATTCGGGGCCTGGGTTGTCGTGGTCCTGGTGTTCTACTTCGCGTGGGGCCGTCACCACAGCGCCCTCAACGGCGGGGCCCTGACCGACGGCGGCGATGTTCTGGCGGGCCAGGACCACTAGGCAGATGTTCTGCGGACGATCGTTCCGTGTGTTGAAATACCCACCACTGCGTTGCGAGGAAGCCCCTAATGGACATTGATTCCATCTCGGTTTATGTCGGTCCGAACGTTCATGCGCTGGAGCCGGTGATCCGCCTCAAGGTGGACATAAAGCCGAGCTATGCGGAAACCCTCGAAGGCTTGGGGGCGGGCGTGATCGACCGACTGGCAGCGGTGCTGCCCGGGCTTGCGAACGAGCAGGCCGAGTGGGTTACCTCATTGCAGGCCGGGGAGGGGCTGTCCGTCGGCGATCTCGTCGCGAAGCTGGCTCTGGCGCTTCAGCATGCCGCCGGCTTTGACGGCACCCTGGCGTGGTCGGAACCCACGGACGATCCCGAAGTCGTCGAGGTGTTCTACAGCTATGGCAACGAGGACATCGGTATCGAGGCCGGCGAGGTCGCCTGCGACATGCTCGCGGCCATCGCCCGCGGCGAGGACGAGGCTCCCGTCCTCCACGACAACGTCGAGGATTTCGTCTACTACAGCGACAAGCGTTCGCTCGGTCCCTCGGCGATGGAATTGGTCCGCGCGGCCCAGGCCCGCGACATCCCGGTCTACCGGCTGAACGACGCCAGCCTGATCCAGGTCGGCGAGGGCAAGTATCAACAACGGATTGAGGCGGCACTGACGTCGCGGACATCGCATATCGCCGTCGAAATCGCCTCGGACAAGAACCTCTGCAACACGCTTCTCGCCGATCTCGGTCTGCCGGTGCCCAGGCAGAAGATCGTCTACGACGTCGATGAGGCGATCCGGGCGGCCGACCGCATCGGGTATCCCGTGGTGATCAAGCCGCTCGACGGCAATCACGGCCGCGGCGTCACCGCCAACATCACCTCCGAGGACGATATCGCCGCCGCCTTCGAGACCGCCGATGCCGAAGGATCGGCGGTGTTGGTGGAGACCATGCTGAGCGGCGACGACCACCGGCTCCTGGTGATCGACGGCAAGCTCGTCGCCGCCGCACGCCGGGTGCCCGGGCATGTGAAGGGCGACGGGCGCCACACGATCGCCGAGCTCGTCGACATCGTCAACCAGGATCCGCGCCGCGGGGTCGGGCATGAAAACGTCTTGACCCGTATCGAACTCGATGAGCAGGCGAAGCGCCTGCTCGAGGAGAAGGGGTACACCGAAGAGACCGTCCCCGCCGAGGGCGAGGAGGTCTATCTGCGCAAGACCGCGAACATCTCGACCGGTGGCACGGCGGTCGATGTCACCGACACGATCCATCCCGACAACCAGCTGATGGCCGAGCGGGCGATCCGGGCGATCGGACTCGACGTCGGGGCCGTGGATTTCCTGACCACCGACATCACCAAGAGCTATCGCGACACCGGCGGCGGCATCTGCGAGGTCAATGCGGGCCCCGGCCTGCGCATGCATATCGCGCCGTCGGAGGGCACCCCGCGCGACGTCGGCGGGGCGATCATGGACATGCTCTTCCCGCCCGGCACCCAGGCTCGTGTTCCGATCGCCGCGCTGACCGGAACGAACGGCAAGACCACATGCTCCCGCATGCTGGCGCACATCCTGAAGATGGCGGGCCATGTGGTCGGGCAGACCTCGACCGACGCCGTCATGATCGACGGCAACGTGACCGTCAAGGGCGATATGACCGGGCCGGTCTCCGCCAAGATGGTTCTGCGCGATCCGTCCGTCGACATCGCGGTCCTGGAGACGGCGCGCGGCGGCATCGTCCGCTCCGGGCTGGGCTATCAGTTCTGTGATGTGGGCGCGGTACTCAACGTGACCTCGGACCATCTGGGCCTGGGCGGCGTCGACACGGTGGAGGGCCTCGCCCGGGTCAAACGCGTCATCCCGGAAGTCACGCGCGGCACGGTGGTGCTGAACGCCGATGACGAGCAGACGCTGAAGATGGCGGCCTTCTCGCCCGCGAGGCAGGTCATGTACGTGACCCGCAACCCCGAGCACGAACTGGTGCGCGAACACATCCGGCTCGGCAAGCCCGCAATCGTCCTCGAGCAGGGGCTCAACGGCGACCAGATCGTCATCTATGACAACGGCAGGCAGATGCCCCTGATCTGGACCCACCTCGTCCGGGCGACGCTGGAAGGCAAGGCGCTGCACAACGTCGAGAACGCCATGTTCGCGGCCGGTATGGCCTATGCGCTCGGCAAGACACTGGACCAGATCCGCACCGGCCTGCGCACCTTCGAGAACAGCTTCTTCCAGAGCCCCGGCCGGATGAATGTCTTCGACGAACACGGTTTCCGGGTGATCCTCGACTACGGGCACAACGAGGCGGCGGTAGGCGCGATGGTCGACCTGGTCGACAGACTCAAGCCGCGCGGGCGCCGGATCGTCGGCGTGACCTGCCCGGGTGACCGGCGCGACGAGGATGTGACGGCGATCGCGGCCAAGGTCGCCGGGCACTTCGACGAATACATCTGCCACCGGGACGACGACCTGCGCGGTCGCGCGCCTGACGAAATGCCGAACCTGATGCGGGCCGCCCTGATTGCGGACGGGGTCTCACCCGACGCGATCACCATCGTCGAGGAAGAGGACAAGGCCCTCGATACGGCGCTGTCGCGGGCGCAACCCGACGATCTGGTGTTGTTCTTCTGCGAGGGGATCACGCGCTGCTGGAAGCGGATCGTTCACTTCACCCCGAGCTTTCCCGCGACCGGCCCGGAACCCGTCGCCAAGCGTCTGGCAGCATCGACCTTCGGCGTTCCCGATGGCTTCGTTCTCTCGTCGGATGATCGCGGTGTGCTGATCGTTCCGGCGACAACATAGGGAGACATGGCAGAGTCTCAATCGCTCATCGGGGGGAACGACACCCCGAAGCTGGCCGTCATCGGCGGCCGGCTGGAGGATGACAACGCCGCCATCTACGACGAGATGCGCCGTCTTTCGGGTGGACGGATCGTCGTCTTCGCGACGGCGTCGTCGGTGCCCGAGGAGGTCGGCACCGAAACCGTCGAGGTGTTCGCAGCCCACGGCTTCGATGCCGTCCTGGCAGAGGTGCACGGCGCCGGCGCGGCCGAGGCTGCCAAGAACAAAGCGCTCGCCGATCTCGTCGACGAGTACGGCAGCGTCTATTTCACCGGCGGCGACCAGACCAAGATCATGGCGGCGCTGGAGCCCGACGGCAAGGAAAGCCGGGTGCTGAAAGCGATCCGCAAAGCGCACCGCCGGGGTGCGCTGGCGGCCGGGTCGAGCGCCGGGGCCGCGATCATGTCCGAGGTGATGATTTCCGGCGGCACGTCGCTGGAAGCCGCCACCTACGGCGTGGTCGATGATCCGGAACAGCCTGGAATGCTGCTGGCGCCGGGGCTCGGCTTTTTCCCCTGGGGCATCGTCGACCAGCACTTCATCAAGCGGGGCCGCTTCGGCCGGCTGGTCGTCGGCATGTTGGCGTCCGGCGCCAGGCGCGGCTTCGGCATCGACGAGAACACCGCCCTGTTCGTCGAGGGCAACGTTGCGCGGGTGGTCGGCGAATATGGGGTTTTCGTGCTCGATCTCGACGAGGTGAACGTCGAGCGCGACGACGGGCTGATCGGGAACATCGGTTTCAGCTACGCCGACAACGGAGACAGTTACCTTCTGGACACAGGCGAGGTGCTACCCGGTCCGGGCAAGCGGCCGGTGACCCGGCGCGACATCACCTACAAGGCCCCGGCCCGCTCGCTTCGCAACGTCTTCGGCGCCTACACGCTCTACGACCTCATGGCGCGCTTGGTGCTGGGGGACCCCGAGGACTATCCGGCGGATCGCGCCCGCGCGATAGAGCCCAAAGCCGGTTGCGCCACGAGTGTCGAGATCTCCCGCCGGGGCGGTCGTGCGGCCGCCTACATTCCCGAGGCTGGCCATGACTTCCGCATGACGGCGGTGGACTTTCGTGCCAGCATGCAGACGCGCCAGCTCAACGCGGCGCAGCTGGCGGAGAACCGGCGATCGGCGCTGTCCCGCGACTACGGCGTCGAGCCGGGCAAGCAGTCTCGCGTGTTGATGCTGGGTTCGGCGCCGCTCGACCCGGGCAGCCCGCTACTGGCTGAACTCGCCGCGCAGTGCGAGGGGCCGGTGGGTGTGATCGCCGCCGCTTCCGCCGAGCCCCGCGCGACCGCGCACGAGTACGTCACTGCCCTGGGCGGCCACGGCGTCGAGGCCACCGATTTGGCCGTCACCATCAACAACGTCGATCGCCTGATGCGCGACGAGGCGCTGGTCGAGCAGATTGCGGGCCTGCGCACCATCGTGCTGACCGGAGGCAACCAGATCAGGCTGGTGGAATCCCTGCTCTACCGTGGCGAGGTCACGCCGCTGCTGATGGCCATTGCGCGGGCGCAGGCGGCCGGCGCGATGATCGTCGGCGTCAGCGGAGCCGCCTCGGCACTGTCCGGTTTCATGATCGGTGGCGGAACCTCTTATGAGGCATTGCGTTTCGGCGTCGCCGCCGATATGGGACGGCGCGGCTTGGTGATTCAGGAGGGGTTGGGGTTTTTCGGCGCCGCGATCGTCGACCAGAAACTCTCGTCCTCGCGCCGTCTCGGCCGACTCGTCGTGGCTTGCGCCGAGGAAGGTGCACGCTTCGGGCTCGGCCTCCTGGAAGACAGCGGAGTCATCGCCAATTGGGACAACAGCGAACTCACCGCGATCGGCGCGCGCGGCGCGATCCTGGTCGAGATCGACCCGCTCAAGATCGAGCTCCAGGGGGACGATTTCATCGCGCCCGGCATCAAGCTGTGCTTTGCCGGTCCGGGGGATGTCATCGACATGGCGGCCGGGACCGTCACCCGGCTGGCGCCTGTTCCCGCTTCCGCCGCCGCGCTGGATCTTCTGGTGGCGGAACTGATCGAGGAGTGCGTCGGTAGCTTGGAACCGGTGACTGCGCCCGGTGTCACGCACGACGCGTATGTTTCTTTGCGTTATCAATCCAATGAGGATGGCACCGGCCATCTCGACATCGAAAGCATCCGTGATCGTCACGGATGAAACCGAGAGGACGAACAGCCATGTACATCGACGGAACCACTCTGACCGCGCTGCTTTCCGATGCGGGGAAAGCAGCTGAAGTCGCCCCTGTGATTGCCGCGGCGGGGCCGCGCTACACCTCGCCGCTTTCTGTCATCGAGGCCGCCATGGATCTGCCGGAACTGGGCGAGGCCGGCGTGACGGCCTTTCTCGATGAACACGGGATCGAACTGCGCGATATGCCTCCTGGCCATCATTTGGTCGCAGATGCGCTGGCGACGGAGGGCAAGCTGAAGACGCGCCTCCACGCTGCCTGTGCGGCCTACTACGAGACGGACGTCTTCGTGCTTCCGGGCTCCGCAGACTGACCCGGGCCGTGCTTCGACAGACCTACGACCTTCCGGGCTCGCCACATAGCCTGACCGTGCTCAGCTTCGGCACGGCGGGGACGGGTCGGAAAGCCTATTTGCAGGCCGGACTGCATGCCGACGAATTCCCCGGCATGCTGGTCTTGCGCGTTCTGGCCGCGCAGCTGGCCAAGGCGGAAGCGCGCGGCGGGGTCCACGGTGAAATCCTGCTTGTACCGCAGGCGAATCCAATTGGCCTGGCGCAGACCGAAACCAGCTTCGTGTCCGGTCGGCTCGAAAGCGGCACGGGGGAAAACTTCAACCGGAACTATCCCGATCTGTCGGACCTCGGAAGCCTGTCGCTCGGGCCGGACGCCGCGTCGAACGTCGCAACGATCCGGGCTGCGATGTCCGCACGGCTTGCGGCGATGCAGCCGGAGGGAGTAGTGGCACATCTGCGCCACCGATTGCTGACGCTTGCCCATGACGCCGACCTCGTGCTCGATCTTCACGCCGATAACGAGGCTGAGCCGCACATGTACGTCGGCCCGGCGTTGTGGCCGGCGGCCGAGGACCTCGCCGCGGCGATCGATGCGCGGGCGGTGCTTCTGTCAGAGGTGTCGGGCGGTTCCCCCTTCGATGAGGCCTGCGCCAGTCCGTGGTGGGTGCTGGCCGCGAACCATCCCGATGTGCCCATTCCGCCGGCCTGCCTCGGCGCCACGCTGGAGATGGGCTCCAATGACGATGTCAATCCGGAACGCGCCGCCGATCAAGCGCTGGCGCTGCTGCGCATGTTGGAGGGACGCGGCTTCGTCGAGGGGTCGGGCGGGCGTCCGCGTTTGTCCTGCCGCGCCACGCCGCTGACGGCGATGGCGCAAGTGCGCTCGCCGGTCACGGGTCTCGTCGCCTATCACCGTCGGCTGGGCGATTGGGTCCACAAGGGCGATCTCGTCGCGACGGTGATCGATCCGCTCGGCGAGGAGACGGAATTGCTGGCCGAGACCGACGGGCGGTTGTTCGCCCGTCATAGCCAGCCGTATGCGTGGCCGGGACGGGTGATCGGCAAGATCGCCGGCGAAATTCCGCTGGAGAGCCGAACAGGCAATCTGCTGTCGGATTGATGTTGTCGCCGGGATGTACCGGCGCGGCCGCCTACTTCGTGCCCAGCCTCTTCCGGATGATGCCGTCGTCGAGCATCTGCTGGAAGTGCTCGGTGAAGGTCTCGTCGACCGGGTGGTACGTCAATCCCAACTCTTCCCGGCTGCGGCTGTTGTCGAATGCCAGTGGGTATCCCACGTTGAGGTCGACGAACTCCCGTGTCATCCCCGCCAGAGGCGCGAAAGCCTTTACGACGGGCTTGTGTGCCGTCCGGCGTGGGAAGGGATAGAGCCTGCCGAACTTGTCGCGCAGGATCTTTCCGATTTCGACGAGCGTCGGTGTGGCCGCGTTGATGATGTAGCGGCCGTTGGCCTCCGGGGTGAACCCGGCCCGCAGATGGGCGGCGGCGACGTCGCGCACGTCCACCATGGGCAGTGTCAGGTCCGGCGCTCCGGCCAGCAGGGTCCCGTCGGTGAACTGCTTCATCGTGCTTAGGCTCGCCGAGTCGCTCGCCTTGGTCAGTGCGGGGCCGAATACCAGTCCCGGGTGAATGGTCACCATGTCCCAACGGTCCTGGGCCTTCTGGTAACGCCACGCTTCCTGCTCGGCGACCGTCTTCGAGTACGAATACGGTTGGTGGTCAACGCTGCTGGTGGTGTTCCAGTGCTCGCCAGTGAACACTCCGTCGGGAACATCCAGGGAGTCGCGGTTGTCGCCGTAGATGGCCACCACGCTGCTGGTCAGCACCACCCGCTTCACCGATGGTGTGCGGTTGACCGAGTCCAGGACGTTGCGGGTGCCTTCCAGTGCGGGGCGCACAAGTGCCGCCTCCGCGTCGTCGAAGCCGGAGAGCAGAAACGGCGACGCGGTGTGCATGACGAGTTCGCACCCGGCCATCGCCTCGTCGAAGCTGCCGGGCTCGAGCAGGTCGGCCTTGAACAGCTTCAGCCGCCCGGGATGGTCCTCGGACAATTTGTGCAGATGTTCCAGACCCGACTTCTTCTGCGGGTTTCGCACCGTCCCGTGCACGGTGCGGCCGGCTTCCAGGACCGTCCTGACGATCCAGCTTCCGACGTAACCGCTGGCGCCGGTGACGAGCACGGGCGCGTCCGGGTCGATAGTCGTCGGCTTTCCACTCATGGCTGGCGTTCCTCTCGGCTTGTGGCTTGACGACGACGATAGGCGTGCAGCCCGCCTCACGAGGCGGACTCGGCTTTTGGGCTGCGACGCCATGTGTAACGCCGAAGCCGGCCACACCGACATCACGGTCACATAACGAACTCGCATAACTGCGTAACGACCGGGAGGCCGCCATGGCACGACGCGACCGGGAGGCCGCCATGGCACGCCGTGGCCGAGAGGCCGCCATAGCGCGGCGCCGAGCGTGGATCGGGATGGCCATGGCCATTCCCGCCACCGTGGCCTTCACCCCCTTCCACCCGCCCGAAACCCCGCCGGGGGAGCCTCACGTCATCACCCCGGCCCAGCCCGTCGCGGCGGCGACGTCGGTGGCCCCGGCCCCTGCCGTCGTGGTGGCGACGCCGGCCCCTGCCGTCGTAGCGGCGACGCCAGTGGTCACAGCCCAGCCGGTCGTGGCGGCCAAGCCGGTGGCTCCGGCCCAGCCGGTCGTGGCGGCCACGCCGGTGGCCGCGGTCCCTGCCGCGCAGAGCCTTCCCCCGAGCGCAGCCGCTGCGGCACCGCCGGACCGCGATGTGGGATCGATCGTCGTGGACGCCGCACTGACCCGGCTCGGGGCGCCGTACGCGTGGGGCGCCGCCGGCCCGGACAGCTTCGATTGCTCCGGCCTGGTGGTCTGGGCGTTCCACCAGGCCGGGATAACGCTGCCGCATTCCAGCCAGGCGCTGGCATCCGGTGGTCAGCCGGTCGCGCTGGATCAGATGGAACCCGGCGATGTGATCAGCCTTTTCCCGGACGCATCGCACGTGGGCATTTATGTGGGCGACGGCAGGATGATTCACGCCTCGTTCGATGACGTGCCGGTGGCCGTCGAGTCGTTGTTCCGCGCCCCGATCAACAACGTCCGCCGGTATCGGTGACACTGGGCGGTTCATCGGTAGGGTCGAGGGCGACGGAAAGCGGCGAAGGGCGGGGCTGGTGCGATTCGGAGTGATTGTCGCCGCGGTGGTGGCCGGGTTGCTGACTGCCGCACCCGCGCATGCCGACGGAACGATCGGCGATCTTCAGAACGCCGGGCCGCAGCCGTTCGTCGGCTACTTGATCAGCAACGGGTTCGGCTACCTGGATGCGCAGCGCGTCCTCAGCGACGGCGCGGTGGCCTGTGTCAACGACAGGCACGACGTTCCCGCGGACCTCAATGTCCTGATGCTGACGGATCGGGCCTACACACCGGACGAGGCCAAGGCGATCGTCGCCGCAGTCCAACTCGCCGACCGCACCGCAGGTTCCGCGCTCTGTTGATACAGCTGCGTTTTCAGTGCGCAGCGATCCGGCGCGCCACTTCGCCGTACCGTTCGAGGTTGCCCAGATCGCTGACGGCGTTGTAGATCACGATCCGGCTGGCGATGTCGCCGTACTTGGCGACGATGGCGTCGGCGAGGCCGTCCCAGGTTGATTCGGTCACGAAGGCGGCCAGGTGATCGTCGGTGATCTGCGCGGCCATGCCTTTGGGGTCGCCGGCCTTCTGCCTCTCGCGGATTCGTGCCGTCGTGCCCTCGAATCCCGCTTCGTCCCAGATGAAGGCGTAGTTGGGCACGCTGCCGTAGAAGCTCAGGCTGAAGCGGGAGAACTCTCGCTGCCGGTGGAGTTCCTCGTCGGTGTCGCCGACGACGGTCATCACCGGAACGATCACCGAGATGTCGTCGGGGGACCGGCCCGCCTTGGCCGCGCCTTCGGCGATGCCGGGCAGGACGTGACGGCGTAGGTAGCCGGGTTCGCCGATCGGATGGACGTGCACCCCGTCGGCGACCTCCCCGGCCATCCGCAGCATCCACGGGTTGACCCCGGCGATGTCGACTTTCGGGTCGGGAGCCGTAATCGGTCCCGGATTCCATTGGGGGGTAAGGAAATCCAGGTTGTAGAACCGACCGTGGTGGTCGAGGGTGCCGGTGCGAAACGCGGTGAAACACGCCTTGACCGCGAGCACGTAGTCGCGCATCCGCGGGCCGGGCGGGTCGAATTCGACGCCGTACCGGTTGACGACGTGTTTGCGCACCTGGGTGCCGAGGCCCAGCCGGAAGTGCCCGCCGGTGGCCTCCTGCAATTCCCAGGCCGTGGCCGCGGTGACGAACGGACTGCGGGGAAAGGCGACCGCGACCCCGGTGGACAATTCAAGGCCGGGCGCTGCCTGGGAGACGACTGCGGTGTTGAGGTAGGCGGTGCGCCCCAGCTCGGTCAGCAGCATTCCGGAGAACCCGCTGTCCAGGACGCGGCGCGCCAGCCCGCCGATCTCGTTGAGCGGCTGGGGTATTGCCATCGCGTCAACGCGCATGCGTGGTCCCACTCCCGGGGCGGTCGCGACTACTCGGACCGAACGTCAGCTGCCGCAGGCGCAATCCTTGCCGCAGCTGCAGGGTGAGCAGGTGCAGTTCGGGTTGGTGCACTCCGACGATTGCCCGCAGGCGCAGTCCGGTCCGCACGTGCACGGCGAGCAGGTGCAGTTGGGGTTGTTACAGCCCTCGGTTGTCTTGTCGGTCATGGTTGTCGTCCTTTCACGGGGTTGCGATCTTGTTGTTGCGGCGTGATTCCACGATCGTCTCGGCGATGAGCACGACGAGAAGACTGATCCCGAAGGAAGGGTAGAGCACCGCGAGGGCCGTGGCGATGATTCCGATGGCCGCGACGGCGCCGGGCGGGGTGGACGAGCGCAGGGCGCCACTTGTTCGCCCGGGCAGGCCGGCCGTGCCCGTCGGGCGCCGCTTCCACCACATGATCGTCGCGGTGACGATGCTGGTGAGCAGGGCCAGGCAGGCGGTGGTGGCCAGGACTCGGGTCAGGATCCCGTACTGGGTGCCCATGTGCATGTCGACGCCCCAACTGGTGATCCGGGCCAGCGCGCCGTCCTGCTCGGCGGTGGCGTTGGTGATGGTCCTGCCGGTGAACTGGTCGAGATAGAGCGTCCGCTGTTCGGAGAGCTTCTGCGGCCAGTGGTTGACCACGGTGTAGCTGCCGTAGGTCGTCTGCCCGTCGGCGGTGGTGTTCGACGGCGGAACGATCGAATATCCGGGCACCATTCCCTCCGCCTTGGCGATCTGGTCAATGTCGCTGAACCCCAGCGGTTTTGAGACCTCTTTCGTTGATGCGTAGACGGGATCCTCCTTGTCCGCCCAGGCGATGCGACGGCCGAGGCGATCGAAATCCCCGACCCTGGCCGGCGTGGAGGGCGCATCGACCTCGGTGGCGGGGGTGACTGTGGAGGCCACCGCGCGCCAGTTCTCGCCCCAGTAGCGCGACCAGGTCAGGCCAGAGACGATGTAGCAGATCAGCACCACCGACAACAGGATTCCGGTGGTGGCGTGCAGATCGCGCCAGCGGATTCGGCCGCCCTTGCCCCAGCGGACGGCCAGACGCGGCTTTCCGCGCTCGACGGCGCGCGGCCACCACAGGTAGATCCCACTGGCGGCGAGGACGAGAACCCACACCGCCGTCATCTCGATGACCAGGTTCCCGACGCCCACGGTGATCGATGCGTCCGGATAGGCAGAAGGTGCGATGAGGTGCCCCAGCGCGGGCAGTGCGAGCGTTGGTCCGTCGTTGCCGAACAGCCGGTGCAGTTGGTTGGCCCATCCGATCAGTCCGTCGAGTTCATGGCGCTGGCCGAGGTACTCGCCGGTGTAGGGGTCGATGAAGACCTGGGTGACGTTGCGCTCGCCGGTCTCCGGTTCCTCGGCCGGCAGGAAATCGACCTGGGTTGATCGATCCGGTGACTGCGGGGGAGTGACGGCGTCCAGCACCATCGTGCCGACGTGCTGGCGGGCGGTGGCGACCTGGGTGTCCAGCGAGACGGACGACGCGGCCGGGCTGACGATTTTGAGGTCGCGATGCAGCCAGAGGTCCAGTGGCTGTGTGTAGAGGATGATCAGGCCGGTACAGGCCAGGGTGATCAAGGCAGGCGCGGTGAAGAGCCCGATCCAGAAGTGCAGCCGCCAGACTCGCCGAAGCACCGCTGCGCGACCGCGCCGTTCATCGACGGGTTCCCGTTCAACAGTGACCACCACAGCCTCCAGGGCTCGCGCTTGCAGACATCCAGTCGGACATCTAGTCGCACGAGAGGCGGTGCTGGTTCCAGCGAGCGGTGACCGGTTTGGTCAGCCGGCGAGGTCGTCACGCCGCGCGGCGGCGATCAGGTCGTCGCGGGCCCTCGCGACGCGGGAGCGAATGGTGCCCAACGGACAACCGCAGACTTCGGCGGCCTCGTCGTAGGACAACCCCAGGACCTGGGTCAGGACCAGGGCGTCGCGACGATCGGGGGCCAGACCGTCGAGCAGCATTCGCGCCTCGACGATCTCCTCGAACCCTGCCCCTGACTGCGCCTGCGTGAGTAGCCCCTCGAGGTCGACCGCCGACGTGGTGCGGGGCCGGGCCTGGTTGCGCCGGATCTGGTCGACGACAACCCGGCGGGCAATCGACAACAACCAGGTGCGCGCCGAGGAACGGCCCGCGAAGCGGGGCAGCGCGCCCAGGACACGCAGGAACGTCTCCTGGGTGAGGTCGTCGGCGCTGCCCGGGTCTGCAAGAAATGCCACGGTCCGCCAGACGTCGGGCTCGGTGGCCCTGATGAACTCGTCGAGGGCCGCGCGGTCACCGCGCCCGGCGGCCAGCGCCAGTGCGGTGAGCGGATCGGAGTCGGCCACGGAGTGCAACCCTAGGCGATGGTGATGCCGGGGCGCGAGGATGCGGCCGGTCCGGGTACTTTGTGCCCGATTGCGCGGGAACTTCCAGCCGGTGGGAGCCGACTGTTATGGCGAAATCCGCGTACTGAGGGAGGACGATGACCACGGCCGTCGATGGCGGGACGCAGGCGTCTTCCGTGCGCCGCGTCGAGCTCGACGTCTCGGGGATGACGTGCGCGGCGTGCGCTGCCAGGGTGGAGAACCGCCTCAACAAACTCGACGGGGTTCGGGCGTCGGTCAACTACGCCACCCGGGTCGCCACCGTCGATGCACCCGACGAGGTGTCACCGGAGGAGTTGTGCGGAGTCGTGCAACGCGCCGGCTACGACGCGGAATTACGGACCGCCGGCGACGAGGAGCGGCCCGACCCCGACGACGCCACCGCCCGCTCGCTGCTGGTGCGCCTCGGGATCGCGGCGGTTCTCTTCGTGCCGCTGTCGCACTTGTCGGTGATGTTCGCGGTGCTGCCGTCCACGCGCTTCGCGGGCTGGCAGTGGATTCTGCTGGCGTTGGCGCTGCCGATCGTCACCTGGGCGGCCTGGCCTTTTCATCGGGTGGCTCTGCGAAACGCCCGTCACGGCGTCGCGTCCATGGAGACCTTGATCTCGGTCGGGATCACCGCGGCGACAGTGTGGTCGCTGTCCACGGTTTTCGTCGCCCATCCGCAGCGGCAGACCCACGGGGTGTGGCAGGCCCTGATGAGCAGCGACGCCATCTACCTCGAGGTGGCCGCCGGGGTGACGGTGTTCGTGCTCGCCGGCCGCTATTTCGAGGCGCGGGCGAAGTCGAAGGCGGGCAGTGCCCTGCGAGCGCTGGCCGCGCTGAGCGCCAAGAACGTCGCGATTCTGCTGGCCGACGGCACCGAAATGATCCTTCCCGCAGGCGAACTCAAGGAAGGGCAGCGCTTCGTGGTCAGGCCCGGTGAGACGATCGCCGCCGACGGCCTGGTGGTCGAGGGAGCCGCCGCGATCGACATGAGTGCCATGACCGGCGAATCGACCCCGTCGAGGGTTGCGCCGCAGAGCGGCGTCATCGGGGGAACGGTCGTGCTCGACGGCCGGCTCGTGGTGGAGGCGGCTGCCGTCGGCTCCGACACCCGTTTCGCCGGCATGGTGCGTCTGGTCGAACAAGCCCAGGCACAGAAGGCCGACGCCCAGCGGCTCGCGGACCGGATCGCGGGCGTTTTCGTCCCGGTGGTGTTCGTGATCGCCGCTCTAACGGCGGCGGGGTGGCTGTTGACCGGCACGGGACCGGATAAGGCCTTCTCCGCGGCGCTGGCCGTGCTGGTGATCGCCTGCCCGTGCGCGCTGGGTCTGGCCACCCCGACGGCGATGATGGTGGCCTCCGGGCGCGGCGCCCAGTTGGGCATCTTCCTCAAGGGATACCGCGCCCTGGAAGCCATTCGGGCCGTCGACACCGTGGTTTTCGACAAGACCGGCACCCTGACGACGGGTCACCTTGCCGTCACCGCGGTGACACCGGCCCAGGGGTGGTGCCGCGAGGAGCTGCTCGCGCTCGCGGCGGCCGTCGAGTCCGGATCCGAACACGCCCTGGCCGCGGCGATCCTCGCCGCGACCGAAGTGCGCAATCCGGTCGAGGACTTTCGCGCCTTCCCGGGGCGCGGCGTCACCGGGCTGGTGGGATCGCGCCGGGTCGAGGTGGGTCGGCCCGCCTGGATCACCCGGGACGGGGACGCGCCCGAAGCCGTGGAGGTCGCGCGGCGGGCGGGTGAATCCGACGGTCAGACAGTCGTTCTCGTCGCCGTGGACGGTGCGGTGTGTGGCGCCATCGCGGTGGCCGATGCGGTCAAGGACTCTGCCGCCGAGGCTGTTTCGGCGCTGCAGCGACGCGGCCTGCAAACCCTGCTGCTCACCGGCGACAACCCGGCGGCTGCCGCACAGGTTGCCGCCCGGGTGGGCATCGACGACGTCATCGCCGAGGTGATGCCCGAGGGCAAGGTCGAGGTCATCGAGCAACTGCGGGAACGCGGCCGGGTGGTCGCCATGGTCGGAGACGGCATCAACGACGGCCCCGCCCTGGTGTCGGCCGACCTCGGGCTGGCCATCGGGCGGGGCACCGACGTCGCGATCGCCGCCGCTGACATCATCCTGGTGCGCGACGACTTGCGTGCTGTCCCACAGGCACTGGACCTGGCCCGGGCCACGTTGGGCACGATTCGGATGAACCTGGTGTGGGCCTTCGGCTACAACGTGGCGGCGATCCCGATCGCCGCCGCCGGACTGCTCAACCCGTTGATCGCCGGCGCGGCGATGGCCTTCTCGTCCTTCTTCGTCGTCTCCAACAGCTTGCGGCTGCGCAACGTCAGCCGTTACGACCAGCCCCCCAAGGAGTGAACATCGCAATGAGTCAGACGTTTTCGGTCACCGGGCTGAACTGCCAGAGCTGCGTCAAGCACGTCACCGGCGCTCTGAGTGCTCTGGAGGGAGTGGACGGCGTGACGGTGGAGCTCGAGCCCAGAGGAACGTCGACGGTTCACGTGGAGTCCTCCGCCCTACTCAGTCACGAACAGGTTCAGCAGGCGCTGTCCGAGGAGGGCAACTACTCGCTGGTCCGCTGACGGGCCAACTCGCGCAGCATGTTGTTGTAGGCGTCGATGTCGTCGTCGAAGCCCGCCTCGGCGTGCCGGTCGGACCTCGCCGCCGTCCGCCTGTCCTGGCGTGCCCACTGTGTCACCAAGGCGATCACGACCATCACCAGCGGTACTTCGCTTGCGCCCCAGGCGATTGCGCCACCGAGGTGCTGGTCGGCATTGACACTGGTCACCCAGGGCAGGGCCAGGCCCCGGTAGAAGTTCCCTCCGACGGTGGATTCGCTCGTCATCATCGCGATCCCGAAGAAGGCGTGAAACGGCATGATCGCGAACAGCAGCGCCAGCCTGCCGAGGAAAGGCAGACGCCGTGGTCCGGGGTCGACGCCGATGATGCCCCAGTAGAAGAGATACCCGGTGAGCAGGAAGTGCAGCGCCATGAATTCATGGCCCCAGTGGTAGCGCACCAGGGTGTCGAACAACGGTGTGAAGTAGACGGCGTACAACGAGCCGACGAACAACACGAACGCGGTTATGGGGTTCGACAGGAACGCTGTGAAGGGCGAATGAACCGCGCGCACAATCCATTCCCGCGGACCGGGGAGTGAACCGGCTGGGGCGCTGGGCAACACCCGCAAAGCGAGGGTCACCGGTGCCCCCAGGACCAGGAGAACCGGAACGAACATGTTCAGCGTCATGTGTTCGACCATGTGCACGCTGAACATGGCAGAGCCATAGGACCGCACACCCGAACTGGTTGCCAGCAGCATTGCCGCGCACCCGGCCAGCCAGGCCACCGTGCGCCCGGCGGGCCATCGGTCGCCCCGCCGGCGCAACCGCATCACGCCAAGCACGTAGGCGCCGGCAAGAACTGCCGCGGCGACGCCCAGGAATGCGTCCAAGCGCCAGTAGGTCGACAACGTCCACGGTGTCGGCGCACCGGGTAGTTGGTAGCCCAGCAGGACGTCCCATACCGTCGGCCGGGTGGACAGCAGTACAGGGGAGGTCTCGACGGCCATCAGCGAGAGTGCCGCCAGCGCTGCCACGGCCATCGCCGACCCGGCGAACCTCATTGGGTTCCGGTTGCCTTTTTGCGCAAGGGAATCCGCCAGCACTCCGCCGGCCAGTGTGACCGCCACGATCAGGCCCAGTGCGCCGTAGCGGGAGGCCAGATTGCCCCACCCGACCCTGAGCATGAACAACGCGGCGCCGTAGGCTCCGGCCACCGCGGCAGCGACGGTTGCGGTGATCGCCACCCGTCGTCGCGCCGCCGGATCGGGTGGGGCTGCCGCACAGAGGATCAGTACCCCCGACCAGACCGAGATCGCCACCGCGAACACGATCGCCGCACTCGTCGCATAGTCGTGGTCGGGCCCTTGGCCGGCGTTACCCGTCACAGGAACCGCCACCACACCGACGATTGCCGGAATCAGCAGTGGCACATGCCATTCCCAACGCACGGTCAGGCGTGAGAAAGCCGTGATGGCCGCCGCGCACACGGCGGTGAAAACCCATGCTCGCGCGGTCTCGGAGGCCCCGAGCGCGGCCGTCAGACCGCCGCTCGCCAGCATGCGGGTCGCGGCGACGCCGGCATCCGCAGCGGCCTGCACCACCACCATGGCCAGCGATGCCACCAGCCATAGCACCGAGAACCGCTCGACCATCAGGTGCGTGCGGAACGCGGCCGGATCGACGACCCCGCGATCGTCCGGCCGGGCGGTGATCAACACCAGTACGACCCCGCCGAGGCACACCGCGCCGGCCAGGGCCGCGGTGAAATGACCCAGGGTGAGTGCGGCGTGCGCTGAGTCCATGGGCGGTGAGTGTAGAGCGCGATTCCCGGTGCTGCCGCGGCGGGAACTTTCGTCGGTCGGCCGACGACTAATCGACCGTGACACCATGTCCGCCGCGCAGTGGAGCGCGCTCATGATCCACGACCTCGCCCTGAGGTGGGTGGTGACGCTGCTGTTCGTCTTCAGCGCCGCGGTGTGCGTCTCGGCAATCGCCAGCCACCGCCATGCCGGGGAATCGTCCAAGGCCGGAATGGTGAGCCACTCGTTGCACGCCATCATGGCCGTCGCCATGGCGGTGATGGCCTGGCCGCGTGGCGCCGAGCTCCCCACCCGCGCGCCGATGATCTTCTTCGCTCTGGCCGCCGTCTGGTTCGCGGTCGTAACCGCCAGGACTTCCGGTCACCGGGTGGCGAACAGCTACCACACGCTGATGATGCTGGCGATGGCCTGGATGTACGCCGCCATGGGCGGCCTGCCCCTGAGCCGGCGGGAACCCTCCACGGAGATGGCCATGGCCGACATGCCCGGCATGGAGGGCTCCGGGGGCCACGCGGGACACGCGGGTCATGCGGGCCACTCCGCCGCGGCTCAGCCGGGGGCCGAACCGGCGACCTGGATCGGGACACTGAACTGGCTGTGCACCATAGGTTTCGCCGCTGCCGCAGTGTACTGGCTCTACCGGTTCATCACTGCGCGGGTGCAATCGGGCGACGACGACTCGCACTCCAGCATCGGTGTTCTCTGCCAGCTGGCCATGGCGAGCGGTATGGCCATCATGTTCGCTGTGATGCTGTAAGGCGTCGCGGATCAGGCGGCAGAACCGTCCGCGGAACGCAGATGACCACGGCGGCGCGCCCGGGATGCGCTGTCGGGCAGGACGATCTCATCGAAGCCGACGGCGTCATCGGGCGTGGCAGCGGCGGTCCGCCCGGGCTGCGGACCGTGCGCCGGGCGGTCCCGGCGCCACACCAGCAGGGCGAGGACGGCGCCGGCCACCACGGGCAGGTGCGTCAGCGGGCGCTCAAGACTGGACCTGCCGCTGTCGGTGTCGGTGACCTCGTAGAGGACCAGGAATGCGGCGAACGTCCCGAGCACCCACATCAGCCCACCCGCCATGACCGGCCGGACCGCAGCCGCCACCATCACGACACCCAGCGCCGCGGACCACGCCGTGGACTCGTTCAGCACATGCTCGGCCGACTCGGCATGGGGAATACCGAGATCCGCGCCCAGGCCCTGAGCGATCGCCAGAGCGATCTGAAGTGCTCCGACAGTTCCCAGCGCCCACCGGCGCCAGGAAATCCCCGGCCGGGGTGCAGGTTCAGGCCGTACCTGCGCCGGCGATCGCACCGGTGCCAGTTGTGAGCGGCCACTCAACCTGCGCAGCAACTGGGTCTGCTCGACCGCCGCGGTCTGCCACTGACGACACGGCTCACAGCCGGCGAGATGCTCGTCGACCCGCGCCGCGGGGATCGGTTCGAGCTCCCCGTCGATACGTGCCGACAACGCCTCGCGGGCGATGGCGCAGTCCATGCGTCAATAGTCGCGCACAGCGGCCAATTTGTTCCAGCAGGATGACCAGGTGTTCCAGCCGATGGTCACGTGGCTATGTGCGCGCCCGCCGTCGCGAGGTCAGCTTGGCCCACGCCCAGGTGAGCGGAACCTCGCGGCCGGTGGCCAGGTACTCCACAGTGGCCGGGTAGTGGCAGATCTCGCCCAGCTCCGACAACCCCGAGGGTTTTCCGACCAGCAGCACCTGGTCGTCGAGGGCCAGTGGAGTGTCTTCGTCGGGAGTGAACTGCGGTTGGCCGTTGCGCACCAGCACCAGGGCTGCCAGCGGCAGCATGACCGACCGGTCGTCGGGTTGGCGCATCAGGTCGGCGACCGTCAGAGTCTGCCCGCGCCGCAACCAGTTTGCGATGGCCGGGGTCTGCTCGGCGGAGAGTGTGATGGTCTCCCGCTGGGGAGTGCGCCGGCCGCAGCGGTCCACGAGATGGTCCCGTGTCCGGGTGGCCCATTGTTCGTCGCCGGCGAGCGCATGCTCGATGAAGCTCCAGAACACCGGGGTGAGAATCCGCGCCAGGACCTCTCGCGCGATGAGTTCGGTGGCGATATAGACCGAATCGATCTTCAGCGATTCCAGCAGCGCCTTCTTGGAGTTGTTCTGCTGCCGGAGCACCAGGTACGCGTCCGGGTTGGCTTGCCGGGCATGTTCGGCCAGCGAGATGTTGATCGTGTCGTTGCCGGTTCCGGCCACGAACGCCACCGCGCCTGAGACGTCGGGCTCGGCCTCGGCGGGGTCGACGAGTTCGACGTCGACGCCGATGCCGGTCAGGTCGGTCAGCAGGGTGTCACGGAACTCGCCGTCGGCGCAGACCAGCCACCGGCGCGCGGCCAGGTCCTGCCGTGCGGGCAGCAACTGCTCCTGGTCGTTGTCCATCAGCCAGCGCAGCAGTTGCTGACTGACCGGCTGGCGGATGGACAGGGCGAGGTAGTCGCCGAACCGGTCGTCGGCGTTGATGGCCGAACCGATCGAGAAATGCTCCATGCGGGCGGGGGTGCGCTGCTGGGCGCAGCGGCCGAGCACGGGCAGGTCCGGCCGTAACAACGAGGCAGCCATCACCACCGCGAGATTGGTGTCGTCGTCGTTGGTCAGTGCCAGCACGCCCTCGCACTCCGGGTGCGACAGGCCGGCCATGCCGAGTACTGCCGGTGCGGCGCAGTCGGCTGCGATGGCGGGGACGTCAAAGCTGAGTTGTCCGGAGGTCACCGACTGGACCTTCTCGTCACGCTTGTCGATGACGACGAACCGGCGGTACTGCTCGTCGAGTTCGGCCCCGACGATCCGGCCGGCATCCCCGTAGCCGGCGAGGATGACGAAGGGTTCGACCAGCCGGCGGACCTGGCGGCGGAACTGCTGTGCGGCGACGGCATTTTGGAACGTGGAGCTCTGGACCAGCGCGAAGAAGACACCGATGGCGTACGCCCAGCTGATGACCAGCAGGAATATTGACATCGACATCCACATCCGCTGCGGGTAGCTGAACGGGTAGGGCGCTTCGGTGAAGCCGACTGTCGTCAACGTGATGGTCATCTGATAAAACGCGTCGAAAGCGTTGAGCCGGTAGGGGTTTCCATCCGGGTCGACGCCCGGCATGAGCATCATCCCGGCGGTGCAGAAGCTGAATGTGGTGACGACGACGATGAGCGGCAACCGCATTCGCCGCATGATCAGGAAGATCGCTTCGGTGGTGGGCACCGTGGTCGGAATGTCAACCGGAACGCGCCGCACCCCCCGCTTTCGGGTCCAGAGATGAACCAGGTTCAGCGGGTTCGTCATCGGTTATCGGCGGCGTGGTCTACCGGCGGCGGAAGGTCGCGGTTTCGACGACGAGCAGGGTGACGGACACCAGGTTGGCCAACAGTGCCCCGCCGGAGAGTGAGACGACGCTGGCGGTGGCGTGGCCATCCATGCCCTCTGCCGACACCTGCGTGGCCCACACCCACATGCCCGCCGCAGCGGCGAGTTGAAGCAACGCAACCAGACTGGTCGCGAGATGGACTGCGCCGAGTTGGGTGCTGTCACCGAATTTCAGGATCGTCGCGATCACTGCGACGAGGAGGGCCAGCAGGAGCTCCCAGGAGTTGTGAACCTCGGGGTCGCTGATCGGACCGACGAAAAAGCCGAAATTCAGCGTTGCCGCTAGAAGCACGAAGAATCCGAAAACCACTTTCTCGAGGTTCACATCGGCAGCCTAACCAGCGCCCCGCCCGGAATGGTGCGTTCGGATAACCCGACGCGTGTCGGCTCGGCCCGGCGCGTATCGGCCCGGCGCGTATCGGCTAGGACTGCGGGAGAGTGGCCGGTGGACTGAGCCAGCTGCTCTTCTCCGGGCAGTAGGTGTTGATCGCCAGCGACTGGAAGCTGGCCGCCTGTGGCGGCGACAGCCCGATGGTCGACATCAACCGGTAGTAGGGGCCGATTCCGCTCATCGAACCCACGGTGTCGCAGGACTGGTGGGCCAGGGTGATCAGCTGGTCGGGCTGACCGTTGATGCCCTGCTTGGCCAGGCCGGCCAGGAACTGGTCGTCGAGCTCGTCGGCGTGCGCCGCCACCGGTGCGAAGGCGACCAGGGAGAGGGTCGAAGCCAGGAGGCTGCGGACGCAGAGGTTCATCGGGAGAGTCAGTCTCGCGGCAACACGATCATCGGAACGGGCAGCGCGCGCAGGATCTTGCTCGCCGAGTGTCCGAGGAACAGCCGCTTGGGCTGCGCCAGACGGCTGGAGCCGATCATGACGACCTCGCTGTCGGCGAAGTCCAGGGCCTGTACCGCCTTCTGCAGCGACTTGCCGTGTGCCACGACGCTGGTCACCGGGCAGTCGGCCGGCAGCGCCGCGGCCGCCGTCTCGACCAGCGTCGCCGCGTGCCGCTCGGCCTTCTCGGTCCATTCCCGGCGTTCGTCGTCCTGAACCTTCCCGCCGACTGCCACCAACGACATCAGCCGCAGCGGCACCTTCCATTCGAGCGCCAGGCGGATCGCGTTGCGCAGCACATCCTCGGCGCCCGGCTGCATCCCGGTCGCGCAGGTGATCCGGGTGATGCCCGGGTGGTACTGGTAGTTCGCGGGCGCGAGCGCGACGGGCACCGGCGAAGCGTGCAGCAGGGCGTCGGCCAGACTGCCCAGCCGGAACTTCCCGGCTCGGACCCGGTGGTGGGTGCCCACCACGATCATCGCCGCCTCGCCGCGGTCGGAGTCGGCGGCCGCGTCCAGGAGCCCCTGCGTGATCGAATCCGCGTGGCGCAGCTCGACCTCCGCGTTCACGCCCTCGGGGATGTGGGCCAGGCCGTCCTGCAGCCATTCCCGGCCCTGGTCCTCGACTTCGGCGTTGAAGGCGTGGTCGGGCGAGTACATGTGGAATGTCGGTGCGGCACTGGGCAACACCGAGATCAGATCCAACGTCGCACCCGACGAGCGCGCCAGCGTCGCCGCGAGATTCACCCCGTGCAGACCGCGTTGACGAGGCCCGTAACCGACGACATAGCGCATGGATCAGGACGCTAACACGGCTGATCGGCTCCCGAGGGAGTCTCAGGGAGGTGCGCGGTCGGACCAAACAGCGCCGGTGGCACCCCCGATTGTGGTAGTCACGGGAGACGCACTGGGAGGCTTGACGAATGGCGGAACCGAGATGACGCAGGTGTCCACGACGGGGACCACTCAACTGGCCCGAACCCTCGGTCTGTGGTCGATCGTCGGCCTCGGTCTGGGCTACATGACGCCGACGGTCATCTTCGACACGTTCGGGATCGTCTCCACCGAGACCAACAACGTCGTCCCGGCCGCCTACCTGCTCGCGCTGATCGTCATGATGTTCACCGCCGTCAGCTACGGCCGGATGACGGCGGTATTCCCCTCCGCCGGGTCGTCCTACACCTATACCTCGGCGACCATGAGTCCCAACCTCGGATTCCTGATCGGCTGGGCGGCCCTGCTGGACTACCTGCTCCTGCCGATGGTCAACGCGCTGATCATCCGCAGCTACATGTTCTCGTTCTTCCCCGAGGTGCCGCAGTGGATGTGGGTCGTCGTCTACGTCGCCGCGATCACCGGGCTGTGCCTGTTCAGCATGACCAACACCTCGCGGGCGAACATGGTGCTGGTTGTCTTCGCGGTGGTGCTGATCGGGGTGTTCCTGGTTCTTGCCGGAAAGTCCCTGATGGACGGCATGGGCAATGGCACCATTTTCTCCACCCAACCGATCTGGCATGACGGTGTCGATCCCAAGCTCGTCATGACCGGGGCCACGATCGTGGCGTTCTCGTTCATCGGTTTCGATGCGATCACCATGTACACCGAGGAGGCTAAGGAAACCTCGACCGTGCCGAAGGCGATCCTGCTGTCGCTGCTGATCGGAGGCGGCATCTTCTTCGTCACCGCCTGGTTCACCCAGTCGCTGTTCCCTGATGTCTCCGGCTTCAGCGAGGAGTCCCTGGAGAACAGTGCGCTACCGGAGATCGCCTTCAACGTGGGCGGACACCTGTTCAAGATCCTGCTGACCGCCGCGGCGTTCGCGGCGACGATGGCCTCCAGCCTCGCCTCGCACGCGTCGGTCTCACGCCTGCTCTACGTCATGGGGCGCAATGGCAAGGGCCCCGTCGGGAAGTTCTTCGGTCACCTGCACCCGAGCTTCCAGACCCCGTCGTACGCGATTCTTTTCGTCGGCGCGGTGTCCCTGCTGGCCATCGAGTTCAACCTCGACTTCGTGGCCTCGCTGATCAACTTCGGTGCGCTGATCGCCTTCACCTTCGTCAACCTGACGGTGATCGTTTACTTCGCCATCCGGCGCCGGGAGGTCCACACCCCGTGGCAGATCTTCCGGAACGTCATCCTGCCCGGCATCGGCGTGATGTTGACCGTGGTGATGTGGTTGCACCTATCGCCGGAGTCGACCCACTACGGCATCATCTGGTTCTGCATCGGAATCGCCTTGCTGTTGTGGATGACCCGATTCTTCCGCCGTCCGCTGTCGATCAACATGGGCGAATCGCACGGCTGAGATCGGCCGTCACAGCAACCCGGCTGCCATCCGGCGGCCCAGCGACAGCCATGCGGTGATGAGGCCGTCGGTCTCGCGCAGGTCCAGTCCGGTGAGCTCCTTGAATCGGGTCAGCCGGTAGCGCACCGTGTTGCGGTGGACGTGCATCCGACTCGCGACCTCGTCGACGTTCTGGTCGCACTCCAGCCAGGCCCAGACGGTGCGGGCGATGTCGGCATTCGATCCCTGATCGCTGTCCAGTTCGGAGAAGTGCCGCCTCTGGAGCAGGGCGGTGAAATCGCCGGCCAGCAGGATCGTCGGCAGCGCCCCGAGATCCGCCAGCGTCACGGTGCCCGTCCGCCCGAAGGCCAGGCCGGTCTCCAGCGCCAGCGTCGCCGCCCGGAATGATTCCGCGATGGATGTCAGCGGGGCGGGATCTCCGACGGCGATCAGCATCGACGCGGCATCGCCGACGGTCGGCGGTTGCGGGGCGATCGCGACGACGTCGCCGTCGACGAGGGCCAGGACCGGCCGGTGGGTGTGCGTGGCGCAGGTGCGTTGGATCAGCAGCGATATCCGGTTCTCACCGTTGCCACTCGAGGGTCGCGCGCGCAACGGGTAGTAGGTGATCGCCGCGTCGAGATCGAAATCGCCTGCCTCCACCTTGATCTGCTGAGGCGGCAGGGTGCCGCGCAACACCGCACGCAGGAAGTCCGCGCGGCGGCCGCTCTCGCGCCGGCCCGTCTCCAGCGCGATCTCGTGATTGATGGCTGCGATCACCGCGGCCGCATCGGTGGCGAATTGCCAACTCAAGTCATGAATCTGAAGCATGACCTTGGCATCCAGGCCCTCCTCGGCGCCGAGTTCGTCCACCACGCGGAGGATCTCGCGGGCGGCGATCTGGATGCTGCGGGTCAGGGCCTCCGGCGGAAATCCCTGTTCGGCCCGGAGGCGCGCGAGATCGCCCAAGGGTTCCACGTCGAGAGGATCGACCGTCATCGCGGGCAGTTGGGCGACGACGACGGGGACGATCGCCTCGGCGAACTCCCGGATCTCCGATACCGGCACCGCGTGATACTCGGCGATCCGGTCCTGCATTGTGGCGACCAGCACATCGATGTGGCGGTCGAAATCCTGCATGTAGCGGTCGGCGACCCTTTGGAGGGGTGCCGCCGCATTATTGGTTCCCACGCCATGACGGTAACCCTTAACTGCCAGGTGGAGCGACTTTTGCCTCGCCGTGATGGGCGTCTCTTTTGGCTCTGAGTACAAATCGTCGCTGGTGGCCTTTGGCAGCGCAGCCATTTCCGGGCGTCCGCCACGTACGCAGACTGGCAACAGGAAGCGTCGCCGAACGACGGCGACCGCACGATCTCCGACATCCGGAGAGGAGTAAGTCCGATGACGACAACTGCTGCGGCCCCCAAGCACGCCGCACCTGAAGCTCCCGAGACTCTTCGGGATCGTTTCTTCGACGCGATCTCGCCGGCAACCCTGGGGCTCGCACTGAGCGCACTGCTGCTTCAGCTGGCCTTCGTCCTGTCCTATCTCGGGGCGTTCCACGCCCCGGCGCCGCACAACATCCCCGTCACCGTCGTGGCGCCTCCGCCGGTGGCCGCCCAGGTGGTCGGCTCGCTCAACGCCGTTGCCGGCCAACCCGTGCACGCGACCAGTTCCACCGAGGCCGACGCCCGCGAGGCGCTGCGCCGCGCCGAAACCTCCGCGGTGTACGTGGTCGACCCCGCCGGAACCTCCGACCATCTCCTGGTCGCCTCCGGCGGTGGTGCGTCGCGGGCGGCCGCCGTCCAGAGTGCGTTCACCCAGGCGGCTCAGGCGCAGCACCGCACCGTCACGGTCGAGGATGTCGTCCCGTTGACCAACGGCGACGGCCGTGGGATGTCCGGCTTCTATCTGGTCACCGGCTGGGCCGTGGGCGGCTACCTGTTCGCCTCGATGCTCGGCGTCGCCAAGGGCCCGCGCCCGGGGAACCTGCCCCGCGCGCTGTGGCGCATCGGTGCCACCGTGCCGTATGCCCTGCTGGCCGGCCTGGGCGGCGCGGCGATCGCCGAAAAGGTTCTCGGCGCCCTCGGCGGACACTTCTGGGAGGTCGTCGGTGTCGGTGTACTGGTGACGATGTCGGCATCGACTGTGGCCATCGCGCTGCAGACCCTGCTGGGCACCATGGGCATCGGTCTGACCGTCCTGATCTTCGTCGTCCTCGGTAACCCGTCGGCGGGCGGCGCCTACCAGGCCGACCTGCTGCCGCCCTTCTGGCGCGCACTCAACGGCGTGCTGCCCAATGGCGCCGGCACCGAAGCGGTGCGCCGCATCGTGTACTTCGGCGGCACCGGCGCCGCTCACAGCGTGGCGGTCCTGCTGGCCTGGGTGCTGAGCGCGACGGCGGTTGCTTTGGCCGGTGCTGCACTGGTGCATCGAAACAACCCGGACACCGTCCCCGCGGTCTTCGGCGGCTGGCGGCCGCGGTCGGGTGGGTACGGCCAGTGGGAGGGTGCGCGATGACCACCGTCGAGGATCTCTTGGAGGGCCTCACCGGCTCCGCGCGCGCCGAGCGCGCGGAGCGGGTGGATTGGGGTCTCGGGCAGGGCATAAGCCACGAGGAGATCCGCACCC